>JAFLCE010000044.1 GCA_017303655.1 Anaerolineae bacterium
TCCGTGTTGGGCGGGCGTGGCGGTGATTTTAATTTTGGTATTCCCAGATTCCAAGATAGTGCTTTGCCAATCTGCCATCCCTTCGGCGTTGCCGCGCAAACGTTTTTCGCCAGAGGTTGTGGTAAGCACACGTTTGGCTTTGGGTAAAAAGGCACGACCAGCTTTATCGAGATTATCTTCGTGATGATCGTGGCTCAATAGCACGGCATCAATCTTGCCTAATGTATCAACCGAAACAGAAGGCGCGGTCAGTTTGGTTGAACCCGTGCCCCAGCCAAAATAATACTTCCCGCCAGCAGGGTCAAAGACCGGGTCAGTTAAGAGACGCAGGTTTCCAATTTCCAAAAGCATCGTTGCCGTACTAATGTGAGTGATCTGAAATTTCATTTTGTCCTTCCTACTGAAGCGAGTCTAGGTATTTTATCTCGTAATCTAAAATATAACTTTCGACGCCCTTTATTAAGTACCAAAATCAAGGAAGTTTTAGGGAAAATTTAGCACGCTATTGCAATCATCATGCATCCTTTTATAGTTATATGATGAAAGTGTAAAACGAGCGGGGAAGGTTTTGTGCAAGAAAGGAGTGTGTTATGAATCCCAGGTTTTCTAAATCTATTTGGCAGATGGTGATTGGATTCGTCCTTATGCTTTCACTCACATCAACAGGCAGTGCGGTTCAGATTCGCGCGGCGGGGGTGGTTACTCGCGTTTCGGTGGATTCGAATGAGATGCAGGCGAACGCCATATCGTACATTGGCGATATTTCCGCTGACGGGCGTTTTGTGGCGTTTGACTCGGAAGCGACCAACCTCGTGCTGGACGATACGAACGGGGTTGGCGATGTCTTTCTGCGTGATCTGCAATTGGGCACCACCGTCCGCGTTTCGGTGACGGCGACTGGTGAACAGGCGAACAGCGGGGGAGGCGGACCATCCGTTTCGGCAGATGGGCGTTTCGTGGCGTTTGAATCTGGCTCGACTAACTTTGTCGAAGGCGATACGAACGGTTATGGCGATATTTATGTCAAAGACATGGTCACTGGAACCGTAGCGCGTGCTTCCTTGAGTTTGACAGGCGGCGAGCCGAACAACGAATCGATGACTGCATCTATTTCAGGGGATGGACGTTTTGTGGTTTTTGACTCGGATGCGGATAATCTCGTTCCGAACGATACGAATGGTGTGGGGGATCTCTTTGTACGTGACATGCAATTGGGGACGACCGCCGGCGTCACTGTCTCTGGCAACGCTGGCGGCTTAGATGGCAGTATTTCTCTGGATGGGCGGTTTATTGTTTTCAATTCGCGTTCCACGAACTTTGTCCCTGATGATACGAACGAGGTCATGGATGTTTTTGTTTACTCGATACAGACCGGGCAGATCGTGCGCGCTTCAGTCAATTCGAGCGGAGTGCAAGGCGACCATTCTTCGATTGAACCTTCCATCTCGGGTGACGGGCGGTATGTGACGTTTTCCACCTCTTCGAATGATTTCACCACCATAGAGACCTATGGATATTCACATCTCTACGTGCGCGATATGCAAATTGGCAGCACTACATTGGCGTCGTATCAAAATGGTTTCGCAATGATAGGTGAATCCGATTCCTCGGAAATCTCTGCCAACGGACGGTACATCATCTTCAGCTTTGATGATAAGGGCGATGGAATGCCGGATCGCTGGTTATATGTCCACGATATTGTGGCGAATACCACCGCAGTGGTGGTGAACCGCACCAGCGATTATTCTGGCAACGCGGCATTACCCACGATCTCAGCCGATGGTAGTTTATTCACTTTTATTTCCAGTGCTGGCTCATTCGTGGCAGATGATACCAATGGCGTGCGCGATATCTTTGTCAAGCAAATGACATATGCGCCAGATCTCAACCCGTCGGTAACTTCCGTTCAACATGGCTGTCCGAATGGATGCAGCACAGCTGCCGATCAGTTTGTGGATTTTCTTGTCAAATTCTCAGAACCGGTCACTGGTGTGGATGTGGCTGATTTTGCTCTCACTAGCGGTGGCGGAATTTCTGGGGCGGTCATCTCAACTGTCAGCGGAGAAGGAAGCGATTACATCATCCGCGTGGATACGGGGACTGGCGATGGTACGCTCCGTTTGGATGTGGTTGATGATGACAGTATCAAAGACGTTCCACAAAATCCGCTTGGCGGTGCGGGCGTAGGGAACGGAAGTTTTTCATCTGGTGAAGTTTACACGGTGGATAAAAGTATGGTTGCTGTGACGAGTATCGTGCGGCTTGACCTATCTCCGACAAATAGCGGCAGCGTTCGCTTTGTTGTGAATTTTTCAGAGCCGGTCACGGGTGTGGATGTCAGCGATTTCTTGTTGGTTCCCACAGGTGGGGTCAGTGGCGCATTCGTATCGGAGGTGCTCGGCGAAGGAACTTCATATACGGTGACGGCGAGTGCGGGCACTGGGGATGGCACCTTGCGGCTTGATTTGATGGATGATGATAGCATTCGCGATGCACTATTGGTTCCACTGGGCGGGCTTGGTATGAGCACAGGGAACTTCACCAGCGGAGAAGTGTATGCCTTTGATCGGACTGCGCCGACGGTGATTTCCATCTCGCGCATTGACCCGGATCCCACTGCGGCGGAAACTGTTCATTTCAGTGTGGTTTATTCTGAACCTGTGCATTGGGTCGATGTCAGTCAGTTTGCATTGACTGCCAATGGACCGACAGGTGTGATGATCCCTGAGTTATCCATTGATGCTAGTACGGCAATCGTTACTGTCGCCACAGGGACAGGCAATGGAACTATTCAACTCAGCGTTGTGGATGACGATAGCCTTGTAGACGCGGTTGGCAATCCGCTCGGTGGGATAGGTGCAGGAAATGGAAATTTCGCTGGACCGTTCTACTCGATCAGTAAAAAGGTTAACGAGGTAAAGACAGAGAAATTGCGCTCGAATGGCAGGAATGACGGTTGGATCCTCGAAACGAATGAGAACAGCAATACGGGTGGTACAAAGAATTCGGTAGATGGCACCTTCCAGGTTGGGGATGATGCACAGGATCGTCAATACCGTTCGATCTTGCATTTCCCCACGCATTATCTGCCTGATAACGCGATTATTACGCAGGCGATCTTGATGATAAAGATACAAGGTGTCGCGGGAACCGATCCGTTCTTTACGCATGGAAATATGCTTGTGGATATTTGTTACGGACCCTATGGCAACTTTGGTCCCTTCAAGATCAACGCTTTGCAGCCGATGGATTTTCAATCTCCAGCTAGTTTGAGCGCAGCCGCACTCATTCAAAATAATGCGGTGGGTGGGTGGTATTGGGCAATCTTGACCCCGAATGCGATTGCTTACATCAACAAGACTGGGAACACACAGCTTCGCCTAGGGTTCCAATTTGATGATAACGATGACCTCGCTGCAGATTTCCTGACGTTCTACAGTGGCGATGCCATTGAACAAACGGACCGTCCGCATCTTTACATTGATTACTATGTACCATGAATAAATAAAAGCGCCTCCAGTTCATGAGCTAGAGGCGCTTTTGATTCCGAATGTTTAGGAAGTTATTTTAATACGTTCGCACCACTCTTCCAATGTTACTTTGGTTAAGCGGGTGCCTCAGCCAAACTAAATTTCTGGATCACCCATGTACCCACCAAGCCATGCAACAGCGGCTGGAAATAGATTGATTTTGCGCCAAGGGTTTCGTACATGGAGGGGTCAACGATGTTTCCCTGCCTGGCGTTTGCCCACATTCGTAGACCTGCGATGCGTTTTTTGGGAAGTCCGTTTTGGATGGCGCGGCGGGCGTTTGCGCTGGTCATTTGATGAGTCGGCTCAACGATGAGCAGAGTCCCGCCTGGGCGTAGCAAACGCCAAAGTGAACGCAGACCCGCTTCACGGTCGGGGAGGACCGCGAGCAGGGAGGCGGCAGAGACCACCTGTGCAGATTCCGCTGGCAGGCGGGTAAAGTCGCCCGTTTGAAAATCCGCAGGCGAGTGGCTGTGGCGGGCAATCCATTGGGCGGCGGTGACCATCTGCGGGTCGGTGTCGATGCCGAGGGCGCGGTAGCCCCGCTCTGCGGCAAGGCGGGCGACCAGCCCAGGTCCGCTGCCAATATCCAACCATTGTTTGCCATTGCCAGCAGGCAAGGATTCAACCGCTTCCTTGTGAAGGTCGAAGTAAAAATCCGCGCCTTGTAGCCATGTGAAGAGTAGGGGCGCGATCACGATTGCGCCGTTTTCGGACGCCACAACCATAACAGAATGATGAACAGTGTTGCGTTGAACATGGGAAAGCCCGAGTGGGCGAGTGCGACAACGCCTGTTGCGGTATAGAAAATTCCCACAGCCAAATCTACGGCTTGAATCAGAATCATGTTGTTGATCCAAAATACGTGTTTCTCAGGTTGGTTGGCAATCACCAACATGCCGATGCCATACGCCAAAAAGCGGGCGGCGAGCATTCCGAGTGGATAGGCGTTATCGGCTCCGGGGGTCGAGAGCCCTTGCATGGACAAAAACTGCAGAGGCAGGAACAGATAGAAGGCTCCGAGGATTAATTGCACAACTCCGATGAGGCGCAGCAAAACTTTCAATTTCATAATTTATCTCCTTATTTTGATTTTCTAAAACCAGACATGGAATCCATGTGGTTGTATGCAAAAAGTATTACTTCTTATGGCGGTTCGTCATCAAATCAACTGCCAGGTTGAGACAATTTTATTAACGTGAAAACGCAATACTTAATATCACCCCCTGGCAAACAATGCCAGCGAAGAAAATGATTAATGAAACGATTCTTTTTTCTGAAACCTTGCTGAACCTGAAGAGCAAATATCCGATGACCATATTAAGCGCCCCCCACAGCACGTTACTTAATGGCGATGAATTACCCAAACCCGGTGGATTGCCAAAAGGGGATGGGAATGGGTTGCCGGAAATGCCATTGACATAATGTGGGACAACATTTGCAAGAATCATCCCGGCAAAAAAATTTGCTACATAGTGATACCATTTTATATTTGATAGTTCTTGTACTTTCATTTTTCAATCTCCTTATTTTGTTGGTTATCTATATACTACATATAAATTATATATAGTAATAAGCAAAAAAATATTACTTCTTGTAAAAGGTCGCCATCAAATCAGCAATTGTTGTTTGCGCCAATCTGGTTTTCATGGCGGTTTCCGCATCTGTGAGAATTGCATATACAGATTGTTGGGCACGGGTGGGCTTTTCTCCAGTTACCCGTAGTTGATGATCCTGCCGAAACATGGGCTTGCCTGTCTCAATGGCGGTGAACACTTCCAGCAGGGTGATTTGCTGGGCGGGTTTTGCCAAACGTACTCCACCGCGTGAGCCTTCGCGGGTTTCGATGATGCCTGCGCTGGCAAGACTGCCGAGAATCTTGACTGCCGACGGGTTGGGAATGTTCAACGCGGTGGACAATTCCTTCGTCGGGACAAAGTCAAAATAATCCTGCGCGACTTTATCCCCGACAAAGAGGACGACGAATATGGCTTGGGAGAACGAGAGTGAATAACTCATAACTAAATATAGTTTATATTTAGTTTATTGATTTGTCAAGGATTTATTTAACCATTCCTGCAACGTCACTTGTGGTGCTCCGAGCAACCGATTGGCTTCTTCAGGCGAACCGTCTTCGCCCCAATTTTCATAATGCTTCATCAGCACCGCCATGCCTTTCCATTCCGCGTTGAAGGTTAGAGCGCCTAACACTGCAAGCATTTGAGTGGACATTGGTGAAACTTTCACGCCTGCATGGGCAGCGTATATTTTCATCGCTTCGCCCATTGTGTAGGCTTCGGGTCCAAAAATATAAAGTTCCTTGTTCAGGGTCTCATCTGTTTGATAACTCTTCGAGACCATGCGCGCATAATCTTCGACGGCGATCCAATGAAGTGGATGAGTTTGATTCCCGATCAATGAAATGCTTTTGCCTTGAATGAACAAGGGCAAAGTTTCCATAAACCATGAAGCACGGAAAATGGTGTATGGCACACCGCTGGATTTTAGTGCCGCTTCGCCCTTGACCTTTGACCTGCTCTCTGGCGTATCTGCCTTTTCCTCGCTGACGGCATACGCCGAGAGAATCGTCACGCGCCCGACGCCCAGTTCTTTCGCAGCATTGGCAATATCGCGCGTGGCGAGATGATCCATGCGATCGAAGTCTGCTTCGGTGGGACCGCCTTTCAGGCTGATGTGGACTCCATCCACACCGTTCATTGCTTCTCTTAGAGCAGCGGGGCTATCCACATCGCCTTTGACGATTTCATAGCCAGAGCCTAATAGGTTATGCGCCTTTTCAGGATTGCGCGCCAGCAAGCGGACACTGAATCCGTCTGCTTTGAGTTGTTGGGCAACAGGTTTACCAAGCATGCCTGTTCCGCCAATCACAAGAATGGTTTTATTGATATTTTCCATATTCATCCTATAAGTATTTCAATACTTCTTCTGCTTCTTTTCGGGATGCAAAATCTCCGCATAGTATCTTATGCCCATCTTTGAAATAGATTTCGAGGCTGTAGGTGTTGGGTCCGTTATCCCAGTTATGTTCACGGACTGCGGATTTGGTCAAGTCGTTGAATGAATAACGTTTTGTCCGCAAGGCATTGACGGCGGTTTCGTAGCGGTGGGTGATGGTGCGGGCGGTGAGATCAAAGATGGCGGTTTGATTCATACCAAAAACCGCTGCGCCGATGAAACCAAGGCTGATTGCGATGGCGCTAAGGGAGATTGCAGCGAAGAACAACGTCATAACGTTGAAGCCTGACCAGCCGGGTTTGATGAGCAGTTCGTAGGGAGCAAGCCATGGGAGTAAGCCTAGGAGGAAAAGAAACACACGAATTCTAGTAGACATGGTTTCAGTGATTTCGATCTTACCATTGCTTTGGATGATCTTGGACATGACGTCTCATTTTTCTTGAGATTTTATCGGCTCTTGAGAATCCTTTGGTTAACAAATGAGTAAGTAGATGCTTTTGGTGTGTTTTGCATCTTGCCGGAGGCTAGTCGTATGTCCATCCGAGCAGCCCACAAAAGTAAAAATCATCGTACAATCTATATATCATTGTAAAGGGATAACGTTATGAACCGTTCTGAAATTCTCTCCTCACTAAAAACAAACCCGCAAGTGTCTGTGCTGATCGTGGGCGCGGGCATCAATGGAATTGGCACCTTCCGTGATCTGGCTTTGAATGGCGTTGACGTGTTGCTCGTTGATAGGGGAGATTTCTGCTCGGGGGCGAGCGCAGCATCTTCGCACATGGCACACGGCGGCATTCGTTATCTTGAGAACGGTGAATTCCGTTTAGTGCGCGAGGCGGTTAAAGAACGTAACCGCATGATCCAGAATGCGCCGCACATCGTCAAGCCGTTGCCGACGACGATCCCCATGTTCAAGTATCTTTCTGGCATTTTAAATGCGCCGTTGAAATTCCTAGGTTGGCTCGATAAACCTTCCGAGCGTGGTTCGGTCATCATCAAATTAGGGTTGATGATGTATGACGCCTACACCGGTAGTCAGCGCACGGTGCCGCGCCACAAGTTCTATTCCCGTACTGAATCGCTTTCAAAATGGAATAAGTTAAATCCTGAGATCGTCAACACGGCGGTCTATTATGATGGGCTGATCTCCAACCCCGAGCGCCTCGCACTTGAGATCATGTTGGATGCCGAAGCGGAAAATGAAAATGCCCGCGCGTTGAATTATGTCAGCTTGGTGGGTGGCTCTGGTAAAAATGTTATCCTGCGTGATGAGTTGACCGATGAAACGGTTGAGCTTGAACCTAAGTTGGTCATCAATGCCGCCGGTCCGTGGATCGATTTTGCCAATCACAGCCTGGGCGTGACGACCAAGTTCATTGGTGGCACTAAGGGATCACACCTTATTCTGGATCACCCCGAATTGCGTGCTGCCATTGGCAACAATGAATTCTTCTTTGAAAATAAAGATGGGCGCATTGTGCTCATCTTCCCGATGCAAGACCGCGTGCTGATCGGCACCTCTGATATCAAGATCGATCACCCTGATGAAGCCAATTGCACGGATGAAGAAGTGGATTACTTCCTGGAACTCACTGCACGTGTTTTCCCGACTATCAAAGTGACTCGCGAACACGTTGTCTTTGCGTTTTCAGGTGTGCGTCCGCTGGCGAACAGCGTGGCAAAATCCACCGGACAATACAGCCGCGACCATCACATCGAAGTGTTGAGCGGTGACTGGACGAATCTGCTTTTCCCAGTCTACTCTTTGGTTGGCGGCAAGTGGACATCCTTCCGTGCTTTCTCGGAAGAAGTGGCAGACAAGGCGTTGCAATTCCTCGGCATCACTCGCAGCAAGACTACAAGCGACCTGCCTGTCGGTGGTGGGCGTAATTATCCGCGCACGAGCGAAGACCGTGCGAAATACATCAATGGTCTCGCCGCGTGGACGGGACTTTCGCGCGAACGTCTTGAAACCCTGTTTGAGCGTTATGGCACGCTCGTTGAAACTATCGCAGATTTTATGAAGCTCGAAACGGATGCGCCGCTGAGCTCCCTGCCGAATTACTCCAAACGCGAGATCCTTTTCCTTGCGCAGCATGAGCGCGTTGAACATCTCGACGACCTGCTCCTGCGTCGCACCATGCTTGCCATGCTCGGCAAACTTTCACGCGAGTCCGTGCTCGAATGTGCTGGTTTGTTGGCAGATGCCTTCGGCTGGAGCATAGAGCGGAAAAATGCCGAGGCGGAGAGAACGCTCCGTTTGCTGGCAGACAGGCACCGGGTCCGGTGGTGAGCCGCGTGGTAGAATCTTCCCGATGTCTCCACGGCGAAAATCCAAACTCCAAATAGACCTCGTCATTCCCGTTTATAACGAAGCAGAAGCGATTGAGAAAACGTATGCGGACGTCCGCCAGGTGGTGGATGCACTGTCATATGATTTTCGATTCATCTATGTGGATGACGGCTCAAGCGACGGGACAGCGGATACGCTTCGAGGGATCTCTGCCAACGACCCAAGAGTGACCCTGCTCCAGCTCAGCCGCAACTTTGGTCACCAAGCCGCACTGACGGCAGGCATGGACGCGTCACAGGGCGACGTGATGATCTCAATGGATGGTGATGGGCAGCACCCTGCGGCGTTGATTCCCAAAATGATCGATCTCATTGACCAAGGTTACGACATCGTGCAGGGGCAGCGTATCGAAGAAGATCGCGCGGCATCGTTCAAGAAGGTTACTTCCAACTTTTTCTATTGGCTTATTAATCGCATTAGCGGCACACAGGTTTTGCAGGGCGCCGCGGACTTTCGCGCGCTTTCACGTAATGCCTTGAATGGAGTGCGTTCGATGCACGAGTATCACCGCTTTCTGCGCGGCATGATCTCATGGATGGGCTACAACAGCGTCATTTTGCCGTATCACGAACCGGAGCGTATTGCAGGCAAGTCGAAGTATTCACTTGGAAAAATGGTGCGGCTGGCTTCAGATGCGATCTTCTCTTTCTCGCTTGCGCCATTGTACATCGGTTTGAGTGCAGGGTTTGTTTTCTTTGTCTTGGCTGGTGTGCAGTTATTCTATGTCTTATCTTTATGGCTGACGGGCAACACTCAACAGGTGGAACGCGGTTGGAGTTCGTTGATGGGGGTGATGTTGATCGCGAGCGGTATCATCATGATCTTGCTTGGGTTTATCGGTGTGTACGTTGGCTATATTTTTCAGGAAGTCAAACGCCGACCCATTTATCTTGTAAAGGGGCAGATATCCAATGACGGAAAATAAGAACAAAATTTTTCAGGTTACCTTGCTGCGGCATGGTGAGTCGGTGGGGAATGCCGAGTCACGTTGGCAGGGACAGTCAGATTATCCGCTGACCGACCGTGGACGTTCTCAAGCAAAAGCCCTGGCAGAGCGTTGGAAGCGCGAGAAAATGAAGTTCGACTACGTCATCTCCAGTCCGCTTTCGCGGGCGCGTGAGACGGCGGAAATTATTGCTTCAAAACTTGAGCTTTCGTTGGAGTTTGAACCGCTCTGGCTGGAGCGTGACAATGGTGAATTTTCTGGTCTCACAGCGCACGAAGTCCGACATAATTTTCAACATCCCGATTTCACTACGCCCTATGACCCGGTCGGTAATGACGGCGAAGGGGATTGGGAGTTATTTTTGCGTGCTGGGCAAGCACTGCATGATTTGCTTAAACGCGACCCTGCGCGATATTTGATCGTCTCGCATGGCGGTTTGTTGAATCAGGTCATGCACGCGATTGTCGGCATTGTGCCGCAAGCCAACAACGCCGGGACGCGCTTTCGCTTTGGCAATACGGCTTTTGCCCAGCTTCTCTACTTCCCCAACCAGCATCGCTGGGCAATTGATAAAGTTAATGACCATGCCCATTGGGCGGATGCTGAATAATACTTAAGTCGTGAAGAGTGAAATGTGATATTCAAATTCACGATTCACTCTTTATTAATCCCTCTTAAAATTTGGAAACGAAACCAACCATGTCCCTTCCTTCTTCTCAATCGTCCGATCTCAAATTCCTCATCTTTGGTGCAGGTGCGATCGGTACCTATATTGGCGGTTCGCTGGCGCTGGCGGGCTATCAGGTTGTCTTTGTAGAACAGCCGAAGATGGTGGAGGAATTAAGAACAAAGGGATTAAGACTCGACCTGACAGTGGATGAAAGGCGAAACACGAAAGATGCAAGTATCGTCGAGCCGCGCTCTTTTGTGATCGAGCCTTCGTTGGAAAATGCCTTGAAATTCGGTCCCTTCGATGCGGGTATCTTTGCGTTGAAATCCTTTGATACGGTCTCTGCCATGGAGGGACTCAAACCTTTTGCAGAGAAACTTCCACCACTGCTTTGCCTCTCCAACGGCGTGGACAATGAACCGACCATCGCGAATGCCCTCGGTGCGGATAAGGTCATCTACGGCACCGTCACCACCGCCATCGGTAGGCGCGGACCCGGCGACATCGTCCTCGAAAAGCTGCGTGGTGTGGGTGTGGCGGCAGGGCATCCGCTTTCGGAGAAACTGGTCGCCGCGTTAGATAAAGCCTATCTCAAATGCCACTTGTATCCCGATGCCTTGAGCATGAAGTGGTCGAAGATGCTCACCAATTTGGTATCCAATCCCACCTCTGCCATTCTCAATATGACCGCTGCGCAGGTCTTCGCGGATAAGCGTTTATACAAACTTGAAATAGACATGCTCAAAGAGTGCCTAGCTGTGATGAAGTCCATGAACCTCGATGTAACCGACCTGCCCGGTACGCCGGTTAAATTACTGGCGCTTGCCACCAAGCTCCCGCTTTGGCTTTCCAAGCCCTTCCTCTCCAAAGCCGCAGGCAGCGGACGCGGTGCCAAGATGCCATCTTTCCACATTGACCTGTACTCCGGTCGCCCACAAAGCGAAGTGGAATTCCTTCACGGGGCAGTAGTCCGCGAAGGAAAGGCATGCGGCATTCCGACACCGGTGAACAAAGTTCTAACCGAAACCTTACTGGCACTAACAAAGAAAGAAATCCCGCTCGAAGAGTTCGCGGGTAAACCGGAGAAATTGTTGTCGAAAATAAAAAGTTGAAAGTTTCAAGTTGAAGGTTCCCAACCTGAAACCTGCAACCTATAACCTGTAACTCATGATCCACATCACCCAATCCAACCCGAACGTCGAAGTACATCTGCCGAATGGCAAAACGTTAACCGGTCCGCGCGGCACGCAGGTGGGGGAGTTCCTTGCGCAGATCAAAGATACTTTCACCGCGCCGATTGTTGCAGCGATCATCAATAACGAGATCCACGAACTGACCTATCCCATCAAGTCTGAATCCACCTGCACGCCTATCACCATGGACAGTGCCGATGGTGCCCGCATTTATCGCCGCTCGGTCATCTTCCTGTTGGAGATCGCCTTCTCGCAGATTTTTCCTGATGGTTATTTGAACATTGACCATTCCGTTTCGTCAGGCGGATTTTATTGCGAGGTCAAAGGTCGCGCCGCTCTTTCGCAAGCCGAGCTGGATACACTCGAAAAGCAAATGCGCAAGCTGGTTTCCGAAGATCACGCCTTCGAACGCCGCGAAGTTCCCATTCAAGAAGCTGTCGATTACTTCACCCAACGCGGGCAAGAAGATAAATTACGTCTGCTCAAGTATCGTCGCAAGGAATACCTGACCCTTTACGCTTTCAACGGTCTCATGGATTACATGCACGGCTACATGACGCCTTCCACGGGCTATCTCAAATGGTTTGCGTTGAAGAAGGTCAATGGCGGTTTCATCCTTCAATATCCGCGCCGGAATGCGCCGACCACACTTGAGCCGCTGGGCAATTATCCAAAATTGATCCGAACTTTTCGCCAGTATGGCAACTGGCTCGAAACATTGCACATCGATAGCGTCGGTGCATTGAACGATGCCATCGAATCGGGTCGCGCCGATGAGATCGTGCTCGTCTCTGAAGCCTTGCACGAGCAGGGCATTGCCGATACCGCTCAACATATCGCGGAAAAAAATTCGCGCATCATTCTCATTGCCGGTCCGTCATCGTCTGGCAAAACCACATCGTCGCGCCGCCTCGCTGTGCAATTGCTGGCGCGCGGCATCTCGCCGTATCCGCTTGAGTTGGATCATTATTTTATTGACCGCGAAAAATCTCCGCGTGACGAAAATGGTGAACATGATTTCGAAGCCATCGAAGCGCTCGATCTCAAGCGTCTCGCACGCGATATCGAAAAGCTTATCAGTAGCGAAGAAGTTCAACTTCCGCGATTCAACTTCAAGACCGGGCGAAGCGAAGATGGGGATGTGGTCAAATTGCGCGACGGACAACCACTCATCCTCGAAGGCATTCATGGATTAAATCCCCGCCTCATCCCCGACCATTGGGCTGGTTCAGCGTTTCGGATTTATGTCTCCGCCCTGACCCAGCTCAACCTAGACCGCCACAACCGCGTCTCAACGACGGACACGCGTCTCATCCGCCGCATCGTGCGCGACGCGCGTGAACGCGGATATTCGGCACACGCCACCATTTCACGCTGGGAGTCGGTGCGGCGTGGCGAGAAGCGGCATATCTTCCCGTATCAAGAAAATGCGGATGTGATGTTCAACTCAGCGTTGGTCTATGAACTCTCGGTATTGAAACCGTTGGCAGAACCTTTGTTGCGACAGGTTCCACACAACGCCATCGAATACATCGAAGCCCGCCGCCTGCTGGCTTTCCTCGACTGGTTCCTGCCGTTGGATGTGAGTCTGGTTCCGTCAAATTCCATCGTGCGCGAATTTTTAGGTGGTTCGAGTTTGAAAGATTTCAAGATTTGGCGAGGATGATTCTTAAATGCAGACCTCCGAGGTTTTCAAAACCTCGGAGGTCTTTTTGTTTACTTCTTTACTTTAAGATATTTTCGATTTCTTGCAACTCTTCCCCTGAAAATTCCACCTTATTCAACATCCCAACCGCATCTTCAATTTGACTGATCTTGCTCGCCCCGATCAACACGGAGGTCATCGTTTCGTGGCGTAGAACCCATGCCAATGCCATTTGTGCGAGGGTTTGCCCGCGTTGCTGGGCGATGGCGTTGAGCTTTTGCACCTTGGCGATCTTGTCATCGGTAATGTGAGCAGGCTTGAGGAAGCCATGCGCTTTGGATGCACGCGAACCTTCGGGAATGCCGCCGAGATATCTATCAGTTAACAAGCCTTGCGCGAGCGGGGAGAAGGAAATGCAGCCAATGCCTTCTTCTTTCAATGTCTGTAACAGACCATCTTCCACCCAACGGTTGAACATGTTGTAAACGGGCTGGTGGATGAGGCAAGGTGTACCAAGGGATTTCAATATTTGCGAGGCTTCGCGCGCCTTGTCGGCGGGATAGTTCGAAATGGCGGCGTAGAGCGCCCGCCCGCTGCGGACGGCGTAATCGAGTGCCTGCATGGTCTCTTCGAGCGGAGTATCCGGGTCGGGGCGGTGATGATAGAAGATGTCTACATAGTCCAAGCCCATGCGCTTGAGGCTTTGGTCGAGGCTGGAGATAAGATATTTGCGCGAGCCCCATTCGCCGTAGGGACCTTCCCACATGTAATAGCCCGCTTTGGACGAGATCACGAGTTCGTCACGATAGGGGCGTAAATCTTTTGCGAGGATTTGCCCGAAGGTCTCTTCAGCCGAGCCGGGAGGCGGACCATAATTATTGGCGAGGTCGAAGTGTGTGATGCCGAGGTCAAAGGCGCGTAGCACCATGGCGCGGCTGTTTTCGTACACGTCTACGCCGCCGAAGTTATGCCATAGCCCAAGTGAAACGGCAGGGAGTTTTAGTCCGCTGCGCCCCGAGCGGCGGTATTGCATGGATTGATAACGTGAGGTGGAAGGTTGATAGGTCATGATATTTTCCTTTTTTTATCGCATATGTAGGGGTGACCCGTCAGGTTGAGCTAGGTAACTTGCTCTCGCTGGGAGGGTCGCCCCTACAGTTTTATACAAACCCGTGTTCGATCAAACTATTTGCCATCGAAATGATAGCTTCCTTTACGGGACGCGGATTCCATTTGAGAACGCGCTTTGCCTTTTCATTGGATTGTTCAAAGTCATGGTCGAGGCTTTCGGTAACACGTGCTATCTTTTTATCAAAAAAGCCTAAAAGACGTATTACCCAACTTGGAAATTCAAAGGTGGGAATTTTATATCCGCGTTCTGAAAATTCGGTATGTAAAATGCCAGCGATCTCTTTCAGCCACAACGTCCCGCCAGAGCAGAGGAAGCGTTGACCCGCTGCTTCGGGAGTGGTCATGCCGAGAATAATGGCAGACGCCACATCACGCACATCCACCAGTCCCATTTTGATGCGCCCCACACCTGGCACCTGCCCAAGCATGTACGTGCGGATCAATTCCACGGAGGTGCGGAAGTTCTTGTTCGGCACTGGTCCCAAGATCAGCGGCGGGTTGATGGCGACTAGTTCCATGTCATTGGTGTTCTCAGCGCCGTTGATGAAGTCCCATGCGGCGCGTTCAGCGAGGGTTTTACTTTTGGCATATGCCCCGATCTCATTTTCGATGATCGACCAATCTTCTTCGGTGAAGGTTCTAAATTTATCTTTGTATCCCGATGAAATTGCAGCAACGGATGAGACCTGTACCACACGCTTCACGCCCGCTTTGTGCGCGGCACGCAAAACGCGCAGCGTCCCTTGCACGGCCGGGATGATGAGTTCATCTTCATGCTTGGGTTCATACAATGGAAAAGGCGATGCGACATGCAGAACGGATTCGACGCCTTGCATCGCCTCATTCCACCCTGTGTCCTGCTCCAAGTCTGCGGCTTTGAACTCCAGCCGGTCATTCGCTTGCACGAATTTCGCAACCGCCTCGCGGACTTCCGCCTCTTTCGAAAGCGAACGGATCGTTCCGCGCACAGAGTAGCCTTGTTCGAGTAATTGAATAATGGTGTGAATGGCAACGAAACTACTCGCGCCGGTGACGAGAATGGGCTTGGATGAGATTGTCATGTTAGAAGATTCCTAAGAGAAGTAATGAGACGAGCATTCCAAACGCACCGCAGGAAAAATTGACCAAGTCATTGTCCAGCCACGTCCAGCCGCGGATGTGAACCGTCTGTGTGCCGCAGGTGTGTAGGGGATGTTTCTCGGTCTCTTTTTTATCGGTGGGGCAGTAGTACATGGCTTGGACGGTGCCGCCGAGTAACGAGTCGAAGAGCGAACCAGCCAACCCGGCGAGAGTGATCAGTGGGAATATTGACCAGTTCCCGGTTAAGAGAGAAGCGAGGAAGGCGATTAACGCTGATCCTGTTAGAGAGGCGAGTGTGCCGACCAACGAGATTCCGCCCGAGGTGCCTTTTTCCACGACTTTGGTTAAGTTGGTGATCATGCGTGGAGGATTGGGATTCAGCACGCCGAGTTCGGTTGCCCAGGTGTCGGCGTTGACGGCGGCGAGGGAAGCGGCGAAGCCAACCCACACCCAGGGTTCGTTGGGATAAAGATAATGCAGGGCGGCAAAGAAGGTAGCGATGCCGCCGTTGCCGAAGACCTGACCTGCGTCGCGTTCATGCCCCTTGGAGAATTTTTCTTCAAGGTTGGCTTTACGTTTTTTGAAGGCGCGGCTTAATCCGGAAGATGTGATAAAGAAAGTGAGTAATAGAATTGCCCACGATAAACCGCCAACTCCGAAGATGATGGTGCCGGTGAAGGCGGCGGCGACGGCTCCGCTTTTGTTGAGGCTGCGGGCTTTGTAAGCGAGGAAGGCGATCAGAATGGCGAGGAGAAAACCGAGGAGGAGTTGCATGGAATGGGTTGAAGATTGCAGGGTGAATGTTGAAAGGTTTTAAACTTGTGACCTTCAACTTTTAAACAGGCGTGGTGATGATGAATAGAACTGCTAAAAGGAACAGCAGGCTGGTGAATGTGCTCGAGCCCCAGACGATCAAAGCAAGCGTGCGTTCTCGGTCCCAGCGATAGAAGTAGAGACCAGCGATCCAACCGGCAACAGCGAGTAGAAGACTCGCAACCGGGAAGATGATGAGTTGAGAAGATGGGACTGTTTCTAACGCGCCGCCAGATGCTTGGACACCCAATGCGACCAGTGGTGTGGTGGGGATGATCAGGCTTGCCCAAATGAACAAGCCGATATTCAGGAAGAGAGCCGAGAGCCACAGGTAACGTGCTATACCGCTTTCCCATGCTTGTGAGACGATAAACGATGGATAGACCGATTTCGCTTCTGCGGGAGCAAGGCTGCCAAGCTCTGTGGCGCGTGCGAAGGTTTGGGTAAGCCCGGCGGGGTTCTCTGGTGAAATGACAAATACGCGTTTGGCGGTTGCAACGATCAAAAGTTTTTTTGCGTCTGACGCGATAAATTCCACACTGCCAAGGTCTGGGTGACGGCGGATGCCAAGCAACGCGCCAGGCATGGGCAAGGCAGGCAGGCGGAGCGGGTTGGTGAGGTCTTCAGCCGGGCGCATCCATTCAATGTCCGAGAGGGGGATGTCTTCCACACGCAACCCCCAGCGGATGGCAAGACTGTCACGGTCGATCTCATAACTTCCGCGATACAGGGCAAAGATGCGATATGCAAAAAAAGGAATCGGGACAAACGCCGCCAGCGCGACCAAGAGCCAGATGAGGAAGGCAGGTCCCACGTCAGCAGAGGTGAGTTGGATGAATCCCACCACGACCACCACGGTTAATACGAGGAGAATGATGCCGTGGATGAGCAGTCCACGTTGCTTGGGTGGTGGAAATTGTCCGGTGTTCATGGATTCAATTATTTAAGGTAGACGCTTTTGATGAAGAAGTTTTTTGGTTTTTCTTCTTGCAAGACGAGGTCTACACTTCCATTTTCTTCGATGCCGTAAAGGATCGGGTCACCAGGCAGGCGCAGGCGGGTTTCAAAAGATTCATTGCTCACGTTATAAGCAATCTTGGCATAGTACGAACGTCGGCGGCTGCCATTTTCATTGCGGGAGACCATGGTTTCGGTATCAAGCACACGTCCATGCACGGTGGTGCCTTCGCGGAAGATGGTCATGATGAAGTTGTAGCGATAGATCAGCCAGACAATGCCAATCACTGTCAGTGCCAGCAGGATCATCACAATGGGCGGGTAGAACATTTCAAAACCTAGATACGTCACAAATTGAAACAGAATGGAACCTACGATCATGGAAGAGGCGCTCTTGATGTTGAAGTCACGATAGTATAGGGTGCTGAATTTTGGAGTTGGGTTATTCATACAAAGATTCCTCTAAAAGTTCTGAAATATTTTTTACAGTACTGATTTGTTCTAAAGAGATTTTGCCCGCACCAGACGAACGCTGCTTCAATTCTACCATTCCGTTTTGCAGTCCCTTTTCGCCGACAGTCACGCGCACGGGACAGCCGATCAAGTCTGCATCGTTGAATTTGACTCCAGCGCGTTCGTCGCGGTCGTCAAATAAAACAGAGATACCTGCATTTTGCAAGGCGTTATAAATTTCTTCAGCTTTGGCTTTCGTGTCCATCGTCTTGCCAGGGACGTGCATCAGGTACACATCGAAAGGCGCGGCAGAGAGAGGCAGTTTCAAGCCTTTGTCATCGTGATGAGTTTCGGCGAGGGCAAGCATCAGGTTTTCAAAATCAACTTCAGTGCCCGATGCAATTTGTATAGCAGACGAAACTTCCAATGGATTTCCACACTTCGGGCAGCCATCGCCAGCCTTGGCTTGCACCAGATCGGCAACCATCTCTGCCACATAATCACGCGGATAATTGGTGTTCAACAAGTGATAACCTGTCTCATTCGCACCCGCCACCAGATTTTGCGATTGGGGAATCAAATCATCGACGAGGATAAGCGCATCCTTCAAATCAATGGGCGACGCATACCCCGCCTCCGCCCCAGACTTTGAAATGGATTCTGCATCTGCTAGCCCTACCTCGCCGACGAGTTTTCTCAACTTCGCTTCGCTCAGTTGCATATCTCCGCGCACGGCGACGAAAATGAATTTATTATCTGCCTTACGGACGAACATCAAAGCTTTAGCAGTCTTCTCCTTAGAAATGTTTAGTAGTTTTGCCAGCGCCTCAATGGTGTTGCAATCCGGCGTGGACACTTTCTCCAGCGGACGTTCCTCTTCTCGCGGCAGGGCGGTCTTTTTGAACTGCGCCAGTTCAAGCCGTTCGGTGTAATGACAAGATGGACAGTGGGAAATTTCAATATCGCCGGTGGAAATTGGGAAGAAGGTGGCTTGTTCGCTTTTGTGGAGAGGCAAAGAAAGATGAGAGAAGAAAGAAGAATCACTCGTTCGTAAACGTGCCAACATGCCTTCGCCTAGTGGCAGGAGTTGATTGTCACGGTTAATGTATCCGGCGCGGACGAGCCAGCCGAAGCCTTGAGTCCGGGCGTTGTTGGGGAATTCACGTTGAGTTTGAATGGAGAGGGAGGTGTATTTCATATACAAATTCCCCTCTCTTTTTAGGAGAGGGGCGGGGGTGAGGTTATTCTTCTGTTTTCTTTTTGCGCGGCAAGCGTTGTGTGTTGACAGGAGTAGATGCTGGGACGGGTGCAGGTTCAGGCATCTGGATAGGAGTCTGTGCAATGACTTCGGCTTGGGCGGCTTCCGAAGGCGTCGCTTCAGGAGCAGGCTCGAGATTAAGGTCGACCGATTCTTCCATCCGAATTTGACCGCGTAGGAATGCGCCTTCTTCCGTCACAAAGGCAGTGGTGACCACGTCACCCCATACACGCCCGGTAGCGCGGATTTCAAGTTTTTGGGTGGTGATATTCCCGCGCACCGCGCCTGCGACAATGACGGTGTTGGCGCGCACGTTTTGGCAGGTGACGCGCCCCGTCTCGCCGACCACGAGCATGCCGCGCAGGGCGATCTCGCCTTCGAACGCGCCTTCAATACGCACGCCCCCGGAGCCGTTGATAGACCCATGCCAGATCACACCAGAGCCCAGTACCGAGGTGATGCGTTCGACGGCTTGCACAGGTTGTGCGGTTTCAGCGGGAGTTGGATTGCGTTTGAACATTATACGTTTGCCCCCATGGCGACTTGAAATTCCACAGGGAAGATATTCTTTAAATCAAGACGATGCGAAGCATCCATGATCTCAATACCGATGATGCGTTCTTCGCTCCCCATATCTAGTACTACATCTTCGGATACGCGTTGATTGATAACGTCTTGGTTTTTCTCATCAAGACGGATATATAAAACATCAGATTTTGGGTTGTAAATTATCTGCATTTCAGTCTTTCCATTCTCCGTAAAAAACGTACACAGTTACGGTGATAATCGTATCATTTTCTTCCACGTAGATTACTTCGACGCGTTTCTCTTCGTAGTACTTACCGAGTCGTTCCTGTTTGAAAGTAAATACTTTTGCTTTCGCTTTCCGGTTTCCTCGGGCGGGAATTTCCTTGCCTTGTTCCAGAACGATTTGTATTTCCGTGATGTTTGTGCCGCGTTCTTCAGCCCGTTGTAATGTATGCGGTTCGATCTGAATTTTCATTTGTCCAACGCCCAAGATAGGATAAGTACCTAATTTTACCGTTAAAACAAAAAGGGGCGGACAAGAAGCCCGCCCCTACGAATTACTCGCCTTCTTTTTCCACCATCTGCACGCCCATAATGTTGAAGCCCGAGTCCACATACAGGATCTCGCCCGTGATGCGCTTCGACAGGTCAGACGCGAGGAAGACCGCTGCATCGCCAACATCGTCAATGGTCACGTTCTCGCGCATGGGAGATTTATCCGCAAAGTGTTTGTACATATCACGGAAGCCGCCCACGCCTGCCGCCGCAAGGGTGCGGATCGCGCCTGCTGAAATGGCATTAACACGAATCTTTCGCGGACCGAGGTCATACGCTAAATAGCGTGTGGATGATTCCAATGCAGCTTTGGCGACACCCATCACATTGTAGTGGGGGGCAACTTTCACAGCACCCGACCCATAGGTGAGGCATAGGATCGAGCCGCCATCATTCATGATGGGCAGGAAGGCATTCGTCAACGCCACGAAGGAGAAGACCGAGATATCCATCGCCACGCGAAAGCCTTCGCGGCTGGTCTGGCTATAGGGTTTGCTCAACTCATCACGCCCGGCATAAGCAATTGAATGGACCAGAATATCGATCTTGCCAAAATGCTTTTCGGCTTTCTTAACCACTGCCTCGATCTGGTCATCTTTAGTTACATCACATTCTTCGACCCATTGGCAGTTGATTTTTTCAGCCAGCGGCTTCACACGTTTTTCCATGATCTCACCGGCATAACTGATACCGATGTTCGCGCCCTCGCGCAGAAACGCCTGAATGATGCCCCATGCGATCGACTTGTCATTTGCCAGCCCGAAGACCAGCGCGTTTTTTCCTTCAAGTAATCCCATAATTCTCTCCTCGATAATTCGGTTTTGGATACCCTTATTTGAGTATCGGCTCTTTGACTAAGAATCTCCATGGACGACTCAGCCATGGTTCTGGTGTTTTGTTTAAACCCACCCGTGCGCCAATCGTCACGCTCTTTTCGGGGACTTTAACCCCCGCCTCGATCCATAAGCCTGAGCTTGATTCCGTTAAATCGGCATAGTTCTGGCTTTTGGTGATTCCCAGCGCCTGAGTCAGTTTCCCCGGACCCAGCGTATCCCGTCCCTGACGGCGTTCCATCATCACATCCACGCTCTCAAGCGGCTGGATCGCGCGGATGAGTACCGCCGCCGGAAAACCTTCTTTCTCCGTAACCGCATTTAACATCCAATGGTTGCCGTAGGTGAAGTAGACATACGCATGCCCCGGCTCACCAAACATCGGGTCTGTGCGGATCGTCCGCCCGGCTTTGGCGTGGCTGGCAAGGTCATCGAACCCGAAATACGCTTCGGTCTCAGAGATCAAGCCGACTAGTTTTATGCCGTTTGAAATATGAACCAAGCGCGCGCCAAGCAATTCGCGTGCGACGGTTAGTGTGGGGCGATTGTAGAATTTGCGGGGGAGAATCATTTTGTGGAAAGGTTAGCAGGTTTAAACGTTCGAACGTTCAAACCTGCTAACTTGTAAACGGATTATTTAAACCTAGTATCTCGTTGAAGTGTCAGTCTCAACCCTTCAGCAAGTCCAATGGATGGGACGAAACGTAATTTTTCTTTTGCTACGGTCAGATCCGCTTTCATGCGCGAGACGCCGCCGGAGGTTTGGTTGTTGTAGACCACATTGGCTTTGCTGTCCGTCACGGTCAGCACGGTGTTGATCAAATCCTTGATGGACGTTTCCACCCCCGAACCGACGTTGATGACCTGTCCATTTACGTTCGGGGCAGTCGAAGCAGCTACCATGGCGCTGACAACATCATCTACGTAGATGTAATCGCGGGTTTGGCTTCCGTCGCCATGAGCGACTAGCGTCCCGCCGCGAAGCGCTTGCCGCAAATAGTGGGGAACCACAGGCGGGTGAGAAGGTGGCAGGTGTTGACCAGGTCCGTACGCGTTGAAGATACGTAAACTGACCGTTTCGATGTTCCACAAATTTCCAATCGTGCGGACGTAATATTCAGCGGATAGTTTTGAGACGGCATAGGGTGAGCGCGGGTTGGGAATGTCCGATTCTTTCAGGCTGCCATCCGTCATGTCACCATAAACAGCACCGGATGAGGCAAGCACAACGCGCTTCACGCCGACATCTCGCATGGCTTCCATCAGTGCGACAGCTCCACCCACATTGACAGCGTTATAGTCGCGCGGGTACAGGATCGACTCTTGTACCGAGACCCGAGCCGCCACATGGTAGACCACATCTACATCTTGCAGCAGAGTCCACAGCTTGGGGCGGTCGCTCACATCCCCGCGTGTAAAGTGGACATCCGGCGCGAGCACTTTCGGGTCGCCGGTGGAAAGATCGTCCAAGCCGCGTACTTGATGTCCCTCGCGGGCGAGTTGGTTGGCAAGCGAAGAGCCGAGGAATCCCGCGGCTCCAGTGATTAGAAAATTCATAATGAGATTATAGCATTGGAATTTATGGCTGATAACTGGTGGGTATGTTGTTGGGAATCTGCGACGCTTATTGAAATTCCTCTTGATTTTTGATTGACTCTTCCTTACGGGTGTGTTATCGTTGGAGTTAGATAGGAAAACGGTAGTTACGTTGGTTTGAAGAACATCAACAGTTTACAGTTTGACTGTAAGCTGTTTTGTTTTGACCTCCGATGGAACAAACAGATTTACCTACAAAACTTCAATTGCCATAGGAGGCAAAACATGTCTGAAAGAATTATCGGAACAGTGAAATGGTTCAACGGCGACAAGGGCTTCGGCTTCATTGCTCGCGAAGGTGGAGCGGACGTTTTCGTTCACTTCTCCGCCATCCAGGGTGACGGCTACCGTAACCTGCAGGAAGGCCAGAAGGTCGAATTCACTGTCGAAAAGGGACCTAAGGGTCCTCAAGCCAGCAACGTTACCGTTCTGAGCTAAGACAATAAAAGAGCCGGATGCGAAAGCATCCGGCTCTTTTTGATTTAAAGCTTCTTTCAATCTTGATATTGTGCAATCATATCTTCAGCAAATGGACGTTCACTATTTCGATAGATGGTGATGATTTCCTGAACATCATATGGCAAGCGGCGGAATTGCACATCAAATATGCCTTGTTGTACAGTAAGGATGGCATATTCTGCCCAAGAGTCAACATGGGTTTTACTCTGATAACGATTGTAGGGAATGCCAACGCTACCGGGATTGAAAAAGAAGTTTTTTCCACAGCGGCGGATTTGTTGGGTATGAGTATGCCCGCCGGTCAGGATATTATTTTCATACCCACCAAGGAATTTCTGAAAATCTTCTTCGGATATTGTCGGTGGAATCACATCTTCATAATTGACTGGTGACCCGTGAAAGCATAAAAGGTTCAGCTTGTTTTCAAGTGGAAGAGTGATCGTGGGTTGGAAACCAGCGATGAATTTCTTATCATCATCGCTAAGTTTTGAAAGAGTCCAATCGCGGATCGCTTCCATTTTCTTAATGCGCTCAGGCGGGATGTTTTCCTGTTCAATCCCATTTTTTGTCAGCAACCAATCATCTGCATTCCCCATCGCTACTGGACAATTCAATTGACGTAGACGTCGAACCACTTCGGCAGGTTGCGCGCCGCCCTGTATCGCATCGCCGAGGCAAACGATCTTGTCAACAGATTGTTTTTGAATATCTGCCTCTACCAGATCAAAAGCAAAATCATTCCCGTGGATGTCTGAGATCACTGCGATACGCATGCTTAAGCTCCTGTCGTAAAAATATAAAATCCATTCTTGCAAAGAACCCGCCTTACAAAAGACGGGTTCTTATACTGTTTACTTCTTCCTCGGTGCCAAGCGATTCCTGCCATAGCTCTTTGGCGTAGGCGCGGGCTTGGGTGGGCGTCCGCCATCTCGCGGGGCGCCTCTGCCTCTTCCGCCAGATTCAGAGCGCGGTGGAGCAGGAGCCTTATAGTCAAACTCTTCGAGCGTTTCGCGTTTCAGTTCGGCTCCCATAATTCGCTCAAGGATGCGGATCATGTCCTTGTCTTCATCGGTTACCAGGGTGAAGGCATCGCCAGTACGTTGCGCACGGCCCGTGCGACCAATGCGGTGGATGTACGCATCAGCGGTATCGGGCATGTCGTAGTTGATCACATGCGAAACAGTTTCGATGTCGAGTCCACGTGCGGCGATGTCTGTTGCGACCATGATGTCGTGATGACCGCTTTTGAAACCTTTGAGCGCAGATTGCCGCTGTCCTTGCGATCTATCACCATGCAGGCTGGTCACTTTGAAACCAGCGCGTTCGATCTGCTGGGCAACCCGTGAAGCGCGGTGTTTGGTGCGGGTGAAGACCAGCACAGAATTCGTATCGGTGCGTTTGAGCAGTTCAAGCAACAAAGCAGACTTCAAATGCTGGGGGACAGGATACAACGCATGCGCCACAGTGTGCGCAGGTTTGCTGATTCCCATTGCGATCTTTTGCGGTTCTTTCAAAGCCTGCTTGGCAAGTAATTCCACATCGGCGGGGAAGGTGGCAGAGAACATCATCGTCTGGCGTTTTTCAGGCACGGCTTTTACAATGCGGCGCACATCCGGCAGAAAGCCCATGTCGAACATTCTGTCGGCTTCATCGAGCACGAGCAGTTCGATGTTCGCCATTTTGGCATGACCCTGGGCGATGAGGTCGAGCAGACGTCCTGGGCAGGCGACGATGATTTCCGCACCATTGCGCAATGCCTGCACCTGCGGGTTCGCTCCGACTCCGCCGTAAATGGTTACACTCTTTAGCTTTGTCCCCGCTGACAACACTTTGATCACATCGTGGATCTGTTCGGCAAGTTCGCGCGTCGGTGTGACGATGAGCGCACGCGGCACATTGCGTTGTCCACCGCTGATGAGTTTGTTCAAAATGGGCAGGACAAAAGCGGCTGTCTTGCCGGTACCGGTTTGTGCCGTGCCGATGATGTCGCGTCCGCGCAGGGCGGCGGGGATGGCGGCTTCTTGAATAGGCGTGGCTTTTTCGTAGCCTGCTTTTTGAACCCCCTGCATCAGACGTGGGTCGAGTTGAAATTGTTTGAAATCCATAAAGTCCTTTATAAGTTGAAGATCACTAAATTCATTATATCTCTTTTGTTCTCAATTCTGAGCGCGTCAAAAGCACCACTGCCGTCAGGATCAGTCCGCCGCCAACGAGGACAATCGGTAGGAGTTGGTCGCCAAATAGCCAGGTTGCCAGAAAAACGGTCACAATCGGTTCGATGGTGGAGAGCATCGCCGCGTTGGTAGGACCGACCCGCTCCAGCCCAATCAGAAATGTGGTCACCGGGATGATGGTAGAGATGAAAATAATGCCCAGAACTGCAAGCCAACCTGAATTCCCGGTAGGGAAGTGGGCTCCATTGACGAAGGTCAATATGCCATACACGGCTCCTGCCGAAGCAAAGATGACCGCAGTTGATTGCACCGCTGAAACATGTTTCATCACATTCGTACCAATGATGATGTAAATAGAATAGATTAACGCTGCCACAATTGCCATCGCCGCGCCAATGAACTGTCCGCTGACGGGTCCCACGGTGAGAGCGGCTCCCACCAGTGCTAACACAAGGGCGATGATTTTTGTCCGTGTGAGTTTTTCATGCAGGAAGATCACAGAAAGCACAGCGACAAAGAATGGGTAGAGATATAGTAGCAATGCCACCAAGCCTGCGGATGCATATTTGATAGCGGTCATATATAGAAAGGATTGCCCCACATAACCAACAGCGCCCATGCCAACGAGTTGTGCGAGAATCCGTCCGCGTGGATAAGGCTCCTTGCGCAGGATCAGCAGTATGGTCATGAATGCGGCGGAGAGTCCAAATCGCAGGAAGAGGACGGTAAAGGTATCCATCCCGTCGGCGTAGGCAAAACGCCCGAAGATGGCAAGTGTCCCAAATGAAGCAGCAGAAATGCCGATGAGCAAAATTCCGGTGAAGCGTTTCATAGCGGGCAACTATACTCGAAAAAAATCTCCCCGTTGATGGGGAGATTTTTTTATGCAAGCGCTGCGTTTGGGTTCAGGTTGAGTTTGCGATGGGAGAAGCCCTCCCAAATTTCTTGCGGGTAAATGATCTGATTCGTGCCGGGCAGTTGTTCCATGGCAAGCCCGGTGTTCATGTCAATGCCGATGCTTTGATAGGCTTTATAGATCAACTGACTGCAATAGAACGCCTCTTCGGTTTCAGGGTTGAAAAAATTGAGGTTGTACGGTTTGCCCACTTGCGCGCGTACATACTGGGCAATCGCGGTACGCATGTTGACCTCATCTTCATCGGAATAGCCGAGCACATCCAATGGCGAAACGATTCCGTAAAACGTATCGAACAAAAGCCCGCGTTGGCGCGCCATGCGTTCGGTATCCCAAACGCCGTTCAGAACATCAAAGGTGATCACGCCACGCGCACCGGCTTCGGCGCAGCGTCCGTCTGGTCCGAGATAGATGGCGACATGGTCCACGTCACCGGGCACGAGGCGACCGACCATGCGCCAGAACTCGCCCGGCAAAATATTGGGCTTGCCGTTCATGGTGCAGATAATATCGCCTGTTTGCACAGGCATGCCGTTGATCTGATAGGTGTAAATCATCGTATTCATTATACGGAGTTCCGCCCCTGAAGTTTCAGCCATTCATCTTAAAAACGAAAGCAGGAAATCACGGATCTGACTCGCCGTCTGATTCCACTTAGGCTGACGCTGGTAGCGACTCCGCGCTGCGAGGCTCATCTCCAGAAGCAGATCACGCCTCTCGCTCAAGAGTTGCAGTTTTTCTGCCAAACTTTGAGCGTCTCGTGGCTGGATGAGAAACCCGGTTTTGCCATCTTCGATGACTTCGCTGGCCGCGCCAAGGGTGGTGCCAATGGCGGGTAGCCCGAATCCCATCCCTTCGAGGTAGACGATGCCGAAGCCCTCGTAACTCGATGGCACGACGAGGATGTGAGCGGATCTTAGTTTTTCGACGAGAGGTTGGTTGTTGAGTGAAGAGTGAAACGTGACAATGGACGATAGACCGTTGACTTTGACGAAATCTTGCATTTGTTTGGCATATGCAGGGTCAGTTATCAATGAACCAACAACATCTACCTGAACATCTGACCGCTGACCGCTGACTGCTTCTAAAAGAGTATGCAATCCCTTCCGCTCGATAACATTGCCAAGGAATAGAATATTTAATTCTTTCTTCTTTCCTCTTTCTTCTATCTCTTCTTCCGAGATCGCTTCTCCAAACCGATCCGTCGGCGGGAAGGCAACTACATCTGGCAGGCTATTCTCTACTACGCCATGCACCACTTTCTTCGTCGTCTCGGAATTGAAGATGAATCCATCTACACGTTGTAAATATTTCTTCTCCACCAAGCGATAAAAGTCATTTTGCCATTTCGGGCGCAGTTCAGAGCAGCGTAAGTGATGGACAAGGCTAATGATGGGGTAGGGACGCGGCTTTCGATTCGCACGAATTAATGATGGATGATTCAGTTCATCCTGAATGAGAATATCCAAACCTGACGGCAGTTTGAAGGTGAAGTTATCCGTTAGGTGCGCGGCGTAATTGCGCCATGGCAACGAGATGATCTCCACCGTATCACCTTGCGCGCGCAGATAGTCCACCAGCATGCGGTCGTACATATACCCGCCGCTGAGCGTGTCGAGCGAACCGTAAATAACGAGTCCGATTTTCATTTATCGTATTATTTGAAAAGCCGCCCATGCATTCGCGTGTTCCCATAGCACTACTTTCACACCTGTGATGTTCTTTGCTTTAATACGTTTATTCAAAGTCGTAGCGAGAATCCGGGCAAAATGTTCAATGGATGGGTTTAGCCCGGCGAATTCCGGCTTGTCATTTAACATTTGTTCCTTGTAATAATTAACCACATCATCGAGATGTTTCTCCACATCCACGATGTCTACGAGGTAACCGTGCTGGTCTAATTCACTGCCTTCGAGAATCAACACAAGAATATAGTGATGCGAGTTGGGATCATTTTCAGGTCCCCAATCTCCACCGATCAAAAAGTGACGAGCAATGAATTCCCGTCGTACGCCAAGTGAATACATAATTTTCTCCAAAATTGAATTATTTTTTTATAACATATGTTCCGCAAACAAGGTCATAAAGAGTTTGCCGTGTTTTTGTGAGCAAGAGACTGGCTATATTTGCACCTAATAATCCATACACTGAGACCAACATACTGTTTAAGATGATCGGATTGAGTTCTGGGTTGAAGGTCACTTCCCAAATTAGAGTGTGTGAGATTTCCCAAGGTATAAATTTTAAAGTTGATCTAATCAGCGATTTTCCAAAACCGACTCGGTTCCCGTCCGTATCTGTTACTTTTAGGGACAGGCGATTTTTTCCCCAAGTTCCCTGCTTTTTTGAGGATTCGCTTATAGCAAAATATAGAGTTATGGGAAATGTAACCAATAAAAATCCAAGTATTTGTGCCTTAATACGACTGTCAAAGAGAGAACCTGCATTTGGGAGTATAAAAAATAGTGCAGACAATACAGCCAAATATACTGCCAGAATTAAGTAATCCAATAAAAATGCAGATATTCTTTGCCAAAGATTTGCGAATGAGTTCATTTGAAGCTCTTTTCTAAAGTGGGGCTTTAAGGTCTGACTGCCTGCATAATTAAAAAACTGTCTTTTCGTTCAATGGGCATGGCGAAATCAAAGTTGTCGATGTGTGAGCAGTAATCCAGGTCGGCATATGGGAATTGCGGATGTTCTTCCATATGTTGAAGCGCATCTCTCGAGGCATGCACTCGTTTGACGAAATCCTGCGCCTCTACTGCCTGACCCGTGAACTGTTTCTCCAAATAATCAGCACAAGCTACATCTTCATCATTGCTCAACCCGCCGGTGATGACAAATGATATCTCTGTCGGCTTCAATTTTAAGACATATTCAATCGTCGCTCCTGCCACAACAAAGCTCGTCGCCAGCATCACACCTGCATTCACGGCGCGGACAGCGCCCTGTGTCCCTGCGCCGGTGCGTTGAATGATTGTGATACCCGTCAGGTCCTGTTCAAGGATGCGGGTGGGAGAGTTGCCAAAGTCGAAGCCTTCCGGTGGAAGTCCACCCACTTCGCCCATCGCCTTTGCGTTGACAAGTTGAGATTTTAATTTCAAGGCTTCATCCACACTCCTCACCAGCCGAATCTCTTTCGCGCCGCGCGAGAAGGCATACGCGGCAGTGGAGAAGGCACGTAACACGTCAATGATGAGGACAATGCCCGTGGCTTGATGGCAGTCTTCGAGGGTATACCTGTTGAACTTCATTAGTTTATCTTTTTCAGGATGAAACCGATCACAACAGCTGAAAATGAAGCCAACAATAAAATCGTATTGAGTCTTCCCAGCCATTTCATGTGTGGCGGCAGAATATTGGCGATTCCAAAACATAGCATGGTCATTCCTACTGAAAAAACCTCCCACGTGTGCGGGTCGTTGAAGACCGCAATTCGGCTTGGGCGCAGGTCCACATAGGGGATGATGTTTAATGAAAGCAAGATCGTTAAGATACCTGCCAAGATTGGCAAGCCACCCAGAAAAAACATTCCCAGCGGGCTTTTTGCAAAATCTGCTCCTGAGATTTGTTTATTTTCCATAGTCAAAAACTACCTGTATCGTCTCTTGCGGATTTTCATCCAGCAGTTGATAGGCTTTATCTGCTTCCTCCAATGAAAAACGATGCGTAATCCATTTCGCAGGTTGGATGCGCTCCAATGCCTGCCACGTCACCTCGAAGCGACGGGACTTATCCCAACGTCCGCTCAATTCGGGTGAAATGGAACTGACCTGCGAAGAGATGAGTTTGATGCGTGAACGATGGAAGGAACCGCCGAGGTCGATCTCTGCGCGCTTTTGCCCATACCACGAGCCGATCACGATGCGTCCGCTGAAGGTGGTGTGGTCAATTGCAGTGTTTAGGGCGGAGGGGGAGCCGGTGAGTTCGAAAACAAGGTCAAAGGTTGAAGGTTGAAGGTTGGAAGGTGAAAAACTTTCAACCTTCAACCTTTCACTTTCAACATTCATTGCGTTTCTTCTCAACTCGATCCCATCTACAACTGTCAAATTTTCAAGCGGAAATTCACTCAATAGCGAAGCTGTCAAAACCCCCACTACACCTTGCCCTAATACCAGAACGCGTTCGCCAAGGATCGGCGCACCATCTTGAACTAAATTCACAGCCGTTTCCATGTTTGGCAGGAAGCAGGCGTTTTCAGGTGCTACTGGAGTGGGAAGAGGGATTAAGTTTTCAGGTTTAGAAACAAAGTGAGTGGTATGCGGCTGAAACGAAAAGACGATTCGATCTTGCCATTCTCCATTAACCATTTTCCCGATCTCTCGCACTTTTCCCACACAGGCATACCCATACGCTAGCGGATATTTCAACTCGCTGCTCACGCTATCGTGTACATCTTTTAGCTTTGGAAACTCTCCACGATAGACCAGCATCTCCGTCCCGGCGCTGATGGCGGAGAAAATTGTTTCCACAAGCACTTCATCGTCTTGCAAGGGGGGCAGGGGCGTTTCGCGGAGCTCCACCTTGCGGGGGGCGGTAAAAAATAGAGTACTGGCGTTTGGCATGCAGAGAGTTTATCGCTTGTCCTGTAATTAAGTAAGGTCTTTGTTGAAACATGTGGGCAAAATTCTATTCTCAAAACCTGATACTTCGTAATATAAAAGAAGACAGCCATTTTCAGGCTGTCCTCTTTTATGTATTATCTTTTTTGGTCGGGTCTTGGAGGGTAATCGGGCATGTCGCGCCGGAATTCATAGTTCGCAATAATCGCTTCGATCAGTTTTCTCTGGTCTGGTTCCACACCTTTGAACTCAAAGCCCACGTTGAAAAACTCCGGGCTGATATCTCTTTCACACCATGCCACTCGTGCCAGTAGATTCATTCGGACGGTTTTAATATCAGGCAACTCAGGTAAGGCAATTGAAATGGTCGTCTCGGTGTCAGGTTGCATGGGGCGTTCGCTGATGATCATCGCGCCCGACATTGTCAGGTCACCAAGGTATCCCAACAGAATTCCGCCATACAGGTCAAAGACCTGCGTATATGCCACCAATGTTTTACGTTCCTGTTTCCGTCGTTCTCGCATGCATCCTCTCGATTTCTGGCTGGAGTGTAAGAGAAAACTCGAAAAAGTAGCATTGCCGTTCTATGGTAAAAATAGGAATGCGCTGGATTTACATCTCCCCTCATTTAGATGACGCCGCACTTTCCGCTGGCGGCTGGATCTACGACCAGACACAGTCTGGCAACCCCGTCGAAATTTGGACGTTCATGTGCGGTTTCCCCAAAGCCAGCCAGCTTTCGCCCTTTGCTCAGGCTTTGCACAAATCCTGGGGCATGACCTCTGCCAGAGAAGTAGTGGGTGGGCGGCGCAAAGAAGATAAGAACGCGGCTGCCATCCTCGGCGCAAAAGCAGTTCATTTCGATTTTCTCGATTGCATCTACCGGCAGGATAAAAAAGGGAACTGGCTTTACTCGACGATCTTTATTGACCCCTTGCCCGGCGAAGCCGACTTGCCCAAACAGATCGCGGCGGCGATCTCCGCCCGCCTCAAACCGACCGATGAACTGGTCTGTCAACTTAGCGTTGGCAAACACGTAGACCACGTCACCGTGCGCCGTGCAGTGGAATTGTTAAACCGTCCACTTCATTATGTGGCAGACATTCCCTATCTATTCAACACCCCGGAACACCTCAAACCGAAAGCGGCTGGGATGAAGAAAAAGGTCGAACGGGTGAGCCGGGCAGGCTTGAGCGCATGGAAAGAGGCGATTCTGGCGTATGAGTCCCAGATCTCGATGCTGTTCAAAAGTCCACGGGTAATGCGGGGTCAGATCAACGATTTTGTCTCAAACTATGGTGGGATGCCATTTTGGACAAAAAGGTAGGAATTCCCAATCCCCCATTTGGGGCTTGAAACCGCTCACAAATCATGATATATTATTCGCGATTTTCCGGACGACACCACCGGATTTTTTTCGTCATTGCATCTCGGTAAGGGATGCAAAATTCATTTAGCAGGACAAAACATAATGCCAAACAGTTTCCTTACCAAAGAGGGTTACGAGAAACTTCAAGAAGAGCTTAAGCACCTGCAGACTGTTAAGCGCCAGGAAGTTGCTGAGCGCCTGCATGAAGCCATGGAAGGCGGAGAGCTCATCGAGAACGCCGAATACGAAGCTGCCAAGAACGAGCAGGCATTTGTAGAAGGGCGCATTCAAGAGCTTGACCTTTTGCTTGCCACCGCGCAGATCATCGAAGAAAATGGCAAGGGTAAAAAGAACGATGCCATTCAGGTCGGTGCCAAGGTGACCATTAAAGAAGGTAATTACGAGGCTGAGACGTTTACGATCGTTGGCGCAGCTGAAGCCAATCCGCGTGACGGCAAGATCTCGAATGAATCTCCAATTGGTAAAGCTATTCTTGGTCACAAAGTGGGCGACTCTGTAAAAGTGGAAACCCCCGGCGGTACCTACAACGTGAAGATACTCAAGGTCGCCTAATCTCAGGACGCGCCTCGTTGCCCCGCGTCCACGTTTTTGGATGCGGGGCTTTTTTTATTTTTACCCCCATCCCCAACCCTTCCCCCTAAAATGGGGAAGGGAGTACAGAGGAAGAATCATGGCAGAATACAACTCACTCGAAAAGATCCGTTTGCAGAAAGTGGAAGAACTCCGTGCTGAAGGTGTGGAGCCGTATCCCATACGCGCCAAGCGGACACATACCAGCGCCCAGGCGGTTGCCGAATTCGAAAAGGATGAGACGGTTGAAGTGAAAGTCACCCTCGCCGGACGCATCCGCTCGATGCGCCCCAAGGGAAAGTTGTGTTTTGCACATATCGAAGATGGTGATGGCAAGATTCAACTCTTCTTGCGTGTGAACGAAGTGGGGGAGGATCGCCTCTCCTTCTTCAACAAGATGTTCGACCTCGGCGATTTCGTCGAAGCGACTGGTGTGATGATGCGTACCAAAGCGGGCGAAGTCTCATTACATGTGCATGACTTCACTTTGCTCGCCAAATCCATTTCGCCGCTCCCTGCTGATAAAGATGTGACCCAGGAAGATGGCACCGTCGTTCGCTATGCTTCGTTGGATGATCCCGAACTGCGAGCACGTCAGCGCTATGCAGACTTGGCAGTGAATTCTGAAGTCCGCGAGACCTTTCGCAAACGTGCAACCCTCGTAAAGTCATTGCGCACCTTCCTGGACGACCACGACTTCCTCGAAGTGGAAACGCCGATCCTCCAGCCCTTATATGGCGGCGCGGCGGCACGTCCGTTTACAACGCATCACAACGAACTCGATCAGGATATGTACCTGCGCATTTCGTTCGAGTTGTATCTCAAACGTTTGCTCGTCGGTAATTTGGAACGTGTCTATGAAATCGGACGTGACTTCCGTAACGAAGGCGTGTCCTTCAAGCACAATCCTGAGTTCACCCAACTCGAATTCTATTGGGCATACGCGGATTATTTGCAGGTGATGGAATTGACCGAGCAGATGATCGCGTATACTGCGGAAAAAGTGACCGGCTCGACCAAAGTCAAATTTGGTGACTACGAATTGGAATTTAAGCCACCCTGGAAGCGTGTCGAAATGCGTGACGGTATCCTTGAAACCAGCGGCATTGACATCGCCGAGCACAAAACGGCTGAGGCGTTGTTCAAGGCGATTAAAGAGAAACTGCCCAAGGCGATGCCTGATCCGAAGTCCACTCGCGGTAAGCTGATCGACTTCCTCGTCAGCGAATATTTGGAGCCGACACTCATCCAGCCGACTTTTCTGTATAACTACCCGCGCGATATTTCGCCGTTGGCAAAGTCCATGCCCGGTGACCCGCTCACGGTGGAACGTTTCGAAGGCTATGTAGCAGGTTTTGAGTTGTGCAATGCCTTCACCGAGTTGAACGACCCGCTCGATCAGGAACAACGCTTCCTCGAAATGGGACGCGACTATGCCGATGGTGACGAAGAGAAGCAGCCGCTCGATGAAGATTATCTGCGCGCCATGCGTTATGGCATGCCGCCTAATGGCGGCTTCGGCATGGGTGTGGATCGTCTGACGATGTTGCTGACGAATAAGCACTCTATTCGTGAAGTACTCTTGTTCCCGGCGTTGAGAAAAGAAGAATAGTTACGACCGCCGACCAAAGACCGCTGTCTTTCGTCGGCGGTCTTTTTAACTCACCCAAACGTGGGACTTGGCTTTTATGACCTTAGAGGGAGATGCAAATAAGGCTTTCTTGCATAAAATGGTTTTACTAAAACAGATGACACCGCCGGGCATTGGTCATCTGTTTTTTTATGAGGAATAATGGTGACTATGGAAAAAGTAATGGAAGTTTTAGGTTTTGATGATGCTGATCTTGGCTCCAACCGTTTGGGACAACTGACCCAGAAACAAAAGGTTCTACTAACAGAAAAGGCGAAAAGCCATAAGAGCTCCAATACGATCATCGGCGTGATCATTGCGGTTGTTTTTGGTGGGGCATTGTTAACTGGTTTGGGTGCGCCCATTCTTGCCACTGTAGGCGGAAGTTTGCTGGAAAGCGGTGAAGTCACCCCAGAAGCGCTGATCGCCTTAATTCCCATTATCTGTATGGTGTTATTTTTCCTGGTGATATTTGGCGGCGTTCTTCTTGTAGTTCTAAAAGTTGTTTTTGATCGAGCCAACAAAAAAGTAGATACAACCGTCCGCCGTGTGGAAGGGATAGTCAACTTTATATGGGTCGAGAAGCGAAAACGCAATCCGAGTAAGACAGGTCCCACATATAAAACCGTCCGCGTGCTGGAAATGCGTATCGGCGGCGAGACCTTCAATGTCAATAATGAATTACCTAATGTGATCAATCA
>JAFLCE010000045.1 GCA_017303655.1 Anaerolineae bacterium
CCTCCAACACCGTAATCTCAACCTGGTCACCCAAAGCGGCGATGTCGCCTTTGGCTCTGCCTTGTTTGAGTTTGCCGCGCAGTTGACAAACAATAACGCCCTCCCCGGTTTCTACCCAAAAGAAACCGGATTGGGCTTTTGTGATCAAACCATTTTTTGAGTTTGTCTCTGGCAAGTGATTTCCTCAAGAGACAGTCACTATAAAAGTGACTGTCTCTCATTAAGAACTATGGGATGATCCCGCCGCCAGGAGGCGTGGGCGTATAGGGCGGGTAGCCGATCTGACCCCAGTCATAGTACTGGCGCTGCGGCGCACCGTAGTAATAGGTTTCCACCATGGCGCGGAAGATCGGCACACCATACTCGGATCCCTGCCCGATATTCTCGACGATCACAGCGATGGCAATATCTGGCAGACCCGTATTTTCTTCATTATCGGTAAAGCCTGCAAACCAGGCATGCGGCAACCCATTGCTGGATTCAGCCGTACCCGTCTTCCCAGCGACATTAAACTGCAAGCCACGAATATCGGCGCGAGCCGTTCCATTCGGACCCGTAACCATGAACATGGCTTCTCGAATAATATCGAGGTTTTCACTGCGCACAGGCAAGGTGCCATTGGCTTCGGGTTTAAAAACTAATTCTGCCGCACCCTCTACGGGTTGAATCTTCTCTACAATTTGCGGACGATACAGAGTCCCACCATTTGCAATGGCTGCGATAAAACGAGCGACCTGCAAAGGCGTCACCAGCATATCACCCTGACCAATCGCTTGATTGACGGCATCGATCTGGGTTGCCGGGTTGGAGATCTGACCAGCCGATTCAGGAATCTGCTGAATGCCCGTAGGCGCCCCAAGACCAAAACCGCGCGCCATATTGGCAATGTCATTCGGACGCTGCCAGTTGGTATACAGGTCATTGCCAATATGCCAGAAATACGGGTTGCATGAACGCATCAAGCCTTCTTGCAGAGTGAGCAACCCACCCGGACGAGTTCTGGCGGTATTACAGGCTTCTCCACGCGCGATTGCGTCCTGACAATTGGTATAGGTCCAGTCTGTGAGCACAAATCCCTGGACTTCGGTAAATTCGTATTGACAATTATAGGGTGTATCTTTGAGATACAAACCGCTTTCCAAACCAGCCGCAGCCGTAATGAGTTTAAAAACAGACCCGAGCGGATATTGCCCCTGTGTGGCACGATTAAGTGTAGGCGAGCGGGAATCATTTTGCAAGTCACCCAAGCCTAAATTGTTGGGGTTCTCAGCGTCAAAATAATTCGGGTCAAAGTCCGGTCCAGATGCCATGGCGAGGATGCGACCCGTATCCATTTCCATCACCACCACTGCCCCACGGAAGAACTCCACCGCAGACTGGGCATAGTATTGCATATTGCTGTCGATGGTCAAATAAATTGAATCGGCAGGTTTGGGCGCGCTTTGCCCAAGGGTTGAAATGATCTGCCCGGTCGGGCTGACGACGCGCAAGGTGCCGCCATGTTGACCCGCAAGATAATCTTCAGCCCATTGTTCCACGCCGGTCTGACCGATACGCTCGCTGCCACTATAGCCTTTGCGCCTATATTCATTCAATTGTTCCGGTGAAATCAACTGGGTATACCCCACCGCCTGCGGAGCCAGCCCGCCGCGGAAGTAGTAACGTGACTCATATTCACTAACCACCAAGCCGCCCGGGTTAATCGAAAGCAAACGCTGGGCTTCTTCACGAGTGCCTTCGCACATCGGTATGTAATAGCCTGGTCCGTAGGCATCAATTTGATCTTGAATAAAAAGCGGATCCAACCCGCATAAACGTCCCAACTCCCCGGTCAGGGCGCTGATCATATCGTAATCGATACTACCGGTTTGAATGCCAAATGCAAAAGCAGCCGACTGCGTGACGATGGGCAAGCCAGCGCGGTCATAAATATCACCACGCGCCGGAATGTTGTATTCCATGACAAGGTTATTCCCGCCTGCAAGCTCTGGCAGGATCAAGGCGTCATCCCATAACACCTTCCAGCCATTCTCTTCATTGGCTAGTCGCATGACAATGTCACGCTGAAAATCGCCAGCCAAGACGGTCTTATATGTAATGCTATAGCCAACTTCCGCATTGAACGGACTGATAGTAGAGGAAAGGATTGACACCTCGAAGCTGGAGGCGCTCATCGTGTTCAAGGCGTCGTTCCAGCGTTTCGAGAAGTCTTCCAAGGTCAGCGTAGCCCGGCTGGACTCTGAAAGCATGGCGTACATCTCTTCGTAATTGTCCGCTTTCAACGCATCGAAGAAAGCTGTTACGGCTGCTTCCGCATTGGGTGCAGGGATGACCGTCACAATAGGGGTCGGCAACGGAGCATCCGTAGCAAAGATCGAAGTCCCTCCCTGGGTATTGGAGGTACATGCCGCCAAGAGCAGCGCAACTAGGATAATTTGTTTCCAGCGTAATGACTTCATTACGTTTCCTTTCAATATACATAGAGGCGACCCTTGAGGGTTGAGTAGGTTCGTTGAACCTACTGGGCGGGTCGCCCCTACTTTAAAATCTCAGACGAGACCTTGCAATCATACTGTAAAAGAGATTGACACGCCGCAGGAACATCTTCAGAACTAACAAGTTCAAATTGCCTTAACGAACGCAACACATGGCACATGGGCAGTCCCATCACCCCGGCACGGCAGCCTTCCAAAAAAGAAACCGGCTGAAACTCAGGGTGTTGAATGGCATATGCCCCGGCTTTATCCATCGGGTCGCCGCTTTGGATGTAGGCTTCGATCTCCGCATCATAATAGTTACGCATGGGCACATCAATAATGGACAGGTCTGTCACCATTTTCCCGTTTTGTAAAATCGCAATCGCCGTATACACCTGATGGACTCGTCCGCGTAGTTGCTTTAACATGCGCCGCGCATCTTCATCATTGACGGGTTTCCCGAGGATTTCGTTCCCATCTACCACTGTGGTATCAGACCCGAGAATAACCGCACCAGCCTCCGCCTTGGGTTGAACCGCTAAAGCTTTGGCTTGTGCCAGTCTGATCACATAGTCGCGCGGAGACTCGTTCTCAAAGGGAGTCTCATCTATATCTGCAACGATGACGGTGAAATCCCAACCGCCCAAGCCGAAGAGTTGTTTCCTGCGTGGAGAGTTAGACGCCAACACGAACTTGATCTTGTCATTCACGCGCAAGATTCTAACACAGACGTTTTTGATGGATTAAATGGGGATAAGCGAAGAAAATGTAATGCGAAATGCGGTATTTACAAAACAGTAACTTCTTTCCTCTTTCCTCTTTCTTCATCCGGTTGTAAAATCATCCAATAATCTGTCCAGACAATCGGAGGCGTATGAACGCATTGCAAGAACGTATTTTAAAAGAGGGGAAAGTGCTCGGTGGTGGAATTCTTAAAGTAGATAGTTTTGTCAATCATCAAGTGGACCCCAAACTCATGGACGAGTGCGGGCGTGATTTTGCCAAACGCTTTGCACAGGTGGGTGCCACCAAAATTCTTACGGCTGAAATTTCGGGCATTGCCCCGGCATTGGCAACCGCCATTCATATGAATCTGCCCGTGGTCTATGCGCGCAAGTCTAAGCCTGTCACCATGCCAGATCAGGTCTATCTCACTCTCGCTCCATCCCACACAAAAGGTCGCATGGTCGAGTTGATCGTCTCGCCGGAATATCTTGCCAACAACGAAAAAGTCCTCATCATCGACGACTTCCTCGCCAGCGGGCAGACCATCCTGGGTCTTGCACGGCTTGCCGAAGCTTCTGGCTCCAAGATCGTTGGCATCGGCACCCTGATCGAAAAGGTATTCGAAGGTGGGCGCGCTGCCCTCGCTTCACTTAACGTGCAGATCGAATCGATTGCTCTAATCAAGTCACTCGATGATGGCAAGATTGAATTTGTCTAATTTCACGTTTTACGTTTCACTGATTAACCGTAAAGAGTGAAACGTGATTCGAAAAATTCTTCGCCTTCGATTTATCATCTTCCTCATCGGCTGGATCTTCACCTACATGAGTTTTGCCATCCCGGTCAAACGCCTCCGCGACACCTCGAACCTGATTGCATTTCAGCATCCTTCTCCCAGCTATAAGGTTCATCTGCTCATCGTCCCCAAGCGACAGGTTCAAACGCTGGCAGACCTCAATCCTGAAGACACCGCCTTTCTGACAGATCTATACGCCACGGTGCAAAGTCTTGTCAAAGAATTTGACCTCAATGCTTATCGGCTCATCGTCAACGGCGGAGAGTATCAGGATTTTCCACATTTACATTTTCATTTGATATCCGATTTGTAGGGCACAGCAATGCTACGCCCCTACAACCATCCAGGGCGGGGAGACCCCGCCCCTACAGGATTAAATTAAACACATGAATTCAATTGCCATTCTCGATTTCGGTTCTCAATATGCACAGATCATCGCCCGGCGTGTGCGTGAAGCGCAGGTCTACTGCGAATTATTTCCATGGGATGCCCCTCAGGAAAAAATCCTTTCGATCAAACCGAAGGGATTTATTTTGTCGGGCGGACCTAAATCGGTCTATGAAGAGAATGCGCCCTTCATTCAAAAATTTATCCTCGAAAGTGGATTGCCCATTTTGGGTATCTGCTATGGAATGCAAGCCCTCACCCACGCCCTCGGCGGTAAGGTGGATCCATCTTCAGAACGTGAATATGGTCATGCAGAAATCACACCGTTAATCCCCGGCACAATGTTGGATGTGCTGTCCAAAGTTTGGATGTCTCACGGCGATAAAGTGACCCAACTGCCTGAAGGTTTTATCCCTCTTGCCAAAAGCGGAAATAGTCCTTTCGCGGCAATGGGCGATATGAAACGCAAATATTTTGGCGTGCAATTCCACCCAGAAGTGCATCACACCCCCAACGGCAGTGAACTGCTCAAACATTTCGTCACTGACATTTGCGACGTGACTCCGGATTGGACGCCCGCCTCTATCATCGAAGAAAGTGTCAAACGGATTCGTGAACAGGTCGGCAACGAACGCGTCCTCGCGGCGGTTTCAGGTGGCGTGGATTCATCCGTTGCGGCGGCGTTGGTGCATAAAGCCATCGGTGATCAACTCGTGTGCGTGTTCGTGGATACAGGTCTTTTGCGCGCGAATGAAGGCGCTCAAGTAGCAGATGCCTTCCGCAATGGACTCGGCGCGGAATTAATTACAGTGGAAGCCAGTGCTGAATTTCTTGGTGCGTTGAAGGGTCAAACCGACCCCGAGAAGAAGCGCAAGATCGTTGGCGAGAAGTTCATCCGCATTTTTGAGCGCGAGGCGAAGAACGTGGGTCAACCTAGATTCTTGGTGCAAGGGACAATTTATCCCGATGTCGTTGAATCATCAGGACCCGACCGCAGCAAGGCGGAGAAGATCAAGTCCCATCACAATGTAGGCGGGCTGCCGGAAGATATGCAATTTGAGCTCGTCGAACCGTTGCGTTATTTATTCAAGGATGAAGTGCGGTTGGTGGGCGAAGCTCTCGGCTTGAATCAAGGCTTGGTGTGGCGGCAACCATTCCCCGGTCCGGGTCTGACCGTGCGCTGTCTCGGGGAGTGTACGCCCGAGCGTGTATCCCGTTTGCGGGCGGCGGATGCGATCCTCTTGGAGGAATTATCCAAAGCCGGTTTTCTTGGGAAAAGCGCTCAGACCTCACAAGCCTTTATGGTTCTTCTGCCTGTTCGCTCTGTGGGTGTCATGGGCGACATGCGCACGTATCAAGAAGCTGCTGCAATTCGTGCCGTGACCACGGATGATTTCATGACTGCCGATTGGGCACGCCTGCCTTTTGATTTGCTGGCAAAGGTCTCCAGCCGGGTCGTGAACGAAGTGGAAGGCATTAATCGCGTGGTGTATGATGTTACAAGCAAACCGCCCGCGACGATTGAATGGGAATAAATCAATTGACAATTGGTAATTGATAATTGGGAGACAAAATGAACTTTGATTACGGCAATGTCTTAACTCGCGCATTTCAGATCACATGGAGACACAAGTCTTTTTGGCTTCTTTTGATGATCCCAGTATTGCTCTCGTCATTGATTTTTGCCGTTTTTGTCGCTCCGGTTTTTATTTTGGATGGAAATGAAGATTGGATGACACTGATCACCATGCTTTGGGTTGGATTAGTCATCATTGGGTTGACCATTAACTTTTTACTAAGCACGCTGGGAATGACTTCAGTGGTGCATGGAATCCTGCGTGCGGAACGAGGTGAAGATTCCATCGCTCCCATTGACCTTGTACGTGATAGTGTTCCATTCTTTGGGCGGGCACTTGGAGCAACTCTTATCATTCAATGCAGTGTGGGAGCAGTCTTCACGATGTTCTTTTTGTGTGTAACAGCCCTTTCACTGGTAACGATGGGACTTGCTTCGTTCTGCCTACAACCTATTTTTATCGTGTTGACACCATTCTCCTTCCTGATGCTAGCTGTTATTTATGGATCATTAGTAGCTGTTATTGATGAAGGACTGGGCGCCTGGGAAGCTGTCAAACGCGCAATTGAAGTCACACGCGAACATGTGTGGAAGTTCATAATCCTTTCGTTAATTGCCTACTGTGGCACATCAATCCTGACCAGTATCTTCATGATCCCCGTCATGCTTCCAGTTATGGCAGGCCCGGTTCTGTTGAGTTCTGGCATAAAAATAAGCAGCAGCTCGTTTACACTCGTCGCCATTCCCTTCGTTTGCATCTTCCTTGGGGGGATGTCTCTGATCTCCGGAGTTTCGGGGACTTTCATGGCTGCCACACTGGGAATTTCGTTTTCCCGCCTCTCACGCCCCATAGAGACTGTAACAGACCCTGCGACCTCATAACTCAACTCTGCGTACATTAGGGTGACACTAGAACGGGAAAAAATCCGTTCTCAAACACCCTCCACGTGGACGGAAATCATTGAGTAGTGTATGATTCACCCGGTTTCACTGCTGGAGGAACACCTGAAAGACTTAGGAGAATGTTATGAAAATCGATCTTGGTAAGATCCTTGCCCGTTCCTGGCAGATCATTTGGAATCACAAAGTATTATGGATTTTTGGCATCCTGGCGGGCTTCGCCAGTGGTAACGGGGGCGGCAATAACAACTCCGGCTCCTCCAGCGGCAATAACGGTGACCCAAGCAATTTTGGTGGCAACCCAGAACAATTCGTTGGGCAGGCGCAGGAATTTTTCGCGCAATATATGCTCATCATCATTGCAGTCTGTGCTGTCATTGCTTTGCTCTCTCTCATTTTCTTTGCCCTCGGCATGATGGGACGGATCGGGTTGCTTAAGGGTGTCTACAAAGTTGAAAATGGCGCTGCCTCACTTTCTTTTCCTGAACTTTGGTCTGAAAGCATGCCTTACTTCTGGCGCTTCGCCGGTCTGAATTTTCTGGTTGGGCTTGTCTTCTTCATCATAATATTGCCCGTGATTGTCATCGCCATAGCCACTGCAGGGATTGGGCTGGCTTGCTTGCTCCCGCTGATCTGTTTACTCATCCCGGTGGGTTGGGTGGTCAATGTTATTATGGAACAGGGACAAGCCGCCATTGTTGCCGAAGACTTAACCATGTTCGACGGTTTCAAACGTGGTTGGGCAATCGCTAAATCGGACATCGGCGGCATGATCGTGCTCTCGCTGGTACTGGGTATCGGCGGCGCCATCATCGGCGTGATCATGGCTCTGCCTATTTTTGCAGCCATGATTCCACTTGTAATCAGTATGATATCCTATGAAGTAGGTGACGCCCTGCCCCCCACTGCCTGGATCTCGCTCATTTGCTGTGGGCTTTATACACCTGTCTTGATCGGTTTGAACGGTGTGCTGACTGCATACATGAAGACCGCCTGGGCACTTTCATATTTACAACTAACCAAACCCACAGAAAATCCGTCCATTCCCGCACAAGTGAATGCGTAAACTTTTACTCTTCCTTACCTCCGCTAGTTTATTAATCGTGACTTCTGTCCCTGCCTTTGCGCAGGGACAGATTTCCGCATCCGCCACAATCTACAACGTGGACACTTCCGCTTTCCCGGTCATCTCTGGGTTTGTGGATGTGACCGACACTACCGGAATCTTCGCCTCGGGACTCAAGCCCGAAGCTGTTACTGTTTTAGAAAATGGGCAGCCCCTCCCAGCGGATGCTTTCACCGAGTTGGCGATCCCGCTGCAATTGGTCGTTGCCGTTAATCAAGGCGAAGCCCTCGATGCCCGCAATGCCAATGGCATCTCGCGCTTCCAACGCGTGGCACAAGTCATCTCACAATGGGCACAGGCACGTCCCGCCGATATGCTCGATGACCTCAGTCTCGTCAGCCAGGCGGGACCAGTTATCAATCATGCCGCACCCGCAGACTTCGTCGTCGGGTTGGATGGCTTCCAGCCAGACATGCGCACTGCGGCTCCCAATTTGCAATCGCTTGCCACCGCATTGGATGTCGTCAGTGCTCAAACGCCGCGCATTGGGATGAAGCGCGCCATCCTTTTCATCACCCCGCAAATGACCGACCCTAATCTCGCCGCATCACTGGAACCGATTCTTCAGCGCGCCGTGGAAAGTCAGATCCGTATCTTTGTCTGGTATGTGGATGCAAACACCACTTTTACAACCACCAGCGCCGCCGTCTTCAATAACCTTGCCATTCAAACCGGCGGCAGCATGTTCCAATTCTCCGGCGAAGAACGTTTCCCCGACCCGGAAGCCTATCTCGCTCCTTTACGCCGAATTTACTTTCTCTCATATACATCCCGTCTCAATGTGCCCGGCGATCAAACCTTTGCATTTCAAGTAAACCTATCCAACGGCAATACGGTCAATTCACCTACACAAACCTTCGCGTTGAATATTCAGCCGCCCAACCCGATTCTGGTCGTACCAGCTTTACAGATCACCCGGCAGGCACCTGAGGAAGATCCTTTCAATACCGAGCTGCTTCTGCCAGAATCGCAGCAGATCGAGATTATTGTTGAATTCCCAGATGGCTTCGATCGTCCATTAGTGCGAACTACTTTATACGTAGATGGCGCCATTGTAGATGAAAATACGGTTGAACCTTTCAACACCTTCACCTGGGACTTAAAGCCCTACGCCATCAGCGGTGAACATCAAGTGATGGTCGAAGCGGTTGACTCACTTGGCTTGAGCAAGACCAGCATGTCCCTTCCGATTCTGGTGACAGTCATTCAACCACCCAGTGGACCGACTGCCTTGCTTGCAAAATACCGGACTCAACTCACTTTTGGTGCGATTATCTTTGCCGGGTTGGTACTCTTTGCCATCCTTTTGAGTGGACGCCTACGCTCTCTTTCCTTGCGAAGCCTGCAAGAACAACGCCGCGTTCAAAACGACCCACTCACTCAGCAGATCTCCGTGCTGACAGATGAAGCGGCGCCTGCGGCAATAGAGAAAAAGCCAAAGCGTCAGTACAAGCCGCGGAAAGCCAAAGCAGGCAAAACGGCGGAGGTGGAAGCGGTAGCGTCTCTCATTCGCCTACAAGCAGATGGGCAATTTGCAGCACTTCCTCCCATCCCTCTAAATGGCAAGGAAGTTATCCTCGGCAACGACCCGGTACAATGCACCCAAATTTTGGATGATCCCTCTATTTCGGCAATGCACGCGCGGATTCGCGCCACAGATGATGGCGGCTACCTGCTTCAAGATGGACAGTCTATTGCCGGAACATGGGTTAATTTCGAACCCCTCCCCCGCGAAGGATATCGGCTGAATCATGGGGATATGGTAAACTTTGGTCAACTTCGGTATCGGTTTATGCTCAAGAACGCACCGATGCCTCAACCTCCAAAAATCACTCCCCTGACTCCTGACGAATGATTCGTACCACGCTTGCTCATTTGCATATTGCGGCACTCAGCCATGCAGGTCTCTCTGGCAAGAATAATGAGGATCGGTATGCGGCTTCTTCGTTTCAGTTAAGCAAAGAAGATACGCGCCCTTCCATTTTTGCCGTGGTGGCAGATGGCATTGGCGGGCATCGTGCTGGCGAAGTGGCGGCGGAGTTAGCTGTCAACTATATTAGTATGCATGTGGCAGAAAGCAATGCCAAGAAACCGATCAAGATCCTGGAAAATGCCATTCACGATGCCAGCCAGGCGATCGCAGCTCACTCAGCGGGGAAAGAAGAAGAACACGGCATGGGTTCCACTTGCGCCTGTGTTTGGATCATTGAAAACAAACTCTACACTGCCTACGTGGGCGACTCACGCCTTTACCTTTTACGCGGAAAATACATTCAACGCCTAAGCATTGACCATACCTGGGTACAGGAAGCCTACGAAAAAGGCATCATCACTGCCGACCAGATGCGTGACCATCCCAACGTCCACGTGATTCGGCGGCACTTGGGCGGCATCCGTTTGCCCGAAGTGGACTTTCGCCTACGCATTGATGACAATGAGACCGATGAAGAATCGCTCAATAATCAGGGCTTTCATCTCGAGCCAGGCGATACCATCCTAATGACCACAGACGGGTTGACCGACCTTGTCTGGGACGATGAAATCCAAACCCTCATCCGTTCGAAGCGTGATCTCAAATCTGCCGCTGAAGCCTTGGTCAGCCTCGCAAACGAACGCGGCGGGCACGATAACATTACCGTCGTTCTATTGGCAATGCCACGCGTGGAAGAGACTGTTCCGAAAAAGGGATTTCTAAGCTGGCTTTCTGGTGAATAAAAAAGGACGAGCATCTCGTCCTTTTTTTACGCTTCTTTCCCAGCCGATACTTGCCCAGCCTACCTGAGCTTATTCTCCCTGTTCGTTTTTCTTCTCTCTATCCAACCACAGCTCACGATATTTGCGATTCCAATCGATCAAAAAGCGGACGGCAATGACTATGCCCGCACCAAGCCCCACCCAAAAGGCAACATCACGAATATTGAATAACCACAAGATCGGTGCAATCAGAATCCCTGCAAAAACACTTGCCCGCGCCGAATGACGGACAACCAACACAAGCAGAATCAATATCCCCAAACATATGAAAAATGCCAGCGGGCTGACTGCAAGAATACTACCACCTGCGGTGGCGAGCCCCATGCCGCCGCGAAAACCAGCGAAGATCGTCCAACAGTGACCGATGACAGCCGCCGTCGCCGTCAAGGCAATGACCCAGGTTTCGCCAGAATATTGTGCGGCGAGATAAGTGGGTAGAAATCCTTTGGCGATATCCAGAATGAGCACCAAGGCGCCCCACCCAAACCCCGCCTGACGGATGGTATTGGTCGTGGTGGCATGACCAGACCCGGCATCACGCACGTCCACATTTTTGACAAGGCGAGTGATCCAAATAGAGAATGGAAGCGAACCGAGGATATAACCGAAGAGGGGAAAAAGAATATTCATGCCCTATATAACCCCAATGAATAAAAAATGCTCTGGCAGGAGTTGAGCCCTGCCAGAGCGGATCATTAGTAAGCGTGTGCCAACACTCTCGCACGCGAAGCAAGCCGACGGGCGAGACCGTCAAAGATATATTTGTGGAAGGGCCACATGGCATACCAATACAAGAAGCCGGGCAGACCATACGGCTCGAAGTAAGCGGTGACGGTGAAAACCGTTTTATTTTTCTCTTCTTCCACCGGTGTAGACTCAAACTGTAACCAGGCTTTGCCGGGTACCAGCATTTCAGCACGCAGGCGCATTAAATGATTCTTCTCAATCGCTTCCACCCGCCAGAAATCCAGCGCTTCGCCGGTATTAATATCATCGGGGTGGCGACGCCCACGCCGCAACCCGACGCCGCCGATGGCTTTATCCATCCAACCGCGGATCGCCCATGCCCAGTCCATATACATCCAGCCGCGTGCGCCGCCAATGCCCACATACGAACGGAAGACCGTTTCAGGTGTGAGGTCCAGCACGATCTGACGGCGTTCAATGAATAAACCATCTTCGACCGTGAAGACATAAGGTTGAACATCGCCTGATTCAGTCACGAGCGCATCTGCCCAGGAGGTTTCCACGTTATCGCGTTGGACACGTCCCAGCGCGAGGTGAACGGCTGTTTGGTAATCAATTGGCTGGATATGTGGGAATATTTTCTTCGCCGTCTCATCGCGGACGATGAGTTCGGCACGCAAGCCTTCGATCAACGGTGCCACGACTCGCCAATGGATCGGCGTGACCATATGCACCCAATAAGCAGATAACCTTGGGGCGTAAAACGGAGTGCGGATCAGCCAACGGCGGAGATCCCGCTCTTTTGCATAACCCAGCAACATGTCGGCGTAGGTGAGGCGCGAAGGTCCACCCACTTCGATCACTCTGCCCGTCGCATCCGGCGTCTTAAGCGTATCCACCAAATAGGAGAGCACATCTCGAATGGCGATGGGTTGGGCATGTGAGAAAAACCAAGCGGGACAAGTCAGGATCGGCTGACGCTCAGTGATGTAGCGAACCATTTCAAAAAGCGCGGAGCCGGAACCAATGATCATGCCTGCACGAATTTCAGTGACTGGTGTTTTGCCATGCCGAAGAATAAACCCGGTTTCATGTCGCGAACGCAGATATGGAGAGAGGTTTGCAGTGGGATCTACAAGTTCGCCCAGATAAATAATCTGTTCGATGCCTTCGCTCTCGGCAGCTTGAGAAAAATTTTGTGCAGCTTGTAGGTCTCGCTCGGCACTATCTTTGCTGCCTTGCTTACCATGTACCAGATAATAGGCAACGGAAACATCTTTCATCGCGAATGCAAGTTCATCGGGGTTGAGCGCATCACCTGCAACAACTTCCACTTTTTTCAACCAAGTACGTCCCTGCAAACGGGAGGGGTCGCGGACAAGACAACGCACACGATACCCGGCTTCGAGCAGTTTAGGGACGAGTCTGCCGCCCACATAGCCGGTGGCACCGGTGACAAGGATGAGTTTGGCTTGGTTCATGATGGTGGATTATAACTTTGAGACCGATATGGGATGTCATAATTATAGAGGAAGGTTGTCAGGTTTTAATAACAACAGCGGGGCGTATAATCACTTCAAACGTTAAAAGACTTGGAATTGCATTATGGCATACGAATGGTTCGCGGGATTAAACCCCATCACCCAGGCATTTCTGGCAACATGCTTTACATGGTTCGTCACAGCATTAGGGGCAAGTGTTGTTTTTTTCTTCAAGGATGTTAACCGCAGATTTTTAGACGGCATGCTCGGCTTTGCGGCAGGCGTAATGATCGCCGCCAGCTTCTGGTCCTTGCTTGCGCCAGCCATTGAAATGGCTGAAGAAATGTCACAACCTTCGTGGCTTCCCGCTGCAGCAGGATTCCTCATGGGTGGTATTTTCCTCTGGGGTGTAGATAAGATCCTGCCGCATCTTCATATTGGGTATCCGATCGAACAAGCAGAAGGCATCAAGACCCACTGGCAAAAAAGTATTCTTTTGGTCATGGCGATCACTCTACACAACATTCCAGAAGGGCTGGCAGTCGGGGTCGCATTCGGCGCGCTGTATGATGTAAACTCTCCCGCAACATTGGCAGGAGCCATTGCGCTTGCCATCGGCATTGGGCTGCAAAACTTTCCCGAAGGCACATCCGTTGCTGCGCCGTTGCATCGTGCAGGCATGAGCCGTCTCAAAAGCTTCTGGTATGGTCAACTCTCGGGGATCGTCGAACCCATTGCGGGCGTGTTGGGAGCCGCCGCAGTGATTTACATCAAACCGCTTTTGCCTTATGCGCTTGCCTTCGCGGCGGGAGCGATGATCTACGTCGTCATTGAAGAACTGATCCCCGAATCGCAATTGGAAAAAGATATTCACATCGCTACGGGCGGAGCCATGCTTGGATTTACGATCATGATGATTTTGGATGTGGCTTTGGGATAAAATCGCCTCCAGCATGAACTGGAAACTGATTCCCGAACCCGAACTTTCTCCTACACTCGAAGCGGACATCCAAAAGATGTTGATCGCTTCCTTCCCTGAATATGTAGATTTTTTCACTGCAAATTCGTATTGGGGCACCAAACCTGAATTCCGCTTGATCGCCGTTGACAATGCTCAACCGATCGCACATGTAGAGTTCGGCTACCGCCATATCACGATTGAAGATGTTTCGTTTGAAATTGCAGGTATGGGGGCAGTCGCTATTCATCCAGATCATCAAGGCAAGAAACTTGGCAAAGCCATGTTCGCCTATCTGCGCGAATATCTTTTGAAAAACTCGAACGCTGATTTCGGTTTTCTTGGCTGTCACGAAAAGGTAGCCCGGTTTTATGCTGCTTCTGGTTTTCAACAAGTCCACCAGAGTGTATACAACCTCAACCCTGACTCACAAACATGGGAAACCTACCACGGACCGACCATGGTTATGCCCATTCACAAATCTATGCAGGCATGGAAGGCTGATGGACTAATCCACCTCCACGGAATGCCCTGGTAAAACTAAAGTAGAATCCACGTTATGCCTTTGTTGTGGATCTCACTCTCGTTTCTTACAGGAATCGTCCTGGCGGCTTCATTTTCTTTACCAGCCTGGGCATGGGCACTCATCGCACTGCTTTTCCTTCTTATTTCATTCTTTCTTCGCCGTTCCACGCTCCTGACTCGTTACTCGTTACTCACCGCTCATCCCTTCATTCCCCTCCTCCCCATTTTTCTCTTTCTCGGCTCGGCATATTACCAAGTCCGCCAGCCGAATATTGATGCCTTCCATATCGCTTTTTACAACGACCGCGAATATGAATTGCTCATCACTGGCTATCTGGTCAAACCGCCCGATTACAGAGACAACTACACCAACCTCACACTCAACGTCCAAGCCGTGGACACTGGCGATGGTGACCTGCCCGTGTCTGGTCAACTGCTGGTGCGCGTTTCGCCGAACGAAAAATACGAGTATGGCGAAGTCATTCGCCTGCGCGGACAGTTAAAGACTCCGCCCGAGAACGAAGAATTTTCCTATCGCGATTATCTTGCCAGACAGGGCATCCATTCCTACATGACCAAAACCGAAGTGACACGCCTGCCGGGGAATAATGGCAGTTTCATCAATAAGGTCATTTACAGTTTCAAATCAGATCTTGTTGAGAATACCTACAAAATCTTTCAAGACCCCGAAGCCTCGCTCTTTGCGGGCATCCTTTTCGGCGTGGATACAGGTTTGCCCAAAAAATTACAAGACGCCTTCAAGAACACCGGCACAGCCCATATCATTGCTATCTCCGGTTTCAACATCGCCATCATTGCCGGTCTATTCTTTTCATTCTTCAAGTGGATGTTAAAAAACGAAAGGCTTGGCGCAGTCCTTGCCGTGCTCTTTGTTTTTCTATATGCCTTCCTCGTCGGCGGTGACCCAGCTGTGATGCGCGCTGCCATCATGGGCAGTCTCTCGCTGTTCGCGCGGCAGGTCGGCAGGCGCAATGCGGGTATCAATACGCTGGCGGTTGTCGCCTTGGTCATGGCGCTCATCAATCCGCTCACCTTATGGGACGTGGGCTTTCAACTCTCGTTCTTCGCTACACTTGGATTGATCTTATACGCCGAGCCATTTTCAAAAGTCACGGCAAGCTTTATTGAAAGAATCACAAAACAAGAGAACAGCGCTCTCACCAACATCATCAACGACAATGTTATTTTGACTCTCGCCGCGCAGGTCATGACCATTCCTATCATGGCATATTATTTTCAACGCATCTCACTCATCTCATTCATTGCCAACCCGTTCATTCTGCCCGTCCAACCAGCGGTGATGATTCTGGGCGGCTTGGCTGTTTTCGTCAGCCTGCCCATCCTGTCGCTGGGTCAATTGCTGGCATGGGTCGCCTGGCCTTTTGCGGGTTACACCATTCGTGTGGTGGAATTTTTCGACCGTATCCCCAACGGCGTGATCGTCTTGGGAGACGTCCCTCTTTGGATTATTTTTATGACATATGCTTCGCTTCTTCTCGTGACCTTTAACGGGTCTGCCATCCAAGCCTGGTTCAAGTCTGCGGCTTCTTCACTTCGAGCCGCCGCATTGACCCTTGCCTTCGCCACCATCTTCATCTGCATGCTGACCTTTTGGAGCGCCTCTGCCAAATCGGGTGATGGACGCTTCCATGTCATCTTCCTAGAAGCCGGTTCCGCGGATGCTGTACTCATCCAAACGCCAGAAGGACGGAACATCCTCATCAACGGCGGAGGCAGCGCCTCTACCCTATCCGATGAACTCGGTCGTCGTCTGCCTTTCTTCACCCGCAAATTAGACTGGCTCATCATCGCCTCTACCGAAGAAGATCAACTCACAGCGTTGCCACGCATTGTGGAACGCTACCAGCCAGAGAATGTTTTGTGGAGCGGAAATGTACAAGCCTCGTTCTCGTCGCGTTTGTTGGATGAATACTTTGCACAGAACGAAATCCCCGTCAGCCGCGCAGAAGTGGGACAAAGGCTCGAGCTGGGTGATGGCGCATTTATTGAGGTACAAGCTGCAGGTCCGCGTGGAAGCGTGTTACTCATCGAGTATGGAAGTTTCCGCGCTCTGCTCCCTATCGGCGTTAGTGAAGGGACATTTGAAATAATCGAGTATGGCAACACCATTGGCAAAGTGGATGTGCTTTCGCTTGCAGAGTCTGGGTATGCGCCCAGCAACCCGCCAGATATTTTTGAGAATCTGAATCCGCAATTGGTCGTGTTGAACGTCGCCGCTGGTGACTTGGACGGTTTGCCGTCACAAGATACGCTTAACTCGCTTGAAGGCTATTCATTATTGCGCACCGACCGCAACGGCTGGATCGATATTAGCACCGATGGCGTGGAAATGCGTGTGAGTGTTGAGCGCGGCGAAGAGTCAATAAACAATGACGAGTGATATAAATTGAGGCATTCTATTGGTTATCTTTTATTAGAAGGCGGCGCAGAGTTTGGCGGACGAATGTCTGAGCCCGATTTGCTCGCCATTAAATTAGCAGGTGGGGTCGATGCCCCTATTTGCATTATTCCCACTGCCGCCGCGCCGGATAAGAATCACAACCGGGCGGGCAGGAATGGTGTGAATTGGTTCGAAAGCCTTGGAGCAAAACAGGTTTTTACTGTTGATGTGATTAACTCAAAATCAGCCAATGACTCTGCACTTGCGGATCAAATTCGTAGCTCAAAACTAATTTACATGCTCGGCGGTTTCACTCACTATCTGGGCGAAACGCTCAAAGAGAGTCTATGCTGGTCAGCGGCACTAGAGGCGTATCAGAATGGTGCTGTCATCGCCGGGAGCAGCGCCGGGGCGATGGTGATGTGTGAATATTACTTCGACCCAAATAAGCAGCGAGTGGAACGCGGATTGAATTTGGTCCCCAATGCCTGTGTCTTGCCGCATCACAATACGTTTGGAAAAGGCTGGGCAGGTGAGTTAAGGAAAATGCTGCCAGAGGTGCTCTTGATCGGCATTGACGAGCGTACGGGCATGCTGTCAACGGACTCTTTCACGGATTCGCGGACGATAATGGACGTAGAATGGGAAGTCCACGGCGGCGGTGGGGTGACGCTTTACCGAAGCGAATCCACTGTCAGCTATGGAAGAGGCGCAAAGTTTAGTCTGAAATGAAGAATTCCTAAGCAAACTATCATGCTCTCATTAGAAAGATTCCATAAAATAAACCATCTTATTTAAGTATGAGAAAATGGCTAATTTTGCTTCCGTTTTTTTTGACTGCATGCGCAAGCACGGGGTCGACTCCAGCCCAGGAGGTTGTATTGCCCATCTTCTCTCTACAAGATCACGGTCTTGCCCCCGAGTTGACAAATGAAACCTGGCTGAATGTGGATGCTCCCTTACGCCTTGCCGACCTGCGCGGCAAGGTGGTTGCCATAGACATGTGGACCTTTGGCTGAATTAACTGCCAACATGTGATTCCTTCGTTGAAGGAATGGGACGAGAAATATCGCGAGCAGGGTTTGGTGATCATTGGTAATCATTACCCCGAGTTTGGGTATGAGGCAGATCTAAATAATCTGAAAGCCAAGGTTCTGGAATACGGCATCGAATACGCTGTAGCCCAAGACAACGATGGTGCAACCTGGCAGGCATACGACAACATTTATTGGCCCACTTTATATTTGATCGATAAACAAGGGCATATTCGCTACGTCCATATCGGCGAAGGCAGGTATGAAGAAACCGAAGCTGCTATTCAAATCTTGCTGGCTGAAACATATCCATAAATTTTTTCGAGGAGAGAATCATGAGTCATCGTTTTAAGTCCGTCCCTGTCCGTTCATCCGAAATTACGCCGAAAGAGACTTATCTTTCACGGCGTGACTTTATCAAAGCCGCTGGTGTGATCGCCGGAAGTGCAGCCTTGTTGGCTTGCGCGCCCGATGCTGCTGAATCCACACCCGAGGTGGCAGGTGTGACACGCCCTGCTTTCTCTGATGAGCTTGGAAACCCCGCCAACACCTTTGAAGAGATCACCAGTTATAACAATTATTACGAGTTCAGCACCAACAAAGAAGCTGTAAAACCGCTCTCTGAAAGTTTCAACGCCAACCCATGGACAGTAGAAGTGACTGGCATGGTGGCGAAGCCCAAGACCTTTGGCATCGAAGACTTGCTTGCGATGTTCCCGCAGGAAGAACGCATCTATCGCCTGCGTTGTGTTGAAGCCTGGAGCATGGTCATTCCGTGGAACGGCTTTTCACTGGCAAGTTTGTTGAAGGCTGTCGAGCCTACTTCTGATGCGCAATACGTCCGCTTTGAAACGGTCTATCGCCCTGAAGAAATGAAAGGACAAGGTAGTCCCTTCTACCCGTGGCCCTATCAAGAAGGTTTGCGCATTGATGAAGCCATGAACGACCTGACCTTGCTCGCCACCGGTTTGTATGGCGAGATGATGCCGAATCAAAATGGTGCGCCTATTCGTCTGGTGGTGCCGTGGAAGTACGGTTTCAAATCCATCAAGTCTATCGTCAAGATCGAGCTGACCGATCAACGTCCCAACACGTTATGGAACACTGTGGCAACCAATGAATATGGCTTCTATGCCAACGTGAATCCCAACGTAGATCATCCGCGCTGGTCGCAGGCATCAGAACGACGCATCGGTGAACTCACCCGCCGCGAAACCCTCATGTTCAACGGCTACGGCGAACAAGTGGCTGACCTGTACGCCGATATGGATCTGAGTTTGCAGTACTAGAAAGTCAGACTTCCGAAGTCTTAAAGGCTTCGGAAGTCTCTTAAACCATGAAAATCTTTAATCGTTATACCCCGTTACAAATTGTCATTCATCTTTATGCCTGGTCTGCATTGCTTTGGATCATTTTTGAATTACTGACTGATTCTTTTTCCATCAATCCCATTCAAGAACTTGAACAGCGCACCGGTCGGCATGCCATTACTTTGCTTGTCCTGTCTTTGCTTTGCACACCGTTGAATGCCATCATCAAATTCCCCGAACTGCTCAAACGCCGCCGCACTCTGGGGCTCTATGCCCTGATGTACGCCACCATTCATGTCCTTATTTTTATCAATCTCGACTATGGTCTCGCCTGGAGTCTGATCGTCCGCACCGTATTTGAAAAGCCCTACATCATCGTCGGTGCCCTTGCTTTCTTATTGATGATCCCGCTTGGCATCACTTCCTTTGATGTTTGGAAAATACGCCTCGGCAAAAACTGGAAGCGCCTACATCAGGTTGTTTACCTGATCGCGCCGCTTGCCATCCTCCATTACATCTGGAGCAAAAAAGGCGATATCCTCTCCCTCTCGGGTGACATCCTCCGTCCCGCCATTTATGGACTCATCCTAGCAATCTTCCTCATCTTACGCATCCCTGCGGTGAAGAAGTACATCGCATCCCTTCCAACGGGGAAGCTGACTCTGCCCTTCAAAAAGAATCCACAACCCAAAGTGGATGCGCCTTAAATGGCAAAAGGTGACAGTCACTTTGGAAGTGACTGTCACCTTTTATTTTTAAAACATCCCACGGAAGAACAGCAGCAAACCGACGAGTGCCAGCGGGATACCCACAATGGCACCAACGATCGTCAAGCTGACGATCACGCCAACCAGCATCAGAACGACGCCCAACACCATCGCCACGAAGCGACCGGTCATCTCAACGATGACCGCCAGCAGTTTCCAAATGGCGGCAAAGGGCCATAAATACCAGGGGATCGATTGTTTTTGTGTAGTCATAAGAAGAACCTCCATGCTCAATATACGTGCCTGCACTGAAAATGGTGCAGAATAATAAAAACTTAAGTACCCCTGCATAAATGGGAAAGAGCGGGCTATAATCCTGCCACTATGGCTACAAAAACTACAAGAAGCAAAAAATCTGAACCTGCTGTGATCGAGATCGAACAGGAAGAACCTGAAGCCTTTACAGCAGATGACCCGGAAGCCTTCGTCACCTTCAAGCGCAGTCATTTTTATTCTGTGCTGGTGGTACTCGCCTTCGCGGTAGGACTTTTCCTTGGGTACGTGCTTTGGGGTAGCAAGACCACTGTCACAGCCGCCGCACCCAGCCAGGAAACAGCGAACCAGCCTGCGGGTCAGATCGCGGAAGCGCCCGTTACTCCTCAGCCCACTCGCTACGACATCCCCACCGAGGGCTATCCCAGCCTCGGACCGGCTGACGCGCCCATTACCATTGTGGAGTTCAGTGACTTCCAATGCCCGTTCTGCCGCCGCTTCCACGATGATACGTATCAGGCGCTGTTAGATGCCTACCCGGGTCAGATCCGTTTTGTGTATCGCAACTTGCCGCTGACCTCCATTCATCCTGACGCGATGGATGCGGCGGTCGCGTCTTTGTGCGCGAACGACCAGAATGCCTATTGGGATTATCACGGCAAATTGTTCAGCAATGAGGTCTTTGGGCGCGATACCTACGTTCAATATGCCACTGACCTGGGGTTGGACGTGGAAACCTTTTCTGCCTGCCTCGACAGCGGCAAGCATGATGATTTCATCGCACAGGATATGGATTTCTCACTCAATCTGGGTGTTCAATCCACGCCCACCTTCTTCGTGAATGGACTGGCGGTCGTTGGCGCTCAGCCGCTCTCTACCTTCACACAACTCATCGACATGGAACTGGCTGGAGATATCCCGTAAGCTGCATAGCCGTTCAAAACGATTATTAGTCATAAAAAGCGGTGGGCGATTGCCCACCGCTTTTCTTAAAATCCCGTTTTACTTTTTTTACGAGTGGTAAGATACAAATGTTCCTTGAAACCACTTCATCAGAGAGAATGCCATGAAACGATTTATTGCCATTGCGGGAAATATCGGTGTTGGAAAGTCCACGCTCGTCAAAATGCTTTGCGACCAAATGGGCTGGGACCCGTTCTATGAGCCGGTTACAGAAAACCCCTATCTTTCGGATTTTTACAAGAACATGTCTGCCTGGTCGTTCCACTCGCAGGTCTTCTTCCTCACCCACCGATTGCGTTCACACCTTAATCTTGCCTCTCATCCTAATTCGGTCATCCAAGATCGCAGCGTGTATGAAGATGCAGAGATCTTTGCCCACAACCTTTATCAGCAAGGGAATATGACCGACCGCGATTATCAGACCTATCGCGACCTGTACGAGACCGCTGTGCAGTTCCTGCCGCCGCCTGACCTCGTCATCTACCTGCGCGCCTCAGTAGATACGCTCATGAATCGCATCAGCAACCGCGGACGTGATTACGAGCGCACCATCAGCCCTGAATATTTGCAAAACCTGAATGACCTGTATGAAGGCTGGATTGAGAACTTCACCCTCTGCCCTGTGCTTGCCGTCCCTGCCGATGACTTGGACTACGTCGCCCATAACGGTCACCTGCGCTTGATCGTCTCCAAGATCGAAGCGAAGCTCACTGGTAAGGAAGAAGTCGTTTTTGAACCAGAAGAAGTGGCAAGAGCGGCGGAAGACTAAGTAACAAGGGATAAGAAATGAGAAACGAGTTGTGAAGTAATCTCACAACTCGTTTCTTTTTCTCTCGTTACTTGTTACTACTATTACGCCTTCCCCAATACCATCGCCAACAACGCCATACGCACATACAAACCATATTCCATCTGACGGAAATAGGCGGCGCGGGGGTCTTCGTCAAAGTCAGTGGAGATTTCACCCACGCGCGGAAGTGGATGCATGACCGCCATCTCCTGCTTCGCGGCTTTCATGATCTCGGGGTCGATCACATAGGCACCCTTCACTGTTTCATAGTCAGCCGGGTCTTCGAAACGTTCTTTCTGAACACGGGTCACATACAGGATGTCGGTTTCGGGCAGGACTTTTTCAAGTGAAGAGAACTCCGCTTGTGGCACGCCTTTTGCGCCAACTTCTTCCATCACTTCTTTGGGCATCTTCAAAATATCCGGTGAGACGTAGTTCAACTTGATGCCGTTAAACTGCGAAAGTAAGCGCGCCAACGAATGGACGGTACGCCCATACTTCAAGTCACCGAGCATGGTCACGGTCAGGTTCTCGAGGCGACCAAGTTCTTCCATAATAGTGAAGGCATCTAGCAAGGCTTGAGTGGGATGCTCCCCCACACCGTCACCGGCATTGATGATCGGCTTCTTTGCCGCCTTTGCCGCGATCGCCGCCGAGCCCGTTTCAGGATGGCGCAGCACGATCACATCCGCATAACATTCCAATGTGCGGATGGTATCGGGCAGGCTCTCACCTTTAGACACCGATGAATATTTCACTTCACTGATCGGTATGACTGACCCACCGAGGCGTTCCATTGCCGCCGTAAACGAGGATGATGTACGTGTAGACGGTTCATAGAAAAGGTTGGCAAGGATCTTCCCCTTGAGCAGGTCGAAGGTCCCGACACGCTCGACCATGCCGCGCATCTCGTGCGCCACACCGAAGACGTACTCCAGATCCGCACGGGTGAACTGCTTGACGGACAAAATATCCTTGCCGTACCACTCGGCATTCTTATTTTCGCCGAAAGGTAAATGGGGGTTGGTGGAAGTTGTTGGCATTTTTAGTCTCCTTGTTTTAGTTTGTTGGTCTTCCATCATTACGAGGGCGTTAGCTCGAAGCAATCTTGCATTTGGCTAGGAGATTACTTCGCGCCGCTCGCAACGACATTTGTTTTGAATATCCGGACTCTGGCTGCGCACTGGGAGCAAATCCTGTTTAATAAAATTTTCTACACCTAAACATTTTCCTGCTCGGACTCATGCGACGGGTGGAGCTGGTCGCTGTTTCGAGGTTTTTTGATTCTCAGTTTCTTTTCGGTTTAAGGATTTTTGTAATAGCTAAAGACACAAAACTTACAATCCAAATTATTCCAAACAGAATAGATGAACTTGCACTAACTACAAATAGGTTTCTTTGGCATATCACAGCTGACCAAGTAGTGCAATAAAATGAGTAAGCAAAGAATTCAACCAAGAATGCAACTCCAATTATTAGAAGTCCCACCTGTATTTTCCGTAGCGAAATTTTGAATGCAATAAAACCAACAATAAGCTCTATTAAAACACCAAAACCTGGTTTCTTAATAGTTAATAGTACCCCAAGCAAAATGATAGCTACGCCCATAATCGACCATAGAAGATAATATAGCTTCAATCTTTTTTCTATCATATTTACATTTTCATATTTCTTCCAAACACTATTTCATTCCTCATGTCCATGCCGATGATGGATATCTGGCATGTGGTCATGGTCGTGTTCTTCTTGCGGGTGTTCATGCTCATGCGAATGGACTTCCTTTGAATCAGCATGTCTGTGCATGCCATCGTCGTGGCTGTGACTGTGTTCATGGACAATGGCGGTATGCGCATGGGTATGAGTATGGTTCTCGTTGATCAACAGCAATGCGCCGCCGATCATCAATACAGCGGCGATGATGAAAAAGAAGGATGGAAATTCGCCGAACATGAAGATCGAGAGCAGCACACCCGCCAGTGGAGCTGTGCCATACAAGGCGCTTGTGCGGGCTGCGCCGAGTCCGCGCATGGAACGGATGAAAAGAAAGGTACTCAAGCCATAACTAAGAAAGCCCAGCACCATTGTGCCAAGGATGGTCGTAAAAGATGGGAATGGGTTGCCAAGCGTCCAAGCCAAAAGGAAGGAGAACGACCCGGCGATGAGTCCCTTCCATGCCACGATGACAAGCGGGTCTTTGCCCGAGATATTGCGCGTGAAATTATTATCCACACCCCAGAGCACACAGGCGAGGATGACTCCCAGGGCGCCAAGTGATAACCCCAACCCACCTGAAAAATCAGTGGAAAGAAAAACACTCGCGAGTGTGATGACGATGATCGCCATCCATGCGCGGCGACTAATGGCTTCTTTGAAGAACAACAGGGCGATCAGCGTCGTCCCAACACCTTCGAAGTTGAGCAACAATGAAGCCGTTGAGGCAGGCGTGTTTTGCAAACTAACCATCAGGATGATGGGCGCTAGAATTCCGCCTGAGATAATCGCGCCTGCCAGCCAGGGAATATCCTCGCGCGTGATGCCCGCCTCGGTCCCTTTGCGCTGGGTCAGTTTGGTCAACGCAATGCCGGTTCCGCTGCCAAGATATAGAAACGATGCGAGAAAGACCGGTGTGATATCCCCAAGCAATAGTTTTGCAACCGGCGCACTTGCTCCGAAGAAAACAGCGGCAAGCAGGGCTTGCAGAATATAAACAAGATTTTTTGATCTCATGGGTTTCTCACTACAATTATCTTAAGTTTTATATCGGTAAAGTTGTGCATCGAATATCTCCATTAAGAAAAAAGCCTGACAATTAATTGTCAGGCTTTTGAGAACGATGAAAGAAAACAAAGCATGCGCCTAGTTGGGATTTTTCAAATAAGTGGCACAAGGGATTTCCTCGAAACATCGGCGCGATTATACCCATAATTAGAAACCTGTCGATGGTTCGCTGTCCAATCCGTTTTCACGAGCGATCTCTTCGAGCATGATCTCGATCTCATCGAGGAAGTGATCCAGTCCTTCCACACGTTCGGCGAAGCCATCACCAAGCAGACCCAACTCCGTAGCCGCAGACTGCCAGAACTTGAGATGGTCGCCGCTTAACACAGCGGCAGATAAGGTCCAGGTATGCAGAACAGGCCAGAGCGCGGAAAGAGGCGTTTCTCCATCCAGCAAGGCTTTGATGGCTTTCTCGTAATAATTCAGGCGCGCGGGATGAATCCGCACGTCCACACCAGGAGTTTCGGCAGCGAGTTTGAAGGCGTGCTTCCAATCGTTGAGCCAGCCTTTGACCTTCTCCGCATCAACATTCGTTGCACCAAGCAAACCATACACAGTAGCGACCGTATTGGGCTTGTTTGCTGCCTCGGCGCGGACGGGAAAATCGAGCAACAGGCGACGCTCCCAAATGGGCGGACCGCTCAGCTCGGCGATGGCATTGACCGCATGAAAAAGTGACTTCATGTATTTTCGAACTTGTTTCGGACCCACTTCCCCATCATGCTCGGAGATGTCCATCCAATTGCCGCGCCCATGATTGAGGAGTGTGCGACAGCGCTGCAGCATCAGTGGCGGTTGTTCGAACTCGAAACCTGCGCGCAGACTGGCTTGTACGAAGTCAAAGAATTTTTCGCGCTCATACAAGAGGACAGGGTCGTACATTTCAAAGCCAAGCCACGGGTCGGCGCGCAACTCACGCGGAGATTTGAATTCATCCTTTGCGCGGCGACTAATGTCAATGTGAAAGTCGGGCGTGAGTTTGATGAACTCGCGTGACTTCATCGGCGTGGTCTTATGGACGAAGACAATGTCAATGTCGGCGGCGCCGCCGAGCATGGGTTCACCGCGCAGAGAACCCGTAAGATAAGCAGCGACAATATCCGGGTCGTTATACGCCCGTTCCTGAACGGTCTCTTTGGCAATGCGTAAAAGGGAATCTCGTGTAACGCGCATGTCACCTGCTTACTTCATGGGCAGGGCTGGTTGATACGGCGCCAACCCCAGGGCTTCACGGATGCGATTTTCGATCAACTTGATATGCTCCGCGTTATGGATGATGTTTAGCTCATTGCTATCAATTTTCAAAATGGGCGTATGGTCAAACGGCTTCGAAAAGAATTCTTCATACGCCACATTCAATTCGTCAATATAGCTTCGTTCCATTTGACGCTCATATGACCGATCGCGAAAAGCGATACGCTGCATGAGCGTGTCGGTGGTCGCTTGCAAATACACCAACAGGTCGGGCTTGGGAATCTTCTCGCCAAGCGCTTCATGAACCTTGCCATACATCTCAAGCTCATCGCCCTTGAGGTTGATGCCTGCAAACAACGCATCCTTCGCGAAGGTGTAATCGGCGATGAGGCTTTTGCCAGCGGCAAGGATGTTCGGTACATTATTATTCTGTTGGCGATAGCGGCTGAGCAAAAAGAAAATTTGCGTTTGAAACGCATAGCGCGCGCGGTCGCCATAAAAATCAGAAAGGAAGGGATTCTCTTCGAACACTTCCAACAACACGTCTGCTTCAAAGGCTGGCTGCAAGAGGCGGGCGAGCGTGGTCTTGCCCACACCGATCACGCCCTCAATGGCAATATACATGAACAATTTCTCCCGAATGAGATAAACGAAGGATACCATAATTTAAGAATGAAGGCAGAATGCAGAAAGCAGAATGAAGATTGTATAATGGACGAATGACCAAGATCTGCATCACGCCATTCGTTCAAGGCACTGGGGGCATGGCGTCCTTCCGTTTGAAATTTGAGCAGGGATTACACGCCCGCGGCATTGACGTTACTCACGATCTGGATGACAAGTCTGACGCGGTGCTCGTCATCGCAGGCACGCGCTTCTTACTTGACCTGAACCGGGCTCGCCGACGGGGCATTCGCGTCGTCCAAAGGTTGGATGGCATCAACTGGGTGCAGCGCGTGAAATGGTCAGGCGTCAAATACAGCGTCCGCGCCGAGTATGGCAATGTGATGTTGGCAACCATCCGCAATCACTTTGCAGATAGGGTCATTTACCAAAGTCAGTTTATTCGCAAATGGTGGGAAGATTGGTACGGTATTGCTAAAGCGCCTGCCTCCGTCATCATCAACGGCGTGGATCTAAATGCTCACACGCATGAAGGCGAGCATGAACGCCCAACAGAAAAATACCGAATGCTGTTACTTGAAGGCAGCCTCGCTCGCGGATTAAACTCCGGCTTGTTTCATGCTGTTTCAGTGGCAGAGAAAATGTCTGCGAAGTATCCGATGGAAGTTGTTGTAGCAGGTGTCGTGGATGAAGCTACACAACAAAAACTGCAAAGCAAAATCCCTGTAAAATTTCTAGGCACCGTCCCACGAGCAGACATTCCGAAACTCGCCCGTTCCTCTCATTTCATGTACTGTGCCGAAGTCAACCCGCCCTGCCCCAACTCAGTCATCGAAGCATTGGCATGTGGCTTACCCGTCATCGGTTTCGACAGCGGCTCGCTCAAAGAGTTAGTCACCGACGATGTAGGCTGCATCGTTCCGTATGGATCGAACCCGTGGAAGTTGGAAACACCAAACATCGACGCATTGGCATCGTCAGCGGGAGAGGTGCTCGAGAAACAGAGTCAATTTCGGGCGGCAGCACGGAAGCGTGCGGAGTCCGCATTTGGGCTCGATCAAATGGTCGAGTCGTATCTCAAAGTTTTATTGGAGAATTAATTATGGATCAAGAAGTCCACGAATTTCTTTTGAAACATTTGCAAGGCATTATGACGAATGACATCGCGTCATATCACGAAACGACAGCAGAAGATCTGACGTTATACGAATGGTGGGTCACACCGCATCGGTTGGATGGACTGCCCTTCCATGAATTTATGATGACCTCGAACGATTCACGTGGAGCCGTCTTTGGCGCAGAAGAAGTCGGAAAGACAAGGTTTGACTTATCGAATTTACTCATTCAGCGTTATGGTGATACTGCCATTGCAAGCTACACATTATTAATTAGCACCGCACTTGGGATAGGCGTTCAAGTTGCAGCACATAACGAAAGCCGTGTGATGGTGAAATTAAATGGGCAATGGAAAGTTGTGCATGTGCATAAATCACCGGCATATTCTGCGGCGCATGTTGGATGAAATATCAATGTAGGGGCGCAGCAATGCTGCGCCCCTACGATAATAATTATGAAAAATTCTTCTCGCTCGTACGATCTCCTCTGGCTCAGCATTGCTTTGCTCCCATTAATTGGGCTGTCTTTCATGCTCTCCGTCCCGGCACAGGATTATTGGTGGTATCTGCGATTGGGCAAAGACATCATTGAACAAGGTGCGGTTCCTCTTGTGGATACGATGGGCTACAGCCGCGCAGGCGAGCCGATTTTTTATCAACAGTGGCTGTCTGGCATTATCTTTTATCTCGTTTATCAAACCGGTGCCGCCCCGTTGACCTTCCTCCTGCGTGCCGTACTCATTGGAATTACCTATGGCTCGATCTGGTCTTTGATGCGCTCCCATATCGGCACGCGGACAGCGACCATTCTTCTCATTATCCTGGGTATGGCAACCTCGAATAACTGGATGATCCGTCCGCAATTATTTGCATATCCTTTATTCTTGTTATGTCTCTTTGCAATTTACAAATGGCAAAAAGGGAACAATCGTCTACTCTTTCTTTTACCGCTGTCCACTTTTCTCTGGGCAAACTTGCACGGCTCGTTCGTCCTGCCTTTCCTCTTGGCAGGAGCCTCTCTTGTCTTTGGTGCGACGAATATTGAACTCAAATCAAAAGGTTTTCTTAGCGCACTTCGCGAGCTTGGCGGTTCAAAAAAACATCAAGCCATGTTCCTCACCATCCTCGCGATGCTAATTGCCAGCCTGCTCAACCCACACGGATTTGGCGTGTGGCAGTATCTTGTTTTCATTCTCAACAATCCATCTGATTATTTATTCAGCGTCGAGTGGCGTCCGCCCACGAATGAAGGCTGGCAGATGAACATCTTCTTCGCTTGGATGCTCGCCTTCCCTATTGCCGCGGCATTTTCAAAACAAAAACTGACCTGGCTCGAATGGATCCTCTTCCTCGGCTTCGGCTGGCTTGCGTTATCAGGTGTTCGCTATGTTATCTGGTTCATGTTCCTACTGGCAATCTTCACAGCCAAGTTAGTCAGCGAGTGGACAAATACTTACATTGACAAGCCAATTGAGAATATCAACCCGCGCATCAATATGGCGATTGCGGTTATGCTCTTGCTTCTTTCATTAGTCTTCATGCCTGGCATCCGCGACTCATGGTGGGATGGTGCGCCAGACTTATACGAACTCACAACAACTCCGGTCGATGCCGTTGAATTTCTAAAAACGCGTGAAGACTTGCCGGGGAAAATGTGGAACGATTACGCTTTCGGCTCTTATCTCGAATTCGCCCTACCCTCCCGCCCCACTTGGATGGACACACGCATGTACAGCTTTTCGCTTGAACAATGGCAGGAATACGTGCGCGTGACAAGCGGCGAGGGCTGGCAGGAAATGTTCGATCGCGAAGGCATCAACTTGCTATTGCTCTCGCAAGCTGCGCAACCAAATTTGATTCAAGCAGTTTCAGAGTCGCCCGTTTGGTGTGAAGAATACAAGGATAAATATGCCTTCGTCTTCTCCCGTTGCGAGGCAAAATGAAATTCAACGGCAAATTGGGTTTGCAACAACGCGTCCTGCCGAGTTATCGCGTTCCATTTTTTGACCTGCTTGCACAGCACTGCGAAGGCGGCATGAGTCTCTTTGCCGGTCAGGCTCGCCCCGCTGAAATGATCGCAGGTGGCATGACAAAAATCGCCAAACATGTCGAAGCAGATAACCTACATCTATTCGGTGGCGCGCTTTATTTTTGTTATCAACGGAATTTCATCCGCTGGCTCGAAGAGTGGAATCCCGACGCGCTCATCATGGAAGCGAATCCGCGTTATCTCGCCTCTCCCTCCACCGTAAATTGGATGCACAAACGCGGGCGAAAAGTCCTAGGCTGGGGCTTGGGCGCGCCGAAACAAAGCGGACTTTGGAAACGCTTCATTCATCAATTCGACGGGATGATCGCTTACAGTCAACGCGGTGCGGAGGAATATGCGGCACTTGGTTTCCCGCGTGAGAAGATTTTTGTGGCACATAATTCGGTTTCCCCTGCCCCCGCAAAACCCGACGATAGACCATTAACGATTGACCATGCGACCATTTTGTTCGTGGGACGTTTACAAGCTCGAAAGCGAATTGATTCATTATTACTCGCCTGTGCGGAGATGGAATCTAAGCCTCGTTTGCTTATCGTCGGTGATGGACCCAAACGCGGAGCATTGGAAACTCTGGCAAAGAGTATTTATCCATCGGCTGAATTCATCGGCGCGAAGCATGGCGTTGAATTAAAACCATATTTTCAACAAGCCGATCTGTTCGTCCTCCCTGGCACTGGCGGACTTGCTGTGCAGGAAGCCATGAGTTATGGGCTGCCTGTCATTGTGGCAAAAGGCGATGGGACGCAAGATGATTTGGTTCGAGAGAAGAATGGCTGGCAGATCGAGCCAGAGAATTACAACGCGCTGGTTTCAACAATGAAAAACGCGCTATCAGACATAGCGCGTTTGCGAGAGATGGGAAAAGAGTCGTATCGAATTGTTTCCGAAGAGATCAATATCGAGAAAATGGAAGAAACGTTTGTAAGAGCATTAAATTCATTGCAACCGTAGGGGCGAGATCCCCTCGCCCTTGTATTGGGTAGGTATTATATGGGGCGGGGAGACCCCGCCCCTACAAGTTCAATCAAGGTCTCAATAAATTGTTTCTGACCAGAAGCGTAATGAGTCGCCAGTGTATTCAAGCGGAAGACGAGAGTCTTGCCGTCCTTGAGTTCGATGGCGATCATCTTTTGGTTGAGAAATCCGCTCGGCTTGATGGACTTGATGTCTGCATAGAGAATATCGCTCAGACCTTTGTTCTCCATCTTCAGCGAAGCAACTCCCATTTCAGTGGCGATGATGAACATGCGTCTGCGAGTGAGAGCGGCGAAATAGTAGCCGTCACCGACCAGGCTCAAGCCGCCAGAGAGGACAACGCTTCTCAAAGATTTGGTGTAGAGAAAACCGGTGAGGTCGATGCCTTCTCCGGCGGAGAGATGCGGCGCGAGTTCCTGGTGAATGAATTCATCGAATTTATGCATGTTATTTTTCCGCTTTGTCCAAGTCCTTACCAATATCGCGTTGGAAATCCCAGGTGAGGTAATCAAGATTTGCAGGCAGCGAAAGCTCCACGGTGTAAAGGTATTGCAGCTCGAGCGTCACCTTGCGCGGACGGCACTCAAGCAAATGTCCGCCGCTGGTCTTATCTTCGGTGAGGAAGTGCAAATGCACGCCCGGCACACTGAGCGATGACATGAAAGATGGCGTATAAAAACCGACCATCTGCCCACTAACATTATTGAACTCAAATGTCGGCTGTTCCTTTGCAACTTCCACCAGCGGACGATAATTCTCCTGCTTTGGCACTGAGCGTGTCTTGACGTATGCGAACTCGCCCGTAATGCGAAAGGCATAAAAAATATTGGGCGACGGCATCAACTCCACCATCCAGCGCAAAAATTCTTCATACGTTAATTCTTTTTCCAACACTTCATCACTGGCAGGCTGAAAGAATGTGACACAGGCGAAAGGTGTACACATATCATCATCAAGAATTTGATTAACCTTGCCATCCGAACCCACGCGATAGATTTCGCCATCCACCATCATCATTTCGCCATCGAGATCATTGAAGGTGCCCAAACCCATATCACCATGCTTGCGAATTTCATGGAAAGGGATATTCTGCTCGTAAATGCCTTCAACCAGTGAATTGACCGGTGCACACAAATAGACTTTACTGTCTGCACGCCTCTTTCTGGACCTGCGAATGGTTGTTCGTTCCATTTGACCTCTTCTCCTCTGATGCTTTATCCGTATTCCGGCGTATCGCCGAGAATTTCCCAGCCGCGTTCCAGGGCAACCTTCTTTAATTTTGCTTCCGGGTAAACCGCTACAGGATGGTCAGCTTTTTCGAGCATGGGTACATCGAGGATCGTATCGCCATAAGCGACATCCACTCTATCCACGCCGAGGCGACTAAGTACCTGCTTAATCTTTTTTTCATTCGCCACCAACTCACCGATCATGTGTAGTTTCCCATTTATGATCTCGGTCGGTGTGCCGATGGTTTCCGCGCCAATGCGCTGTGCAAATGGTTGAATGAACGGCTCGACCATACTGCTAGCAATGTATACCTTCGCACCCGCCTCTCGGTGAGCGACCAGCCGTGCAATCACATCTTCACGGCGTTTTGCCCACAAGTCGTGAACCACCATCCATTCGGATACTTCCGCAACCTTTTCAGGCGTGGCATCTTTGATATAGCCGAGGCTATCCACCATTAATTTCTGTCCCCAAGCCTGCCAGTCGATCAGCCCACGTTTTGCAAGCAAATACGAAGGCATAATCGTTGCTATGTGCCAATTTGCTTGGAGTTTGCTCTGGTTATGTTTGACCCAATTCACCATGCCTAAAAAGGGTGAGCCGGTGGTGAGGGTTCCCATCATATCGGATACGACAATCATAAATTCTCCTAAATTTTCGCAGATAAATCTTGTGTTACTTTATCTCTATCTTCAAATCTTCTTCCAACATCTGACAATCTGAACCCGCACAATATTTCAAGGCTTCCAATTTTGCATGGAGCGTATCGAGGGTTGCCTGACTCAGCTTGCCTGAGATATTTTCCAACTGATACGGGTCGTTAGCCAGATCATAAAACTCGATCTCACCATTGGCATACTCTACATAAACATAACCCTCGCCGCGGATACCGCGAAACGCGCCGCCAACCACATCCACGAGTAGATTATCGGTCTCCGGGTCGTTTAGGGCTTCGGTGACGGCTTCTTCGTCAATATACCCGAACTCGATCAGCAAACCGTCGCGCCATTGTACATTCTCTCCTTGCGAAAAAGGCAGGAAGGAACGCCCGTCTACAAAATCGGGAGTCTCTACGCCGGTTATATCAGCAATGGTGGGAGCGAGATCAATATTAGCGGACATTTGAGTCACGGTCGTGCCGGGCGTAATGCCTGGTCCACGAACCATAAGCGGCACGCGAATGTCTTCTTCATAAGGCGTGCCCTTGCCAGAAGGGAGTTGATGCTCACCCAGGTGAAAGCCATTATCTGAGACGAAGAAGATATAGGTGTTCTCCAACTGACCAGTCGCTTCGAGGGTGTGGATCAAATCTGCTACAAGGTCATCCACCGGTTGTAAAGAAGCGACTCGTTTTTGAAAAGTGTGGTTGGCATCGTTTTCGTCGAACTCATCTCCCGTTTGGGTGAGCGAGCGGATGATCTGTGGCTTGTCGCTCAAATCTGCTTCGAGAAAGGATGGGCTTTGTGGATAGGTCAGAGTGTTGTCTAAACCCGGATGGTCAGGAGCAATCGTCGCCGGGCCATGAGGCGCGTACACTGAAACGAAAAGGAAGAAAGGCGAATCAGCTTCAACGCTGTCTTCGATAAAGGTCAGAGATTTATCCCGAATCACATAGGTGCTGTAATCTTTGGGTGTGTCGCCATACTCGACCAGAGTACCATTCTCATTCATGGTGTAGTTGTAGAAAAAATCACCGTCGTCGGTGTTGGCGATGAAGCCAGCCCAATCCGTCCAGCCGGGCGGAACATAATTTCTGCCTGCATTGACAGGGTAATTATTTAAATATTTTCCGAACAGTGCCGTGCGATAGCCCGCATCGTGCAGCCACACATTGAGTGTATTTTCTTCTTCCTTCAACTTGAAGAAACGCGCAAAGCCCGGCGAGTTTTGCAGGATGTCGGTGTTGTGTGCGTATTGCCCGCGCAGCATCGAAGCGCGTGAGGGACAGCAAATGGGTGTGGTGATGAAATAATTTTCAAAGGTCGCGCCTTGTTCGCCGATGAGTGCGATGGTCTGTGGCATGTAGGGCATCAAGGTCATGTCCATATCATCGGTAAGGATGATGATGACATTGGGTGCGTCTTTGAACGGGTTGTTCATTGTGCAGCCTGTTAACAAAGTGAGCATGATGATGGCGCTGATAATTTTCTTTTGCATAAAACTCCAAAAACTACGGTCTACCATGTGTTGTCTACGGTCGTTCGTCAGCAGTATATCACTGCGCTGTATTGCCACCATCCACCAGTAAGAGATGACCCGTCACGAAGGATGCTTCATCCGATGCGAGAAACACGACAGCATTGGCGATCTCTTCTGGTTTTCCAAAACGCCCCATCGGAATATACGCGCTCGACTCTTTAATCGCATCCTCCAGCTTCACCGGGTCAGAGCCTTCAAAATATCCTTTCTCCATCCAACGATCCACAAAGGTATCGCCGGGGCAAACCGCATTCACGCGAATGCCATCGCGCGCATAATCAAGCGCCATCGCCTTCGTCATCATGCCCACCGCGCCTTTACTCATGATATATGGGAACGCATTCTTTCCCGCCACCAACGACCAATCGGAACCGTTATTCACGATCGCGCCACTCCCCTGCTTCTTCATATGCGGCAACACCAACTGACACATCTTCCACACCGCGGTCACATTGATGTTCAACGTATCCTGCCATGTTTCATCGCTGGTCGTTTCGGCAGTTCCTTTTGTAACAATGCCAGCGTTATTAAACAAAATATCAATGCGATTAAATTCCTT
>JAFLCE010000046.1 GCA_017303655.1 Anaerolineae bacterium
ACTGTATCCGCTGCGTTTCGATCAAACCTCTTGTGGATGATCTTGAATTGGAACTCGGCGATCAAATTCATATCATTCGCTTGAACGTCCAGGAACAAGTGGGCATGGAACTCTCGCCTGTTTATGGGTTTGAATTTACCCCAACCTTTATTTATTTCGACTCAGCTGGGAATGAAATCTGGCGCACCATCGGCGATTTCAACCCGCAACAAGTCCGCGATACTATAGCTAATGAGTAATATCCTTCATCGTTTAAAATTCAACTTCTCTTACTTAACCAAGAAAGCTCCCTGGGATAGCGGCATCTCGCCACCAGAGCTTTATGATTTCATGGCAGCACACCCTGCGGGTCGCGCTCTCGATATTGGTTGCGGCACAGGCACCAACCTCATCACACTTGTCAATGCAGGTTGGCAGGCACAGGGGTTCGACTTTTCATCACAAGCCATTAAACTGGCAAAGAAAAAGATCAAAAAGGCAGGCATGCAAATCCCCGTCTTCACCGATGACGCTACCCAAATGAAACAGGTCACGTCAACTTTCGACCTGGCACTTGACCTCGGCTGTTTCCACGGCATCGAAAACAAAGCAGGTTATCTAAAGCAATTGACTCGTGTCCTCGCCCCACATGGATTCTGGCTCATATACGGATTCTTCAAATCTGCTGCGGATCCTTCCGGTCCCGGGCTTGTGGATTCGGACCTGAGCCTGATCGAACACCATGGCTTGACCCTCATCTCCCGCACAGACGGCTTCGACAAACGCGAACGTTCTTCTGCCTGGTTCTTATGGCAGATGAGTCCCGAGTTGACGAGTAACAAGTAACGAGTTCCGCTCGTCTCACATCTCCTTATGAAAATCCTCTTTCTATTTCTCGATGGCATCGGGCTCGGCGAAGACAACCCCGAGACCAATCCCTTTTTGCGCGCAAACATGCCCTATCTGGAATCTTTGCTTGGCGGCAAAAAACTGACCAAGTCCGCTGCGCCCTTTGAGGGAGAATCTATTTCACTCAAAGCGGTCGACCCGAATCTCGGCGTCAAAGGTCTGCCGCAATCTGCTACTGGGCAGGCAGTGCTTTTAACTGGCATCAACATCCCTGCCGAGTTGGGCTATCACTACGGACCCAAACCCAACTCTGAAGTAGCACAATATTTAAGCGATCACACTTTATTTTCAAAGACCGTGAATGCCGGGAAAAAAGCCGCCCTGCTCAACGCCTACCCGCCACGCTATTTCGACGGCATCGACTCGGGCAAGCGTTTGTATTCCTCCATTCCGCTTGCTCTCACCAATGCAGGCATTCCGCTCTTCACAGAAAAAGACTATTTTGCAGGCACTGCCCTCTCTGCCGACTTTACCGGCGAAGGCTGGCGTGACTTCCTTGGCTTCTCAGACGCCCCGCTGTTCGAGCCGAAACCCGCAGGAAAAGAACTTGCCCGTCTTGCCAAACTCTATGATTTCTCCTTCTTTGAATATTGGGCAAGTGATTACGCCGGTCACAAACAGGATATGCCCTGGGCAGTCAAACAACTCGAAACATTTGATGGTGTTCTAAAAGGTCTGCTCGCCAATTGGGATATGTCTAATGATCTCATTCTGCTCACCTCTGACCACGGCAATATGGAAGACCTCGGCACACGGAAACATACAGCAGCGCCTGTGCCACTGCTTTTATTCGGGGACAAAACAAAACGAGACGCCTTTAAAGACGTCTCACTATTAACTGAAATCGCGCCTGCGATCAGCAGGTCTCTGCAAGTGGACTAGCCAAACCACTTACGCATTCACTCCAATTTGTCTACATTTAATTCTTTTTTATTGATTTTACAAGTCTACGCACTAGCGCAACGACAATAATTACCCCACATGAGGCTGGATATGCCACAAGGGCAGAATTTCTCAATATATCCAAATTGTCATTAAAAACGGTGAACAACCATACAATTATTGATAAAGTAACAAAAGAGACGAAGAGAACAAAAAAGGCATTTCCTCTTTTTGTTTGACGCATACGCGCTATTGCATCGATCTCAACAAGAATGAACCATACCATAACAGTCACCAGAGGAAGTACAAAAAATATCTGGGCGAGTCCTTTTACTAAAGGCAAATCGGTTGGGTTAACAAAGTATCGATCTGAGTAAAACCAAGCCCAAAAGGTTAAACCAACTGGCACAAAATAATAACATTGGGTATAAAAAACTTCCTTTAGGTCATTTTTTACATCCTGCTTATTTACACCATATAAGGATAGAATGAACAAAGAGAAAATCAGAGGGAAGGATAAAAATACAAAACCAAGCAAAATCGATTCTTCACTTTTAAGCCTTTCGCCCCAACTTTTTGGCTGTTCAACTTGAAAGCCGTAAAACGGATCAGTGGAGCCAATCTTTCTGCTACGTATGGACCCGTAATTACCGTAAATACTGTAAATCTGAATACGTTCTTCAATATCTTCTGGAACAATAATACGAAAAGCATCATAAACTATCTCGTCAGTGTAATTAGTACAAAACACAGAGAGCGAGTAAACACCTGGCTTGAATTCGTACTCAAATGTGTTACTTACTGTATTTCGATCTAATGTCTCAAATTTTGACTGCTCAGCAAGAAGAGGATTTTCTACCCTCAGAAGCTTCGCAAAATCCTCCTCATTTAAAATCCGGTCACCAATCCAATCGCTATGAGATTCAGCATACATATATTTTCCTGTAGAACAATCATCTGGGCTATTGCATTCATAAATAGACCACTGAAATTCTGTAAAGTTTGAGTATGTATCCGCGCGAAAACGTGCCTCGGCTTTAAAATCCACATTACGATCCAAGATCAGTGCATCTTGGGCGGGGCGCACTAGATTTACACCAAACACAGGAATAAAATAGGTTGACAGCGCCGGAATCAAGATAACAATGAGAAACAAGAGCATAGGGGACATATATACAGCAAAAGGGGCTTCCACATCCTTTTCCAATTGCTGCTTAACGTATTCAGGGGCAAAACGAGGTTCAAAAATTATTTTGAATACCGTCTTCGGAATCAAAACCACCCACATTAGAATCCGATAGGCAAGTTTTTCCAAACCTTCTAAAAAACTGATCATTGAACCCATAAATAAATACCATCCTTAAATTGAGACGTCCAAATCTATTAGTACTTATTTGCAACACTGGTTCAACGGGCTAGTTTCGAAACTACCTCCTTGGCAAAGGCAGCCAACTCCCGGTCGGTACGGCTGGCAGCGACTTCCTGTAAAGCAGGGATTGTACTTACATCTTTCAAGTCACCAAGAGATTGAATGGCTTGTCGCTTAACCTCTCGATCTGGGTCGTGCAGCATCTCGATTAGATATGGAGCGATGCGTTCATCGTGTATTTTTCCCAGCCCAAGGACAGCACGCTCACGGACACCTGCTTCTGGATGAGTCAACGCCTCCGCCAACACGTCGATGGCGGGTGCGCCAAATTGAGCTAACGCCTCCGCTGCGGTGCGGCTGACTTCGTGATGCAGGTCATACAACGCCATACCAATCTCTTCAATGGCGCGGGGATCGCGCAGATTCCCCAAAATGGTGATGGCAAATTTGCGGACTGTTTTTTCACGGTCGCCAAGTGCCTCGATCAGCGGCTCAACAACCGGCTCGCCCATGTTCTCAATAGTGGCAAGCAACTCACGGGTGACTTGTTCACGCTCGAACCACCAGAAAGAATCTCGCAAGGCTTCCATCAAAAATGGAATCGCAGCCGGGTTGCGTGAACTTCCCAATGCCTTCACCGCCGCCTGGCGGACCTCGATCTTGAGGTCGTCAAGGGCAACGTTTGCGAGTTCATCAAAGGTAGATGGATCTTGAAATTTTTCAAGTGCCGTGCAAGCCGAAATACGGACTTCGTCTTCGCGATCCTTTAAGAGAGGTAATAATTGAGGGATAACTCTGGCATCGCCAATGTTCGCAAGGGCAAGAGCTGCTCTTGAACGGACAGTGAAAAACTCTCCGTGCAAAGCTTCGACCAAAGCAGGCAGGGCGTTTTTATCTTTGCTAATGGCAAAGACTTCAGCGACCCGTCCGCGGATGAGCGGATGGGCAGAGCGAAGAGCTTTGATCAACTCGGGAGAGGCGGCAGGGATTCGGGCGAGAATCTGCTGATAGATGGCGACCAAGTTCAAGTCTTGAGTCTGAAGCGCTTCCATCAATGGAAAAACGGCATCCGCGCCCAAGTGAATCAGCTCTTGCATGATCTGGTCATGCTTTGTCCCACCGGGTAAGAGGGAGATCAGCTTTTTTGCTTCGCCTTGTTTAGAGTTCGTGAACCAATCCATAAAGATATTGTACATGAAATTAAAATTGAATGAACAGGTGAAGTGTATAATAATTGAATATCAGTTCGCCAATTCTTAGGAGATGCGTATGAAAGCTAGAAGAGATATTTCGCTTGCCAGTGCCATTTTGATCATTTCGATCCTTGCCTGTAACATGCCGGGCAGTACTCCTGCTGAAAATACCAATGAAGATGTTCCGCCTGCCCAAATCACTCCGGAGGTGACGTATGTGGTTGTGGTTGAAAATACGTCCACACCCGCGCCTACGGATACTCCCATTCCGCCTACAGCGACGGAACAAATCCCTGCCGAGATCACGTTGACGAAAAATTCCAATTGCCGCGTGGGACCCAGTGCGTTCTATAACGTTGTGGATCAAATCGCCTCTGGCAAAGAAATGCCGGTGATCGGTCGCAGTGAAGATAGCGAATGGTGGCAGATCGTAAATGACACCGGGCGCGAATGCTGGATCTTTTTTGAAAATGCCACTCCAAATACGGACTTTAGTTCCCTCAGCATCGGCGAAGCCCCGCCCTTGCCGGGAATCCCTTTGAACTTTTTCGTGACCGACCAGCAATGTCTTTCAGCGCAGAAAAAATTCTCGGTGACGTTGAGTTGGTCTAGCGGCGGTGGCGAAACCGCTTTCCGGCTCTATCGTGACGGGAACCGGGTCGGCGAATTCAAGCCGACGAGGTTCGTATACAAAGACCCTGCCGCTCCTTATAACAAAGTGGTGACATATGAGATCGAAGCCGTGAATGAGAACGGCACGTCAGAAAAGGCGATCCAGATCATCCCTGCCTGTAAGTAAAAATGAAAACTCCCCGCATTTCTGCGGGGAGTTTTTTGTCTGTCAGCGAATAAAAAAAGATTTAGAGCCCTTTCACCATCAAACTGACGGCGAGTAAAACAAACGCAATGAACAAAAGCCAGAACGCCTCGATGGGAAGCAGAGTGAAAGCACCCAGAAAGCTGAGCAAAGCAAGAAAAGCAAGTAATACGGAAATTCCAAAAGTAATCGTTTTAGGCGGGGTAAGTTTCATTTCATTCTCCTTTAAAAAGCGATAATAAATCTGACAGACACAATATATTTATATCACGCGAAAAGGAATTGTCAAATAGCTGGGCGCGCCTTATTTCTGACTCGCAAAATCTATCAACCCTGAAATCGGGCTTTTTTTCTCTGATATAATCCCCGATTCGATTGAGAGGAATCAGAACGCCAGAGCGAGTTTGGTGTTTCTTCCTTAGATATTTTTCAACCAAAAATTACGCCTTCGGGCGTATGAACCTTGTAATTGGAGTTCCTTTAATGAAGAAAGAACAATTGCTCGACTTGTATTACCAGATGGTCTTGATCCGACGTGTGGAAGAACGCGGCGCGGAACTGTACCAGGCTGGCAAGATCGGTGGCTTCATGCACCTGTACATTGGTCAGGAAGCCGTTTCGACTGGTTTGATCGCGGCGCGGGAACCCCGTGACCGTGTCATCACCGCCTACCGCGACCATGGCGTGGCACTGAATTGTGGCATCTCTGCGGATGCGGTGATGGCAGAACTGCTCGGCAAAGCGACAGGCATGTCCAAGGGCAAAGGCGGCTCGATGCACATGGCAGATACGTCCAAGAACATGTGGGGCGGACATGCCATCGTCGGCGGGCACCTGCCCATTGCTTCGGGTTTTGCGCTTGGCGATCAATATGCCAAGAATGACAACGTCACCATCTGTATGTTCGGTGACGGCGCGACCAACATTGGCTATTTCCATGAAGCATTAAACCTAGCCAAGACCTGGGGATTGCGAGTGTTGTGGGTTTGTGAAAACAACCAATACGGCATGGGAACCACCGTTGAACGCGCTTCGGCTGTGACCGAGATCCGCCAAAAGGCGGAAGGTTACGGTATGAAGAACGGTCAAGTAGACGGCATGGATGTGACCAAAGTCTACGAAGCCGCAAAGGAAGCGATCGATTTCGTCCGTAAAGAAGGGCAGCCTTATTTACTGGAAATCGACACCTATCGTTTCCGCGGTCACTCAATGGGCGACCCGGAACGGTATCGCAAAGCGGAAGAAGTAAAGCAGTGGCAGACGAACGATCCGATCGGCATCTTCAACAAGTATCTTCTCGATAAAAAGGTTGCCACCCGCAAGGCATTAGACGAGATCGAAGCCCGCGTGGAAGAGGAAGTTGTGAAAGCAGTTGAATTCGCCGAGACTTCTCCCGACCCTGCACCCGAAGAATTGTATACGGATATTTTTGTAGATAATTAACGAACCTCGATATTCGATAATTCGAGCCTCGGAAACCAACCCGACAATCGAGTATCGAATAACGAATATCGTATCACGAGGAACACAATGGCAAAAATCACAATCCGCGAGGCAATCTCGCAAGCATTAATGGAAGAAATGGACCGCGACCCTTCTGTCTTTATCATGGGTGAAGAGGTCGGCGTTTGGGGCGGCACGTACGCTGTCACCAAAGGTTTTTATGACAAATACGGACCTGACCGCATCAAGGACACCCCCATTGCAGAAAACGCCATCATCGGCGGCGCGATCGGCGCAGCAATGGTCGGTCAACGCCCGATTGCAGAGCTCATGACCATCAACTTTGGTTTCTCCGCGATGGACTACATCGTCAATCAAGCACCGAAGCTTCACTACATGTTCGGCGGACAGTTCAAAGTACCGCTGGTCATCCGCGCGGTCGGCGGTGGCGGGCGTCAACTCGGTGCGACCCACTCACAAACTCCCGATGCCATCTTCGCGCATTTCCCCGGCTTGAAAGTGGTCAGCCCCGGAACGCCGGAAGATGCCAAAGGATTGCTCAAATCAGCCATTCGGTCGGATGATCCGGTGCTCTTCCTCGAACACGCCACCATGTATCAAGTCCGCGGTGAAGTGCCCGAAGGCGAATACACCATCCCGATCGGAAAATCCAAAGTACAGCGACCCGGCAAAGACCTCACCATCGTTACTTACTGCAAAGGTCTTGAGCTTTCGATGAAAGCCGCCGAGGAACTCGCCAAGCAAGGCATCGAAGCCGAGATCGTTGACCTGCGCACTCTGCGCCCGCTTGATATGGAACCCGTACTTGAATCGTTCAAGAAGACCAATCGTGCTGTGGTTGTTGAAGAAGGCTGGAAATCTTACGGTGTCGGCTCTGAGATCGTCAGCCGTATCTATGAAGAAGCCTTCGACTATGTCGATGCACCCATCATCCGCGTTGCACAAAAGGAAGTTCCGCTTCCATACAACCGCACCCTCGAACAAGCCGCACTCCCACAAGTTGCCGATATTATCGCCGCGGCAAAGGAGGTTTTGAAATAATGGCTGAAACAATTTCCATGCCCAAACTTGGCTTCGACATGGCGGAAGGTTTGCTCGTCCGCTGGGTGAAACAAGTTGGCGAAAACATCAACAAAGGCGATATCCTCGCCGAAATCGAAACCGACAAAGCCACCGTTGAAGTGGAATCATCCGCTACAGGTGTTGTGCTACAACTCATCGTCGACCAGGGCACGATGGTTCCCGTCAACGCGCCGATTGCAGTCGTTGGGCAAGCCGGTGAAAAAGTAGATACGCCAGTAGCAGACAGCGGAAAGCAGAAGGTAGAAGTTAAAGCGGATGAAAAGCCTGCGGCTCCATCTGCGCCGACAGCTGCTCCTGTTACTCAAGCCTCTACCTCCGCTGAAAGCGGACCTGTCAAAGCCAGCCCGCTCGCGCGCAAAGTTGCCAAAGATAATGGCGTCAATCTCACTTCTGTTCAAGGCACCGGTCCTGGTGGACGTGTAGTGCGTAAGGATGTGGAATCGGCAATGACGAGCGGTCAGCCGTCAGCGGTCAGCCGTCCATCCACTCCAATTACCAATTACCAATTACCAATCTCCACCGAAGACAAAGTGATCGCAACCACAAAACTCCGCCAAGCTATTGGGCGCAGACTGGTTGAATCCAAACAAACCATCCCGCATTTCTACGTCACCCACGAATACAAAATGGATGCGCTGATGGACATGCGCAAGCAAGCCAATGCCTACCTGCCCGATAATGAAAAACTTTCGGTCAACGATTTCATTCTCAAAGCTGTGGCGTTGTCGCTACGTCAATTCCCCAATCTAAATGCCACCATCAAGGGCAATGAAGTAATCCAATTCGGGCATGTCAACGTGGGCGTGGCGGTCACCGTTCCTGGCGGACTCATGACCGTTGTTGTCAAAGACACCGATCAGAAATCCATGCGCCAGATCTCCAGCGAAGTCAAAACCATGGCTGGGCGCGCACGCGACGGCAAGGTCAAGCCGGAAGATGTGGATGGCTCGACCTTCTCCACTTCCAACCTCGGCATGTATGATGTCGAAGAATTCATCGCTATCGTCAACCCGCCTGAGGCTGCTATATTGGCAATCTCTTCCGCAAGGGAAGTCCCCGTCGTCGAAGGCGGACAGATCAAACCGGGCTGGCGCATGAAAGCCACCATCTCGGTCGACCATCGCATCAGCGACGGAGCCGAAGCCGCCCAGTTCATGCAAGCGCTGGCAGGCTTCCTAGAAAATCCCGTGCGAATGTTGGTGTAAATCAAAAAAGGTCTGGCTCAAAGAAACTGAGCCAGACCTTTTTTATTAGTGGGTTATTCCAAATCGGGGCAGAGCTTTCGATATTTCTCTTGCTCGAAAAACGAAGTCCATTCTTCAGGGGTGAAGTTCCGCAATAGACGGCTGCACGCAGCTGTGACCAAGTCCTCATCCATGATGCTAGTCAGACCGCTGGCATTGTAGTATTGCAGGGATTTTTGCGAGACCATCAACAATGTACCATCTGTCAGGAAAGTGATTCTACTTACCGCGCCTTTCTGACGAATTCGGTAGACCTCTTCGCCAGTCTTTGAATTCAAGACCAACACTTGATTCCCTAACCCGATCAAGAGATGATTTGTGACTGGCTGAAATGCCAGGGAATACCCCAACTCACCGGGCAGGCTGTAGGTCTCATTGAAAGATTGCCCGTCATATTCCCAAATATAAGTAGTACCGGTATTCGTATTCGATGCCAACGTTAGCCCGGTTGCATCGAAAGCAAGCGTTTTATTGATGCCAGGGGCGCGTAACTCTTGAAGCACAGTGCGTGATGAAAGGTCAATGACGATCACTCTACCTTCAACACCAATGGCAGCCAACCCGCTTTGAGAAACAACCATCGAAACGATAGCACTATCCACAGTTAAGAGCGTGCCACTCTCTGCGCCATCGAGGCTGCGATATTGCACCAAGCCCTCACTTCCAGCCATGATGAGATAACTGCCATCCGGAGGAAAAGCAAGCCATTGCTCCGTTCCTGATTTTGATAGAACTTCTTGGCTTTGGTTACGAGTATTTAAGATCGTAACTCTGCCATTCTTTGTAGAGATCGCTATATGAATACCATCTGGATGGAATGCCATATGTGCCACATTTTCTGTAAAAAAGTTGACCAGCGGCTGGCGTTCATTCACCGTCCGCGTGGTATCAGGCTGGGAGTTCAGCAACCAGACCTGCCCTTCGACAGAGGCGGCGAAGGTTTCTCCGCTTGGGCTTAATTCCAAGTTTGAGATCGGTCCGCTAAATTGCAGGTATCCGATCGCTGATTTAAGTTCAGAGAGGTTCCAGATCGAAACGATGCCTTTCGCATCGCCAACCACCAGTTGAGAACCATCTAGGTTGAAATCCAGATGTTTGCCTTCAGACCCAAGCGGGATCTGATACGCCTCGGCTCCATCGGCGACACGCCAGACATGCACCGAAGTATCGGGACCCGTAGTGGCGATCCACTGACCATCGGGGCTTACCTTGATCTCACTCGCCAGGCTGTCTTGCAAAATACGCAAGCGTTCTGTGCCGGTCTTGGTATCCCAGATACGAATACGAAAATCATCAGAAGCTGTAACGAACCAACTGCCATCCGGGCTGAAGGCTACATCGCGCACTGAGTCTTCATTGAGGATCGGCGCATAAAATGGTCTGCCGGTTTCAACCACGCTCAAAATCGCATTTTTATCACTACCACCTGAAAGCAGGCGTTGACCATCCGGGCTGAAGGCAATATCCAAAATATCACCGCCGCGATGTGTAATGCTCGCCACGGGTCCGCCTTCTTCGGTCAAATTCCAAATATTAACCACGCCCTGATTTGAACCGACCGCGAGCCATTCGCCATCGGGGCTAAAAGCAGTCAGGCGAATGCTGCCAGTTGCATAAAACTCATTGACTTGTTTAAATGTGACCATGTCAATAAAAGTCACACGCCCATCATTGCGAGCGATCACAAGGAATTTTCCATCCGGGCTGATGTTCACATCCAAGATCGGAACGCCATACTTGATCGCATTCAGAACTTCTCCAGAAGTTGAATCAAGAATCTGGACTAAACCCGTGTCATCAGACACTGCCAAAACGGAGCCATCGGGATGATACGCCGCATCCACAACGGACCCGGGGTTGGTTGCACAAAATAGAACTTCACCATCCTCAAAGCGGTTGAGACATAATTGCCCGTCATTACTGCCGGAAGCAAAGGTAAGTCCATCCGGGTTGACTTCAAGGGTGGTAATCGCTCCACCTTGTTCTACATTTGAAACCGGAGCAGGCAACAAGCTGACGTTGGCACGCAGGATCTCCTCCGCCTCTGCATTCGGGCTTTTTGTCCATGAATCAATTGCAAGCAAGGTACTGGTAAACAACCCGCCCGTTCGAGATTGAAATATCTGTGCGCGAGCAGCACTACGCTGGGCTTGGGCAATATAGGCACTTTCTACAGCTTCTTCTTTTGCCTTATTGGCTTCGTCTCTGGCTGTTTCCGCCTCGCCCTTTGCGAATAGGGCTTCCTGTGCATTTGCATCCGCTTCACCTTTAGCTACCAGAGCTTCCTGACGCTGTTGCAGTGCTGCATAAGAGAGAAAGATCATAATGAGGACAGCCAGCGCCGCTGAGATCCAAGTGAACGTTCGCACACGCTCATTGCGGCGGCTGGATACAATATACAATTTCTGTAAGTCAGAAGTCTTCGGGTCGCCTGCTTCATGTTGAGAGGTCATCTGCAGCGCATTGCGCAGGTCGCTGCCACGCAGTAACAGACTGGGGTCTTTCTTGCGGTCCCACTCCAGCGCGCGAACCTGCAAGCGGCGATGTTCTTGCAGCCAGTTCACATCCAAATTGACGGCTACTTTGATCAACCCCATCCCCGCATCAAAATCATCGGTCTCACGAATAAAGACCCAGTTTAGGTCACGAATTATGGAAACTGTACTCCTTGGGTCCACATCGCGCACCACGATCGGGATGATGCGTTTGGCGTTTTTATAGGCATGCTCCAGTTCCACTTTACACACTTCTGAAGCGATCGAGTCAGGACTGACGAGAAAAAGAAAAGCATCTGCCGCTTCAATCCCTTGCAAGATCTGGTCGAGCCAACCCACAGCGGGCGGAATATCTTCCCAGTCCACCCACACATCCAAATCCAGGGCGGTGATAGATGTGATCAGTTTTTTTGCGACAGCTGAGTCTTTTCGGGAATAAGAAATAAAAATGCCGGTCATATCGATCGTACCGCCTTGGTTTAGTAGATGGTTTTAGAAATTATACCCGTTATGATAACGTGCTACCACGCTCGTGCAGGGTCACAGACCGCTGCTCAGCCTACTGTGTGAAGAATGTTTTTCCGCACAATAGATTAAGGCACGTAATACTTGATGGTCAATTGTGGACGCGCTGAAAGTGTACCGAAGTTTCCACTAAAGAAAGATACATAATCTTCCAGCCGGTCATCGTCATCATCCAACTGAAAACCGAGGCGGAACTGGGTCACACCCTTTAAGTTGATATAGGGAAAAGCAGGAGTCCCAAAACTCGTCCAATACCAGCCACCAACGGCATTATCCGTCACCCAACCGGCAGTATACAGACTGGCTGGCGCTTGAAAGTCTGAATTTTGCAAAGCACCGATCTGAAATGGACCAAAGCTGCCGAAGGCGCCCTGACGAATATCAACCCACATATTCCGATGGGTGGAAAAAGGATTTTTCCCCACCACAGACTCCAACTGCATGGTCAGGAGTATCTGCGTGATCACGGCATTATCAGGCAGTGTACCGGTTGAAAATTGCAAGATAGAACGATACTGGCTATCCTGTCCGTTATCGCCAATTCTCAACGTTGCAGAATTGGCATTGCTTGTACCACCTTTGTTACTGGTCTCTTTCGACTCAAGTACCCAGCCATCCTGCGCACCATCTGACGTGAACATCGTAGTCAGGATCACTGGCGTTGTCCGGTCAATGATATAGGTTTCACCTGTTGTGAAATTTCCGTTTCCAGTTCCAGCGCCGCCAAGCGGACTGCCTGCCGAATCCAGGATGCTGTCGTTATCGAGCAAGTCTAAACGGAGGGAGCCATTCCCCGCGCCAGAATTGACCGTGACAATATAATTCAGATCGAACCCGACCACGGATGCAATGCTCGCCTCGCTCAAGCCCGAAGTTGACAGCGCAAAGTCAGCCGCGTCTACGCCGCTAACCGATTCAGAGAACGTCACCAGAAAGCGCACACTCGCAGCGGCAGAGGGGCTTGGGTCGGCACGCAGGTTCGAGATTAAGAATGGAGCGTTCTTGTTGATGACATAACTCTCGCCCGTAGAAAAATCCCCATTCCTAGCGCCAGCCCCGCCCAACGGCATCGATGTTGAATCGAGAATGGTATCGTTATCCAAAAGATCAAGCCGCAGAGTTCCATCACCGCTACCTGTATATACCGTAACCGTATAGGAAGAACCTGAGCCGTAAGTATCAATGATCGAGTAATTTGCAATTGCGCCCGTCGCAGCTAACACGAAGTCACTGACATCTACGCCACTGACATCCTCTGAAAAATTCACCATAAAGCGGATGAGTTCGGCGTTGTTCGGCGTTGGGTCTGCCCGCACAATGGATATGACAAACGGCATGGCATCAGGCGGCAATGTTGGAGTGATAGACGTTGGAGTAATAGTTGGGATCGGCAACGGTGTGGAGGTTGCTGTAGGCGGCGCGCCAAATGCTGATTCAAACGCACCAAGATCTGGCGCGCTGCCCATAAATTGATCGTTGATACCCGGCAGTAGAATCCCCCGATCTATGTTCGGGCTGTTCGCCAAAAGAGACATATCCGGCGCAAGACCGGGCGAGCCTTCATGCCCGCTGCAATCCAACCCGGCTGCCCGGCACAATTGACCCAGGTTGGCATACTCCACACCTTCCCAGCGGAAGCGGTTGCCCGCACTCAAGGTAAACCAATTGTTGTAGTTCCAGTCATTTCCTGCTGCACCGGGGTTACGCGCTTCAACAGAGTAACCATTCGTATGAAAAATATTGTTGCGCAAAATCGAATTTTGCACCGCGCTGATCAATTCGACAGAGTGGGTATTGGGATACGTGGTAAAGCTGGTGTTGTGATACATAAAGACCCAGCCATCAGAGCCTCGATCCCACTTTACACTGCGGGCTGTGAAATTCGTAAACGTATTGCGCAATACCCAGACCGGTCCTATTGTCACTGGTGCAAGGGAGATACCCACCAATACAGAGTCGATCTTGTTATTCCGAAAGCGATGATTGACACAAGTCCCTTCGGGCTCAAGCGCATCATCTCCAATATGGTGGAAATAGTTATTGTAAATATCAGCATCGAACGCCACACCAGGGTCCGTTAGCGCGGCAGAAGAACTGGTGTAAATGCCATTGAAGTAATGATGAATGGTGTTTCCACGCACGATCGCACCTGTGTGCCCACGCAACACAATCGCAATCGACTCCATCGAAGTGCCTTTTACAGCTTCCCATGCCCATTCGCCATCGAGACCATCATACATTTCGTTATATTCGATGCGGGTATCATTGCCGCGATCTTCACCACCTGTCCATTCCACAAAGACCGGGTTCTGAATGTGATGGATTCTGTTTTTGCGAATCACAATATGAGATGAATTCTTCGAGCAAACTCCGCAGGCATAGCCCGTGCCGTAGTAACGCATCTCAAAACCTTCCACCCAAATCCAATCTCGTCCTTCTACGGTAAACGCCGCATTGAAGATCGGGACTTGCCAGGTGTATTTCCGCGGCTCACGGTTAATGCGGACATATAAACGACCATTGATCGGGTCGTAAAACCAGCCTTCACTGATCGAAACGTTGTTATGACCACGCCCATCCAGCAGGTCATTCAAAAAATCATATTGATAAAAGCGCATTCCATTCCGCGCCAAATATTTGATGCCCGGGTTGATCTTCGTAAACCAGACATTGGCTTTGCCATCATAGGGCTTCCATTCTTCTTCAGGGATGGATGTAGAGCCATCAAGTACTGCGCCTCCACCCTGCGCCCGCACCTGAATCCAATTTCCAGCCGTTCCCGAAGCTGGGAATGTGACCGACTCTTTGTACACGCCATCTGCTACCAAAACTTGTGTCCCTGGCAATGCACGATTGACGCCTTCTTGAATCGTGCGAAATGGCGCCGTACTGGAACCATCCCCGCCCACTGGCGAATTAGTATTAACGTAGATCGTATTAGTCGGTGCAAAAAAGAGTTCATCTGCTTGAGTGGTAAAGGAACCGATGATCTCCGTTGCGCCGTCGGTTACTTTCACATCATATGCTGCAGACGGTGAAAGGTTGAACAGGCTGCCCACCAAACGTCCATCATCAATGCGCACCAAGTAATGCGCGGCACGCCAATCCAATTCACCGCTGCGACGAAAAAAGAGTTGAGCCGTGCCCGGCAGGCTGACCCCACTCACCGCAACGCCTGCGGTTTCGATATTTGCGACAAAACTGATCTGGCTAAATGCTTTCGCCGAATCGGCTCCGACCCCATCGATAGGCATGAAGAAAGAACTGATAATTATTACGATCAAGCTGAAAGATACAAAACGACTAATGTTTTTAAGAACGACCGGATGTGCTTTCATAGGCTTCCAAACCAGGAAAGATAAGCCTTCCCTGCCTTTTCACTATAGCACGCGCCCCGTCAAATACAATTCCCATACCATGACAAAAAACTGCCCCGGCTTGTGACAGCTGGGGCAGTTTTATCAATACAGGTCTGGTTATAAACGTTTTTCGATCAATTCTCTTGCCAGTTCGAGCTCTTCATCAATAATGGTATGGTCCATATTGGGGTAGACCCGCTCGGTCACTTCAGCGCCAAGGGATGTAAGCAAAGCAGTCGTCTCTTTCATACGTTCCAGCGGAATGAATGGGTCCACATTGGAACAGCCGTTAAAGACCGGCATGCCATTTAAATTTCCGGTCGCTTCGCGCGGTTTTCCACTTTGCCAAATGTAACCACCGCTGAAAATGAGCAAGCCGCCATACAAACGCGGATTGCGAATGACGTATTCACTTGCAAGGCTAGCACCTTGTGAGAACCCGCCGATAAAAATCTTTTCTACCGGGATGCCGCTCGCTTCGATATGCTTAACCAGCCCATCAATTTTGGCGATGGCAGCTGAAAGATAGGGCTCATTCGATTCGACCGGGGCGATCAATCGATTCGGGTACCAGATGGAACCTTCTGCTTGGGGGGCGAAGTAAGCAACCCCGGGGAAGTTCAGAGACGATGACAGGGAGAGAATATCCTGCGCCGAAGCGCCGCGCCCGTGGACGAGGATCATCGCGGCTTTGGCATCTTCCAATTTTGCGCCCGCTGTGTAAACAGGCGATGTTGCGTGAGGCATGGTCATTATAGGCTCGCCTTTTCAATGGGATTAAGAGTAAGTGGCAACAGGCTGGCTTCGATCTCGGCACGCTGAGGTTCAACCCACGCCGGGAGTTTCAAGGCTTCACCCAGCGATTCTTTTGGCTCGTCGATCAAAAAACCGGGAGTATCCGTTGCGATCTCGAACAAGACGCCGCCCTGCTCGCGGAAATAAATGGAATGGAAATAGCTGCGGTCCATGACCGGGCTGACGCGAAAGCCCGCCTCATTCAACGTGGATTGATACGTCAACTGCTCCTCATCGTTCGCCACGCGGAAAGCGATGTGATGAATAGAGCCCGCGCCAAAGCCCGCCTGAATCTTGCCGGGGCGATGAACCAGATCCACGATGTGACCGAGCGCATTGACATCTCCCTGAAAACGATGGCGGTTCTCTTCCACACCCGTGAATCGATAACCCATCTCCTGCGTCAGTAACGCGGACGTCGGTTCAACTTCGTCCAACCACAGGGTGACACTGTGAAATCCGCGCAAGGCATGAGCTTGTGGAATGGGACCCTCTTCCCAGTGTTGAACCGTGGGAAGGTTTTCCACTTCCACCAATTCCACGCCCATGCCATCTGGGTCGCTAAAGGCAAGGACGTTCTGTCCAAAGCGCGCCTGAATGGGAGTGGTTGTAATCTCAGCCTGTTTGAGCCGCGCCTGCCAAAATGGAAGCGAGCCAATCGGGACGTTGTACGCCACGACATTCGTTTCGCCATTGCCGCGCACTCCGCGCCGCATATTGGGCCAGGCGAAGAAGGTCAACACGCTACCGGGGTTGCCCGTTGCATCAGCGAAATAAAAGTGATAGGTATCGGGCGAGTCAAAATTGACCGTGCGTTTGACCAGCCGTTGACCCAACACATTTCGATAAAAGTCCACATTACGCTGTGGGTCGCGTGCCACCGCAGTGACATGATGTAAACCTCTAATGGGATTCATGTTTTACTCCTATTTTTTAGACGCAGCTACAAAGAAGAAATTTCGTTAAATTTGTATATGAAAAAGTCTCCGGTTGTAGACCTCGGAGACTTTGTTTATATTACCCGTACAATTCTTTTCGGAAAAACTCAGGCAGGGCAAATGCCGCTTTGTGAATGTCAGGATTGATATATTGATTCTCTCCGGGTGGAAGCGGCGTCTTTAGTCCATTCTCCCAGGGAGTGTCCGAGACATACATAAAACCGATCCCGCCACCAGGGTAGGTGGGGATATTGGCATAGTAATAAGCAGGATTCTTCGTCAACTTTTTGGCAGATTGATAAATGGTCTTGATCAGCGCCGTGTCGAAGTAGGGTTGCTCACATTGAGTCGCCGCCGCGCCGCCGGGGGCGAGGGCACGCACCACCAACTTTTGGAATTCATCTGAAAAAAGTCTCTCTGCCATGCCGATGGGATCGGTCGTATCGGAGATGATGACATCGAATTGACCGGGGTTTTCTTCTAAGTAGCCAAAGGCATCCCGAACGAGCAGCTTGGAGCGTGAATCAGACCACGGGTCCCCGAAGGAGGCGGCGAAGTGTTCGCGTGAGAGATCCACTACGCGCTGATCCAACTCACAGACCACAGCTTCCGTTACGGATGGGTATCGCAATACTTGTTTCAGCGAACCGCCATCTCCACCACCGACAATCAAGACTCGCTTCGGCGCACCGACCGCGAGCATGGGCACATGCACGATCATTTCGTGATAGCCCATGTTGTCGCGCTCAGTGAGTTGGATGATGCCATCAAGGATCATGGCGTTGCCAAAAAATTCAGTTTCAACAAGTTGCAGATGCTGATACTGAGTCTGCTCGTCGGCAAGCACGCGTTTAACGCGGATGCCTTTACGATAGTAAGGGTGTAATTCTTCTGTAAACCAGATACTCATTCAATGTCCTTAAGCCGCAATCGGCATTTTGGTTTCGACAGAAGCTTCGCGGTCGAGCTTGCGAACCGCGAAATCATCTGCACCAAAGGCTTCTTTGAGGCGCATCAGCACGGGCATAAAATCCTGACCGATGGCACAGGTAAAGAGGTCAATGGCACAGTAATTATACTCAGGCCAGGCGTGCAGACTGGCATGCGATTCTGCCAGCAGTAGGAAACAGGTAAAACCATGCGGGCTAAATTTATAAAATCCTTCATCAACGACGGTCAGACCGCTATCACGCACAGCCTGAGCAAACAACGCGTAAGCCTTCTCACTATCCATGAGCACTTCGCGGTTGCAATCGGAAAGATCAAAAATATAATGTTCACCTAATTTTAAACTAGCGTTCATTCACACCTCGGGGGTTAAAAAGTAAAGAACCCGCCTAAAAACCTTTTCCATTGATCCGCAGGATGTATCCCTGCGTAACAAATGAAACCGTCTCTAAGCAGACTCTGTTGAAGTAGTTATACTCTGCACTGGCGGAGTGTCAATCTTTTTGGGCGGTGAATATTATTGATTGCAATCATTCTTTGAAATCAAAAACATTATCTGCGTAATCACATACGTCATTATCATGATTCGAGAAGGTTTTTGGTTGCTGATTCTGCGAAGCCCGCAATAACCCTAAAATTTTCTCGAATTGTGGTTAAATCGAAAACTACGAGGAGCCACAATGACTAATCCCCTGAATGCCTTAAACGCAGAAACACTCAACGCCTGGAATGCCAATGCCGAAGTATGGGACAAACGCATGGGCGACGACGGCAACGATTTCTTCAACATCCTGTGCTGGCCCGCCCTCGCCTCTTTTCTCGACGCTCAACCTGATTCTAAAATCCTAGACATCGCCTGTGGAAATGGCTTAACCACCCGCCGCCTCGCCGAATTGGGATGCACAGTCACAGCCTTCGACTTCTCTGCCAATCTCATTGAATATGCAAAACAAAGAACCGCTTTTCACGCTTCACTCATCACGTATCACATTTTAGACGCCACCAATGAGGAACAACTCCTCTCCCTCGGCGAAGCCAAATTTGACTCCGCTCTCTCCAACATGGCACTCTTCGACATGGCAGAGATCGAACCGCTTTTCCGAACCCTACCCAAACTCCTCAAACCCGGCGGGACCTTCGTCTTTTCTATCACCCATCCCTGTTTCAACAATGCCTCATCCATGCACGTGGTCGAAGAGATGGATGATGGTGAGATCAAGACGGTCTACTCCATAAAAACCTCGCGCTACATGACTCCATACTCTATGCGCGGACTCGCTCTGCGCAACCAGCCCAAGCCGCAAGTTTATTTTGAACGTCCGCTTCAAGCTTATCTCAACCTCGCCTTCCAAAACGGCTTCGTCCTCGACGGTTTCGAAGAACGCGCCTTCCCACCCGAAACGCCGCAAACCACTCCGCTTGGCTGGGGCGGCAAATTCAGCGAAATCCCCGCTGTGATCGTGGCAAGGTTGAGATTGAAAACCTGATCAGAGACCTTCATCTTTTTCTATATCTGTTCAATACAGCTGGCATCCCATCTGACAAGTACGGTTATACTCGAGTCTTCATCGGCTTACCCAAAACACCTCCCGCCTGACACTTGATACATGACCCCTGACACCTCCATTTACCTCCACATTCCCTTCTGTAAACATCGCTGCGCCTATTGCGATTTCAACACCTACGCCGGTCAAGAATCGTTGATTCCCGCCTATGTCGAAGCTTTGATTCAGGAAATAGAATCTATCGGGTCACATCCCAACCTTCCAACCTTCAACGTGCCAACTGTATTTTTTGGAGGAGGAACCCCCTCGCTTCTTTCGGGAACTCAATTTGCTTCCGTTATGTCTGCCTTATCCTCCGCCTTCAACATTTCCGCTGACGCGGAGGTGACGATAGAAGCCAACCCCGGCACTATCTCGCCCGAAAAACTCGAGTCGATTCACAAGGCAGGCATCAACCGCATTAGTTTTGGTGTGCAATCTTCCAACACCGAAGAACTACGCATGCTCGAACGTGAACATGACTTCTTCACCGTCATCGAAGCCGTATCCACAGCACGACAAGCCGGATTCGACAATCTTAACCTTGACCTGATCTACGCTTTACCTGAGCAAACTTTAGAATCGTGGCAGACCACCGTCAAACGCGTTTTGGAATTACAACCCGAACACATCTCCGCTTATGCACTCACCCTTGAACATGGTACTCCCTTCGGCAAATGGGCAGACAAAGGCATCCTTCCGCTCCCCGACCCAGACCTTGCTGCTGACATGTACGAATGGACGATGGACTACTTGCAACAATCTGGCTACACGCAGTATGAGATTTCAAATTGGGCGAAACAGAGTTCAGAAGGCGGAAGGCGGAAGGCAGACTTTACTTGCAAACATAACCTTCAATATTGGCGCTCACTCCCCTATCTTGGTCTTGGCGCTGGCGCACATGGTTATGCAGGCGGATATCGTTATTCAAATGCGCTAAGAATCAAAACTTATATTGACCGGCTGACCGCTGACAGCCAACCGCTGACCGCTGCTTTTCCGTTAACTCCCGCCACCGTCAACCAGCACAAACAGACTCTCAAAGACGACATCTCCGATTACATGATCAACAACTTACGGCTGGTACAAGCCGGTGTCGCTGAATCAGATTTCAGATTAAGATTCGGAAGCGGGCTTTTGGACGTCTTCCCCAAAGAGATCGAGGAACTCATCCGCGATGGTCTGTTAGAAAAAAAGACCTCCGATGGCTCGGAGGTCTTCAGGCTTACACGGCGTGGAAGATTATTGGGAAATCAAGTCTTCCTGCGCTTCGTCTAATTACTTCTTCTTGGCGACTTTTTTCACAGCCTTCTTAACCGGTTTTTTGGCAGCTGGTTTTTTGGCGACCACTTTTTTCACAGGCATGTGCTTCAACGCAGCATGAGCAGCCGCAAGGCGAGCAATCGGCACGCGGAAGGGCGAGCAGGAAACATAGTTGTTGCCAATCATGTGACACCACTCGATGGACTCAGGGTCGCCGCCGTGTTCACCGCAGATACCCACTTCGAGTTCAGGGCGGATGGCGCGTCCTTCAAAGATAGCGCGCTGCATCAACTTACCCACACCGTTGCGGTCGAGGGTCTGGAAGGGATTCTTGACGAGGATGCCTTCCTGTACATAGGTGATGAGGAAGTTGCGTTCGGCATCGTCACGCGAATAGCCAAAGGTCATCTGTGTGAGGTCGTTTGTGCCAAAAGAGAAGAACTCTGCTTTGGTTGCGATATGGTCGGCAGTAATGGCGGCACGCGGGATCTCGATCATGGTGCCGAACTTGTAGGCAAACTTAACCTTCTTCTCCTGCATTACCGCCTTACCGATGCGTTCGAGGCGCGGCTGGATCCATTCAAGTTCTTTCACGGTTCCGGTCAACGGGATCATGATCTCCGGCTTGACCTTGATGCCACGCAGGGTGCAATCCGCAGCAGCTTCAAAAATAGCACGGACTTGCATTTCCACGATCTCGGGCATCGAGATGCTTAAGCGCACGCCGCGCAAGCCCATCATCGGGTTGGATTCGTGCATACCCTTGATGGATGCAAGCAGTTTTTCTTTCGCTTCCAAGCCTTCGGTTTCACCTTTGACGTGCATGGTGATAACTTCTTCCGTGAGTTTTTCTTCATCGGGCATGAACTCATGCAGAGGCGGGTCGATCAAGCGGATGATGACCGGATAGCCATCCATCGCTTCGAAGAGACCGTCAAAGTCCTTGCGCTGATGCGGTAGAAGCAGGTTGAGTGCCGCGGTGCGAGCTTCGCTGGATTCAGCGAGGATCATACGCTGTACGATCGGCAGGCGTTCTGGCTCAAAGAACATATGCTCAGTACGGCACAGACCAATCCCTACGGCACCATACGCGCGGGCACGGCGTGCATCCTGCGGATAATCGGCATTTGCCCAAACCTGCAAACCGCGGGTCGGATAACCCGGCACAACCTCTTCGCGGACATTCTTGCGCGCGGAGATTTCATCTGCCCATTTGAGCAGGGTCATCAATTCCTTCTGTTCTTCAAGAGAAGGCTCAGATGTGGGGATTTTTCCGGCAAAGACTTTACCAGTCGTGCCGTCCACAGAGATCCAGTCGCCTTCGTTCAGAACGATTTCACCCACGTGCATGATACGTTTCTCAAGGTCGATCTTGATCGTAGACGCGCCTACCACACACGGAATACCGAACTGACGCGCCACAACCGCTGCATGAGAGGTCGCGCCGCCTTCACTGGTCAATACGCCTTTGGCAGCGATCATACCGTGGACATCATCCGGCTTGGTAAACGGACGCACCATGATGGTATCTTGCTTGTGTGCCTTGGCATACGATTCGGCTTTGTCGGCATCGAAATAGATCTGTCCAACCGCCGCACCGGGAGAGGCGTTCACGCCCTTAGCGAGGAACTTGCCTTCCTTTTCGGCGGCATCCATAGCTGCGTCATTGAATTGCGGGTGAAGCAGGGCATCCACCTGATCGGGTGTAACGCGTGATACTGCCTGGTCGCGGGTGATGAGCCCTTCATTCGCCATATCCACGGCAATCTTCACTGCAGCTTTGGCAGTGCGCTTTCCCACGCGGGTTTGTAACATCCACAACTTTCCACGTTCAACCGTGAATTCGACATCCTGCATGTCGGTGTAATGCTTTTCAAGGCGAGCGGTGATCTCCATAAACTGCTTGTAGGCTTGGGGCATATATTTTTTGAGATTCGCAACTGAATCCGCATTGCGGATACCAGCCACCACATCTTCACCCTGCGCATTGAGCAAGTACTCACCCATCATCACTTTTTCGCCAGTCGATGGATTACGAGTGAATGCCACACCAGTAGCACAGTCATCGCCCATATTACCGAAAACCATCGTACAAATATTTACAGCGGTTCCGAGCGTATCAGAGATACCTTCCTTGCGACGGTATGCCACGGCGCGTTTACCGTTCCATGACTTAAAGACGGCTTCTGTCGCTAATTGAAGTTGTTTATAGGGATCTTGTGGGAATTCCTGACCGCATGCCTTCTTGTATGCTGCTTTATACATCCCCACTACTTCAAGCCAATCTTCCGCCCTCATTTCAATATCGAGTTTATAGCCTTTTTTATTCTTGAACTCTTCCAATGGATGTTCAAAAGCTTCATCATCGATATCCATCACCACAGTTCCGAACATTTCAACGAGACGACGGTACGAGTCCCAAACAAAGCGATCGTTGCCCGTTGCCTTGATCATGCCTTCTGCAACTCCGTCGGTCAAACCGATGTTGAGAATGGTATTCATCATGCCAGGCATCGAGAACTTAGCACCCGACCGGCACGAAACCAAAAGCGGATTCTTACTATCCCCGAATTTTTTACCAGTCGCTTTTTCGATCGCTTTGAGCGCTTTTAGTTCCTGCTCCCAGAGATCTTTGGAAAACTTGCCAGCCTTCTGATAGGCAATACAGGCTTCCGTTGTTACGGTAAAGAACGGCGGAACCGGCACATTCGCGCGGGTCATATCCATCAACCCGGCACCTTTGCCACCGACGATGGTTTTCACACCATCCCATGAACCATTAACTCTTTTTTCAACTTGCTTCACCTCATTATAGAGATAAACCCATTTAGACATTACAGCCTCCTGATGGAATATAAATTTCAAATGTGTTGTTTCAATTGTGAAATATTGTACCAAAAACAGTCCAATTCGTACCTGACAAATATCACTTCATAGGAGGATTTCATTCTTGTTATTTCCCATAAATAAGAAAAACTAACCTGTTAATACACTGCAAAGTTCACAAACAGGCAAATCAGGGATAATGGGCTCACAGGAAATCTATGACAACAAAAATTCTCGTAATCGACGACGACACAGCCATCACTGAACTCATGAGCATGCTCTTGAAAACCTTTGGCTTCGATGTGATCACTACCAACATCGGCGCGCAGGGTATTCAACTTGCCCGTGAGACCAATCCAAATGTTGTGCTGCTCGACCTCATGATGCCAGACGTGGACGGTTGGCAAGTCTGCAAGTCCATTCGCCAGACCAGTAATGTCCCCATTCTCGTTCTCTCGGCCATCAACGACCCACGTATGGTTGCCAGCGTGCTGGATGTCGGCGCAGATGACTTCCTCGTAAAACCTGTTCCCAGTGGCGTCCTGGTTGCCCACATCAAGAAATTGATTCGGCGCAACACAGGTTCGCTGGATAAATCCGGATTAAAAAAAACTAGCCCTCTCACCCGAGCAAATCAAGCGCTTCCCTCCTAGCCGAAAATTGGTACCGTTAAATAAAAATGACCGCCCTCTAACATGGAAGGCGGTCATTTTGTTACTTCAACAGTTTCAAAGCTTCTGCGGTTTGCTGCGGCTGCTCCATCATCGGCATGTGCCCCACGCCCGCCAACTCCACCAAATGAGCAGAAGGCACCAGCGCCTTGACCTCACGCGCCCGGTCAGGTGGAATTAATTCATCAGCAGTGCCATGTACCAAAACCAACGGATGCGTAAACGAAGCCAGAAAAGACGGTAAATCCTCTCGTTCTGCCATGGCTTTTAGAGTCCCCATTACACCTGCCACACTCTGCTTCCCCATCAACGGGCGGATGATGTCACGCACATGCTGATTGGGTGAAAGCTTATCTGTCATGGCAGCCGCAGCGATCTGAACACCCTTCTCGGCAACTTCTGCCGCCGTTTTATATCTACCTTCTTTACGGTCAGGAGCATCTCCAGCAACTTGCGAAGCGAGCAAAGATAATCCACTGATTCGGTCAGGGAATGCTTTGGCAAATGCCAGAGCCACATACCCGCCCATCGAATGTCCTGCAAATGCTGCCTTCTCAAGCCCAAGCGAATCTAATATGGCAGCCATATCACCTGCGAGGTCTGTCATCGTATATGGCTTATCCACCGTGGTTGATTCGCCAAATCCGCGCACATCCGGAATGATCAAGTCAAAATCATTTTCCAGCAATCCGGCAACCTCATTCCAAATCGAATGATCTAAGGGGTAGCCATGAATGAGCACCAACGGCGTCCCACTTCCGCGGCGGTCATATGCCAAGTCAATGCCAGCATGAGTTAGTTTTTTCATCATTTTTTACTCCAATTAACAACCACTTTCAGTTTACTACCTAATTTGGATTTGTAATACACAAATCCATTATCCTGTCCAAATTCAAAAACACGGCGGGTAATATCAACGTCCGCTTTGCAATAGTCTGCTACTTTGTCTAATTCGCCTTTACGAAACCACTCTACAGACTGAATACCATCCGCGCTTTTAGCGGCACCAAGGGATGCTCCTGCCACATTATCCAAGCTGACGCGAAAGCCAAGCACCTTTTGAATATCGGCGAGCATATCAATTGTAGGGATGGAAGCTAGCCGAAGGTGAGTCGCATACGGCTGAAGGACGCGATAATCAAAATGCAGTACATTAAATCCCACGACTTTGGTTGCCGATTTAAGCTCTGCCATTAAAGCAGGCACATCCTTTTCCCAATAAATGGTGAAGTCGTTCTTCATGGTCGAGTAGGTCACAGCACACGCGACCTTTAATTGATCTACATGATCGCGTCCGCCAACATCTTCGAACAGGTTCTGAGTTTCAAGGTCGAAGAAAACATAGTTCATGTTTCACTCATGCCTTTCGTAAGTTCTTCGCGAGCAAACAACAGGGCTTGTTCTCTGTCAGTGATCTTGCCTGCCGCTTGATTCTCACGGATCACCTCAAGCAACTGTCCGACAATCTTGCCCGGTTTGAGTTGCAATTCCTTCATCAGATCATTGCCGTTTATCAAGCGCGGCGGATCGACGACCTCTTGTGGGCGTTCCCAATAATTTTCAAACAGAATTCGGGCAATTTCGAGATATGCAGTCCAGGTATCTTGAGTGATGTCATTGCCTCGCGTGCCGCGCACATCTGCCAGAGCCAGCAAAACCAAGTCCACCCCTGCGGCGCCACTGTCACGGAAAAAGCGATAGATGGCTTTTCGTGAAGGTGGTTGTTTTTCCTTTTCAAGCCGGTCTGCAAAAAAATGTATGCGCATGTGATGGAGTACGATCTTATGCAAACGTTCGATCTCGTCGTTGCTTAGGTTTAAGGAGCGGGCACGCTCGGCAACCGCATCAGCGCCTTTGGTATCATGGTCAAAGAAGCGAATACGACCATCCTCGTCCACCGACTTCGTCTCCGGCTTGCAAACATCATGATAGAGCGCCGCAAAGAATAAAAGCGAGCGGTGGGAGCGATTTGGGTTAAGCACGTTCGCAAAATGACTGGCAAACTGTTCGCGATAACGCCCGATCTTCAAACTGACCAAGCCCATGAACATATCGCTGGTCTTTTCGGGGTCAAAGTCGAGCCGTAGTGAGGAAGTCAGCAAATAATCCAACTGGTCAAGCACAGTTAGCGTGTGCGTCCACACATCATGGATATGTGGAGGAGATTGCACCACACCCTTCATTTTTAGCAATTCGGGCATGAGATACGGAAACACGCCCAACATTTCCAAAGCGCGGATGGCGGCGCTGGCTTTCGGTCCGCCCAACATTTTGAAAATTTCATCTCGCAATCTTTCAATTGAAACGTTTCCAAGCTGACTGGCAGCTTGTTTCATTAACTCGCGGGTATTCTTATCGATAGTAAAGCCAAACGCGGCAGCTTGCCGCACGGCGCGCAGAATACGGACGGGGTCATTTGATAACGAAGTTGGCGAGCAGGCACGGATGACTTTAGCACGAATGTCTGCGCCGCCGTTGAGCGGGTCAATGATTGTAATGTCACGCAAATTTAGTGCCAGAGCGTTGATGGTGAAATCGCGGTCACGTAGGTCTTCTTCCAAAGTTGCACCGCGGTAGGCTGCAAAATCTAAGTAGATCAAAGATTGATTCTCACTGGTAAGAATCACACGCCCGGTATCGCGTTCGTCATCTAATACCATGAAGTCAGCATTCAGTGAGTTGGCAACGGTTCGAGCGAGGGAAATGCCCCCAGAAGGCACGACAAAATCAAAGTCGGGAGAGAGGCGGTTCGTTAGCATATCCCGCACAGCACCGCCCACCAGGTGAACATCCACTTCGGGCGGGAAGGCTGCGATTATTTTTTCTAGTATGGGGGGGAAGTTCAGCGGAAGAGGCATAAATTTTATCTCGGGTTTTTCTTTATGGCGAGTGGCTTGAGAAGCGCGCAAGGCAGATTCAGGCGTGCCGCCTTGTGCGACTACCCTGCCGCGAACGATAGCCACCCAACGTCCAGCGTATGGAGAGTGAAGGTTTTCTGCGGACGGCTTATCCATAGTAATCCCCTTTATACGGCGTTAAGCGGGTTTTTGATTGTACTTATCCAGATCGACGACACCAACAAAAGGCAGGTTGCGATAATATTCGTCAAGGTCTAGCCCATAACCAAATACAAATTTATTGGGAATGGTAAAGCCAAGATAATCAACAGGCACGTGCGCTTCGCGTCGTTCGGGTTTATCCAACAAGGCACAAACTTTGAGCGTTTTCGGCTGGCGGGTGCCAAGCATTTGCAAGACCGCTGCGATGGTATGTCCGCTATCGACGATATCTTCCACCAAGACCACATTGCGGTCACGAATATCCATGGTCAGGTCAAGGCTGACACGAGCCGAGCCGCTGGATTCACGCCTGCCAACTCCATACGACGAGACTGCCATAAAATCCATCATGTGCGGAACCGTGATGTTCCGGCTCAAGTCAACCATAAATGGGACGCCACCACGCAGGATACAAATTAACAAAAGGTCTTCGCCTTGATAATCCGCGCTGATCTGTGCGCCTAATTCGGCAACGCGAATTTGAAGCACATCTGCTTCGATGAGGATTTCAGCGAGTATATCTTGATAATTTTGCATGGAGTTCAATTCCTGGTGATCTTATTTTTTTATTGTAATCAAATTTTCGTTCTATACAACTTTTTTTCGGCGAAATAAACTATCGTGGAACTTCGTGATGCAAACGGCAGCGGGCTTCGTACATTTCAGATGCCCCTACGATAACTACCGGTTCATCATAACGGGCGGGCTTTCCATTCACCAGACGTTGAGTACGTGAGGCATCATCGCCACAAACCATGCAAATGGCATGCAGCTTCAAAACCTCTTCTGCTTTCGCCATCAGCTCAGGCATTGAGCCGAATGGTTCACCGCGAAAGTCCATATCCAACCCGGCGACAATAACGCGAATACCGCGTTCTGAAAGGATGTGAGCAACGTTCACGATTTCACTATCAAAGAATTGTGCTTCATCGAGACCCACAACCGTGGTATCCGCAGCGATCTTTTCAAGGATATCATTGGCTTTCGTAATCGGTATGGCATCGAAGGTGGAACCGGTATGCGAGGCTACTTTCTCCACTGCGTACCGAATGTCGATGGAAGGTTTGAACACTTGCACCTTTTGTTTTGCAATGGTCGCCCGTACCAGACGGCGAATAAGCTCATCCGTCTTACCACTGAACATCGAACCACAGACAACTTCGATCAAGCCATGCGTATGCATCATACAAATTCTCCTCCCCCTCCATACGGGGACCTATCGTTGGGATTTATCATAAAAACAGGCAGACGCTTTTGCATCTGCCTGTTTAGTTTACCTGATAAAAGGCTGGCTGACAAAGAGCCGCCTCCGGCTACATTATTACTCGCCTGCTTCGGGGGTTTCTGTTGTCTCTGTTGTCTCAGCAGCAGTCTCAGCTGGTTTTTCAGCTTTAACTTTTTCGACCTTCTCAACCTTAGGAGGTTCAGGAAGTTCGATCTCCAAAGCGCGCAGTTTCTTCTTGGCAGCCGTCAATGCAGACTGACCAAAACCGCTGATCGCAAGGAGAGCAGCATCGCCTTCAGCAAACTTTTCCACGAGCTGACCAATGTTCAAAACACCAGCGCGCTTGAGTCCTTCAGTTGCGCGCGGGGTCAGACCAAGATCGTCCACAGAGCGGTTGTTGATGTTGGTGGATTCTTCACGAGTCTTTTGATCTTCCACATAGGTCTGGCGGGCAGAAAGCTTCTTGTAAAAGCGATCAACCTGACCTTCCACATCGAGCAGCTTCGCAGACTCGCCAGTGTAAAAGGGATGGCAGTTGGAACAAACGTCGATGCGCAGTTCCTTCTTGGTCGAGGTCGTCGTCCAAGTGGTGCCACAGGATGCACAAGTGACCTTGGCATCAAACACAGTAGGATGAATATCAGTCTTCATTATTCTGCCTCAACAGGAACGATGTTGACACGCTTGCGTCCGTGAAAAACATCAAACATTACGACGCCGTCTGCAACAGCAAACAAGGTATCGTCCTTGCCAACCATCACATTGATACCCGGCTTGATCTTGGTTCCGCGCTGGCGCACTAAAATGTTGCCAGAGAGCACGAACTGACCAGCATAACGCTTGACGCCCAAGCGCTGGGAATTACTATCTCTACCATTACGGGTTGAACCGCCACCAGTTTTATGTGCCATTGTCTACCTGCCTTTACTTCTTTTCCGTCTTTTTTGACGTTGATTTCTTTTCAGTGGAAGGCTTCGCCGCCGCTTCTTTCGGAGCCTTGGCTGGTTTCTCAGCCTTGGGCTTCGGTTCCGCCTTGACCTTTACCGGCTTCTCCGCCTTGGCAGGAGCTTCCTTCTTATCACCCGGCTTGCCGATGAAATCGATCATCAAACGGGTATAGTGAGCGCGGTTCCCGCCACGAACGCGGATGCGTTTCTTCGGGCGATACTTAAAGGACAGAACCTTGGGACCCTTGGTGTGCTCCACCACAGTCGCAGAAACGATAATTCCGCCGACAGTGGGTGTACCCACCAAAACAGCGTCTCCATCTGCCATGAGCATAACGCGCTCGAAATCAAACGATGTACCCACTTCACGGGCGAGGCGATCCACATCAACTGTGGTGCCTTCGACGGCACGATATTGCTTGCCGCCGCTTTCAACGATTGCAAATTTCATTTTCTATTTTCTCCAGTCATTCACTTCGCCAAGATAGTGTGCGGGGATCTTGCGCCCTTCGCCTACTTCTGGGGAAGCTGGGGTTGTAAACAAACAACTACCCCGGAATTTGACCTCCGGGGTGGAAGCGGACGATATTATACATGTAAAAATGCGGACTTGTCAACGAGTTTTCGGTGTGAAAAATGCCTGGTGCCGAGGCAGGTTGCAGGTCCAGAAAGAAGCGTTTACGCTTTAGGGATAATCGACGTAATAGTCCTCGTCACCGCCTGCAATTGACCCGCATGTGCCTTGAGTTTATTGGCATCGCCAGTCTTCAAACCAGCGTTGACATCTGTGATCGTCTTGGTGGTAGCAACTTCGTTGTCGATGATCTTCTGGGTCAGGCTTTCGAGATTGATCAGCATCTGCATTACATTCTTGGGGATGAGTGGCAGATTCTTCAGGATCGGCAAAAGCACATCCAAGATCTGATTGGCAGTGCGGGCGTATTTGACCGTGAGGGTATGCAGTGAGCCGATGGAAGAGGTTAATTCGATGGCAACTTCCTGAATCGAGTCGATCATTTCCTTGTGCTGCTCGATGATCTTGGAAATATCCGTGATCGAAGCGGTCAGCTTGTCTGAAAACTTTACATACGATACAGCAGCACCTGGTTTGGAAGCTGATGCGCCGCTGCGGGCGACACCTTTGATGGGAGTGGGCATGGGAAAATACCTCCTGAAAAAGTTTATTTCTGCCAAGGCAGATGATGCCATACTATACTTTAATTTGTTCTGTAAAACAACCTTGTTGACAAAGCCCGACTTCTCGTATATCCTGAAACCAATGTACTTTCCAGTTAATTAAGGAGCACACCATGAGCGAAGCTGATACACGTTGGGAAAAGATACGAAACATATTCCTCTGGCTGGCACTCCCATTGATCATTGGATTATTGGTTGCCTCAGCCGTACCGCAACCGGTCATTGGGGTGATCCGGCTTGAAGATGCGATCTATGCCTACTCGGCACAGAACACCATTAAACAGATTCAATACGCTATTAATCATCCTGAAATTAGCGCCGTGGTGTTGGTGATCGACAGCCCTGGCGGCACTGTCGTGGATACTGAGTCTATTTATATGGAACTCACCCGCTTGCGCGCCAAAAAACCGGTGGTAACAGTAGTGAATGCCATGTCTGCCAGCGGTGGCTATTATCTCTCTGCAAATACAGATTATATTTTTGCCAAGCCTACTTCTCTGGTTGGGAACATCGGCGTGATCGGATACCTGCCGCCTTCTCCCTTCATTATCGAAGACATCATTACGACGGGTCCGTATAAGTTGTGGGGTTCGCCGCGCGACTCAGACATGCGTCAGATCGAAATGATCAAAGAAGGTTTCTTTCAAGCCGTGAAACTGGGACGGGGCGATAGGCTCACAGCTGGAGACGAAGTCATCTTTAATGGACAGATCTGGGTCGGTGTGGATGCGTTGCGTTTGGGCATCATCGATGAACTTGGCACTGAAAACAATGGCACCCAGAAAGCCGCAGAGTTAGCAAAGATCGCCAATTATGCAGTACTGGACCTGGCTGCCCCAGCAGGTATTGATTCGTTGAACGGGTTGTTCTTCATAGAAAGCCCAGACGGCATGAGCCTGCCTTATCCAAAAGAAGCAGGTGTTTACATGCTTTATATTCCGCCCTTGCCGGTTAAGAAATAGGAGGATGAAATAATGAAACGTCCATACCTGATCCTTGCACTCCTTGCTTTAATCCTCCCTACCCTATTACGTGTCGCATGGTTCTACCGCGGCACACCAGACCGGGCAGAAATCCCGACACCTGACTATGCCTCATTTACCCGCCCTGAAGTGACTGTGAATCAGCCTAATCTTGATGATGTGCCGCAGCTAAAAGGCACGGTTCTCCTTGACGGCTATCACGCCAATCAATTTTACTTAAACGAAATCGAATCGCTCACAGCTTCCATTCTCGCGCGTGGCGGCAATGTGGAAACCGTCACAGATTCATATTCATTCGAAACACAGTTGAAGTATGCCAGTGCTTTCATCTCCATTTCGCCGGGGCTCTCATTCAGTACATACGAAGCTCAACTACTCAAAACCTTCACAGAACGCGGCGGCAGAATCTTGGTCTTGACCGATGCAACCCGCAATGCCATATATTTCGATTATTTTAGCGGCAACCCTGTAGCGGCAAGTGACGCCACGGCGGCAAATTCCCTGCTGAAACATTTCGATATATCCATTAATAATGATTATCTGTACAACACATCAAGCAATGAAGGCAACTTCCGAAACGTATTCTTTGGTGAGTTTGCCAAAAATGAATTGACCTTCGGTCTCGATACCGTGGCGCTGTATGGCGCACACTCGGTCGAGTCGCCTTCAGGGATGGTTCTGCTGAAGGGTGAAGAGACCAATCTCTCGTCCGCGAATGATGCGCATAATTCCAATGCGGGGGGCGCTGCCCTGAGTGCAGATGGCAACGTGGCGGCATTCGGTGACCTCACCTTCCTTTCCTCGCCGTATAGCACCTACAACGACAACGCCGCGCTGATCCAAAACCTGGCAGACTTTGTGCTTTCGGGTGAACGCAGCCAGACCTTGGACGTGTATCCGTTCATTTTCGCAAGTGATACGGTCAAGGTTTATATTTCGCCAAATATTCAAAAAACGCCAACTCTTGTAACCGCCATGGCAGCTTTGCAAAACTCAATGCGCTATCTCGACATCACTGTTGAGTTTGTGGATGAGCTGCCCTCCTCTGGTGATGTGATCCTAGTCGGCACCTTTGACGATGCAGCCGAAGACTTGAACTCACTGAGAAAAATCGGCGTGGAGATCGACAGCGAAACGATCAACTCAATTGAGTTCGGTGAAATCAGTCGCTTTGGAAATGGCTTGGTCCTTTTTGAAACAGGCAGCAAGGGCAATCGCCTGGCGTTATTAGCTGACACTACCGAAGACCTGCTGACTTTGATGGGAGTTGCCGGGGGAGGCAGCCTTACATCCTGCCTCACGAGCGCACAAGTTGCAGTATGCAGCGTCGGCTTTGGTGATTATGGGTTTGATACCGGCGAAACTTTCGAAGAAACGCCAGTTGACGCCATAGAAGAAACCGACCCTGAAGCCACACCCACCCCAAGCGGATAAATCATCTGACTCAAAACGACCCCAGTCAACAGAATGACTGGGGTCGTTTCATTGACAAAACATCCGCGATACTTTACATTCGCTTCATGACTACTTTCAGCCTGCTTCAGCGTCAGATCATTGAGTCGCCTCTGAATGCGCGTCTCTTCGTCTATGGCAGGGCTGGGACGGGGAAAACCACAGCCGCAGTCGAACGCGTTCGTTTCATGCTGGCGCAAGGCATTCCTGCCGATTCTATTTTGCTGCTCACCCCACAACGGACTTTACAAGAACCCTATCTTGATTTGCTTGAAAGCCCGGAACGCCTGGCAGGTGGCGAAGTGACACCCGCCACCATCGGCGGTTTGGCAAGACGTATGTGCGACTTGTTCTGGTCGCTGGCAGCTAAACAAGCTGGCTTCAAAAACCCGGATCAGCCGCCTGTCTTTCTGACCCTTGAAACCGCGCAATACTATATGGCGCATGTAGTCCGCCCGTTGATCGAAGAACGGGGCTATTTTGAATCCATCACCATCAACCGCAATCGGTTGTATTCCCAAGTGATCGATAACCTCAACAAAGCCGCCATCGTTGGCTTTCCTCATAGCGAGATCGGCGCCCGGCTAGACTCTGCCTGGTTTGGCGACCCTGCCCAACGGCGGGTATATCAAGATGCGCAGGAATGTGCCAATCTGTTCCGGCAATATTGTTTGGATAACAACCTGCTCGATTTTTCACTGCAACTTGAGGTATTTCGAAATTTCCTCTGGCAAAACGAACAGGTACGCAATTTTCTATCACAATCCTATCGTCACCTGGTTTACGACAATGTTGAAGAAGATGTCTCTTGTTCACAAGATATCATATTCGAATGGATTAGTGATTTCGACTCGGCGCTGCTGCTTTACGACGAAGCTGCAGGATATCGAAAATTCCTGGGCGGCGACCCAGTTTCCGGCTGGGAATTGAGCCGGGCTTGTGATCAAGTCATTGAATTAAATGAATCCTTCGTTTCTTCGGAGCATGTCATCCAGTTATCCAATGCGCTTGTTTCTGCTGTGACGGGTGAACCTGAGTTCGACGCGCGCAGCAGTGAACCGGCAATGGAATTCATCCTAAGCCATTTTCACCCGGAAATGTTAGATGAGGTTGTGGAAAAAATTCGCGCCCTGATCGAAGACGGAGTGCCGCCCGCTGAGATTGTTGTGCTTGCGCCTTATCTTTCAGACTCGCTGCGCTTTTCGATCTCGAATCGTTTGGAGCTTGCCGGGATTCCGTGGCGCAGTAATCGTCCGTCCCGGTCTTTGCGAGATG
>JAFLCE010000047.1 GCA_017303655.1 Anaerolineae bacterium
GCTAAGGTGTGGAGGATATCTTGTTGAATAGGATGATCGACCGAAAGATAGGTCTCGAGGGGCAGTCCGCGCATTTTGGCGAATGCCAGCATGGAGGTGTGTTTGCCGGAGCAGTTGTTGAAATTTGAAGTCGGCGTGATGTTTTGCTGAATGACTTCGCGTAGTTTACCTGCATCACTCGGCAGGTGTGGGCCACATTGCAGTTGGCTTTCTTCTATGCCGATTTTTTTCTGCATGACTACGACTGCATCAAGATGAAATTGTGCAGTGTCGTGAGAAGCGCAGGAGAGGGCGAGTTCGCGCTGGGTGTAGTTGTAGTGCTCCACACCGCCTGCTTCTACAAATGGCAAGACCTGAAATGGTTTGGAAGAAGAGCGCAAAAAGGCGACCGTGTTAGGGTCGCCATAAGAATTTAGTAAGCTGCCGTCTGCGCTGACCACAGCAATCGACCCTCTGTGAATGGCTTCGACAAGATCGCCGCGTGTCAGTTCGAGGAGGGGTTCAGGAATTTTCACTAATCCTCAACAGTGCTGCTGGGGGTATGGTATTGCCGCGCATTGTAGTGCAGTAAGCCATAACGTAACCGTTGAGCAAATTGCTTCTGGCGTGCGGCTGGGGCTTTGAACCAAGTCAACAAAGTAGTGACCATTTTTTCCACAGCGGCTGGGTTGGGCTTTTTGCTGGTGGATTTATTGAGCTTATCGTGGATATGCTTGAGCAGGTCGTATTGGGCTTTGATGACAGCAGTGGTGACCACGCCGCCACGGCTGCTAATGAAGGTATATCCCTTGTAATCGGATTCCAAAAGCAGGCTCAACGATTCGAGCCAGGCTTTGAGGTTCGACCCAGCGAGGAAAGGCGGCTGGTTCTTCATAACGGTGTCGCCGATAAAGAGGACTTTCTCTTCTGGCAGGTTGACCCAAATGGAGCCGTTGGATGGACCGGGACGATGTTCGAGGAGAACGGGAGAGTCGCCCCAGTGCAGGGATAGTTGATCGAGGAAGGAGATTTCAGGCGGAGCCCAACGAACACTGCCCAAACCTGGGATGGACTCCCAGTCTGCGCCGGTTTCTTCGCCTTGGGCTTTGAAGGTGCCTGGGCGGGTGCGGAAGATGTAGGCTGTCTTTTCGTGTGCAACGACTGTGCAGTCCATGGCGCGAGCGCCGAGGGTGCGGTCTGGATGGGCGTCCATGTTGATCAGCAACCGGTCGACACCACCGCCCAAATTCATGAGCGAGGCGCGCCAGGAGCGGGCATCCTCTGGGGAGGGAGGCGCGTCGATCTGGATCAGTCCGCGTGGAGTGACGATCACACCAAGTGTGACGCCGAGAAATTGGTCTTCGATGAAAATATTTTTCGTAATTTCCTGCATGATGGTCCTAAAAAAATCCCTTTCACGGAATAACGCGCCCGTGGGGATGATCTCGACGGGCGCAATGTTTCAAATTTTATTGCGGCTTATCTGGTTTGTCTGGTTTGAAGGTCAAACGACCGGTTTGGCGTTTGAGCTGCCCGGGTAACTGTCGCTTGGCAACGGGTAATGTCAGCCAGAAGGTTGTGCCTGCACCGACTTCGCTTTCGAGCCAGATCTCGCCGCCATGACCGTGAACGGCAAGGCGACAGAATGCCAGCCCAACGCCCAAACCGCCGGGACGGTTTTTTCCGCGCAAGCGCATAAATTTTTCGAAGATGCGGTCACGTTCAGCCGGAGCAATTCCAGGACCATTATCCCGCACCCAGAATTTTACAAACAAGCCATCGGGGCTGGTTTGAGCACCAATATCGATCTTGCCGCCAACAGGTGTGAATTTGATGGCGTTTTCCAGTAAATTGATCAGCACACGGTAGATCATATCAACATCCACCCAAACTAAAGGCATAACGCTCTTGGCACGGTTGGTGAGTGTGTGCTGACGGGCTGCGACGGAGGGCTCAACATCGCGAATGGATTCGCGTACCAAAGCTACAGGATCAATTGAGTTTTGGTCGACGACCTGTTGCCCGGCTTCGAGCCGGTTGATATCCAGAAGGGAGTTTACGAGCCGTTGAATGCGCCCAGTGGAATTGCGGGCAATGTTCAACATCGAATTTAAAGTCTCATCGGCGGGCATGAGCGTGCTCATCATCTCCAGGCTGGAAACGATATTGCCCAACGGCGAGCGCAGATCGTGGAAGATCATCGAGGTCATGTCATCGCGCAGGGCGTCGAGGTCTTTGCGAGCGGTATTATCTCGCAATATCCATTGAACGGCTTCGGTATCATCGAACTCCACCCGCCGGGCATAGACTTCAATGGCAAGGGTGCCGCCATCCTGACGATGCAACCCTGATTCATAGGTGCAGGTTTCGCCACTGCGTAGTAATTCAAAGTTAAGCCCGGTCTTGCCCCAGTTTACTTCATGCAACTGGTCGATGCCCATGGTATGCAACTGTTGCGACGTGTAGCCGCTTAACAAGGCAGCTTGGCGGTTCACTTCCAATACTTTGCCATCCCAATTGGTGATGACAATCGGGTCAAGGCTGTCTTCGAATAATTCACGGTAATGTTTATGAGCGTTATGAAGCTGCTCAAATAACTTTGAGTTTTCAATAGTAGTGCCAGCCAAACTGCCAAGCCCGGTCATCACGACCATGGCATCGGGGTCGAACGTCCCCGTAAGCGGATTCGCCGCGATGAGCACCCCAAGGACGATTCCATGCGCTTGAATAGGCGCGATTGCAAAGGCACGCATCTCCACGCCGCTTAGCCTGTCTGCATCGCTAAAGGCTGGTTCGAGTTTGACGTTTGATACCACCAACCCCTGTCCTTTGATCACGACATCACCAGCCAGCCCCGTCCCGGCAAAGATGCGGCTACCGGGAATGTTGCCGGAGTTATTGCCCGCTGCTGCTTGAAAAACCAGATCGTTGGTCGAAGCTTCAGATAAAGCCAGTGCCACGGTTTCCACTTGCAGAGCTTGCATAGTCTGATTAAGAATGCGGCGCAGGACCTCATGCATTTCCAACGAAGTGTTGATCGCTGCTGCCCCTTCTGCTAGGGCAGACTTAACCCGCGCGGTGCGCTGAGTTTCTGAATGCAGGCGGGCATTCAAGACCGCCACACTAGCTTGGTCAGCGATGGCTTGCATCAATTCAAGATGTTCTTCGTTGAACGTATTTGGCACCGAATGAACCAGCGTCAGCACGCCGACAAAACGTTCGCGTGTGATCAGAGGGACACAGATCGCCGATTTAGACCCACTCTTTTCAGAGGCATCATCGGCACGGCGCAACCAGCGGTCATCGCGGCTGGTATCGGGCAGAAGTGCGGCTTTGCGGTTTTGCATGACCCACCCTGCCAACCCGCGTTCGACCGTATCTTTTAATTGCTGTGTCGTATGTTCGTGGAGTTGTTTCCCGAAAACAATGGTGGCATCTACAGGTTTGCCGAGATCGTCCATCACCACGATGCTGCCACGTTCTCCGCCTACATATTGAAGGGAAGCATACAAGACGCGTTGAAGTACCGTGCGAAGATCCAGCGCGGAAGCAACTTCACGGCTGATCTTAACCATCAATTCAAGTAGAGAGCGAGTGCGTTCTTCAGATAACATATTCAATAAATTCCAAATGCGCGTATAAGTATAGTCCCTTTGGTACAATTAATCCATGCCCCTGAAAGTACCAATGATAAAAGCCCTGTGTTTTGACGTGGATGGCACCCTGAGCGATACCGATGACCTCTACGCCCGCCAGCTTTCAAAATTTTTCCCCAAGAGACTCTTCAAAGACCCAGATTATACTGCTCGCCGTTTTGTGATGTGGATCGAAGCCCCCGGCAACGCTCTATTGGGACTCGCTGACTCGCTTCATCTCGACGATGAGATGATTGCCATTATCCACTGGCTTTCACGCCACCGAAACCACTCCGACAAAACCTTCCTGCTCGTCCCCGGCGTGGATGAGATGCTCAAACAACTGCACGGACGCTACCCCATGGCAGTCGTCAGCGCGCGAGACGAAAAAGGAACCATGCGCTTTCTTGAGCAGTTCGATCTTGTGAAATATTTCGATGCCGTCATCACTGGCTTATCGGCAACCCATACCAAACCTTATCCTGATCCGATTCTGCTGGCGGCAAAGAAAATGAACGTCTCCCCAGAAAATTGCTTGATGATCGGCGACACCACGGTAGACATTCGTGCAGGTAGGGCAGCAGGCGCACAAACTGTTGGCGTGTTATGCGGTTTTGGCGAAGAGCCTGAACTTCGCAAAATGGGAGCAGATGAGATAGTTTCAGATACGACAAAATTATTGGATCTATTAAATTAAAAACACCCCAAGAAAATCGTAGGGGCGGGGCCCCCTACACGTTTAATTCTTTATCACCCTCGGTGCAAAAATAAATAGCACCAATAAGATTGCTCCACCTACAAAGAACGGCACAGGTGGACCAAACCATTGAAAGAGCGCGCCATAGAAAAGGGGAGCGATGGCATTCGCCGCGCTGTATGCCGCAGATGATAAACCCAACATCCCGCCCACTTCGCTTTTATCCGATGCTTTGGTGATGAGACTGTTCACTGCTGGCATAAGCGTCCCGCCGCCTAAGGCTGCTGGAACACTGGCGATCATCAGCCAGATGATACCAAGCCAACCTCGTGAGGTTTCATCCGGCAGATTCACGTTGATGCTTTGAATGGATACGCGGAACTCGCCTTGCCCGGCGAGGGTTTCGAGTACACGCGCTTTTTCGTACCAGGGAACAGGCACCGCCGGAGTCAGAGCCGTTCCGATCAAGCCGATTGCCAAGGCACCAATGCCCATCAATGCCAACCAGCGGTCGCCTTTGACGCGTGACCAGCGTCCGATTAATCCGCCTTGAATGACGATGATAAGGATGCCTGCCAACATGAACAAGCCGGAGGTGTCACGTGCATCCATGCCGAGTTGATTGAGCGTGAACAACGAGAAGAGTTGCTCATATCCGCCGAACGCTACTTGATAGAAGAACATCACAATCACAAGGAACATGATGGTGGGGCGGTTTGCCATGGCTTCGCGTAAAGCCCCAAACGAAAATGGACGGCGTTTGCGTGAGGCTTCGGGGTCGGCTGCATCTGCCACGGTTTCTTTGAACCAGAAGGTCGTCAATAAAATAGAAGTGAGTGAGAACAAAGCGGCTGTCCATGCCACGGCTTGATAGTTCTGACCGGTTGAAGCGAGCACGATAAACGCGAGGATGGGTCCGAGCACAAAGCCGACACCAAATGCCGCGCCGACCAAGCCAAGCCCCTGTGTGCGCGTCTTTTCGTTGGTGCTGTCTGCAATGGCGGCTTGCGCGGTGGAGATGTTTGCACCAGAGAGACCGTCGATGATGCGGGACACAAAAAGTAAAAACATGCTGTTGGCAAAGCCAAGCAGAATGAAACCACTTAACGTCCCGATCTGGCTGGCAATGAGAACGGGTTTGCGCCCGAAGCGGTCGGAGAGTCTGCCGAGGATCGGTGCGCCGAGGAACTGCATCAGCGGGTAAGCGGCTTGGAGAATACCGATCATGATCGGTTCCGCACCGAAGCGGGCAGCATAAAGCGGCAACAAGGGGATAATAATAGAAAGACCCATCAAGTCTACGAGTACGATGACCAGGATGGGCAGAATGCGTTTGAAATCTAGTTTATCTTCAGGGGGCGTTGGGGTGACCGTAGTTTCCGTCATAAAAACTCCTTTTCAATGTTTCATGAAAGACCCTAAAGGTTTTCATAACCTTTAGGGTCTTATTGTATTACGCCAATGCAGCTTCCAATTCTTCCTGTTTCTTGAACTGGCTCATATACAGGTCGTAATAGAAACCTTTCTTTTCCAACAGTTCGTTGTGCTTGCCGCGTTCGATGATCTGACCGGCTTTGAGCACAAGGATCTGGTCGGCATTGCGGATGGTGGAAAGACGATGCGCGATGACAAAGGAGGTGCGTCCGCTGAGCAATTGGTCGAAGGCTTTTTGGATGAGACGCTCGGTTCGTGTGTCCACGCTCGAAGTGGCTTCATCCAAAATGAGAATTCTCGGGTCTGCGAGCGCGGCGCGAGCAATGGACAATAACTGGCGCTGTCCCTGTGAGAGACCGGAACCGCGTTCGCCCAACACAGTCTGATATTTTTCCGGCAGGCGTTCAATGAACGAATCGGCGTTGGCGAGTTTGATGGCTGCCATCACTTCTTCGTCGGTGGCGTCAGGCTTGCCAAAGCGGACATTTTCCATGACGGTGGTGCTGAAGAGGAAAGTATCCTGCAACACGATGCCGACCTGCTTGCGAATGGATTCGGCGGTGACATCGCGCACATCCACGCCGTCGATCTTGACCGAGCCTTCGGTCACATCGTAGAAGCGCGGCAGAAGGTTGATGATGGTGGTCTTGCCTGCACCTGTGGGACCCACAATTGCAAAGGTCTGACCGGGCTGGGCGGTAAAGGAAACACCCTTCAAGACCGGCACGCCATCTTCATATTCATGTGCCACATTCTCGAACTCCACCAGACCTTTGATCTCGGTCATTGCTTTGGCGTTCGGCTTGTCGAACACGGCGGGTTTTTCATCGAGGATGGTGAAGATGCGTTCGCCGCCTGCAATCGCGTTTTGGATGTTCGTCCATAAGACGGCGATCTGTTGAATGGGTTGGTTGAAGCGCTGCACATACGCAAGGAAGGTGATGACCAAGCCGAGTGTGACAGGCGCGCCGCCAAAGTCACCGCCACGGAGCAATGCCCAACCGCCTACGCCAACGACGATTCCCAAAGCGACATAGGATAAAGCTTCCAAGGCAGGTGCCAGGGCGGAGGTGAAGGACACAGCGCGGACGTTCGCATCGCGATTAGCAGCGTTGACTTCTTTGAAGTTTTCAATGTTTTCTTCAGCACGATTGAATGCCTGCACTTCGCGCACGGCCGAGATCGACTCTTGTAATTCCGAGTTGACCGAGCCAATTTCTTCACGCGCTAGGCGGAAGGCTTTACGCGCCTGTGCTGAGAAGTAGGAAGTGACCCACAACATAATAGGGGCGATTGCCAGGGAGAGCAACGCGAAAGGCAAGCTGCGGGTGACCATGTTGTATGCCGTCCACACCAGCAGCAGGATGCCGCTGAAGACTTGAACCAGCGCGAACGAGAACGATTGCTCGATGGCGGAGGTGTCGTTAGTGATGCGGCTCATCAAGTCACCGGCTTCGTGCTCGGCGTAATAGCTGAGCGAAAGGTCGTGCAGGTGATGGAACAAGTCCAGCTTGAGTTCACGCAGCACGTGTTGACCCGTCCACGACATGGTGAAGAACAAGGTACCGGTGACGATGGCACCCAGCACGAACAAGGCGATGGTGATGAGGATTAATCTCCACAGACCTGCGATGCGTTCTTCATTGGTAGCTGTGGCGGGGTCGAGGAGTTTGAAGTCACCTAGGTGATACATGGTGGCGATGATCTTCTGCGTGCCGGTTAAGGTGGCAGGGTCTGAGATCAGCCAACAGGCAGATGTGGTCACTTCTGCTGAATCAGTTGCCGGTGCGAAAGAGCCGAAGGTACTTCCTCCACCGGTGGGGACGAGGAAACAATCCGCTGCCTGTCCGGTCAATTCGGGCGTGGTCACTTGAGTCCAGGTGGAGACGACGATCAAGACCAAAGCGAGGACGAGCACGTACCAGAATTTGCCGAAATATTTTCCGAAGCGGGCGAGAGTCTCACCGAGGTTGCGGGCTTTGTTGGAGTCGCCTTTGAAGAGATCGCGATTCATCATCATTGGGCACCGCCTTTCTCGTTGGGGAGGATCTGCGAGTTGTAGATCTCTGCGTAGATGGGGCTGTCTTCCATAAGTTCCTTGTGTTTGCCTTCGGCGACGACCTTGCCTTTTTCGAGCACGATGATTTTGTCTGCGTTCATCACGGTGCTGATGCGTTGCGCGATGACAAAGGAGGTGCGACCTTTCATGAGCACGTCGAGCGCTTTTTGCAAAGCGGCTTCGGTGCCGAGGTCGACCGATGAAGTCGAGTCGTCGAGGATGAGAATGCGCGGGTCGAGTAACAGGGCGCGGGCAATGGCGACGCGTTGTTTTTGTCCGCCGGAAAGTGTGGTGCCGCGTTCGCCGACATGCGTGTTGTAGCCTTCAGGGAAGGATGTGATGAAGTCATGCGCTTGCGCGGCTTTTGCAGCGGCAAAGATTTCTTCATCGCTGGCATCGGGTTTACCAAAGGCGATGTTATCGCGGATGCTGCCACTAAAGAGAGTGGTTTCTTGCAATACGATACCGATCTGCGAGCGCAGCGAGTCGAGAGTCACATCGCGCAGTTCGTTGCCATCGATGGTGATGCGTCCTTCGGTCGGGTCGTAGAAGCGCGGCAGTAAGTTAATGATGGTTGTCTTGCCGGAGCCAGTAGCACCGAGCAGAGCGATTGTCTCGCCGGATTTCGCTTCAAAGGTGACGTTGGAAAGTACCGGTTCGCCGCCGCCGAAATAACGGAAGGTGACATCTTCGAACTTCACATCGCCCTTCACGCCGGGGAGTTTGATGGCATCGGGCTTGTCGGTAATATCTGATTTGGCATCGATGATCTCAAAGATACGCGTAGCAGAAGCAGAAGCCTGCCCCAACTGTGTGATGATGAAACCAAATTGAGCGATGGGTAAAAAGAGATAGATGAGATACAGCGAAAATTCCTGCCATTCGCCGAGGCTCAACGCGCCTGCGATGATCTCCTTGCCACCTACATTCAAGATGGCAGCCTGACCGAGGTTGGCAACCATGAAGATCAACGGAAAGAGGAAGGTGAAGAGTCGTGCAACCGTAATGGATTGCTGCATGCTGTCATCTGCCGCGACGCGGAATTTTTTCTGTTGTTCCTTCTCGCGCGTAAATGCTTTAATGACTTTCATGCCCGCCAGATTTTCCTGAAGGATCGTGTTCAAGGTGGAAAGTTTCTGTTGAACCTTTGCGAACAAAGGTTGGCTCAACCCGCCGAAGATCATGAACAAAACAAAAGCAAGCGGCAGGATCGGCAATGTGGTCAATGCAAGTTTTGTATTGGTGCTGAATAAAATAGTAAGCGTACCCACCAATAAAATGATCGCGCCTACCAGTTGCAATAAGCCCTGCCCAATGAACAGACGCACCTTTTCCACATCATCCGTCGCGCGGATCATCAACTGACCCGTTTGATTCTTGTCGTGATATGAAAAAGACAAACGCTGGATCTTCGCATACAAATCATTGCGCATATCATACGCAACCGCCTGCGAATTTTTCTCTGCCCAATAGGCTTGCAGGAAGGCGAACACTCCACGCAGGACGGCGAAGACGATGATGAGGATAATGGCGGTGATCAAAGTCTGTGGGGCGGAGGAAACATCCGCTTCCAACTGGACCTTGAGCTGTTCCACTGTCCATTCGGCAGGGTACTGCACTGCTTCCAAGATCTTCGGCAGAGCCGCGCTCATGAATGTAGCGGGAATTTTATCCAGCGCCTGTAGGATCTGATCGGCAATGTATCCGCTGGTGACGGCATCGATAACATTGCGTACCATGCGCGGGACAGCCAACTGTGCCAGTGTGGCGATGATCAAAAATAAATAGGGCAGTGCCGCCTGCTGTTTGTAATTCATCAAATAGCGGATGGCACGTCCCATTGCGCCGCGCGGTTTGGGTCCGCCGGGGCGTGTACGAGCTTGGGGTCGGGATAGAGATGCTTGCAAGAGAATACTCCTTTTAAAAATGACGGGTTGAAGATATCAGGTCAATGTGTACGAATGGTGGTGAAGTGGGTCAGGGATTGTGGAGGTTAGTTTTTGTCGCTCATGTTCCTTGCCGCTTCAGTGAGGATGGTTAGCGCTTCAACGACTTTTTCTCTTTCCTCTCCCTTGAGGTTAGATACGAGCTCGTCCATCCACTTGTAACGTTCCTTGAAGCCTGCCTCGATCAGTTCTTTGCCCTTGGGGGTAAGCTGTAAAACTTTGGCGCGGCGGTCGCTGGGGTCTTCAGCGCGTTCGATGTGCTCGCCCTGTACGAGCTTCTCCACCAGTTGACTCGCTGCTGCATTGGAGATGTCGAACCGTTCGCTGATCTCCGACATGCCGCATGGACCTTTATGATGCAACTGCATCAGGATGCTGAACTGCGGCATCGAAAGCCCAGTCGTCTTGGCGAACTGCGTCCAGCCGCGCATGGAGCGGTGCATGAACACATCCATCCAGGTACGCATGGATTGTGAAATGGGGAGGGGTTTGGTCATAGTTAAGCCTTCTTTTTAGTTAAGCGGGCTTAACTTTATGCCTGAGTTAAGTTTTCGTCAAGAAATGGGAGGTTAGAGATATATAAGAATTCATAATGCCCCTAATTTGCAATACATCAAGCTTGCACAAAATTGACTTGATACTGACCGCCGACGATGGACGGCAGACTGTGGTCGGCGGTCAGTGGTCGAAATTCAATGGATATATGTACTTCTGATTTTTTTTGCTTTCACTTGGATACGTTATGCTTTATTTCAGAAACAACCAGTAAAAAGAGTTCCACTGCCTGCGGGTCGAAATGCCTTCCTGATTGCGCACGAATATACTCCAGGACTTTTTCCACAGGCCAGCCCTTGCGATAGATCCGATCTGAACACAGCGCATCCCACACATCTACAACAGCAAAGAGACGTGCTGCCAATGGGATCTCATCTCCTTTTAGCCCACGCGGATAGCCTGTGCCATCCCATTTTTCATGATGACAATAGGGAATATCAAGCGCGGGACGTAGATACTCGATTGGGTATAACATTTCATAGGCAAACAGCGGGTGTTTGTGCATAATGTCCCACTCTTTGTTCGTAAGTTGATCATCTTTTAAGAGGATCGCATCTGGAATGCCCATTTTCCCAATATCGTGTAAGAGGGCACCATGCTTCACATGTAAGATCTCTGCCTCTGTCATGCCTGCCCTCTTTGCAAGCAGCATGGTTAATTCAGTAACACGCGCGGTGTGATCTTTTGTTTCTCGATCCCGTAGATCGAGCGCATGTGACCAGCCCTCAATCGTTCGGTTATATGCAAGCGCCAGTTCAAAGTTTGACCGCTGTAGGTCCTCGAAAGATTTCATGCTTTCAATCGCCATGGCAGCCTGTCCGGCAAGGGTTTCCAGAAAATCATGCCATTCCTGGTCTGGTTGAGTTCCTGAACGGTTTCCTAAAAATAGTACACCGGCGATATTTCCCTTGGCAATCAATGGAACAGCATAGCAGATTTGAAGTTGTTCGATGTGTGCCCACTTATCCGTTTGTGGAATCGTTGAGTTCAGGTCGGGAAAAGCCAGCGTGCGACGTTCCAAGGCAGCCCGCCCGATCAAGGTCTCGCCGAGATAAATTTGAGCCCTGGATAGTTCAGAGGATTGAGCGCCGATCACCAGTGCCGTTTCAAGGGTGAGCAAAGGAGAATTAAATAGCAGGATCGAGATCAGATCCACATCCAGTTGTCTTTTTGCTTGCTCAGCGACCGTTCGTAATCCCACTCGCAGGTCGGTCGTTCCAAGGATTGCGATGTCATTATCCCGAAGTGCTTGAAGGCGAAAAAGTTGCTGTTCAATTTTCTGTTTGGCAGCCGCCAATTCAGCAGTACGTTGTTCAACGCGTTTATCCAATTCTGCATTGGTATGGGCAAGAGCCCCCTGTAAAAGGCTCAATTCGTTTCGCTTTTGGATTAAATTCTGTTCTGTAAGGGCGAATCGGGTCACATCTTCAAATATCACCAGCAGCCCTGAACCAGTTTGCACTGGATCAAAAGGTAAAACATGGAATGTCAGATAATATAGCATGCCGTCAGACCGGTAGCGGTTTATCCGTTCGATTTTGAATGAAGGTAATTTATTCGATAGGATGGATTGAAGCACTTCCTCGGATCCAATGAATTCCTTGAATGCTTCAGTCAGTGGAATGCCTGTTTGGATCTGACCCGTCCCGTCAAATATTCTTGAGATGTTCGGCGACACCTCGATAATGGAGAGTTTTGAATCAACATATACATATAACAATTGATACCACTCGCTGGCGACTTGCGCCAAACGCGCCGACAATTTCAACGGGGATGTATGTTGGATCATTGTTTACATTCCCTTCTCAAGGATATCTGCCAGATGGCTGAAAGCGTCTTCAACCTGCTCCCCGGTTTTTGCACTAGTTAGGAAAAAAAATTTTTCGCCCAACTTTGCTAGTACGGTAAGCAGGTCGATATCCGAAATGTCGCGTGTATGGGTCAGATCCGCTTTGTTGCACACAAACGCCAGTTGAATGCCCGGGTTGATCGTTCGAACCTGGCGTGCATAATTTTCAAAAGCGATCAGGGTATCGCGGCGGGTCAGGTCACAGACGATCAACGCGCCCGCAGCTCCCTGCATATAGGAAGCGCCCGAAGCCTCAAACCCATTGCTGCCAGCCAGGTCCCAGACCATCATATTCATTTCCCCATACGATCGTTTGAGTGTTTTGCGTGATATTTTCACACCAACGGTACTGAGATACTTGTCGTCAAAGCGACCTTCGACAAAGCGCTGCACAAGGCTTGTCTTGCCTACGCCGAAATCGCCCAGCAAACATATCTTTTTTTGAATAATGGTCATCTTAATCTTCCGATCATGGATTGGCAGTTGGGGTAATTTGCCCGGGTGGCACAGTGGCTAACACGGTGATCCAGCGCGCAGGCACCCAGCCGCGATGATAGCCCGTTTCATCGGTCCATTCCACCTCCACCCAGGTATCATAGACGGACAACACTTTTACAGGTCTGCTGATAAACAACACTTCCACACGCGAGTCAATGAAATCTGGAAGCTGCCGCATCCACACATTACCGGAAGCGAAGGCTTCATATGGGGTGGGGGTCGCGCTGGGCGTTGAAGTACTCGTTGGGCTGGCGGTCACTGTGGGGGTGAAGGTTTGTGTTGGGGTAGAAGTGGGTGTAAATGTAGGCGTTGACGTTGCAGTGGCTGTAGGTGTCGACGTGGCAGTGTTCGTTGCGGTGGGGCTGGGGAATGCGACCGGATATAAGGCGATGGTGAATTGAAGGTAAAAGCACATCAAAGCAATCAATAGAATTGCAACCAACCCACCGATTGCCCAACCTATCTTGGCATTGCGGGTCATCGTGGTTGGCCATGGATTACTTCCTGTGGTTTCCACTACGAGGCGGGCGATCTTTGGCTGTAAATTGGGCAGGGTCGATGGATCGCCATTATATTGAGCCAGCGATTTTTCATACTTTACATGTAATTCGGATACGAACATGTGCAGTTTGGCACGAAATCCCTCCGGTTCTGTACCGGTGATGACCACTGCCAGGTATGCAGCTCGTCCGTTCTGAATGATGATGCGTTCATCGCCATACTGCACTTCATCCAGTTCTTTGTTTTCATCGCCATGCCCGAACGAGTCGCGCACAAAATCTCGAATGGCAGTTAACATGCCGCTGATCAGATCTGAGTCGGCAACTTCCGTGCTGCCGGGGTGGCTGTGCGCGAGCAATAGTCCAGACCCGTGCTGGATAAGAAATATCTCACGAATGGAAAAGGGGAGAGAATCGCGCAACGTTAACTGCGCCGGTGAGACACCTCGCAAGCGCGCCATAGCCGTGCGCAGCATACTTTGCGGACCGAAAGACGCCTTCAACCGGGCATCAATGTTACGTTGAAATTCCTTTGCAAACTCGCCGACTGCACGCTGGACACTTTCACCGATGACGGGATACAGGGCTTCAACCATATCCTTGCGAGAATCACGGATCTGCACCCGGATCGCTTCCCCCATGATGGGACCGAGCGCCTCTGCCATCTCGTCGCGTGAGTCGCGAATGGTGCGGCTGATCATATCCCCGAGGACGGGTGTGACGCGCGCGATCAGTCCTTCTGAATCGGCTTGTGCCCTGCGGCGCAGTATCTCGATTTCTGTCTGTAGATCGCGTGATCGGGTATCTGCTTCACGAGCAACCTGCTGTAAGCGGTCAAGTTCCGCTAGCAGTTCGTCTAATTGTTGACGCAGGTTTTCGTCATCTGATTGAGATTGATCTTTGGAGGTTTCGATCTGACGTTCAATATCGCGCAGGCGGTCGAACACTTCCGAGAGCAGAATCGAACGGATGGAAATTAACGGGTCAAGTGAATCGCCTTCAGGTCGTTCAGGGGTTGGGTTATCGGGCTGAAGGGGATTCATGAAGGTTTACAAGGAATGATACAGACGTACCAGGAATGCTTCACCTAGTACATTGCGAAATTTAAACAAGACGTGGTGCTTTCTGTGGAACGAAATCAGGAATTATCAGCTTCCTGTCGCAAACGCAGACCTAACTCCATAAGCATTTGACCCAGATCCTGACGCGAGGTCTTTTTGTTTTCCAAGGAAGCAGCCATGGAAAGAAGCTCCTGCCTTAAACTATCGTCGCGCTGGCGGGCTTCCGATTGCAGGGTGCGGGTCCGCTCGGTTTGTTCGGCGCTTTGTTTATCCAAACGATCGCTTAATTCCTTATGGGTTTCGCGAAGCTGACGTAGGAGATCAGCGGCAAGTTTTTCAAGGTTATCGCTTAATTGTTTTTGACCGGCTTGCAATTGAGATGACTGTTCTGCAGATTGTCGATCCAATTTTTCGGTCAGGTCTTTGTGTGAGGCGCGCAGCTGGGCAGATTGATCCGTGCCCTGCTTATCGAGCTTCTCATTAAAATCGCGCCGGGTTTCTGCAAATTGTGCGTTGGTCGATTCGGAGAGAGTTCCAATTTGATCCTGCACCAGGTTGGTCATTTCCTGGCGTAATGATCGAAGCCCTGTTTCCAGGTCGCTCAACCTTTTTTCAAGAGTACGCGATTGCGAGCCAAATAAAATATCGCGCAATCGCCCCAATTCATCAGCGGTTGGTTCAGGTGTGTCTGCCTTCACTTCGATGCCATCAAGAGGAGACGCTGACGCCGAAGGTTGCGTTTCGGTTACTACGGAAGAATTTGATTTGCCCATTTTGGTCACTTCCTTTCGAAGATTTATCAGATTATACACTTCTTCAAAATGCCCGGCGATTGCAAATAAGATAAGATGCGCCTCCCCGGTAGGCTTATAGGTTTGCAAAATTATGGCTATATAAAAAAATACATTCACTTTCAGGTGAATGTATCGCGGCGTAAATTGGCATTAAAAACGACGAGGTCGTCCGTGAAGGACGACCTCGTCAACTCTCTCCTACCAATAAATACCAGTAAATGTATCTGTATTGTACGGGTTGTACGCCCTGCATGCAATTAGACAAAAGTACTATAGCTCGGTGAAAGAGGCTATCCCGCTAATATAACTACCTCCTTATACTTAATGGTAAGATACCTTTATTGGGTCGTTATGCATAAAATATTCATTAGTTACTCGCGTAAAGATATTACCTTCATTCGCAAATTGGCAGGCGATTTGGAAGCCACCAGCTATGACGTGTGGTGGGATCTGACCGATCTGCGCGGCGGCGATGACTGGGTGAAAAAGATCCCGGCTGCCATTCAAGAAAGTGATTTCTTTGTGATCGTGCTTACGCCAAACTCGATCCAATCTGAATGGGTACAAAAAGAATATACTCAAGCGCTTAACTTCCGCAAAAAGATCATCCCGATCATGTTCGAACAATGTGATGTCCCTTTTGCGCTTAACACCATTAACTTCGTTAACTTCATGGGGACAGACTATATCGCGAGTTTTAGAAACCTGTTATCGTCACTTGGATATAGCGGCACACCGCCAGAGATCACTCCATACGAACGGGTGACAACTCTTCTGCCAGCACCAGTTCGTAAATACGCTGCTCCTCTGGCTGTGGCTTTTGTGATCTTGATCGCATTCGCGCTTCTTTTCTGGCCCAAACCTGATTCTCAGCCCCCAATCTTATCGGCGACCGAAACAGATTCACCGACATCCACATTGACCGCCAGTGCCACGGTTACCATCACAGTAACTGCCAATGTGCCAACGCCCACACCAACCGTCACTGAAGTAAAAGCCTCGGTAACACCGACCAGCACCAATCCACCGTTCGAGGCGCTGACCTTCTGTGTAAATTCATTGTATTCCAACACCATCAACGTCCGTTCTGGTCCCGGCACCAATTATGCAGTGATCGGCGAGCCGTTAAGAGTTGGCAAGTGTCTGAGTTTTCGTGCTGTGAATGAGTCTGCCACCTGGCTTTTGATTTCTTCGAACCAAGCCGACCCTGAATTCCAACAATACGAAGGCGGTTGGATTTTTCGTGAACTGCTTGGGCTTGGCAGAGACGGTTCGCTTGATCTGCCCGCTGCCACGCTGACTTTCACACCGACGTCCTCACTCACGCCAACAGCATCAAATACACCTACCATCACACCATCGCCCACGGTTACGCCAACTGATACTCCCACGGTCACGCCATCGCCGACCGATACCGAAACACCTGAACCGAGCCCAACACCTACACCATAAAAAAAGACGGACACTTTTTAGCGACCGTCTTTTTTCTTAAGGGATGGGGAAAAATTAATACGTCCACTTCAACTGAAATTCGATCTCTTCCTCACCATCTCCGCGTTCATGCTCGATACTGATCTCAACATCGGCTGGGATGGAGACTCGCGTCCCTGCTACCTGAATTCGAAAGCGTTCCTCCGCTTCCAAAGCATCCGCAAGGCGGCGCAATTTCTCGGCAAATTTTTTAACTGAATACACTTTTTCAATGTCACGTGTTCGCTTCTTTGGCATAAGGTTTCTCCTTTTTTTGAATCATACTTCAAACTCAGCGAGAAGCCATAGAATTTCATAAAACTATAATCTCTGTTAATCCACATACCCGTCACGGTATAATCGCGCCCTATGGGTTCAATACTTTTTGGTCTTCTGTCCGCGCTCAGTTGGGGCGCGGGTGATTTTACAGGCGGGCTCGCAGCGCGCAAAGTGGGTGCGTATCGTTCCGTCTTTTATGCCGAAGTGGTCGGCATCCTCTTTCTTTTTACTGTGCTGATATTCGTATCCGAACCTCTGCCCGATGCACGCGCACGCATCTTTGCTATAGCAGCAGGCATGCTGGGCACGGTCGGTTTGATGCTTTTGTATCACTCCATGACCCTCGGGCTGATGAGCATCGCCGCACCCGTCTCCGCTTTGTTGGCGGCAGTCATGCCCGTTGTCATCGGGATGTTCACCGAAGGCTTCCCCGGCTTCATCACATTTTTGGGATTTGGATTCGCCTTGCTCGCAGTTTGGTTGGTCTCTCAAAGTGAAGGCGGTGTAAAAGATATCCTCTCGCATCTTTCGGACTTGAAACTGCCTCTGCTTGCAGGCATTGGATTTGGCTTTTACTTTGTCTTAATGCATGAAGCCACTCGTGATGGCGGCTCTGTCTGGCATATGGTTTTCTCGCGTCTGGGCGGCATGGCGTTGATCACCACCTATCTTCTTGCCACGCGTTCTTCATGGAAGATCGACCTGTCTGCCATGCCTATCATTTCAGTCAATGGAATCTTGGATATTGGCGGCAACTTTTTTTTCATCCTTGCAGGACAGGCAGGCAGGTTAGACGTGGCATCAGTGCTGAGTTCTCTTTTCCCCGGTGCAACTGTCATTCTGGCATGGATTTTTTTAAAGGAACGTCTTAACCGCAATCAGTGGATCGGGGTTGCCTGTGCGTTGATCGCCATTTTATTGATAACTATTTAATAAAGAGGAGCATTTATGACTTCAACACAAGAGCATAATCACCAATTACAGCAAAGCGGAAATTTTACAGCCGCTGATCTTGAAGGCAATAAGCAGGGTCAATATTCTGAGACCCAAATAAAGCGCTTCAAAGATAGCCGCGACTTCATTCAACAGACCTCCGGCAAGTACGAGAATAAAGGTCCACTCATTTCACTGATCTTCGGCGTGGGACTTTTATTCTTTTGCGTTGTCCTGTATTTTGTAGGTGTCTTTGACATGCTCCGCTCCTCACTGGGTGGACTCTTCCTGCCCGTGCTGGCAGGAGCGGCGATTCTTGCGGCTTTGTTCGTGTTTGTCATCGCCCCGAGACAATATCAATCCTCAGTCGATATGTACAAATCCATGGGTACACCACTGGCGGAACAGCCAATTGGCGCAATTCAAGTCATTGAAGCGCGAGCAGAGGCATACGCCTCTCAAGGCGGCATCAACCGCCGCGGACATCAATCTTCGCGCGTCTCCTACGTCTTGCAAATGGACAGTATCAAATTCCTCATCACCGAAACTTTGATGAATGTCATCGAGAACAAACGCCTATATCGTGTTTATTGCGTCAACGATGGGGGCGTGTGGACCCTGCTTAGCATCGAGACCTTGGAATAAAATTCCATCATCCACGGTCTATCGTCCATCGTCTGAAACTGTGGTAAACTCACGTCCGCTCTCAACGGAGAGCGAATTTTCTGGGAACTTGTTTTGATCACTCTGATTGAACGCCTCGTTTGCAACGGGGTCAAGCCCGAATAACGTTCTCGGGCTTTTTTGTTGGGCGGGTCTGCTTGCAAAAGCAAACCTTGTTGGCAAGAAGAAGTTGGTAGAGTCATCAGAACATCCCGCATCATGATGTTGTAGAGGCGAGGTCACCTCGTCCTGCAAATAAAAAGGATAACTGAATGACTACCGATTTTTCTTCGCTCAACCTGCGTGCTGAGATTATGCAGGCTATCACTGAACTCGGCTATGCCGAGCCGACTCCCATTCAATCGGGAATGATCCCCCTCATGCTCACCGGCGTGGACGTGGTCGGTCAAGCCCAAACCGGCACAGGCAAAACCGCTGCCTTTGCCCTCCCCATTCTCCATAACTTTCAACGACAAAAGAATCCGCAGGCATTAGTGCTTGCTCCGACCCGCGAACTCGCTTTGCAGGTCGCCGACTCGATGACCGAGTATGGTAAACACATGCATGTACGTGTGCTTGCCGTTTATGGCGGGCAGCCGTATGGTCCGCAGATCAATAATCTGCATCGCGGCGTCGACATCGTTGTCGGTACGCCCGGACGTTTGAACGACCTGCTCGAACGCAAAGTCCTCAACCTCAGCGAGATCAAGACCGTTGTTCTTGATGAAGCGGATGAAATGCTCAATATGGGCTTCGTCGAAGAAGTTGAAAAGATCCTTACAACGACTCCTTCCGAACGTCAGACTGCCATGTTCAGCGCCACCATGCCCGCACGGATCCGCTCCCTTGCAAACCGCTTCATGCGGGACCCGCAAACTGTTACTGTTAAAAGAAGCACTCTCACCGCTGCAGCCATCGAACAGCGCTACTACATGGTCAATGAGAATCATAAGACGAATGCCCTCACGCGTTTGTTTGAGATCGAACCCATTCATAGCGCGTTGGTTTTTGCCCGTACCCGTGCAGAAACCAGCTCACTCGCCAATGAACTCGTTATTCGAGGTATCCCTGCTGAAGCCATTCACGGTGACCTGGATCAGAACGCCCGCGAACGTGTGCTCGGGCGTTTCCGCTCGAATCAATTGAAGGTACTCGTCGCCACCGATGTCGCCGCACGCGGTTTGGACATCGACGATATTTCCCACGTCTTCAACTATCACCTGCCGGATGACGCCGAAGTGTATATCCATCGTATCGGTCGTACCGGGCGTGCAGGCAAGACCGGCATTGCCATTACCCTGCTTTCTCCCAAAGAACGCCGCCGCATGCGTGAAGTGGAAGCGCTCACCAAGCAGCAAGTCAAACAGATGGAACTGCCCACCGCTGAAGATATCACTAAGCACCGCGAGGCGCAGGTGGTGGAAAAGCTGCGCATCTGGCTCGGCCGCGGACGTTACAAGCGTGAGCTTGAGATCGTTCAGGAATTGATCGATGGCGGGCATGATGTGATGAACATCGCTGCGGCTGCCATCAAGATCTCCCGTGGCGATGAAAAGCAACGCCCGATCGCCGAAATCTCCGAAGTCCGAGATGAACGCCGCGAACGCGATTTCTCTCGTGGCGGTAAAGGCGCAACCACACGGCGTGAATCGTTTGGGCGTAGTGAAAAGCCCGGGCGTTTTGGTGACAAGTCGCGGGTTAAGGGTAGCCGCACTCATGAAGAGGGCATGATCCGCTTGAAGGTTAACAAAGGCAAGTCACACAGCATCCGCCCGAATGACATCGTAGGGCAGATCGCCTTCCATGCCAACATCCCTGGTAATGTCATCGGTAAGATCCGCATCGAAGATAAAATCTCATTCGTAGACATCCCAGAAGATGTGGTGGAACAGGTGCTCAAGCACAGCGGTAACTATAAAATTGGAAAAGAAAAGTTTAGTGTCGTAAAGGCGCAGTAAAAAACTTAAACGAAAAGACCTGACGGATCAAAAATCTGTCAGGTCTTTTTTTGTTTTGGAGGGCTAACTAGAACTTTACGGCTGTGCCTTGTGAGAATAACGCTGCGCCAACGATGCCCGCTTCATTTTGGAATTGCGCCGGGACAACCCTTGATTGTAATTTTAATAGCGGTAAAAACTTCTCGTGTTGTTTGCTGATGCCGCCGCCGATGATGAACAGGTCGGGCCAGAAAAGTTTTTCCATTTCATTGAGGTATTCATTCAGACGCTTGGCATATTTTTTCCAAGACATATCCTCGCGTTGACGTGCCGCATCCGATGCGCGGTGTTCGGCATCCTTGCCATTGATCTGCATATGACCGAACTCGGTGTTGGGAAGCAAATGCCCATTGTAAAAAATAGCGGAGCCAATTCCGGTACCTAGCGTGATCATGATGACCGTGCCATGTTCGCCTTTGCCCATACCGAAAGCCATTTCTGCCATGCCAGCTACATCTGCATCGTTGCCCACGTGACATTTGCATCCTGTAATGGATGTGAACAATTCATCGGCGTTGGTGCCAACCCATTTTTCTGAAACATTCGCCGCCATTAATGCCACGCCGTGCTTGATGGGGGCGGGGAAGCCAACGCCGATCTCCTTCTTCCAATTGAACGCTTGGGCGATCTCTGCCACGACCAGCGCGACTGCCTTGGGTTTTGCCCCATTGGGAGTGGGGATGCGAATCCGTTCTGCCAAAAGCTTGCCGGTTTTGATGTCTACCGGTGCGCCTTTGATTCCTGAACCGCCAATGTCGATGCCGAGTGCCTGCATTTGAAAACTCCTGATAATGAGATGAGACAGTCTTGTATGGCTATGATAACTCCAACCCCTTTCTTTTGGGGGAGTGTTTGGGTGAGGCAAAACCCTTGACTCAATCTCCAAAATAGATAAAATAGCATCTATCGTTAAAAAATATTTTAATGATGAAAGGAAGTTTTCCTATGAAAAAAGATAAAGAAGAGAAAAAGCGTTTTCACATCTCTGACCTCGAGACCTTGCGCGCCATCGCTGACCCACTTCGGGTGCAGATCATGGAATTGCTCGAGGTACAGCCGTTGACCGTTAAACACGTGGCAGAGAAGTTGGGGCTTGCCCCTAGCAAACTCTATTATCACTTTGGCGCACTCGAAAAACTCGGCATGATCGAAGTGGCAGAGACCCGTATGGTCGCCAATATGCTGGAGAAGACGTATAAGTCTGCGGCGCATATTTTGGATGTGGACCCGGCTCTCTTCCAGTTTTCGAAAGAAGGCGATAACGAGCCGATCAACATCCTGCTCTCTTCCACCATCGATGCCACTCGTGAAGACCTGATGCGCAGCATGCAGGCACGCCAATTCCAACTGGAACAGGGGGCAGATGAAACGCCTCGTCGCATCATCGTCAACCGCGTCGTCAGCAGTGTCTCTGAAAAGCGGATCGAAGAATTCCAAAATCGGCTGGTCAAGCTCATTCAAGAATTCGAGGCGGAGGATGCCTCTGCGAAACCCAAGGACCAACCCTATGCCTTAACCGTAGCTTTCTACCCAAGTTTTTATTTTGACAAGACCGTCAAGAAAGGTAAAAAGAAATGACATCTGCCACTTTAGAAACAAACCGCATCGAAACGCCAAAAGATATGAAGACTTTCTTCACCATCTGGGGCGGACAATTGATCTCCATGCTAGGCTCTGGTCTGACGAACTTTGCCCTTGGCGTATGGATCTATGACCAGACCAAACAAGCCACGCCCTTCGCTATTACCGTTTTACTTGGCACCATTCCTCGTGTTCTTTTGCTGCCCATCGCCGGTTCCATCGCAGATCGTTTCAATCGCCGTTTCATTATGATCGTTTCCGATACGCTCAATGCTGTATTGACCCTGTTCATTTTCCTTCTATTGGGTGCAGGGAATTTACAGTTATGGCACATCTATCTTATTTCAATGCTGGGCTCTATTCTCAGTGCGTTTCAAGAACCCGCCTATTCCGCATCCATTTCGATGATCGTGCCGAAGGACAAGCTTGGCAGTGCCAATGGAATGGCGCAAATGGGACAGGCAATCTCATCCGTGTTAACTCCTGTTATGGCAGGCGCTCTCTTCGTCTTTATTGGTTTCAACGGCATCATCATGATCGATTTCATCACGTTCTTCTTCGCCATTGCCGCGTTGTTGTTCGTGCGCATTCCACAGCCTGAGCGCGCCCCTGAACACAAGGATAAAAATATCTGGCAGGATATGCAGTTTGGTTGGAATTACCTGAAAGAGCGCAAAGGTCTGCTGGGTTTGCTGTATTACTATGCCATGGTCAACTTCCTGCTCAACTGGTCGGCGGTGCTTCTAATTCCCATGGTGTTGAGTCGCTTCACTGCCGATGTGTTGGGCATTATTCAAACCGTAATGGGTGTGGGTATGTTGGCGGGCAGTATTATCATGAGCGCCTGGGGTGGTGCCAAGCGTCGCATCCCAACTGCAATTGGTTTCATCATCCTCGGGGTGACGGGTTTCATCATCGCCGGTTTACAACCCAATCCCTGGTTCATCGGGGCTGGCATCTTCCTCTTGATGTTCTCCGTCCCATTGGCGAGCGGAAATAGTCAGGTTGTGTTTCAGACCAAAGTGCCGCGTGAAATTCAAGGACGCGTTTTCTCTGTCCGTTCGACCATTTCGCAATCGATGATGCCGCTTGCCTTTCTCACCGCCGGTCCGCTGGCAGATAAATTCTTTGAGCCGCTTCTTCAAGATGGCGGCGCACTGGCGAGCACGTTTATTGGTCAGATGCTTGGCACAGGAGCAGGACGCGGCATAGGTCTGATGTTCATTCTCTCAGGGCTTACCGGAATCATCGTCAGTATATTCGTCTACCTCAACCCGCGCATTCGCAATTTGGAAGATGAATTGCCAGATGCCCTACCCGACGAAGAAAAAGCGCCTCAAGCCTGACCTGAAACTGGTCAAACAAAAAAGAGCCTCATCTACGCTGAAAACGTGGACGAGGCTCTTTGCTTTCTGGGCTTAATTCTGCAACTGACGAGACCTGCCAAAGAATGCGAACACGATCAACGCCAGTGCAAGCGGAATGAAGATCTGCGGGTGACCGTTGCTGCGTGCGCCGATGAAATCCAAGTTGGGCACATTGTTCATTGGACCGAGATACCAGAGCGTGAGATACACGATCTCGAAGGGTTTGCTCGTCCCGCTCCATACGCCGAGGGCAATGGCAAGCGATGGGATGAAGAGTGCGCCGGAAAGCAGGGCGAACAACCCAACCGAATTACTGTTAATCATGAAGTTCAATGCTGCGCCGCTTCCCATGATGAGGGTGACGATAAATCCCGCCAGCCATTGCGCAGGGAGTTGACGCCATAATGGTGAAGCAGAGGAGAACGCAAGTTGTTGCACATTATCACGCGCTTCACGGTTGCCAATGGGAGAGAGCAACAAGATGTGCCATGCCCATGCAAGCGGTAGTACGATCTGCCGCACATTCTCGATGGGGCTGGCAATGCTTGCGATGATGAGTCCCGCCGCGCCTGCGTACCACCACCAACGTTGACCTTTGACCAGCAGTTTTAATTCCGCGAGTAAGACGTTGAAGAAACTGAATCGATTCGCGGCGCGATTTAATGCGGTCAAACTTACAGCGGGGGCAGAGGGTCGAAGCGCAGGTGCAGGCTCGGCTGAGTCGGAGGCGCTGCTCTTTATCCGCTTGGGTTTACTGCGCGAGGGATCGAAACGATCAAAGAAAAGCGCGCCAAAGAGAGTCAATGCGACCGCAAACAGGATGAGCGAGAAGCGCATGAAAAGAATGTCTGGAGTCCAGTGAACGCCTTCCCACACGAAGGTGGTGGTGGCGGGTGACATGCCGCCACCGAGGGTGAAGGAGCCGTCGTAATCGGAATAAAGTGTTGAGACGGCGGTGCTCATTTGGTCAGAGAGCAAGCCCAGCCCGATGGGTTCGAGGGCGGGATATTTGCTGAGCGTGTCGTTCTCCATGAAGAGTGGCAGGGTGGTGATGAAGAGAAAAAAGTAAACCAGGTTGCCGAAGCCGCCCTGCAAAAATGGAATTGTTTCGAATAACACGGCAATGGCAGCCACCAGCATCATCAACGGTGTGGCAATTAATAGGAAGGGTGAAAGAAATGCGGCGAGATTGATCTGTGTGCTTTCGCCTTGCGAAAATTGGATGACGAGTCCGGCAAGCGCGAGCACGACCACCATCGCCATTAGCACGGCGAAGTTGCTCAATAATTTTCCAATGAGATACAACGGACGAGTGAGCGGTGTGGTCGCCATGATCTGACCGACGCCGGTTTCGCGGTCACGCGCCACCGAACCTTTGACGAGATAAAAACCGAACCAGCCAAGGAAGAATGCGGCAATGAGCGACATCATCGCACCAACCCAAGCCGAGTTGTATTCGCCGCGATATTTGCCCAACTCCAACGCCATATTGCCAATGGCGGTTTGATAACCGAGGAAGACCACCAAGCCAACCATCACCAAAAAACTATAACGGCGCACGCGCTCTAAAAAATCAGCGCGGGCAAGATGATAGATAATGCGTGCCGATTTCATTGTTTACCACCGATGAAATATAGATAGGCATCTTCGAGATTGGGGCTTACGCTTCGCGACTCTGCCTCGGGTTGGTCGCTGCTCACCACGCGGACTTGTACGCCGTCGCTTTTGCGGATCGTTCCGCTGACGATATGTTTGCTTTTGAGCGCGGGCAGGTCTTTGCTTTGAATTGTCCACTCCCAAACTTTGCCTTCGAGTTCGTTGAGCAAACTTTCAGGCGCGGCTTCACGCAAGAGTTGACCTTTATTCACCAATGCAATATGAGTCGCCGTCGCTTCGACATCCGAAACGATGTGAGTCGAAAGAATCACAATGCGTTCGCCTGAAAGGTCAGATAATAAATTGCGGAAGCGCACGCGTTCTTCAGGGTCAAGCCCCACAGTCGGTTCATCTACGATAAGTAACTGCGGGTCGTTGAGTAAAGCCTGAGCGATGCCCACACGCTGTTTCATGCCGCCTGAATATCCGCCCAGCGGACGCTTTGCCGCATCTTTGAGATTCACAAGTTGCAGTAATTCGTCAATGCGTTTCTTTGCGGTGTTGGCATCCAGTCCTTTAATGGCTGCCATGTATTCGAGAAATTCAATGGCGTTCAAATTCGGGTATACACCGAAATCCTGTGGCAAATAGCCGAGCACATCGCGCAAGGCGTCGGGGTTCTTTGCTACATCAATGTCGTTCCACAAAATTTTTCCATCGGTCGGTTTGGTGATTGTGGCGAGCATGCGCATGAATGTCGATTTGCCCGCACCGTTCGGTCCGAGTAGACCTAAAATGCCAGGTTTAATCTCAAGGGAAAAATCTTTTAATCCCCAAAATCCGCGTTTGTATTCTTTACCTAAGTTTTGAATGCTAAGTTTCATAAAATCTCCAGAAATGAATTGTAAGTTGTTTACGAGAGAAGACGCTCTCTGGTTGCAACCCAAATTCTAATTGGGCGCCGTTTAATTGTCCCTGTCTTATCGGCTAGTTAAATAAATTTATTTACTAACGGACTTTTTCTTGAGCGGCTTTTTCCAACAAAGAATATCCACTTTCGATTAATCGCTTCACATCCGGACCTGAAACGGGTCTGCCCACTTCGAGCTTTTCCACCACCCTCAGCATTGCCCCTCTCACTCCACTGGCGCGGTACGCCACCGCTGAATCCGCAGAAATTCGTTCGAGGCGGGAGAGCAGGAATTGTAGTGTGCGTAGATCTTCGATCATGATTTTATTGTACAACAGTAGAGGCGACTCGCGAGTCGCCTCTACAATCTTTATGCTTTATGCAGACTTCTTTTTTCTCGTCACCCACAACCCGATCAACAAACCGACCAAGCCGAGCAGCATCACATTGCCAACGCCATCTCCAATTGAGGGATATAGCGTGTTCACAGACCCGATCGGGGTTTGGACATTTTGAATGCCAGTGAATCCGCTCGCGTTTTCTTCGAACATGTCCACGTGATTGATGACCTTGCCGTATGCATTTGTCACCATCGATACGCCTTCACCTGTCTGGCGGAAGATGCTCATGCCATTCTCCACGGCGCGGAAGGTTGCCATGCCTGCGTGAATGTCTTTCACTTCGCGCCAATCATTCGAAGGGACGAAGAGCAAGTCCACATTCTGTTCGCCAGCTTGATTGAGCACGTTCGGGAAGTCAGCGTCCCAACAGATGACGGCGCTGAGTTTACCGTAGGGCGTGTCAATCGTTTGCAGAACGCCGTCGCCTTTGAGCGAGCCTTCAAAATCGTTGCCGCCGTATTTGACATGCGTCAGCACGATCTCGCCGTTCGGGTCAATGATGTGGACTTTGTTTTCAGCGGGTTGTTTGCCGAGGTCAAAGACAGGCAGCACGATATAAATATTTTTTTCTTTGGCAAGTGCAGATGCATCCGCGATCAACTTCTCAACTTGAGCAGTTGTTCCCATGCCCGCGCCTTCTTGCAGGACGACGATGTTCGCGCCATCCTCTGCCAGCAAGCGGATCTGATTTAGTTCATCCGCGTGCAGGTCGGAGATTGCCGCTTCGTTCCCTGCTGAGAATTGATTCATCACCTCGATCAGTTTCCCCGCTGGGAGTGAGAAGCCTGCGATCTGGGCGGTGTGCGTCGGTTGGGCAGGGAGCAGAGTCCGCCCGAGGCTGAGAGAAAGGATGAGGGCGAGCGACCCAGCAAAAGCCCAGGAAAGAGGCGCGGGTTTTTTATCCCAAAAATGATTGACGAGGCTGGAGAACCAACTCATCACAAAGGTCACGCCCCATAGACCTGTCACTGAGGCGATCTGCATGGCGGGTAGAAAATCGCGTTGGGAGTATGCCATTGCGCCGAAGGTGCCGAAGGGACTGCCGCTGGCGGAGAAGAAATCCATGGCGGTGTTGGCGATGGGGAAGATGAGCGTGAGCCAGGCGGTGTTGCCGAAGCGGCGATAGTAAATGCGGTCAATGACGTAGGGCAGCAAGCCGAGCGGTGTGGTTAGTAGGAAGAAGCCGACTTCGGCGAGCGGATGAATTTTGGACATGAAGGTTGCACCCTGCCACGAGATGATGGTGGGGATGGCGGATACTACCCAGAGAAGAAGGAAGTTGCGCCCGGCTTTGTCGCTTTCGCGGAAGAAGCGCATGACGAAGATGGGGATGATCCATGCTGCGAACGGGAAGTTCCATTTGCCGCCGACGAATAAGCCGAGGATGGCGGCGATTGCGAGGTAGAAGTAGCGAAGGTTTTTGTTGTTCATGTGAGGCTCCTGTTTGGTGATTGCCGCTATTGTATGGATTCATCCTTCTCGCCACATCGTCCAATCCGTGCGAAAGCGGACACTGTCCGTTCGGACAATATGCTGGTGCGCCTGCCGAGAGTAAAATAAGCGCATGGATACAAACTCTCGCCAGGATTCTTTTATTGCTTATCCGTTCTACATATTTATTTCATTGCTGCTGGGAAGCATTATTACTTTCAGTATTCGTGAACTTTGGATTTCTGCATCATGGATGTATGCGGTGGGGTTAGGTATCTTGTTCCTCGCTCATATTGGTTTGTTTTGGATGAACATCCGCGAGTATGAAAACCTGCGCTGGTTCTATTTTTATTACCCTGCCCAGATCGTTTTGATCGTCATCATGGTCAACCTGCCTTTTGTGAGCACCATCCATTTGACATTGTTAGGTTCGTCCGTTCTGTGTTTGATCGGCGAGGCATTGGGGTTGTGGGGCAATACCCGCCGCTCTTTGTATTTGGGAATCTTTTTGTTCGTTTTTATTGTGGGAATGGTGTATCTTCAAGTGGGGCGTGAGGGGATTTGGATCGCCATTTCAAACTTGTTGGTTAATGGCGGATTTATCGTGCTGTTGATGGTGATGTACAACCAGCAGTTGGCAGAACGCCAAAAAGCCGTGGAACTTGCCGAAAGCCTTGAAAGTGCCAATGCGAAACTGGCGGCTTACAACGCCAAGATCGAATCGCTGACTTTGCAGAATGAACGTCAGCGCATGGCGCGGGAATTGCACGATACGCTTGCACAGGGTGTGGCGGGGCTGGTCTTGCAGCTCGAAGCGGTGAAAGCGCACCTCGGCGCGAATCGAACCGAACGCGCTTCTGCCATCGTGGAGCAATCCATCACTCGCGCTCGCAGTACCCTCGCTGAATCGCGTGCCGCCATTGATGACTTGCGTGCCGCGTCTACGAATGTCTCTGATGCAGTTCGTGAAAAGATCGAACGCTTCAAACAAGCAACGGGTATTTCCTGTGAAATGGAAATCTCTATAAATGAAAATCAACTTCCCTTTGAAACAACAAATCACGCCCTCAACATCCTGAGCGAATCGCTGACCAACATCGCCCGCCACGCACAGGCGACGCAGGTGAAGGTCGTGTTCATTATTCAAGATCAAAATATGCAGCTCGAAGTCCGTGACAATGGCATAGGCTTTGATGTGAATCAAAAGCCAGATGGAAGTTACGGTCTGATCGGGATGCACGAACGCGCACGGCTGACAGGCGGCATGCTCTCCATTGAATCAAATCAAAGCGGCACATGCATTCAATTCATTGTGGGGAGGTCGTAATGATCCGCGTGATGATCACGGATGATCATCTCATTGTCCGCGAGGGATTGCGGCTGATTCTCGAAACCGCTGATGATATTGAAGTGGTCGGGGAAGCTGTGGATGGGGCGGAGTGTTTGGAACTTGTTTCGAAATTAAATCCCCAAGTTATCCTAATGGACTTGCAAATGCCGCGCATGGACGGCATCACTGCCATTGGTCATTTGCGAAAAGATTTTCCCGAAATCGCCATCGTCATCCTCACCACCTACAATGAAGATGACTTGATGATCCGTGGTCTGCAATCTGGCGCGCGCGGATATTTGCTCAAAGACTCGAGCCGCGAAAATCTATTGGATACCATCCACGCCGCCGCGAAAGGCGAGACGTTGTTGAAGCCGGAAATCCTCGCCCGCGTACTCGCACCTCAGACTCAAGGCAAGCCTGTGGCTACAACACAAAGCGTTTCCACGCTGACAGAGCGCGAACTCGAAGTGTTACAGCTCGCGGCAAAGGGCGAACGTAACAAAGAGATGGCGTACAAGTTGGGAATTACGGAAAGAACCGTCAAAGCTCACTTGCAAAGTATCTATCAAAAATTTGGGGTCGATTCCCGCGCGGCGGCGGTTGCTGTGGCAGCAGGGAAGGGGTTGTTAAAAGAGTAGGGGCGTCTCGCGAGACGCCCCTACATTACGCCAATTTACAAACCGAAATTATAGAGGGACTATCTTTTGTCAGCGAGCTTTTATCCCAATTTCCATATTGATGCAGAATCTGAAATCCACTGCGTTCGAGCAGGGCGTTTAATTCCTGCGGGTAGGTGTATCGAATGGCGATATGCGTCACACGTTCCTTCTCCACGCCATCTTCTTTCCAGCGGCGATATAAGTTATAGACCAACACCTGCGCAACATGGTCGTATTCTCTTGTCTCTGTAATGCGGACCGTGAAGCCTTTGTCATTTGTGTAGGTCATCCACTCGGTTTCGTTTAGGTCGGTGGAGCAATCGTCCCAGTTGGGGTTGCGGGTTTCGAAGGCGAAGATACCGTCTGTCGTGAGATGCTTGCGGATATTTTGCAACAAATCCTGTTGATCGGCATTGTTTAGAAAGGCTTGAAATGCATTGCCGGTCATGTAAATGAAGTTGAATTTCTCGCTCAAATCGAAATTGCGGGCATCGCATTGAAACCAGCGGATGGACAAGCCCAACGCTTCGGATTTGTTCCGCGCATGTGCTAACATGGCAGGGACAATATCCATGCCGGTGACGAGGATACCTTGTTGGGCTAGGGGAATTGCCACCAAGCCCGTGCCGCATGCCACTTCGAGCGTCGTCCCGCCGACTTGTTTGGCAAGGTTCGCGTAAAAGTGGTGTGAAGGATGATCTCCGCCAACTTCAAGATCGTAGTTGACCGGGTCAACGAATTCGCCGAGGTAATCTTCTTCGATGGTGAATGTAGGCATAAGGTTGGATCCAGTTTGGGTGGGCTGTCCGCTTTCGGTTAAGGGAGAGGCGGGTTTTATCCTATCCTATCCTATCCTATCCTATTCAATTCATTAAGATTTCAAGCGGCGTGAGACTCGTAGCAGCAATCCAAATAGCAGGGCAAAAAATAAGGCGAAGACCAGCACATTCCAACCGGTCGTGTACGCGTCGCCGACGGCAAGGCGGGAAAGGGTTGTGATGGGTGAAATGTTCAAGAGGGTGCTGATGCCCACGCCAGCCAACAGCAGCAGGGAGTATGTGAATTGTGAGCGTTCGCGGTCTTGTAAAAATGCAGCGCTTAGTGCTGCTGAGGTGGAGGAGATGCCCGCAATGACCAACGCCAACAAAAGGATCCAGCCGGTGTTTTGAATGACGATGTTGTTGACCTGCATTAACGTCAGCCAGGCAATGCATTGCAAGACGGCAAGAAAGACTGCCGCTGTAATCTTCGCGCCGATCATCCCGCTGATAGTTAACGGCGCCGAGAGCAAAGTTTGCAGGGTTTTGCCTTCTACTTCTTCCGTGATCATATCAATGGACATGCTCCCGGCAACAAAGGCGGGGAAGAACATCAGCATGGGAATGAGCACCGAATAGACGAACTCGAAAGATGTCGCGGGTTTGCCTTGCAAGTCGGTATAGCGGACTTCGATGCCTTTTTCTGCCCGCAGATAATTTTCATATTGCTTGAGCGGCTCCTGGATCACCATGCGAATCAGCGAACTGATTGTGTCGGAGTCGGGTAAATAAAGTTTGACTTCGGTATTTCCATTCGCATCGCGAGGGGTATCAACGAGTGCGAGCACCTCACTACGATAAAACCCGGCTTGCGCTTCTTGAATGGTTGGGTATGTTGTAACGCCTAATCCGCGTTCTCTCATGAGACTAGCCAGTGGGCTTTCGGCATCGCCGACTACGCCAACGCGGATACCTCCATCGCTAAATCGCAGGATGGTATCAGGGTCGTAAAGCGAGAGCATACCTAGCAACAAGCCCGATGAGAACGAAGCAATGAAGAACTGGATTAGGATCGAAATGATGATGGTGCGGTCACGCAGCACCGAGGTTAATTCTTTTTTGAAGATCGCTAGAAATGGGAAGATCATAGCCCGCCTCGCATCACAGTGGCGTTATAGAAGAAATGAGCGATGGTTCCAAGGGCTAATGCCAGCCAGTAGGGGAAGCGCAGTTTGATGCGCATCAGAGTCACAAGCGAGGTAAAGATGAAATGCGCCACCAATGGAATCAACAAGAACACGCCCGCTCCAAATAAAGCGCCGGAGACATTTGCCTCAGACACCACACTGACCGAAATCAGCAAAAGTAATTTTTCGCCGATCAAGAATCCAAGTGCCGAGAGGAAAGACAACCCAATGATCTCGCGTACCGAAGTCACCACGCCGCGCTCTGCCAAAACGACGATGCCGACCGTTTTGACTACTTCTTCGATCAATGCGGCAGTGAGCAAAGTAGCACCAAGGATCAACCCAACCGGCAGGTTGGTGGCAAATGCCAGCATCACCACCTGTGCCATGTACACCGCTGGAATCACCAGCAGACTCCACAAGGTCACTGCGAACCAGGGCTTGGAATGCGCCATCATTAAATAAATGGCATCGCCGATCTTGCGTGTGATCGGTTTATAGCCCATCAAAAATTCTTCATTCAACAATCTCGTCCCGGCGAACATGGCGAAGCCGAAGATCGCCGTCATGGGCAGCGAAGGCAATAGATATTCACGCCAGCCAAACGGTTCTGCGCGATACATTTTCACAGCCAAGGTCAACGGCGAGATATATGCCAGGTCACTACTATTGGTGAACATCGCCGGAAAAACCAGATACGCCGTCGTCATCGTCGTCACCAGCATCGAAATAAAGGTCGTATCTTTGAAGTTTCGGTAGAACAACGGCACCATCAAATAGATCGCAAAAATGAACAGGGTCGTTGGTGCAAAGATCATCAACGCCAGCGGAATATCACCCTTCGTCAAATACGCGATCAAGATCGTGGTCGAGAGCGCGAACACGGCATACGGCAGCATCTTGCCAAGGATGATCTGCAACGGCGTGACAGGCGCAGACAGCAAAATCGTTAGGCGGCGGTTTGATTTTTCATCCATGAAACTGCTGGTAAAGAAAATGCTGATGAAGGTGATCGGCAGGATGTAGATCAACGCGACCAGCACTTGTGTGAAAGGAGCCGGAGGCGGAGTCAACGATGGGATGATTATTTCTTCCGGCTTGGTGGATTCTGGAGGCGCATCCCCCGCATCAATCCCCGCCTGAGGCTGTTCGGCGCTGAGATAGTTGATGCCCACCCGCAGCGGGAACGCGTCTGCTTCTGCGAACGAATTCCCAACGCGAACGAGCTCTGACTTTTCCATATATTGTTTGAGCGCGCGCTCAGCAAACTGAGACTTGTCATCTGCGCGTGAAAATACATCCGCATCGATGATGAGCACGTCAATGGACTGATCCGCCAAAAGCGACTGTCCTTCTTCTGCGCTGACTTCGATCACAGCAAAACGACTGTCATTGATCTCTGGTACATCGCCCGAAATGCCCACGCGATACAAGCCGCTGCCCAGCGAAACTGTATCGTGCAAGGAATAGGCTGAGATCCCTAGCACTGCCAGCAACAACACCACCGCCAGCGGACTGGCTCCGCCGCCGAAACGTTTTCTTAAACGGGTAATTTCCCGCCATGCGATCACAAGGATTTGATTCATCGTTTTCTACGCTCGTTGTTTACTTTGAGATAAAATTACAACATGATACAACTTACAGACGTTTCCAAACGCTACGATAATACTACAGTCGTTCAAGGGCTGAACTTACAGATCAATCAGGGTGAGATCGTTGGCATCATCGGACATAATGGCGCTGGGAAAAGCACCACCATGAAAATGATCGCCGGGCTGATCGAACCCACCTCCGGCGATATCCGCGTGATGGGGCAGGATATGGTCAAGCACAGCATCAAGGTCAAACAACGCATCGGCTATTTGCCCGAGGAAAGTCCGTTGTATGAGGCGATGACCGCCCAGCAATATTTGTTATTCTTTTCCGAGCTTTATCAAATGCCACGTCAGAAAGCCATGGGGCGCATTGACGGGTTGTTGGAGTCTCTGGGCTTGGAACAAAAGAACAAGCTGACGGGAGAATATTCCAAGGGCATGAAGCGCAAGACCGCCATCGCACGGACCTTGCTGCATGATCCTGAATTGCTCATCCTCGATGAACCGAATTCAGGTCTCGACCCGTTGACTTCCTTCTTTATTATCAACTATCTCAAAACCTTGAAGCGCGAAGGCAAGACCATCTTACTGAGTGCGCATAACCTATTTCACGTCGAAACAATCTGCGACCGGGTCGCCATTATCAAGAATGGGAAACTGCTAGTCTTCGACACCATGGACGCGATCCGTTCCCGGCTTGGAAAGCGCGAGTATCAAGTCATTTTTCACTCAGACGATAAACTGGAGTATGAGCAGATCGGCGGCAATTATATTTTCCGCACACATGATGTCGATGGCATCGCACATATGCTCGAAACGGTCTCTGCCAAAGGCTGGACATTGGTAGACC
>JAFLCE010000048.1 GCA_017303655.1 Anaerolineae bacterium
TGGATTTTTCGTATTTCAATGCTGTGCTAAAGAGTACGAGCTTCCCGCCGTATGATCCCTGGTATGCGGGTGGGTATATCAATTATTACTATTACGGTTTTGTGCTGGCGGGTACGCCGGTGAAACTCTTGGGCATTGTGCCTTCGATTGCATATAACTTTATTTTGCCCACCTGGTTTGCTATGGTGGCGCTTGGCGCTTTTACCATCGGCTTTAACGCACTGGATACTTATAAGCAAAAGAATGAAGATGGACAATCACAGTCGTTCAACCTTCAGTTGCTCTCAGGACTGACGGCTTCTTTCATGGCGATCTTGATCGGCAATCTGGGAACGATCCAGGCTATCTTCACTGCCTTACAACGCATCGCTGCACCCGGCGGTTTGGTGCCAGCGGATACGGGCTTCTTCCAACATTGGGCTTGGGCGTTTCAGGGACTTTGGATGATGTTCTCACAGCAGCTTACGCTTCCACTCGGGCGCGGAGACTGGTACTGGAACCCAAGCCGGGTGATTCCGCCGGGACCGGGGAATGAGATCACCGAGTTCCCCTTGTTTACATTCTTATATAGTGACTTGCATGCGCACATGTTAGTCATGCCATTGGCGTTGTTCATCATTGCGTGGGCATTGGCATTCGTACGTGCGCGTGCCAAGTTAACGCCCGGTGAATGGATCGCAACCTTTGCCATCGGTGGTTTGATGATCGGTACGTTAAAGCCGACCAACACCTGGGACTTATACACCTACTATCTGCTCGCTGCGATTGCGACAGCCTACACTCTCTTCCGTTATTTCGAGTGGAAAGATTATTTAGGTTTGCCAGCGTGGGTGGGCAAGGCAGGCTTGGCACTTGGCGCTATGGCACTGCTATACATTTTGGGCGCGCTTTTCTACCTGCCTTTCTCGCAATCGTTTGGGCAGGCGTATAACTCGGTTTCTTTCTGGCAGGCGACGCGTACTCCGCTTTCTTCTTACTTTACGCAATGGGGCTTGTTCCTCTTCATCATCACAGCCTGGTTGATATGGGAAACTCGCGAATGGATGGCGGCAACGCCGGTCTCGCGTTTGAATAGTCTGCGAAACTATGTAATTTGGTTCGAGGTCGCACTGGCGGCTTTCCTTGCCTTCCTCGTCTTCTTCCTTGCGGAAGGGGCAGGTGTTGGCTTCATCGCTTTGCCGCTTGCTTTCTGGGCAGCGACTCTTATGCTGCGCGCGGACTTGCCCGACTCAAAACGCTTTATCTTGTTCCTGATCGGTACCGCGTTGACGATTACTATTGCAGTTGAATTCATTGCTTTGGTTGGCGACATTGGACGCATGAATACGATTTTCAAATTGTATTTACAGGCGTGGATGATGTTCGCGGTCAGTGCGGCGGCTGCTTTTGGTTGGTTACTGCCGGTTTTCAATGCCTGGCTCCCCAAGTGGCGTCTGACCTATCAGACCGGAGCCGTTGTGTTGGCGGCGGGCGCTTTCATGTTCACGTTGACTGGTTCCATGGATAAGGTCAGTGACCGCATGAACCCAGAAGCGCCGCTTTCACTTGATGGCATGGAATTTATGGCACATTCCGAATTATGGGATGGGCAGGTGATGGACCTGGGCGAAGACTATCGCGCCATCCGTTGGATGCAAGATAACGTTGAAGGCTCGCCTGTGATCGTCGAAGCAAATTGCACCGAGTATCGTTGGTGTACACGCTTTACAATTTATACCGGTTTGCCGGGTGTGGTTGGTTGGAATTGGCATCAGCGCCAGCAGCGCGGCATCTTTGCTCCACAAGTACAAGCACGGGTGGATGAAGTCCTGTCTTTCTATACCACTCCCGAAATTCAGCTCGCATTGAACTTCTTGCGCCGCTATGATGTCAAGTACATTGTGGTCGGTCAATTGGAACGCAACGTTTATCCCCTGATTCCGGGCTCACCGGATGGACTGTCTAAATTTGCGCAGTTCAACGGTCAATATTGGCAGGCAGTCTATCAAGATACGAACACGACCATTTATGAGGTAACCCCATGATCTTCCATATTACATCGCAGGTAGAATGGTCTCAGGCGCAGGCTCGCGGCGAATATACCGCGCCGAGCCTAGTCACTGAAGGCTTCATCCATTTTTCGACTAATAAGCAAGTCCTTTCGGTTGCAAATGCTTTCTATCGCGGACGAAAAGATTTGGTGGTGTTAAAGGTCGACGAAGCCCGACTCAAGCCCGAGCTTAAGTGGGAAGCGCCCGCCGGTCCACCTGCGGATAATATTTCCGAATCAGATTTATTCCCGCATGTGTATGGTCCCGTTAATTTGGATGCGGTAATTGCCGTGTTGGAATTTCAGCCGAACCCTGCTACTGGGACGTTTGATGACCACCCTCACGAATAATCCATGACTGCATTCTTTCTTTGGTATTTCACTCTTACTCTGCTTGGCTGGCTCACCTTCCCGTTGATGTTCCGCTTGCTGCCTGCACTGGCAGATCGCGGCTACACTCTGGCGCGTGCGGCGGGATTATTGATCTGGGGCTATGTATTTTGGCTGTTCGCATCGCTTGGCTTTTTACGCAATGACCTTGGCGGCATTTTCTTTGCACTGGTTGTGATCGGAGCGTTAAGTATTTGGGCGCTCTTAAATCGCCGGGCTGAGATCGTACAATTCTTAAAATCGAATCTCGGCTTGGTCATTACCACCGAGTTGCTCTTTCTGATCGCTTTTGCTTTCCTTGCTTTTGTCCGCTCTGCCAACCCGGAGCTTGCTAGCACCGAAAAACCCATGGAGTTGATGTTCATCAATTCCATTTTGCAGTCTGAAACATTCCCGCCGCAAGATGCCTGGCTTTCGGGCTATGCCATTTCTTATTACTACTTCGGTTATGTGATGACCGCCATGCTCGCTCGTCTCTCGAACATCAACGGCAGCATGGCACACAACTTGATGACTGCGCTGATCTTTGCTTTAGGTGCCGTCGGCTCATTTGGCATTCTTTATAACTTACTCGCTCAAGCAAAAAATCATAGATTAGCAGTCGGAAGCTCTTTGCTTGCTCCGCTCTTTCTCTTGCTCGTTTCAAACTTCGAAGCGTTGTTGGAAGTATTTCATCGCCTCGGGTTGGGTTGGGCAAAGAACGCCGCCACCGGCGAATCGACAAGTTCTTTTTGGAGCTGGCTGGATATGAAAGAACTTTCCCAGCCACCTGCTGAACCGCTGGGGTTGGCACTCGAGAACTTCCGCTATTTGTGGTGGTGGCGTGCCTCACGTGTGATTCAAGATTACGACATGGCGGGTGGTCATCGCGAAGTCATCGACGAGTTCCCTTTCTTTTCTTTCCTGCTCGGTGACTTGCATCCGCATGTCTTGGCGATCCCTTTTGTATTGCTGGCGATTGCGGTGGCGTTGAACATTTTTCTCGGCGGCTGGCGCGGCAAGATCGAAGTGCGCGGATTACGTTTGCATTTGCACCCGGCTGGTTTTTTCTTCGCGGCTCTCGTGTTGGGCGGGCTCGCGTTTCTAAACACTTGGGACATCCTCACCTCCGCTGCCCTCATCGTCTCAGCTTATGTCTTATGGCGTGCCGTGGAAGATGGCTGGAGTTGGGCTCGCCTTGAAGATGCCTTCCTACTTGGCTTGCCTCTTGGCGTATTTTCGTTCCTCTTGTATTTCCCTTTCTACCTTGGCTTCTCTTCGCAAGCGGGCGGCATCCTGCCGAACTTTATGTACCCCACTCGCGGCATGCATCTTTGGGTGATGTGGGGCACGTTGTTGATTCCCATTTTTTCACTCCTGCTTTATACATGGATGAACCCTCCGGCTCGCCCCAACTGGAAGTTGGCACTCTCCATCGGCTTTGGCATCACCCTCATCCTGGCTGTGTTCACGCTGATCCTTGGCATCCTCAGCCTCGTCGTTGAAAAAGACTTCATCAATGCCATGCTTGCTTCCTATAATATGACGGTTCCGCAATTCCTCGGAGCGACTTCACAGCGCAGGCTTGCATATATCGGAAGTTTAATCACCTTACTGGCAGTGTTGATTCCTTCTCTTGCTTTTCTATTCTCAAGAAACGAAAAACAAGAAGCGAGCGATACATCATCTCTCGTTCCTCATCACTCCTTTCTTTCATTCCCTCTGCTTCTTCTCATCCTAGGCGCACTCCTCATCCTCGCTCCCGAATTCGTCTTCCTGCGGGACCAATTTGGATATCGCATCAACACGGTCTTTAAATTTTATTATCAAGCATGGATCCTCTGGAGTCTGGTCGCGGCTTTCAGTGTTGCCTGGCTTTTACAGAATCTACGTAGCCTCTTAAGCCGCATAAGCGTTGGCATTCTCTTCAGCCTTGTGATCTTTGCCGGGTTGCTCTATCCCACCATTGGTTTGATGACCAAGACCAACAACTTCAAGCCGACTTTTGGCTATGACCTCGATGACTTCTCCCGCATTCAGCGTGATAACCCCGGCGATGCCGCTGCCATCGCCTATCTGCAAACCCTGCCCGAGGGAGTCGTAGCCGAGGCCATTGGCGGAAGCTACAGCTATTACGCGCGCGTTTCCGCCTTTACGGGCTATCCCACTGTGCTGGGCTGGCCCGGTCACGAAGCGCAATGGCGCGGTAACTATCTACTCCATGGAACCCGCGAGACCGACATCGAAACCCTTTACACCACTGCCAACTGGTTGGAAGCGCAAGCCATTATCGAAAAATACAACATTCGTTATATCTTCATTGGCAATCTGGAACGCGTCTCGATGCCGGTGAACGAAGAGAAATTTTTCCTCTATCTCCAACCCATTTTCCAACAGGGTGGGACGGCGATTTACGAAGCGCCATAGGATACAATACCGCCATGACGTACCAACATTTCAAACACGAAGGCTGGCTTTATCTGCTGGCGTTCGCCATCGCCTTTACCCTCCGCTTTGCACAACTGGGAGATATGCCCCTTTCTGATGCCGAAGCGGCTCCCGCTTTGCAAGCCTTGCGCATCTCTCAAAGTGCAGCCACCGAACTTGCGCCGCATCCTTTTTACATTCTTGCCACTTCCATTCTCTTCTTACTATTTGGTGGCGGAACGAATACCCTCGCACGAATCATCCCCGCCCTGATTGGAAGTCTGCTCGTTTTGACTCCTCTCCTTTTTGACAACCGCATCAAACCCCGCCCAAGCCTGCTTCTGGCTTTCTTCATTGCCCTCGACCCGGGTTTGGTCGCCATCTCACGACAGGCGGCGAGTCCCATTCTAGCGATTGTCTTCACGGTTCTAACGGTGGGCTTCATTAATAAGAATAGATTCACCTGGGCTGCCGTCACTGCGGCATTTGCCCTTCTTAGTGGACCTTCACTCTGGCTTGGCTTGCTCGGTATTGGTATTGCATATTCCATCTATCAACTTGCCCATACAGTCATCAAAAAAACGGTAGATCATTCCGAAGAGTCGGACGTGCCGACCACAAACCTAAGCGCCTCTCTTTTTACTCCTTCTAATGGCTTGACCCTGGTCTTTACCTTCCTGCTGGCAGGGACGTTGTTCTTCATCGTTCCCGGTGGGTTAGGGGCGGCATTCTCTTCCATCCCGGCATTTGTCAACTCCTGGTTTGACTTGTCTGCTACCACCTCAAGCATGGTATTGATCTCTTTACTTGTATATCAGCCCTTTGCCTTACTGCTGGCACTGATCGCTCTCATCCGCGGCTGGGTTAAGGGACTGCGCCGAATCATATTCCTCAGTATCTGGCTGCTCGTGGCATTGCTGCTGGTCATCTTTTTACCTGCCCGTCAGATCGCGGACTTGGCTTGGGTCTTGATTCCGCTTAATGCATTGGCATCACTCGAACTGGTTCGGCATCTTAAAGTCTTCCCTGAAGAGCGCCGTGAAGTAGCCGGTGTAACCTTCCTAACTGTCTTCATCTGGCTCTTTGCCTGGTTGGGCATGGCGGGCATCAACTGGTTCCCGACAGATTCATCCGAGTTCCGTTTGCGGATCGGCATCTTGATCGGGGCTGTGTTCCTGCTGGTTCTTAGTCTACTGCTTGTGGCAGCGGGCTGGTCCATTCGCGTGGCACGCATCGGTGGCGTGTGGGGTATGGCTGTCGGGTTGGGGCTGCTCGGGTTGAGCGGACTGTTCGGAGCGAGTGGGATGCGTGGTGTAATCTTCCCTGAATTATGGTGGCAGCCGGAGTTGCCCTTGCAAGCAGACTTGCTGCGTGAAACTGTCAGTCAGGTTTCAGAAATGGGCACCGGGAATGACGATACCGCATCGGTTGTGATCGTGGGAATCAATTCACCGGCTCTTGAGTGGGCATTGCGCGAAAACCCTGTCCAAATGGTGAATACCTTAGACCCAACCAGCGCGCCGGATATGGTCATCACATCTTTTGAGTTGAACCCAACACTGGTCTCTGCCTATCGTGGACAGGATTTCAACTGGCGGCAAACGCCTGCTTGGCAAGCAACAACGCCCGATGCATGGTTCCGCTGGGTGACTTTGCGCGAAATGCCGCAGACGGGTGAAGTCATCATCCTTTGGGCGCGCAGTGACCTCTTCCTGGATAATTAAGTTTTACCCCCTGATTGCCTTTTTAAATCCCGCTGTGAAAACAGCGGGATGTTTGTGTAAAATGGGAACCATATGACAAAACCAACCCCTCCTTCCATTATCGCCCTAGACGGCCCCGCCGCTTCGGGTAAATCTACTGTAGGCAGTCGGCTTGCCGAAGCTCTGAGTTACCTTTTCTTTGATACTGGCATCATGTATCGCGCTGTGACGTGGATCGCACTAGACCATGACATGGACTTGAAAAACGAAGCCGCCATGACCGAGCTTGCCCAAAATGCACAGATCGATGTGCGCCAGCCTTCTCAAAAAGATGGGCGCGCCAGTGACGTGGTCGTGGGTGGCAAAGATGTCACTTGGGATGTACGCTCTTCAGATGTGGATGCGAATGTCTCGCTTGTGTCTGCTTATGCTGGGGTGCGCCAAGCACTTTCTGAAAAACAGCGCAACATTGGGATGCGTGGACGAGTCGTGATGGTGGGGCGGGATATTGGTACGGTTGTCTTGCCGGAAGCAGATTTGAAAGTGTATATGGATGCGAGCGCCGAGGAACGTGCCCGCCGTCGTTATGATGAGATCATCGAACGTGGCGGCAAAGCTGATTATGACGAGATCTTGAGTAAGATGGTCGAACGCGATCGGCTCGATTCCACCCGTGCGGTTGCGCCGCTGCGCCCAGCCGACGACGCGGTCATCATCCAAACCGATGAGTTGAGCGAAGATCAGGTCTATGCCCGCATCTTGGAAATGTGCAAGTAGCCCATTGAATGTCAACCATGCCACCTTCTACGCCTAAACCGGTAACAGAGGTCTGGCGCCCTGAACTCACCCGCCTGCCAGTCCTTACACCGGCACGCAGGGCGTTTCGTCGTTTTTCGCATGGGTTGGCGAAAACGATTGCGGGGCTATGTCTTAACATCACCGTGGAAGGCATTGAAAACCTGCCCGCATATGGACCTGCCTTATTGGCGATCAACCATCTTGGTGACGCTGATGTCGCCGCTGTGATCGCTTCTCTGCCTTATCCTCCCGATGCACTCAGCAAAGTGGAGTTGTACGATCTGCCCATCCTTGGAAAATTGATCGATTATTACGGCGTCATTTGGCTTCACCGCGGTCAACCAGACCGCCGGGCTTTGCGTGCCGCCTTGGATGGTTTGGCAGATGGGCGTGTGATCCTTATCGCACCGGAAGGAAGATATTCCACCACGGGTGCATTGGAAGAAGGTAATGACGGTATTGTCTTTTTAGCAACCAAAGCGCATGCGCCTGTCATTCCAATTGGCATTATTGGTACAGAGAATGAGAATGTTTACGGTCATCTCAAACGCTTCAAACGCGCGCCCGTTCAGATTCGGGTGGGGAAAATGCTGCGCTTGGATGAACAGGCAACGGGTCGGAAAGAAGCGCTCGAAATGGGCAAGCGAATGGTGATGAAGGCGTTGGCGAGTCTGCTGCCGGAGCGCTATCGCGGTGTCTATTCCTAAGCGGCTAGCGCATGTGAACGCATAAAGTTTACTGAACCTTTTAAGCTATAATTCAATTAATGGATTTTATCCAAACGCTCCTTGCAGGCATCGCATTCCCCGCCCCGCCCACTCTTGCAGGATGGTTCGTATGGGTGTCCTTGCTGGCTGCATTGATCATTTTCTTGTATCGCAGCCGCCATGAGCTGCCCGCTTGGGGCTCAAAAGAATGGGGACTTTTTGTTGCACTGCTGATCCTTGTTCCTCTCTTAAACTTATTCATCGGGCTGCGATTAACCTCCGGCTCAGTTCGACCTTTGCCTGGGTTGCCCGCCGATGCGCCTGGTTCTGCGCTGATGCTTTTTTCTGCTATTCCGTGGCTCTTGGGCGGCGGCTTGCTCGGACCCTTAGGCGCTGCCTTGTTGGGTGCTTTTGCTGGTTTGGTGCGCGGCACATGGGATCTGTACTCGCTTTTCCCAGTGGTGGAATTTGCATTCCTGGGCATGTGGTTTTCGCTGAACACACGTCAGCGTTATCGTACACCGGCATATCGTTTGTTACGCCAGCCATTAGTGGGCGCGTTATTGCTGGTACCCATTCACACTCTGTTTTATACCTTGAGCGCTTTGTTCACCCAGTGGGGTACGGATATTCCCGCCACTGCCCGGTTGGATTTTGCGATCAGCAACGCCTACATCGTCACCCTTGCCTTTGGCGGGGAGATGTTGGTGGGCGGGCTCGTGACTCAGATCGTCTCTGTGATGTTCCCTGCCAATTGGGTTGGGAAGCAAACGCTTCAACCTTCGCCGGGAGAAAAGAGTATTGAGACGCGTTTTATTTTTGCCGTTGGCACCTTTATTTTGTTATTGCTCCTGACCTTGTTGGTTGGTGGATGGGTGGTAGCGGGGCAATCGGCTCGGGATATGCTGGAAGACCGTCTATCCAGTACCGGTGAATCGGCGGCGCAGAGCGTTCCCTTCTTTCTTGAGACTGGGCAAAACCTGGCTGTGCAGTTGGCATCTGAGCCACGCATGGTAGATGCAATCGGTTCTGACTTGACTGCCATTATTGCTTCACGCATCAAAGCTGTACCTTACTTTGACCAGTTCATTGTTTTGGATGCGGTGACGAAAGACGTGTTAGCGATCTACCCCGAAGATACGCGGTCTAACTTTAGACTGTACCCGGATGAAGATACGGGCATTTTGCTTTCTACGCAGGGCGTATTGACGCAGGTGTATTCCATTCCGCCGATCTCAGAGTCGGGCTCATCACGAGTGTCGTTTTTGGCGGCGATTCAGGATGGCAACCAAGTGCGGAGGGTGTTGATCGGTCGCACCACCATCGAAGCGAATCCGTTGACTTTGCCCTTGATCAAAAGCCTCGACAATATGCGCAGCCTGGATGGCGAAGGCATGTTGGTGGATGATACCCACCGCGTGATCTATCACTCCGATAAATTGCAGACGTTAACCACCTATGATGGGCAACAGTCTCCAACTCCTATCTTTTATGATGACACGGCTTCTGATGGAACACGTCAGTTAGTTTATTACCAGCCGGTGATCGGGCGTCCGTGGGCGGTGGTGTTGACGGTGCCCGCTCAACGGGCGCAGCAACTTGCCTTGAACATTGCCACGCCGCTGGCGTTGATGATCATTGTGCTGGCTGTGGTGGCGTTGATTTCCTTACGCATTGGCTTGCGGGTGGTGACTGGTTCGTTGAAAGGCTTGGCAGTGGAAGCCAACCGTATTGCGCAGGGGAATCTCGATCATCCCTTGCAGCTTACGGGTGAAGATGAAGTAGGGCAGTTGCGCCGCGCTTTCGAGCAGATGCGCGTCGGTCTTCAGGCACGGCTGGAAGAGATCAACCGGCTTTTGCAAGTGAGTCAAAGCGTGGCATCCAGCCTGGAGATGCGAGATGCGGTCAAGCCGGTGTTAGAGGCGATCCTTTCCACGGGAGCAAGTTCTGTGCGCGTGGTTTTATCTCCCAGTGTGCTGCCAGAAACGTATGAAGAGTTATCTTCCCGCTTTGCCGTGGGACCTTCTCAAGATGTGTATGCTCATCTTGACGATCACATTCTGCACCTGGCACAAAAGCAGGAAAAGATCGTTTTGCCTAATTTGGGGCGCTCACGTGAATTTATTTTGGATTCTTCAAAAGACCAGCCGCTGGCTTTACTGGCGGTGGCATTGCGGCATGAGAATCGCTATTATGGGGTCGTCTGGGCTGGTTACGAACAGCCGCGCAAATTTACAGATTCTGATGTGCGTTTTGTAACAACACTGGCTGGGCAGGCTGTATTGGCAGTTGCAAATGCACATCTCTACCTGACGGTGGAAGCGTCACGCCGCCAGTTGGAAGCCATTATCAACTCATCACCAGACCCGGTGATCGTGACCGATCATCGCAACCGTTTGTTGCTTGCCAACCGAGCCGCTACCTCTGCCCTTGGGCAGGGTGTAGACGATACCACCAGCGGTATGGAAACTGAGAAGGTTGTCAAATTACGTCCACTGCTTTCGCTTTTGCAGAGCACCACGTCTGAAAAACAATCGACTGAGATCGTGCTTTCCGATCGCCGCACTTATCTTGCGACGGCATCCCCTGTGATGGTGGAAGGACGCCAGATCGGGCGCGTGTGTATCATGCGAGACGTGACCCACTTTAAAGAATTGGATACGATGAAATCCGAGTTCGTAGCGACCGTGAGCCATGACCTGCGTTCACCATTGACACTCATGCGCGGGTATGCCACCATGCTGGATACTGTGGGTGAATTGAACGAACAGCAGCATGGGTATGTCAAAAAGATCGTTACGGGTGTTGAGAACATGTCTCGCCTTGTGAACAACCTGCTTGACCTTGGACGCATCGAGATCGGTGTAGGCTTGCAAGTGGAGAATGTTTCAGTTTTGGATATCATCGAGCGGGTGACCGGGGCTTTGCAATTACCTGCCGGGCAAAAGAATATTCAATTGAACGTGGAACTTTCCAAAGACATGCCGCATGCCGTGGAAGCTGACCAGGCGCTTCTTCATCAGGCAGTCTATAACCTTGTAGAAAATGCCATCAAATACACACCTGAAAAAGGCAGTGTAACCATCCGTACGATCTCCGAAGCAGACTCTCTGATCTTTGTTGTCGCGGATTCAGGCATCGGCATCCCGCCTGAGGATATCCCACACTTGTTTGAAAAATTCTATCGTGGCAAGCAGCGCGAGGCACGTTTACAGCCGGGTTCGGGCTTGGGGTTGGCAATTGTCCAATCTATTGCTGAAAATCACCGTGGGCGCATCTGGGTGGAGAGTACCGTTGGCAGTGGTAGTACCTTCTATTTGCAAATTCCGCTGGTTCAACCCAAAGAGTTTAAAACGCCATAAGAGGCGTTTTGCGAGTTGACCTCGTATCACCCACAAGTATTATTCCCGAAAAATAGATTTAGACTATAATCCAGCCTTGTCCTTCCGCGGGGAGGGCTTAATTTTTTGCCTGTAAAGCAGGTACATATGGTAAATCAAGAAAACAATCAAACCCCTATTATTGAAAGAAGTACGGCTTATAAACCCCCGCGCAACTGGCGCTCGTGGTTGATCGGGCGACCGCTTTCTACAGCGGATGCCCCGCATCAGACCATTGGGAAGCGTGTCGGTCTGGCGGTTTTCGCCTCTGATGCGCTCTCCTCTACAGCATATGCTACGCAAGAGATCCTAGTCATTTTAGCGGCGGCAGGGACGATGGCATTCGGGTATGTGTTTCCGATCGCTATCGCCATTGTTATATTGCTGGCAATCGTATCCATTTCCTACGAGCAGACCATTCATGCCTATCCAGATGGCGGTGGTGCCTATATCGTTTCGCGCGATAACCTTGGCGAATTTCCAGCGTTGATCGCAGCAGCCGCCTTGTTGACAGACTATATTCTGACTGTCTCTGTGTCTATCGCGTCTGGAGTGGCTCAGTTGGTATCTGCGTTCCCGGATCTGTATAATCTTCGTGTGCCTTTGGCGATCATCTTTATTTTATTCATCATGTTAGTTAATTTGCGTGGTGTGAAAGAGTCAGGATCGGCATTTGCCATTCCTACTTATTTCTTCATTGCAGTTATGATGATCACGATTTCCACCGGTCTGTGGCGTTTAATTACGGGCTCGTTGGGCATGGTCATTGACCCGCCAGAGGTGGAGTTCCATGGTGATGCCCTGACAGCGATCACCCCATTCCTATTGTTGCACGCCTTCTCGAGCGGAACTGCCGCGCTGACCGGTATCGAAGCGATCTCAAACGGCATTACCGCCTTCAAAGAGCCGCGCAGTAAGAATGCAGGCATCACGCTGGTTTGGATGTCGATTATCTTGAGCGTTTTCTTTCTCGGTGTTTCTTTTATTACCAATTTCGTTCATGCGGTTCCATCTGAAACCGAAACGGTTATCTCACAGATCGCCCGTACCATCTTTGATGGGCGCGGTACCATGTACCTCATGGTCATATCTGCCACGACCGTCATTTTGATCATGGCAGCCAATACTGCCTTTGCAGACTTCCCGCGCCTCGGCGCATTGATCGCCAAAGACGGGTTCATTCCTCGACAGCTCGCCTATCGTGGTAGCCGGTTGGTGTACTCGCGCGGTATCGTCACCCTTGCTGTGATCGCATCTGTGTTGATGGTCCTATTCAATGCAAGCGTTACCCGGCTTATCCCTTTGTATGCCATTGGCGTTTTCCTTTCCTTCACTCTTTCGCAGAGTGGCATGGCATTGCGTTGGTGGAAGACTGGCAGACTTAAGCCCGGTGAAGAAAAAGTAGAGCGCGGCTCCACCCTGCATTTCGAGAAGAACTGGATTTTTAAGATGCTCGTCAACGGCTTTGGCGCGGTGTGTACTGCTGTTGTCATGATGGTCTTTGCCATTACCAAATTCAAAGACGGGGCATATCTGGTGTTGATCCTCATCCCGATTCTCGTTGGCGTATTCTGGATGATCCATCGTCACTACAATAACCTTGCCAAAAATCTTTCGCTCGAAAACTTCGGAGTGATCCCGCCGCATTCCCACCGCCATCGTGTGATCATGCCGGTTAGCGGCGTGCATCAGGGGACGCTTGCCGGTCTGCGCTATGCCCGCATGTTATCCGATGATGTGACTTGTGTGCATATCGTCATCGAACCGGATGAAGCAGAAAAGACTCGCAAGAAATGGGAAACCTGGGGCGACGGCGTTCGCCTGGTGATGTTAGATTCTCCATATCGTTTATTTATTGAGCCGCTCCTTGAATACATTGCCGATCTGGCTGAAAATCGCCAGCCCGGCGAGACCATTACCGTCGTCGTGCCGGAGTTCGTTTCTGATAATCGTCTGACCGACGCCCTGCATACAAACACTGCAAATATTTTGCGCAGTCAGTTAAGAAATCAACATGGTATCGTGATCACCAATGTCCCGTATCATGTGCATGAAGCTGAAAGTGAACATTAAGGAGTGACCATATGAATTTCATAGTAATAGGTTGTGGAAGATTTGGCGCGGAACTTTCCTATCGCCTTTTCAAAAATGGACATCAAGTCGTGGTGGTGGATGGAAATCCCAAAGCGTTCAATCGCCTCCACCCCGACTTTCGCGGGCGTACCGTTGAAGGAGATTCTCTCTCCGCCGATACCTTATCCCGCTCCGCCATGGAAAAAGCCGAAGGCGTTGCCATTGTAACCAATTCAGACACCATGAACGCCGTCATTGGGCATACCATCCGTGTGCATTATCCGCAGGTCAAGCAGGTGATCGTGCGCAATTACGACCCTGCCATGCGCGACATGCTCGAAGCCTTTGGCTTACAGATCGTTAGTTCCACAGCATGGGGCGCAGAACGCGTTCAGGAACTTTTGATCGACCCATCCTTCCGCGCTATATTCTCCGCAGGCAATGGCGAAGTGGAAATGTACGAGATGTACATTCCCGAAAAATGGGACGGCTTGACCGTCTCCAATCTTTTAGACGGCTGTGATGGGCTCATCTGCTCTGCGCTCACTCGCGCTGGTCGGGCTGAACTCCCCAACCCCAATTCCAAGCTCCAAAAAGGGGATGTGCTGACCGTCAGCGCAACATTGGAGGGTGTCAAATCCCTGCGCGCGAAATTGCAGCAAGGCAAGGAGGCTTAACATGTTTGTATTTATTGCAGGAGGCGGGCGCACTGGCGCTCAACTCGCCGCTCAATTGATTGCCCAGAATTATGAAGTCCGCCTGGTGGAGCATCGCAAAGAATTGCTGACTCGCCTCCATCATGAGCTTCCTACCGAAGTGATCTATGAAGGACAGGCAACCGATCCGAATGTGCTGAGGCAAGCCGGTTTGGATAGAGCCAACGTCATCGTTGCATGCACGAATGAGGACGAAGCCAATCTCGTGCTTTGTTATCTAGCACGTACCATGTTCAAAGTTCGCCGTACCATCGGGCGCATCAACAACCCGCGCAATGGCTGGTTGTTCGATAAGAACTTTCATGTGGATGAGACCATCAACCAAGCCGATGTGATGGCACATCTCATTCAGGAAGAAATGTCTCTTGGCGATATGATGACTCTGCTCAAGATCCGCCGCGGACGTTACTCACTGGTGGAAGAGAAGGTGCCCAAGGGTGCAAAAGCCATTGGCGTGCAGATCAAGGATCTTGGGCTGCCCGATCAATGTGTAATCGCCGCCATCATCCGCAATGGACAGGTTACACTTCCGCGCGGCACGGCTATGTTGGAAGAATTTGACGAAGTGTTGGCAGTCACCGACGAGGAAGGCGCTAAAAAATTGGCGCTATTGCTCGAACCGCCAGATCGCTCTATTTTATAAAATGAAAATCTCCCGAGCATGCCTCGGGAGATTTTTTATTCCTACTTTGCGACCATTTCTTTCATTTGCTCGACATAAGCAAGAGATTGATGCCGGAAATAAGTGTTATACAACTCGGCATAATGTCCGCTCTGAGTTAATAAGCCTTCATGACTGCCTTCTTCAATGATGGTCCCTTTGCTCATGACCACGATGCGGTCTGCAGCTTTGACCGTGGACAAACGATGAGCGATGAGAATGCTGGTGGAGTTCTTGAGAATGAGATTCAACGCCTGCTGGATCTGCCACTCTGTGAAGGGGTCAATGCTGGCAGTTGCTTCATCAAGGATGAAGATGGCGGGGTTTTGCACCAGCACGCGCATCAACGCCACGAGTTGACGCTGCCCCATTGATAACCTGTTGCCGCGTTCGCCTACTTCGGTGTGCAAGCCATTCGGCATGGCATCCAGCCATTCCCCGTCACCAATACGTTTGGCAAGCCGCAACATTTCTGCTTCGGGTGCGCCGGGTGCGGCGTAGCGGATATTATCGGCGATGGTTCCCGAAAATAGGAATGGGACTTGTGAGACGATACCCAACTGACGGCGGTATTGGGTCAAGTCAAAGGTGCGGATGTTGCGCCCGTCCACGAGCAAGCGCCCTTCTTGGTACTCGTAGAAGCGTGCGATCAACTTTGCAATGGACGATTTTCCCGCGCCGGTATGACCTACCAGCGCCAGAGTCTCTCCGGGGTGGATGAGCAGGTTGAAGTCGTTGAGAACCGGTTCTTTATCCGAATAACGGAAGTACATGTGATCAAAATTAATCTCGCCTTTGAGACGTGGCACATCCAGTTTTTCGGTTTGCACCACGTTCGGGTCGGCATCGATCAACGCGAAAACACGTTCCGCCGCAGAAAGCCCGCCCTGGATCTGCGCCCAGAACGAAGTGAGGTTCAACACCGGGAAGAAGAATTGATCGAGGCTCATAATAAATAGATACCATGCGCCGATGCTGATCGTGCCCGCTGCTGCGCTGTTGCCACCAACATACACAAGGATGCCGACGAAGATGCCGCCCAGTGCATTGAGAGTGGGGAAGACCAGCGAAAGCACAAACCCGCGTTGCACGTTCACGCCATACGATTGCTGGTTTGATTCATCGAAAGACTTGAAGATACTTTCTTCCTGCCTGAAATTTTTTGCAATCGAAATACCGCTGATAGTTTCTTTGATAGCGGCGTTGACATCTGACATCGCTTTCATGCCACGCTTGGTCACGCGCCGCGCCATTTCTCGAAATGCAGATGCGATCAAAAAGATGAATGGCAGAAAACCGATCAACAACAGAGAAAGCCGAAGTTCAGTGGTGAAGAGTACATAGGCGATGATGAATGCCTGAATGAACTGCGCCACCACGTCTGTGACGATGACCACGAGTTGGCCGAAATCGTTCGTGTCGGATGTGATGCGCGAGACGATGCGTCCTGATGAGAATTGGTCATAAAAAGATAGATCGTGCTCGGCGGCTGCGCGGAAAGCGCGTGACCGCATATCCAAGACCACATCCCCGACGGCGCGCACGATCAGACCGCGCCGCAGCCAGTTCAATCCCCATTGACCGAATGCCACGCCGACAAGTGCCAGCCCCACCAAAAGAATATCGCGTGCGGTAGGTTGGTCTTTGATCAGATCCACCATACGGCTGACGATCACAGGTAGGGAGGCTCCGATGATCGCAATGACAATGATGGTCACCGAGGCGAAGACCAGGCGCGAGACCTGTGTATTGAAGTAATTGAACATACGCCGTACAAGTTCATTGTCCTTGTATTGGCGGTCATATTTTTCGTCGTTAAGTCCTGCAAAGAAACCCATAAGTTATTCCAATTTACGATTTGCGATTTTTGATTGACGATTTCTTTTTATCGCCACGCAAAGGATGCAAAGAAAAGAATTTTGTTCTTCTTGGCGTTCTTCGCGCTCTTGGCGGTTAAAAGAGTTTTACTCTCTAAAGATCCTCGAATATGCTTCTGAGGTTTTCATCAGATCATCATGTGTACCCATGGCTACAACCTTGCCCTTGCGCAGCACGATGATGAGGTCAGCCCATCTAATTTGCGAAAGGCGGTGAGTGATGATGAAGGTAGTCCGTCCCTTGGCGGCGTTGGAGATGGCGCGCTGGATCTTATCTTCAGTGGCAGAGTCGATGGCGGAGGTGGAATCATCCAGCACGAGAATGTGCGGGTCGGTGAGGAAAGCCCGGGCGAGTGCGATGCGTTGACGTTGTCCGCCGGAGAGGGTCACGCCGCGTTCCCCGACCACAGTTTCGTAGGTCTCTTCAAAATCGAGTACGAAGTCATGTGCTTGCGCCGCGACAGATGCCGCAATGATCTCTTCTCGGGTTGCGCCGGGTTTGCCAAAGGCAATGTTATCGCCAAGCGAACGTGAGAAAAGGAAGATGTCCTGCTCGATGATGGAAATTTGCGAACGCAGAGAAGCAAGGTTCCAATCGCGTACATCGACACCGTCTACCAAGACTTGACCCTCTGAAACATCATAAATACGGTTGATGAGTTTAACGAGCGTGGTCTTGCCTGCACCGGTCTGCCCGACAAGCGCCACGGTTTGACCAGGTTTGACTTTGAAGGAAATATTTTCGACGACGTTATCGCCGCCTGCTCCGCCTTCGGCGGGAGTGGGGTAATGGAACGAGACATTGCGAAACTCAATTTCGCCGCGCAGGTCCGAGGTCACGCCTGAGGCGTTCTGGTCGAGCTTGGTCTCGCGTTGGATCAGTTCCAAAATGCGGCGGGCAGAAGACATCCCCAACGATATCTGTGAATAGGCAAATGTGGATGTGAAGGTGGGGAAGCCCAACAATTGCAGCATGCCAAAATAACCAATGACTCCGCCTACATTGATGAGCCCGGCACGCAGGAGGAAGAGTGCATGGGTCAAGCCGCCTGCAAAGGCAAGCCCGAGTAGCAGCATGGCGATGTAACGGGCTTCAAGATCACCTTGCTGCACGAAGGTATCGCGCACCTTGCGGGCATTGGTCACGAAACGATCCACTTCGGCTTCTTCTTGTGCCGCACCTTTCATGATCTCCACGCCATCCAATGATTCGGAAAGATGAGTGTTCATCTGACCGAATGTGGCGCGTGCCATATCGGTCACTGGCGAAAGAGATTTGAGATACCGTACCAATGCTACAAAGTAGATGATGATGAATATCAGTGGCGTTAACACCAACGAAGGATGATAGCGCGGACCAAAGAACAGCGGCATCAAAATGAACATAAAGGAACCAACCACCAGATTCACGCCCGGGCTGAACATATAGTTCACTTCACGCACATCATTGGTGGCACGTGCCATGGTATCGCCCACCGGCTGTAAATTATGGAAGGTCATGCTCTTGCCAAGCAGGGAGAGGTACAACTCGTCGCGGATGTCGCGCTCAATTTTTTGCGCGATCAACTCCGCGCCGAAGTTGCGCCCAAGCTGCAACACACCGCGAATAATTTGCGAAACGCCGATGATGATAGCTAGCGGTAGCAACACAGATGTATCCGGTTGTGGTTGGAGCATGGCATTGAATGCATCGCCGGTTAGCACGGGCACAACCACTGCCAGCACGGCATTCCCGATCGCGCCAACGAAGATCATGATCACGATCCACCAATAGGGTTGCACATGTGAAAGAATCCAACGCACCGGCGAGCTAAGGTCGTATTTGTTCTTTCTATGCAAAGTAAATTCTGCAGGAACACTAAGGGAAGACATAAGGTAATTGTAACATTTTCGCATCGCAACCCCACTAGTCAGTGTTATTTTATGCAGTCGACAATCCGGTCGATATTCTATTCGCCATAGGAGTTTTGAAAATGAATTTGCCCTCTTCTCTTGCAAGCTGGTGTGTGTGGTTGTTTTTCTTGTGGTACGGTCTGGCAGCATTCATCCCAGCCTTGAACACGGACCTCTTCAAGAAGATCGCCGGGGTTCTGGCGCTCGGTGTATTTGTCTTCAACGTACTCGGCATGTAATTGTTAATGATAAACACAACCTCCCGCAAGGGAGGTTGTGTCATTTAATGCCTGAAAATATTTTTGCCATCTCAATGGTCTCGTTTGGGTCAAGGTCCAGATCCCAATAAGCGGATAAGACTGAATGAGCCAATGCCCAGTTGATGATCTTTTCCCGCGCCCAGTTGGTTCTTTCGTGGATGATAGCCACCCGCCTCTCTGTCTGGACTTTGAAATTGGTTCTATCCATTAGAATGCCAAACGGGTTGGTCATGAGTGGACCGATCTCATACCCTGCCGGTCCAATGACGCCTTTAGGGTCGATCACCAACCAGCCGCGTTCCGACGAAAGAATGTTGTAGTGATGGAAGTCACCGTGCATTAAACAGAAATCATCATCTACAAATAGTTCTGGCAATAACGCTTCGACTCGCTTAAAAATCTCAGGCGGGAATGGTCCCGTCTCACCATCAAACTTCGGGCGGACGTTTTTCAACTCTGCGAACCAATCTTCTAATAAAAGGAACTGTCCGTTTTCAGGGGCAGGGCGTGTGAGTTTCAACATCACATCCATGGCGATGTGAGTCCGTTCATCGTCATCTTGCAGGTCTGCCAGCATTTGACCGGGGTGTAAACGTTCGATGAGTAAAAACCCTTTTGCTTCATCACAATCTAACAAGCGACAAGCGCCCTCTCCATTGAATAACTTCAATGTATTCATCTCACTGACAATTTCATCGTTGGGCACGCCGAGTTTTAAAATAACTTCATATTTGCCTTGTTTTGCAAACGCAACAAAATTGTAGGATAAATTGGGAACGGCTTGAACATCGCTCAAGCCCCAGCGTTGGGAGGCTTCTTCGATTAATAACGGAAGGGCGGTGAGGAATGTCTCGCCGTCCTTTTCAAAAGCAGTGCGTATGGTGTGAATGAATGAGTCAGGGAGTTGCATATGATTGATAGGTGACTGTCACCTGCTTGTTAGGATTCTTTATATTTCACCAAATATACACCCATCACGATCATCCATACCAACCAGAGCAGGCTGCCGACGAGACCTGCCCATTCGACAACGGGGAAGGAGGGAATGGCAGTTGCGAAGAGTTCAGTCTGCGCGAGGATGTAAATGGCGGAGGCAAACCAGCCCAGCCAGGTGACCCATTTGCTGAACATCTTGGATTTATGAATGATGCAGCTAATGATGGACATCCATAGGATGATGAAGAATTGTCCGAGATGCTCGCCGAGGATGACGCCGCCATATTGGTGGACGGCAATGAATACAGCGGCTATAGAGGCTTGGGTGGCTGAGTCCGCTTCGGGCGCGGTGAAGAGGCGCGCGAGGATGGGGACGACAAAGACCCAGCGCAGCAATCCGATCACTTGGACGATAAATCCGAGTACGCCAAAGGTCGTCGCGGTTTCTAGAAAAGGAGAGTTTTCTTCTGCAAGGATCGCTTTGAGCATGATCGCGCCGACGAACATGGGCAGACCCACCCACGCGAAGGCGAGCCAGGTGTAGATGAGCGCGTCGCCGCCTGCTTGAAAGCGGGTGAGGATTTCTGCGGTTGGCAAGCGCAGAATATCGGGATAGTCAAAGTTCATGATGAGCAGGGTGTAGGGGATGTTTACCAGAAGAGCGCCAACGATAAAAAAGATACCAGCCAGTTTGCGAAAGTTTGCTTGAGACATGATTTTTTCCTATTGAATGTATGGTTCGAGAGTGTGCATCATCAACTGCACGCCGCGTTCCATGTGCGTTTCGTTGACGGTTTTGCCGCTGATCTCAAGGCTGTTCAACCAGAACTCGGTGATGAGCCAGCAGGTTTCAGCCAGATATTCAACGGCTTCGGCTTTTGCGGGTTTGCGTAATACTCCAGCGGAAACGAAGGCAGTGAACAATTGGTCGAAGCCTTCAAAGCCGCGTTTGCGATAGGTTAAAAAGTTTGTTCGCAATTCCGAATCGCTGCGCAGCAGGGCAGCCAACTCTCGATAGATAAAGCGATACTTCCAGAGAATTTTGTAATTCGCGCGAACATATTCCTGAAGGTCTTCGAGAGTGGGTAGTGTGTCTTCGGGCAGGTTGAAGCCTTCATCTGTGGCGGCGAACAAACGCTCGAATAATTCGCGAATGATCTCTTCTTTGTTTTTGAAGTGATAATACAAATTACCCGGGCTGATGCCCGCCGCCTCGGCAATGTGATTGGTGCTGACGGCGGCAGTCCCTTCGTTGTTGAAGAGGGTCAGTGCCGTGTCGAGGATCTTTTCGCGAGTTGTCATTTTGTTCTCCTAGAGTATTTACTCTAATATTTTAGAGTAAATACTCTAGTTTGTCAAGAGTAAAAAAGGGCAGGAAAATCCCTGCCCTTTTGAAGTTTCTTATGCCTGGTCTTTCTTTTCTTTCCTTGCTCGCAGCCAGCCATTCAAACTGTATTTGACGATACGCTCATTGCCTTCAAAAAGCCGTTTGAGATTTGGACGCAGTGCCCAGATCAATAACAGCTCCGCACCAAGTCCGTACCAGACATAATCCCAGGGGATGATTCCTTGCGAGGCGAAATAAGCAAACGCCAGAGTGGAATATAACGCTACTGCCATCGTCGTGATCGAAGCAATGCCGATGGTGAAAAAGGTCAACATGCCTAGTGGCAGCACGATCAAGATCGACGGGAGATACAAGCCCATGGCTCCGCCAACCGAAGGCGCTCCGCCTGCCCCGCCGCGCAAACGGAATTTTCCGTTCTCATCGCGTTCACCCAAAAAGATCGAGTAGTTGTGACCGAGAATCGCCGCAATCGGTGCAATCACATGCACAATTGGGGTGTCTGGCGTGATCCATCTTGCCAGCCAAACGGCACCTGCCCCTTTTAAAATATCCAGCATGGCGGTGGCGAACCCCGCCCAAAAACCAGCGGCACGCATGGCGTTCGTCCCGCCGGTGCGCCCACTTTCCACTTCACGAATATCTTTTCCTGTTTTTAGTTTTACGACCAACAAACCAAATGGGACCGAACCTAGCAAATATGCCAACACGATCGCCAGAATGTCCAAGACAATTTGCATTAAAACTCCTCCAAGAGTTGGTTTATAAATTTGAACTAAATATGCAGACGTAAAAACACACAACCCTAAGGTTGGTTACTTGACGAACCGATCTGTAAAGTCACTTCACGGTACGAGCCGTTTTCGATCCAAAACCCGCGCGGGTGCCAGATGCCATGTACACGCGCAAGAATCACTTGAACCACGTCATAAGCGGATTCGGCGATGTCGGTGGGGGAAACTGTTTCAGGTCCGGTTGGATGCGAATGAAAGATGCCGATGAGGTCCAGCCCATGTGAGTCGATCCAATCAAAGGCGTTTAACTGCTCGATGGGATTCATCACGAATCGCACCGGACTTTGTGCCTGATTCGTCACCACCAAAACGGACTCCACGCTCGAGCCGCGTCCTGCCAAAAGCCCACAAGCTTCCATTGGCAAGTGTGCATCGACGTGTGAGATCATCTGTTGAAGTTGTTCGTTCGTAAGGGAAAGGCTGTGCATATTACAAAAAGATGGCGGCGACCCAGGCTGCACCTACAATGATGGCTGGTCCCACCATCGCGCGACGCACGGGAATGTTTTCGGTGATGCTGGCAGAGAACATGGTCAACGCATAGAGCGGACCAGTGAGCGCTACCCCAAATTGCACCGGTGAAAGTGGCCAGTAATGCAAGCCTGCTCCGATCTGCGCGCACACCAAGCCGATGCCGATCGCCCAAGGAAAGTCCCAGCGGTCTTCGCCATCTAAATGCAAAATGCGCAGACCGATCAACCCGGCAACTAGCAAGATTGATGGAATGATCAATACCATGCGCGCGCCCGAAAATCTCAGCGACGTCACAAGGATAAGGAACAAGGCATATGCCACGGCTGTAAGCCCCGCGCGTGCCAATCCAAACAAAGGGGATGTCGGGTCAATGGCGATGTACTCTGCCAGGCAAACTGCCAATAAAATCACTGCACCAAAAGCAAACCCCAACCACCAGGCAGAGCTATCTGCCAGCAGGGTAAGCGGAGTGCCCATCACGAAGGTCGCAAGGGTGGGCAGGAGCAAGTATTTGCGGTTAGACCGATTGCCCAAAGAGGGATGATCGCGGGTCAGCCAATCCATGCCGGTGGCAGTCAGAGCCGCGGCGGCGAGAGTCATAAGCGTGCCGAGTGTGATGGGCAATGCATAATAGAACCCCGGCAAACTCAGTGTTAGGGTGAGGCTGGGCGATTGAATGAATTTCGTCAACGCGAACGAGAGCAAGACCGAGGCGAGCAACATCCCCAACCGGTCTATAGAAGGTAAATGTGAGCGAGTTGCCTGCATGCTGGCATTGTAACAGGAAGAGCATAATTTTGACGGATAGTGCCGCATCGGCATGGGATTTTTAGAGAAAAAGGGGCTTAAGACCCGAACTTGAGGGCGTTTCAATATGGTAGAATCATAATGTTATGGAAGTTTCGCGCATTGAAAACCTGCCCCCGCCGCCTGGCATTATACAATCCATCAAAGCCGGGTTTGATGCGGTTGCCGGACATATTACAGCAATTCTTTTGCCTTTTGCCTTGAATCTGTTCTTGTGGCTGGGTCCGCGCCTACGCATGGATGCCCTGTTCAAATCGATGGAGCCAGACCTGGTCCTTTTGTGGAAGGCTGCGCAAATTCCAATGGAAGATATCCGCGCGCGGCTGGATATGTACGAGAAGGTGACGGAATCCTTCAACTTATTTTCCATTCTACGTACGCTTCCGATCGGGATCTCAAGCCTGTTCACAGCGGACCGGGAAGTTTTTTCCACCCCGGTAGGAAATCCGGATGCTTTGCAGATCAGCTTCATTAGTTTCCCATTCTGGTTTTTCCTCTTGTTACTCATCGGATGGGTGGGCGGCGCCCTTTACTTTCGAGCGGTAGCCTCGGCGGCACTGACTGATAAGATCACCTCTGTCAGCCCGTTTCATGCAGTTTTCCAAACGGTATTGATCTCCATCCTTGGGAATTTGCTCTTGATAGTTCTAGTCATGCCGTTGATGGTGATCTTATATGTTGCGGCTCAGATCAGCGTTGTGCTGGTTAACTTGGTGGTGTTGTTCCTGGCGTTGGCTTCGATGTGGGTGATCGTGCCATTTTTCTTCTGGGCACATGGCGTGTTCTTGAGCAGACAAAATGTGCTGACCTCGATGTTGAGCAGTTTACAGTTGACCCGTTTTACGCTCCCCAACAGCAGTTTGTTTGTGTTGACGATCTTCCTGCTTTCGTATGGGTTGAGCCTTTTGTGGAAACTCCCGGCGTTGGATTCCTGGCTCACCGTCTTGGGAATTTTCGGTCACTCTTTTGTGACCACCGCCTTGCTGGCAGGTAGTTTTATTTATTATTATGAAATGAGCGCATGGGTACGGGCTGTGTTGGAAAAACTTCGCCCGAATAGTGTGATAAAACAAGCATGATGATGGGAACTTCCCATTCATCGCAGGTATTTGGAGGATTGTGTGGCTGATAATACAAAGTATGATGTAAGTTCAATTCAAGCGCTGGAAGGTATTGAGCATGTTCGTAAACGCCCAGGTATGTATGTGGGTGGTACCGACATTAAGGCGCTGCACCACCTTGTTTATGAAGTGGTTGATAACGCCATCGATGAAGCGCTGGCTGGCTTCTGTAATCGGATCGATATCACTATCCATAAAGATAGCAGCGTCAGCGTGCAAGACAACGGACGTGGTATTCCGGTCGGTCCGCATCCCTCCAAGAAGGATGCGAATGGCAAGCCGATGGAAACCGTGGATGTGGTCATGACTGTAATCGGTGCCGGTGGTAAATTCGGCGGCGGCGGATACAAAGTCTCCGGCGGTTTGCACGGTGTGGGTATCAGTGCCGTGAACGCCCTCTCCGAGTGGACGACGACCGAGATCAAACGCGACGGAAAACTTTGGAAGCAAGAATACAAGCGCGGCATTCCACAGGGCGCGATCAAGCAGGTCGGCAAAGTCGATAAAGAAGATACCGGCACCACTCAGACCTTCAAGTTCGACAAACAAATCTTCACGGAAGACATCGACTATCGTTTCGATACGCTCGTGCAACGCTTCCGCGAAATGTCATTCGTCACACGCGGCATCACCCTCAAGTTCGTGGATGAACGCGCCGACCGTGAAATGACCTTCCATTTCGAAGGCGGTATTACTTCTTTCGTCCGCTATTTGAATCGCAATCGCGAGAACTTGCACTCTGTGGTGCATGTTGAAAAAGAAGTTGAGAACATCGGCATCGAAGCCGCCATCCAATACACGGATGCCTACACTGAGTCGGTCTATTCGTTTGCAAATACCATCAACACCATCGACGGCGGTACGCACCTAACCGGTCTGCGTTCCTCGCTCACCCGCGTGATCAATGATTATGCCCGCAAGAGCGGACTCCTCAAAGACGCCGACCCGAACTTCTCTGGTGACGATACTCGCGAAGGTCTGACCGCTATTGTGTCGGTCAAGCATCCTGGTCCGCAATTTGAATCGCAGACCAAGGTCAAGTTGATGAACCCCGAAGTGCAGACGTATGTCGCTCAAGTAGTGGGCGAATCGTTCATGACCTTCCTCGAAGAGAATCCGCAGGCGGCGAAAGCCATCATTGCGAAATGTCTCACCTCTGCTCGTGCGCGTGATGCGGCGCGTAAGGCGCGTGATCTCGTCATCCGCAAGTCTGCGCTTGAGTCGTTGACCTTGCCCGGTAAACTGGCAGACTGCTCCGAGCGTGATACTTCCAAGACCGAACTTTATATCGTGGAAGGTGACTCGGCAGGTGGCTCCGCCAAACAGGGACGAGACCGTCACTTCCAGGCGATCTTGCCGTTGCGCGGTAAGATCCTCAACACCGAGCGCGCCCGCCTTGATAAGATCCTCGGTAATAACGAAGTCAAGGCGCTCATCTCAGCGTTGGGAACCGGCATTGGCGATAACTTCAGCCTCGAAGGTCTGCGCTACGGACGTATCATCATCATGACCGATGCCGACGTGGACGGCAGTCATATCCGTACACTGTTGTTGACCTTCTTCTTCCGCTATATGCCCGCCTTGATCGAAGATGGTCATCTTTACATCGCCCAACCGCCCTTGTATCGCATTGCATACAAGAACACGGTCAAGTATGTTTATAGCGACAAGGAAAAGGACAAGGCGATCAAAGAGATCGGTGATAAAGCCAACCTTCAGCGCTATAAAGGCTTGGGTGAAATGAACCCCGACCAGTTGTGGGATACGACCATGAATCCCACCAACCGTACCTTGCTGCTAGTGACGGTGGACGATGCCGCCGAAGCCGACCGTACCTTCGATATGCTCATGGGCGACGCCGTAGACCCACGCAAGAAGTTCATTCAGACCCATGCCAAGAGCGTGAGAAACCTGGATATTTAGTTTTACTAAACAAAACAGCCTCGAAAAAATTCGAGGCTGTTTTTTATTGCCATACTGCGTTATGCATTTGTCCTTGCCACACTCCGCATCGCTGCAATCTGGCGGATGTGATCGACTTCATGGGCAAGCAGGAGTAATACCCAAGTCTTGTAGGAGCAAACACCAAAGACTTGATTGTTCTGAGTCTTCTTTGGGTCATGAGTGTTACGTGTACCTTCGATGGCAGTGTGGATCTGCTCCGTGGCAAACTCTAAATTTTTCCGTAATTGCTCGGCAGGTATATTTTGTTTGGCGCCTTCGCCAAATCCGCGTGCGGCTTCTACGACATGCGGCAATTGGCTTGTGGCGATATCTAACAAGGTATTGAGGTAAAACCCCTGGGTATGGATTAGATGCGTGATCGATTCGCTAATCGTCCAAAAGGGATGGACGTCTGAAGCAAAAGCCACTTGAGAGTCGCTCAAGCCTTCTAGTAATTCTTGCGTGCGTGCGCGCGTTTGAAAGAACGTCTCAATAAATTCACCCAATGAATACCGGTTGGAAGCCTCCAACCAAGTAATTTCTTTGGTAAAGGCAGACAAGATCAGGGGATTTAATTCTTCTGAGGGGATCATATTGAAAAGACGCCTCCTTGTAACGGATTTTTACCCAACTTCCAGCGAATACAGCACCGTCTCCATCTCTTGCGGAGTCAGCCCGCCGTGGTGACCGAGGAACTTCATTTCGAATTTTTCTTTTTCATACCACCAGACCGATTCATAGCGATACGGCAAAAGAACAAGATTTCCGACCCGCTCACGGAAGCGTTCTGATACATCTGCTCCAAAGTAACCGTCTGTGATGAGCATTTCAGTTTTGACCACATCTGCTTTGCCTGCGAGACGTTTTTCAAAGAAGGCATGCGCTTCAGCGAGCATATCGGGTTTGATGTACATGAACATATCTCTTGCCGAGCCAGCCGGGACGATGAGATGCCCGCGTTTGTTGGAGCGGATGAACCGTTCGACGCCCGCAAACTCTCTGTCAGTGTTGAGATAAACCGTCGTTTGTGGATCAACTTCACACATGCCATGATCCGCGGTCATGAGGAAGAGAATCCGCTTTTTGCCGCCGAAGACTCTGTCGAAGTAATTTTCCATCATCAACAAAAACGTCTCGATCTCGGCTTCGGCTTGCTGCGAGTTGGGTCCATATTCATGCGCGACGGCGTCGATCTTGTCGAAATAGAGATGGATGTAGGTTGGCTTGGTTTGTTTTTCCAACCGCAGACCGATATTGACCAACGCTTCGGAAAGTGTTTTGAAGGAGCGGATCTCGGAACCTTGCATCACGACTTTGGAGTAGGAGGAAGGCGTGTAATCGCGGATGCCATAGTTGAACGACTCGACGCCCATGGCACTCAATGCAGGGTAGAAAATCCCTTTTGGGTAGAGCACTTCTGGCTTGATCTTGTTCTCGAGCGAGTCGCGACCTTTCCCATCTGCGGCATACGAGAACAACAAAGGCGCGATGACACGGTCAACCAGCGGTTCGTAGTAATACCACTCATGCACGCCGCTTTGCCCGACGTTCAGCCCTGTGTGCATCGTGGTCACATGCGCCGCCGTGGTGGATGGGAATTGTGAAGTCAGCTTTTCGACCTTGCCGTGTTTGCCAAGGCGTTTGATGAATGGCGCTTCTTGAAAACGTTCAAAGAAACGCCAGCCGAAGGCATCCACAAAAAAGAGCACAACTGCATCATATTCTTTGGAAGCAAATGTTTCTTGAATGCGCTGTGGCGTTCCGGCAAAGCCGCCGGAGTCATAACGGGGTTTTATAAAAGATGGGTGCATGGTTTCTTTCTAATAAACAATCAGCATGAAGTTAAACTTCATGCTGATTGTAATCGCTAAAAAATGCCGGGTGCCGTTTAGGGCATGTTCCCTCTTCCATTACCTTTGCCATTCCCGCCAGCCCAAAGTGGCTGCCCCGTTTCACTGCGGAAGGTGTAGGTCATTCCAGTTGCATCCATCGTGACTGAGATCGCGCTATTCGTACCCTGGTCACCCATGAACATCAGCACTGTTACGCCTTCGCCGATCTGCGGCGCGAACCCGAGCGACTGACTGTAGCGCATGTTGCCCGTGTCCACATACAGAGCTTGCCCATCGTCGGTGGTGATACTGATTCCCATACCATCATAGGAATTGACAACGCCGTGGACGTTGACTGCGCCCGCAGTATTCGCCTGCGGAACACCGCTTCCTACCTGACCCTGAGCGGACTGCCCACCCTGACCATTTCCTCCGCTGTTACCTTTTCCATTTGCACCCTGGTTGCCATTCCCCATTCCACCTGTAACAATGGCTTGATACGCTTCCGCAGTGAGATACTGCGGAAGATATACTTCGCCAATCTGCTGGGTCAATACTCCCGCGAAAGCGTTCAAGTGACTATATGAACCATTCATCAGGTTATTGAAGACCAGTTGTAAGTCTGCATTATCGGTGAGAGCGAGGCGGGCTTGCAAATCCAGAATATCGATCTCTTCGATGGCAGCACCCACTTTGAGAGCATCCACCAGTGACACAGAACCTTGTGCGACGAGTTGATTGTACAACGCTTGCAGCGTAGGGTCGGTGAATTTACCAGGATCAAGCGCGGGGTCGGTCAGACCGTAGCGGTCCAGTAGAAGTTTGATCTGATCCATGTGTTGCTGTTCGCTGGAGGCAATGTTTGAGAAGGTGGGTTGTCCCCAAACGGTAGAGAGCGCATTGTACACATCGCGCGCAAGTTTTTCTTCTTCACGCATATAGAGCAGGGCGGCAGTCTCCTCCGCATTCAGATCCGAAACTGGGATGGTAGTGAGGTCTGTGCCTGTCCCATCCCCGTTCCCGTTTCCATAGCCATTGCTAACCACGACAGAGGCATCAGGGGTTGAAATGGGCGCTGTTGCATTAGATGCAAAAGCCGTATACGCGCTTGCGCCGATGGCGATCACAATGACAGCCGAAAGGACGCCGATCAGAATATTTTTGAAGTTATTGAACATGAGGTTCTCCTTGTTTTCAGAGGTTGTTTGTTAGTTTGATTTCATTGCGTTTCGCAACGATGACAGCATGATAGTTTTTCAATGTAAAGAGACCGTAAAGAGCAGTTCAAGATTTTGAAACGATTTTGAGGGATAGCTTCTTTACCAAATCTTCACAGATCCTTTTTTCATCCATTAAGTCCACTTGCTAAAAATGAGGCAATCAATTTCAACTGCAACTATCAGGAAACTCATCATGGACGAACAAACACCCCAACCCGAACCTTCTATCTTCCAGCGCATGCGCGAAAAACTTGTGCCTGAAGGCATCCCCGAAGATGACCGCGGACGAATCCGCATGGTGGTGGACAGCCTCATCCTCCACATCCATCCCTCTAAAGTGGAAGTCTCCACTCTCAAATGGACATATACCTGGGGCTTGGGTGGACTCTCTGCCCTGCTCATGACCATCCTCGGTTTCACAGGCATCATTCTGCTCAACAACTACACACCGGCTGCGCCGCAAGCGTATTTCGATATTCTCGAGATCAACTCCAACGTTTGGTTCGGTGAACTGATCCGCAACCTGCACCACTGGAGCGCGAACCTGCTCATTGTTGTGGCAGTACTTCATCTAATCCGCGTTTTTGTCACTGGAGCGTATCGCCCACCGCGTGAGTTGAATTGGCTGATTGGCGTTGCCATGCTTTTGCTGGTGCTTGGTGCAAACTTCACCGGCTACTTGCTCCCGTGGGATCAACTTGCATTTTGGGCGATCACGGTTGGCACAAGTATCATCAGTTATGTCCCGCTCGTCGGCAGTTGGCTTACCCAACTCATCCTCGGTGGACCTGAAGTAGGCGCGAACACCTTACTTAATTTCTACTCGATGCATATTTCATTTATTCCGCTCGCCATCTTCGGGCTGATGATGTATCACTTTTGGCGTGTCCGCAAAGATGGCGGTCTGACGCGTCCGAAATCTGCGAATCAAATTGAAGTGGATAAAGTCGAACGCGTGACCACCATCCCGAATCTTGTACATAAAGAATTGATCTTCGCCCTCGCGTGGACTTCCGCGCTTCTGCTCTTCTCCATGTTTGTTCCGGCTCCATTGGAAGGAATCGCCAACCCAGCCTTATCTCCCAACCCTGCCAAAGCGCCATGGTACTTTATGGGTTTGCAGGAACTTCTGCTGCACTTCCACCCGCTGGTTGGAGCGATCGTCATTCCAAGTATCGTGGTGGTCGGCATCTTCCTCCTCCCATTCTTTGACCTGAACCTCGCAAGCGTAGGCATCTACTTCCGCTCGAATCGCGGACGTGCCCTCACCTTGCTTGCAGCCGGACTGGCTTTGATCGCCACTCCCATTTGGGTGCTGCTCGATGAATATGTGCTCAACTGGACAGAATGGCTCCCAACCTGGAACACCTTGCTTTCAAACGGACTGATTCCGCTTGTCGTCATCCTGCTTCCGCTCATTCTCCTCGATGAATGGATGAGCAAAAAATACCAAGCCGATACCGAAGAACGCGTGCTGTTCATAGCCACATTCATCTTTACGGCATTCATCGTCCTCACTCTCATCGGCATCTTCTTCCGCGGACCTGGCATGAGCCTTTACCTCCCATGGAATATGCCTGTTGTGGTTCATTAGTTTAATAGCTGGGTAGTTGATTAGTTACATAGTTACCATCTACCCATTACTGATTACTGGATACTGATATGACTGAAACAATCACCCCAAACAATCTCTCTCGCCGCGACTTTCTCAAAATCGCCTGGGCATTCCTTGGCGGAGTTGCAGCTCTCGAAACAGCGGGCGTTTTCCTTGCCTATCTCCAACCACGATTAGTCGAAGGTGAATTCGGCTCCGTCATCACCGCAGGCTTGGTGGATGACTTCCCGCCCAATTCCGTTACCCACATCCCGAACGGACGTTTCTATATCGTCCGCATTGGAGATGGCGGCTTTTTAGCTGTCTATCATCGCTGCACACATCTTGGCTGCACCGTCCCGTGGGACTCCACTGCACAGAAATTTGTCTGTCCGTGTCATAACTCACAGTTTGACCAACAAGGTATCGTGGAGAATCCGCCTGCGCCGCGTCCACTCGACTTGTTTGCCCTCACCATTGAAAATGGCGAAGTCAAAGTGGATACGGGGAATCTCACTCAACGCCAAACCTACGAAACCGCACAAGTTGTTTACCCGTAACAGGAGCCGCCATGAACACAAAACATTCTTTCTTGATCGAATCTTTCATAGGCTTGGGCTCTTTGTTCCTGATCGTCTCTGCCCTCGGCTATTACATTCTCAACGAACCTGTCCGCATTGTGCAGGCGCAGGATGAAGTGCTTGCGCTTCAATTGGATGAAGCCATGACCCTCTATGCCGAAAACTGCGCTGTCTGTCACGGCTTGAGCAGCGAAGGCATCGGCGCGACCCCGCCGCTGAATAATCCCGCCTTGCTTAGCATGCCCTATGAAGACCTCTATAAAACCATCGCGCGCGGACGTTACCAAACTGCCATGCCCGCCTGGTCGATCGAAGACGGCGGGGCGCTCGGGGATTATCAGATCGACGAACTGGTTCTGCTGATCTTGCGCGGCGATTGGGGTGCGACGGGGGATCGTGTCGTCAACCTCGGGCTGGCGCCATTAATTCCTTTCACCACCGAAGTAGACCCTGCTTTGCTTGCCGAGGTCGGTAATTTACCCGATGGGGCAACACTGCAAGCTGCGGTCACACTCTTTGCCGCCAACTGCGTCTCTTGTCACGGAGCCGATGGTCTTGGTACAGGCATTGCACCCGCATTGAATGACCCTGTTGTTCGTGAGAAAACTGCAGAGGAAATTACCCGCATCATTACGTATGGCAATACAGGCACGCTCATGGCAGGTTGGAGCAATATCCTTGCCCCCGAAGATATCACTGCACTTGTGAGTCTTGTCCAACGTTGGGATGAAATTCCACTCGGAACCATCCCCGCACCAGATGTTCCCATTCCTGTTACTGAAGAGAGTCTGGCCTTAGGAACTCAACTCTATGCGGCGAACTGCTCACGCTGCCACGGACCTGAGGGTCAGGGCACGCCACGCGCGCCATCGCTCAATGTTCGATCGTTCCTGACCGAAACAAACGATCAAGCTATTCAACAGATCATTACGTCAGGCGTTCCCGGAACAGCCATGCCTACTTGGGGTGATCGTATGACTGCAACAGATATTCAAGCTATTGTGGGGTTTATTCGCCAATGGGAGTCAACCGCGCCCGAGGTTGCCATTCTTACCCGCCCTGGCGGAGGACCACCGTGGAGAAACAATACTTCGACTGCACCGAGCTTGTTGCCAAGTATCAACTCGTCAAAAACCATTTCTGGAACCAATGTTGGCGGGCAGACCATTTTGCAGACCTTGCTGGATTGGCGACTGCTTATTTTATTATGCGTCCTTCTGTCCATTGCCTTCACATTGATTTACTCTGGCTGGGATGCTCTGCGGCGTGTTCCGCATAGCGCAAAGTGAATGGCTTGATATATTCCTGATAAAAAAACAGCATGAAGTTTTTCTTCATGCTGTTTTAAGTTACTTACTTCATAAGCCTCGCGGCTTTTCTGCCGATCTCTACGGCGAAATTCGTACCGCGATCCCACGGGTAGACTTGGCTCATCGAAGCGAAGTACAAGCCTTCGATGGGCGTTTGAATAGCGGGGATGTTTTTGGAATGTCCAACTAAGGGAACGGGCTGGGCATAGTTTGTTTTGTGTACCCAAATCTTATTGACCCAATCGCGCTTGAATTCGGGGTTGAATTTCTCAAACGCGGGAATAAAGCGCTCCAGCAATTGCTCATCCGTCATGTCAAAATACTCGTGACCCAATTCGAGATAATCGCCCGCATAGACGATATGGTCACCGCCGAAATTTTCTTTCGAAACAAAGTTCGTGTGCTCCACCAGCGCAAGGAAGGGATAGCCCTCCTCCTTCGGCACGTTGAACCAGTAATAGCCATCCTTCGAGATCGAATGCTTGAGCGAGAGCGTCATCACCACCGCGCCCATCGACTTCAATTCGAGCAATCCCTTCAAATAGGATTCGGGCAAGTCAGGGCATAACTTCGCCATCAGATTCGGAGACGTGGTCACGAGAACTTTGTCAAAGGATTCGCCGTCCACGCTCAAA
>JAFLCE010000049.1 GCA_017303655.1 Anaerolineae bacterium
CCCAATAATCCCAACGACCCGAATAACCCCAACAACCCCAACCCCTAATGGCTAATAGCTAATAGCTGTTAGCTATTAGCTAATCCCCCCATAACTCCTACACCCAAATAGTGTTCTTTCAACGACTTAATCCACAACATCAAACCTTAGCCATACAGGAGAAATCAATGCACACCAACCGCAAAAGGATCTTGTTTTACTCGTTCTTCCTATTCTTCATCATGGCGTGCCGAACCTGGGGCTGCAGCCGCCCACAAAATGTTTTAACAGCAGAGGGTCCTGCCGTGTCCGGTAATTTCAAGTGTCAGAGTTTTATTCAACTTGAAGCAGATGCGCCTTCTGGGGGCTTTGTGTGTACGCTCGTCTGCCCAACCGGCGTCCATACCTTCGATCTTTATGATAAACAAATCACTGAGTTTGTTACCATGACGCTTCCCCAAGTGCAGGCACAGTATTGCCCGGGCGGCGCCTCCGCCTCTAGCTCAATCGCTCCCACCGAAGAACCCACACAAGAACCGACGGAAGAACCTGCGCCTCCCACCGAAGCCGCTACCGACCCCGCCCCATTGAAGCCCTACCTCACCGGAGCCTTCACCACCTGCGATAACGTCGCTGGCTACGTCAACTTCAGCATCGCCGAAGACGCCCCCGCCTACGACCCCGCCACCTTCAAAGTCACCTTCAACGGCTACCCGGTCAACTGCGCGCCTGCTGCCAATAACCCCAGCGTGCTCACCTGCAACTATCCGCCCCCTTCCTATGCACCGCCTGCCGGGGTACAAGTCTTCATCAGTGAAGAACTCGTCAACGAGTTCGACTTCAACGGCGGAGAGATCTGCAACCCCGCTCCGCAACCCAACCCCAACGACAATAACGATAATGAAGAAGGAGAGCAGCAACCCGCTCCCACCGAAGAACCTACCCCCACAGAAGAGCCTACCGACTAAATATCTCTCATACTGATAATAAAAGTCACCCGCAACTCCTGCGGGTGACTTTTATTATAGGAACCTACCTTCGCACGCTAGCCGTATTGCGCATTCAATATAGCTTTATATTCCGGCGAGATCGTATTCAAATCTTCTGCCATGTGCCCATCCAGAATCCCGGTCTGGCTGTATTGCCATAGCGCCCACTTGCCAAAACCGGCGGGCATCAAGGCGGGGGCGGGCACCGGGTTGGCATCCACAAATTGCGAGTGCGGGTACCACGCCACCCACAACGGATACTTGTTCGCCCATACCGGCGGCTTGCCTTTACGGCTAAAGGTTTGCGTCCAATACAATTGATTGGTGTAGATCATCGGTCGAATGCCCGTTCCGGCTTCCACCAGGTCCAGCCAAACCTTCACATGCCCCGCCCAATCTTCGGTAGTGATGAGCCGAACCCCCGGCTGCTTCTTCGGCAGCATCACCTCCACATCCAAAACTGGGGGCATATCTGCGCCGCCGACTTTGTTCCACACACTCAAGAACAACTTGGCTTGCTCGCTAATATTGTTGGGGCGCAGAAAATGATACAGCCCGATCTTAATCCCCAGCGCGCGGCATTGTGCGGCATGGCTCACCACCCGTTTATCCTCTCGCCGCACCCCATCCTTAAACTTGGCAGAAGCCCGCATAATGGCGCGGTAAGGCTTCGGGTTCAGCTCTGCCCACGGGATAACCCCCGCACCTTCCGACACATCACAAATGAACGGAGTCTTAAGTTGATATTTTGGCATCTTACACCTCCTACGGGAAACGTGCGTCCAGAATAGCTTTGTATTCAGGCGAGATCATATTCATATCATTGGCAAGGTAGCCGTCGGTGCGTCCGCTCTCGCTATATTGCCACAGGTCCCAGGCATCCCAGCCTACCGGCATGCGGTTGGCGCTGGGCGCATTCAACCCGTCAATGATGCTTTTCTTCGGGTACCACGCTACCCACAGCGGATAATCATTCGTCCACTCGGGCGGGCGTCCACTGATCTCATTTGAAACATAGAACCAGAAATTGCGGCTGGTATAGATCATGGGCTTCTCACCGCACCAGGCTTCAACCAGGTCAAGGCATTTCTTTACCTGCTCTGCCCAGGCTTTGTTGCGCGGCATATTATCCACCTGCCCTTTCTTTGCCTTCCTAGGCTCATACTCCACATCGATCACCGGCGGGAAGTGCCCCAGCCCGCCCACTGCATCCACCCCGCGCTTGAACATCTCCACCTGTTCGGTGATGTTATTGGGGAAAAGGAAATGGTACAAACCATACTTAATACCCAGCGCATTGCACTCTTGAATATACGCCGCACATTTCTCATCTTGGTGAAAGTGTCCCTTCGTAACTTGCAGGATGGCGCGATAGGGCAGCGGGTCCATCTGCGTCCATTTGATGGGATACTCTCCCTGGTATACGTCTACAATAATGGGAGCTTTGAGCTTATAAGGCGGTGTCATACAGGTCTCCTCTATTAACAGAAATACACGCCCCTGTGAGTTGGTTCCACTTTTCATTATAAGGAATTTGACTCTCGATACAAGCCTCAATACTGGATATAATCAGCCTGTTCTCAACCACCCACCCCAAAGGAGAAACACAATGGATAACAAAGTATTGCAAATCATCGTCGCGCTCTTCATCCCGCCCCTCGCCGTCTACATGAAGAACGGCAAGATCGACAACGACTTCTGGATCAACATCGTTGCCACCCTCATCGGCGGCATCCCCGGCGTCATCCACGCCCTGTGGGTCATCCTGCGCTAAGAGATTGATTGCAACAAAAAACGTCCGCGAGCCATTGTGCTCCCGGACGTTTTTTTGTGATTGCATCCCAATCGCTTTATTCCAACCAGCTACTCCCGATCTCTTTGGCTTGCGTTCGAAACCAGTTCTTCACGGTTTCCCATTCCACCGCTTCAATCAGCGGTATAGGTTTTTCCTGCTCGGCGCGCTCAAAGTAAACCATGTGACGCGTCACCTGTGATTCAAAATCTCGTACCGAAGGATATTTCTTCGGAGCTAGTGCAAACAGATTACGCAAGGTCATACTTTGGCAAATGACATAGAGGTCAAGAAAATCCTTCCGGCTTGCACGGGCGAGCAAGGCGTCCATTTTCATCAAGCCGATATCTTCCACGCTGGCGAGTTCAACGGTCCCTGTTTTTAAGAGGGGACTCACCAACGGATAGCCATAACCATAAAACCCTACGCGTACATTATCTGCTAGAAAAACAAGGTTTCCCCACGAACTATCCGATAAGACAGGTGTATGATCTTTCAAGGTGCTGCGCAGGGCTTCGGTCAGCGCAGGAATATCACTCTGGGTCGGCGAGAAAAAATCGAGGTCAACCGAGAGGCGGTGTCCCACTTGCAAAGCCAATGCCGTTCCGCCTGCCAGATAAAATTCTTTCGCCAGCGGGCTTGTTGAGAACGTGGTCATGATGTTTCGCATGACGGGCGTGATGGTATTCCAATGCAGTTCACTCATGGGGTTTCGATCTCCAACATCAAACGCCAGAAAGTCAGGTGCGGTTCGGGTAGGGCATATTTACCCCACGCCTTTACCCACTCCGTCACTTGCGTGTGGGAATAGGTGGAGAACAGCCAGTGCAATTCCGAACGCGACCCAAAGCGCAGAGCGCGCTCGATGATCGTGGCTGAATCACGCTGTTGATTCAAACTTGCGAAGTCATATTCTTGAAAAAAGGGGGCAAGAGTTAATGGGATGGGGCGCATGATCGTTCCGTTAAATACCTAGATGCTATCACTTCACGTTCCCCTTAATTCTACTCGACACCTCGCCAAAATATCGACATGGGAGCTGAGAGACCATGTAGCAATCAACCTTCTAACCTTCCAACTTTTCAACTATCAAACTATCAAACCCATAGCTCTTCCGCATACCTCTTCTTATCCCTCAACCATCCCACCAAATCTCCCATGAACGGCAACGTAAACACCCACGAGACAGTGAACGGCGTCATGATCTTGAAGTAATCCCAATACGGCGCCAGCGGACCGGTGAGCCCCCACTCCCAATAGCGCCAATGCCAACGCCATAAAATGTAATAGCTAAGAACACTAAACTCCACGCTCAAGCTAAAGAGAAAGCTGCGCCAGAACGTGCGCGAGTTCAAATTCAACGCCGCAAACGGCATGAACCACAACGGGTACCACATGCGAAAGGCATTGCTCAAATAGATCAGGAAGAAGAACGCCAGGAACCCCGCTTCGAGCAAAGTCAACCTACGGCGCAACATCAACACCGCAATGCCCACATAGATCAACGCAAACAGATTGCGCGTGTTCGGTAAGATCAGTCCGCTTAGGCTGGGGGCAAGCTCACGCAAGATCACAAAGGTCGCATACGCAGGCGAGAAACTTCTGCGCCCAAACGACTGCAGGATGCCAGAGAACACCTCGGGGAAGGGTCCCATCAGTCGGTACGAGATAAAGAAAAGGCTCAGGATGATCGCTCCCATTGCGAGCGCGCGCACGAGCCGTTCCTTCCAGGTGGGGGTGTCCATCAACACCGAGAGTCCGAACAGCGGCAACACGATCAACGCCGGGAGTTTGATCAACGCCGCCAGGCTCAATGCGACGGTTGCCCATGCCCATTTGCCGCGCTGCCATAGGATCAGTCCCAGCATCAGGAAGGCGACCATGCTCATGTCGTTGTGACCATTGCCGACCGCCTCCAACAATACCAGTGGGTTGAGTGCAAAGAACGCCATAGCCGTTACCCCGCTGACGGCGAAACCTGAGCTTTGCTGTTTGCCGTACCAGCCGATCAGATACGCCATGCCCGCATACGCCAACAAGCTGATGATCTTCATGGCAACGATGCCCGCGCCAATATCCATGATGCCAAGCTGCACCGGAATGCGCCCAAGCACCTCCCACACCGGACCATATGGTGAGGTCTTATCTACATATTCCCCGGCAAGCTGGCTGAGCGGGTCATCGGGGAAGGCGCCCGGCGGCACGAGCAAGGGGTTGGCATCATACAACACCCAGTTGCGCGCATTGACCACATACACCGCCACATCCAACGCGGTGATCGGGTACAAGCCCAAAAGGATCACGCCGCTCAAGAGACCCAGTCCCAACGTCAGCTTGCGTAATTCATTGCTCTTCTGAGCATGTTCCTTCGAGAAGTGATGCAAGGCTCGCAGCATGCGCCAGAAGGCATAGAACAAGACCGCCAGCCCAACGATATACACGAACACCAACGCACGCACGCCATCCCGCAAGATCATTTCCAGATCCAGCATTTTGCCTTCACGGTAAATATACGGGAACAACGGGAAGATCAACACGAAAGCGAAATAGAGCGCCGCACTAACGCCACCCCAACGGATCAATTCCTTGCGGGCAGCCTCATAGGCTTGAGTTTCTTTTTGCATTTTAGCCATGGGCGAAGATTATACCTACGAATACAGCTCTGGCGGGGGCTTAGCCCACGCCAGAGCTGTATAGTCCATCCGTCATTGCGAGGAGGGCGATAGCCCGACGAAGCAATCTCATCATTGCCCGCACGGACGTAAACGTCCGCGCTATTTTTACAAAGCCGATTGAAATCGGCTAATCCGCTTCAGCGGATTTTGGTTGAGTAGCCTGACGGTTCATCGTCAGGCGGGTACGCCAAGCAAGGATGGCTAGCTTTAATTGTTAGTCTCTTGGCGACGAAGCAATCTCATCATTTCCCAACCAACTCCTGCCAGGTCAACGGACCCACCACGCCGTCGGGCGCCAGTCCGTGCTTACTCTGAAAGTCTTTCACGGCTTCAGTGGTCAGCGGACCAAAGACCCCGTCGATCTCAAGGGTGTAGCCGAACGAATTATTCAAGATGAATTGCAAACCTCGCACGGCATCGCCCTGACTCCCTTGTTGTACAGTGACGACCAACTGCTCCCATGTTTCTGGTCCGATCTGGTTCTCTTCATCACTGATATCGTTCTTATTCTGAAAGTTCTTGACCTTCTCGTTGGTTTCTGCTCCATAGATACCGTCCACCACCAGGTTGGTATAGCCCTGCTGGCGCAAAAGATATTGAGCCACTCGCACCTGTGGGGCGCTATCGCCCTGCTTGAAGACATACCACACCACCACGCCGCCGCGCTTGGCGACGATCTGCACCCAGAATGGTCCACTGGCAAGCGCAAAGACTTCACCTTTCTCATCTTTGATCTTCCAATTCCCGCGATGCGTCCCTGCCAACGCCGGGGCGATCAAGTCTACACTGATCTCCACTCTTTCACCCGGGGCAACGCTCCCCGTCGTCAGCGGCTTTGAGAGCGGTCCGCCCATGCGTTCGCCCGAATCGAACACCAGCTGATACCCCGACGTCCATGTGCAGGTGCCTTCATTCTTGATCTGCCATACTTTCGTAAACGGTTTTTGCACGATGAAGTTGGTATTGTCTGGCACGGTTTCGCCAACAAAGCTGGCGCGGTTGCAAGGCGTACCGGTTTGGGTCGGGCTCACGGCGGCAGGGCTGCCCACGCTGGCAGTCTCACCCGGAGATGTGGCAAACGCTTGCGGCGTTTCCACCACCACGGTCCCTGCCGCGATCTTGGTCTGTGCCGCAAAGGTCGCCAGTTGATTGATGTCAAGCGGTGTCTCCTTCGCAGGCATGTTGCAAGCCGCAAGGATCAACGCCAATATAATGAATAGGATGGATGAACGCATACGCATGGGAAACTCCTTTATCGGCTAAAGTGTACTGCAAGAAGAAGCAATGCGGCTCTACTTGTCTTCGGGCTGGTTCGCGTACTCATCCACTACCACGCCCAAGCCGTCTGCCACCCGGTTGACGTAGGCATAATAGGCTGTGGTTTGGTTAATGTCTAAGATCGCACGGTCATCCCATCCGGCTTCGCGCAGGGGCGCAAGGTCCGCTTCGGTCATATCCCAGGGTGTGCGGGTGAGCTTGTCGGCATAATCGAGCATCGCACGTTGACGCGGCTTCAATTCAGCCATGCGGTAATCTGTTTTCAGGGCTTGCACCAATTCGGGCTTCTTCGTAAATCGCAGCAGACCGCGCGAATGATGCACAATTCAATAATGACATTTGTTGATGGCACTGACCACCACCGCGATCATCTCCCGCTCCGAGCGGCTCAGCGGACTCTTGGCATGCATCACCGTATGATACAAGTCGGCGTGTGCTCGCAGAGTAGGTGGGTTGAGCGAATGCACAGCCAGAATGTTATCAACACCCTGCTTTTCAGCATCCCACTCTTGCTGATAGTATTCTGCCAGTTCGCCCTCGGCTTCTGTTTCAGGAACTACATGAATCCATGCACGTTTTTCCATCTGCACCTCACTGAAAGAAAACAGCCTTCAGAGTATTTCCCGAAGGCTGTCCTTATTTGGTTGGCTACTTAACTACAAAACTATCCAACTACTAAACTACCCAACTACTCAACAATATTGATCGGCAGAGAATTATTCGCGCCCAGCGCCGCCACCGAGACCTTTTGCGCGATCTTCATGGCAATGTCTGTAAAGGCTTTCGCTACTGGCGAGTCAGGGTAGGAATCGACGATCGGCTTGCCCGTGTCACCGCCGATGCGCACGTTCTGGTCAATCGGCACGCCGCCGAGGAAGGTCGTGTCGGTCGCTTGTGCCAGTTTTTCGCCGCCACCCGAACCGAACAAGTCCATTCGCGAGCCGTCTGGCATTTCGAGATATGACATATTCTCAACCACGCCCAAGATCGGCACTTCCAGCGTCTTGAACATGTTAAGTCCACGGCTGGCATCTTCCAGCGAGACCAACTGTGGCAGGGTCACGATCACCGCTCCACTTAAGGGAAGAGCCTGCGCCAGTGAGAGTGCGGCATCACCGGTTCCGGGGGGCAGGTCTACGATCAGATAATCCAACTCGCCCCATTCCACGTCACCGAGGAATTGACGAATGGCAGAGTTGAGCATCGGTCCACGCCAGATCAGCGGCTGACCCGGTTTTACGAGCAGACCCATCGAAACCATCTTCAGTCCATACGCTTCGGCAGGGATGATGCGCGGTCCGTTCGGGGGCGGCAGTTTCTCCACGCCCAGCATGGTGGGGGTGTTGGGTCCGTAAATATCCGCATCCATCAAGCCGACGCGCGCGCCCGTCTTTGCCAGCGCCACCGCCACATTGACCGACACAGTCGATTTGCCTACGCCGCCTTTGCCCGAGCCGATGGCGATTGCATTGCGAATGGGGGTGTTGACCAGTCCGCGCATGCGCCCGTCGTTGGGCACATCCGAGTCCATTTTGATGTCAACCGATTTGACGCCGTCCACGGTCTTGAGCGCATTGCGGCAGTCGGCTTCGATCTTGCCTTTCAAAGGGCAAGCCGGTGTGGTGAGCATCACTGAAAACGAGACCTTGTCACCGTCCACTTCTAAATTGCGGATCATGTTCAGGGTCACAAGATCTTGCCCGAGGTCCGGTTCTTGAACCGTACCGAGCGCTTGTAGTACTGCTTCTTTAGTTGGGGTCATGAGTTTCCTTGGTATACGGGTAAAAAGTGAGAGGTAAACAGTAGACAAGTCGATAAACTTACTTGTCTACTGTTTTTTTCCTTGTCTACAACAACACTACGCCGCCGGAGCAGCAGTGGATGCCGCAGCTTCTGCCTTGGCAGCTTTTGCGGCTTCTTTGGCTTTGCGGGCTTCTTCTTCCTTATTGTAGTTCAGCGGGCGGATCTCCGCATAATACGAAGCGGGCTTGAGCAATTTCTCAAGGTTGTACACGTTGCGCTCATAGGTCGCGATGGCGAAATCGTGATCCATTTTGATGGCGTCAAACGGGCAGTATTCCGCGCAGAAGCCGCAGTTCATGCAGATGTCCATATCAATGTAGAACTCTGCAGGCTGGGGCACGGGTTTGCCGGTCTTCGGGTCATTGGTACGCACGATCCAGATGCATTGCGGCGGGCAGACCTTGGCACAAATACCGCAGGAGGTACAGCGGATATCGGCTTTGTCATCGCCATCATGCACCAGGAACGGCACGTAGCGAAATTCCTCAGGCTGGAGCAATTGCTCTTCAGGGTATTGCACCGTGAAGATACCGCGCGCATCTTTCGAAGCGCGATGGGCAATGCCTTCAGCGGAGTTGTAGCGTTTCTTGCCGCGCACCCACCACGAAATATCATCGAGGTAGGTTTCCATAAAGCGATTCAGGGTAACGCCCAACCCTTTTAAGATGCCTTTTCCATACATAGTCAGTTCTCCTATCGATCCACTTCACCCATCACGATGTCTAGCATCGCGAGCAGGGCAACGAAGTCGGCGATCTTCACGCCTTTGCACATCGACTCAACCGCGGTCAGGTTGACGAACGAAGGCGCACGGACATGATAGCGATACGGATTCGGCTTGCCGTTCGAGACGACATAGAAAGCGAGTTCACCCTTCGGCGATTCCACGCGACCATACGCCTCACCTGCCGGAACTCGAACCTGGTACGCCGGTTTCTGCGAGTTGATCGGCCCGCCGGGAATTTGTTTAAGAGCCTGCTCCAAAATGCGCAGCGACTGGCGAATTTCATCGAAGCGGATGAGATAGTTATCGTACATGTCGCCGTTCTGGCGGGTGACCACATCGAACTCAAAGCGGTCATACACCGAGTATGGGTCGGCACGGCGCAAGTCATACGGCACCCCTGCCGCACGCAAGACGGGTCCCGTCACCGAGTGGCGGATGGCTTCTTCAGCATTCAGAACATGCACACCTTGCAAGCGCGCCACCAATATTTCATTCTCATTGAGGAAGCGTTCCATTTCATCGGTCTTGGCGGGCAGGCGTTCAAAGACCAGGTCTTTGATCTTCTGCATCACATCCTCAGGGATATCTCGCACCACACCGCCAAAGCGGAAGTAGTTGCACATCATGCGCGCGCCGGAGATGGCTTCAAAGATATCGAGGATCAGTTCACGCTCTTCGAAGACATACAACGACGGCGTGTACATCGAGCCGAGGTCATTGATAAGCATACCGATGAAGATAAGGTGGTTCTGAACACGGCTCAACTCTGCCATGATCACGCGGATGTATTCCGCCCGTTCTGCCACAGGGATCTTCATCAGTTTTTCAACGGTCACCGCATACCCGAAATTATTCGCCATCGAGTTGAAGTAATCGAGGCGGTCGGTGTACGGCATGATCTGAAGATACGTATTGCGTTCACCGATCTTGTCGTGGTTGCGGTGCAGATAGCCCATGACTGGTTTGAGACTGGTAATGGTTTCACCGTCTAATTTGACCGCCACACGCAGCACGCCGTGGGTGGAAGGATGGTGCGGACCCATATTGACCACGATCTCATCCGTGCCCATCGCGTCATCTGACTTTTTCATGCCAGAACGTTCAAGCGAGAAGTACAGTTGTTCTTCGGTCTCCGGCTTGTAGGTATCGAGGTTGAAATCTGCAGGGAGTTTGACGTTATCGCGGAAGGGATTCTTGAATTCTGCATAGGTGTGCTTGCCTTCAGGCCAGCGACTCTTATACGGCTTCACTTCTTCTTCGAAGAAGGCTTCTTTATAATCCTTGCGCAGCGGGTGACCTTCAAAGCCTTCCCACATCAGAATGCGACGCAGGTCCGGGTGACCTGTGAACTTGATACCCATTAAGTCCCAGGCTTCGCGTTCCTGAAAGTCTGCGCCAGCCCATACATCAATGAGCGAGGGCACTTCGACAGGGTCAACACGGTCTACCTGAACCTTGAAGACCAAGCCGGGTCCACCCGTGGTGCGGTGCAGGTGATAGACCACTTCCATTTTGTTTTCGGCGATATAGTCCACGCCGGTGACGGAGGAGAGCAAGTCGAAGCTGAATTCATCGCGCAGGGCGGTGGCAACTTCCACGAGGTTTTCTTTTTTGACGATAAAGCCTGAGAACCCGGGGCGGGCATCAGCGCTGACAGTGTCTGGGAAACGAGCAACCAGATCGATGGTAGTAGTAGAGGCGGGAGCGGTCATGCGACACCTTCCTTCTTTGCGGCGGCGGCTTTGAATTCTTCACTGCGGCGCACGTCGATCAGATCCGGTCCGAGGATGGGCATCGGCACGTAGTTCGAATCCACTTTGCCTTTTTCGTACCAACGGACTTTCTTGATGGATTGCTTGTCGATCTTCTCTTGCAGTTTGATCATGCCTGCGATCAATGCCTGCGGGGTGGGGGGGCAGCCGGGGATGTAGACGTCGACGGGCAGGAACTTATCGATACCAGCCACGACGTTATAGCCTTCCTTGAAAGGTCCACCGCTGGAGGCGCAAGCGCCCATTGCCACGACATATTTCGGCTCAGGCATCTGGTTGTACAAGCGGATGATGGATGGCAGCATTTTCTTCGTCACAGTGCCCGAGACCAGCATCATATCTGCCTGACGCGGGGTGGGGCGCATGACTTCCATACCAAAGCGCGCCATATCGTAACGTGCAGTTTGTGCTGCGTTCATTTCGATCGCGCAGCATGCCAGACCGAACATCAAGGGCCACACCGACCAGCGGCGTCCCCAATTGTAGAGGCGGTCGATCGTAGTGATCGAGATCGAGTTCTGAATATCCTCCGGAATGTTGTAGTTCGGCAGGTTCAAGCCTTCGTATTTATTTTCTTCCATGGATGTGCTCCTCGTACCAGTCTTGGTATATCGCGTATAGGATGTCATCGTTCACGAGCGCGGGATCATCCTCAAATTCCGAAAGTTCAAGCGTCCAATCAAATATCTGTTGCAGGGTCACTTCTTCGATGTTCACATCGTTATGTCTGCGGCGCAATTCCATCGCGATGGCGAATGTGGCGTCCCAGTGCAAGCTCATTGTTCAAGCTGTTGTTCGCGAAAATAAAGAAAGAGCGGCAATGCAAATGAAAGCCCGACCATTAAAGTCGCTAGCGGATACGCCCACCAATACTTCATCCTCAATCTCTTGGCTTCGTTATAAAAGAAAGTCCACGCGGCGAAAACGGAGATCGTCAAATCTACGGCGAGCAATGCGCCCCAGTCCAGGGCGGTCAACTGCGCCAGGGCGGCGGTCGTGCTCATTTCATTGGCTGTATAAAATTTGAAGATGAAATAATAAGGAAGGACAAATCCAATTACAGTGAGGATTAGGTAAATGTTCTTTTTCACAGTGGTGTTTTTCATCACAATGAAATCGATTATAGCCACCGGATGGAAATACGTCAATTGAATTATGTAAATATATGTTTACATAAATAAGAAAGTGAATATAATCACTCTATGTGGATGACACACCCGCCTCGCCCTTAACTCGGGCTTGATCCAGTTTCTGAAAAACTTCCTACTCTGATAACTTGCGTATAGACACAATGACAACTTCTCGCCAACGAATCCTCACTCATCTCAAAAAGACTCGCTCTGCTTCAGCACGCGAGATCGCGCGCGCGTTGAAACTGTCCGCGCCCAATGTGCGCCATCATTTGTCTGTGCTGTCTTCGGATGGACGCGTGGAGATGACAGCCGTCCACAGTCGTGAGGGGAGAGGCAGACCCGAGAAAGTGTATTCGCTTTCAGAGGCGGCGTTGGGAGATAATCTGTCCGCGTTGGCTCAGGCTATTTTGACAGAAGCAGGTTCCACGTTAAGTATGGAGGCGGTAGCGAGTCTCGTTTTGGATGAAAGCCTGTTCGTGGGTCAATCCATGAATAAGCGCCTCGCATTGTTGATCGAAAAATTAAATGAGATGCATTATCAAGCACGCTGGGAGGCAGGCGCGGGCGGACCACGAGTCCTGTTTGGTCGTTGCCCGTACGCAAGGGTGATTGATGCTCATCCTGAAATCTGTACAATGGACACAGCCTTATTGCAGAAGACTTTAGCGCGCCCGGTTTCAGCTTTGAAGAAGAACGAAGCGCCTGTAAGAGGCTTGTGCCCATTTATTTTTCAGATCGGATGATGACCCATGCTATATGAATTTACAGAAGAAGATCTGCGCTCGAACCAACGCGGTTTTATCACGCCTGAGCAAATGAAATTCCTGAATGGCTTTGCGAAGGGTATCGTCGCTTCTCATCGCGGTGGCTGGCCCATTATTATTTTCTTTTTGATTTTAGGGCTTGGCATGATCCTGGCAATGAATCTCTCTAACGAAAGCACACGGCGTGCCTTTTTTGCAGACCCGATCATTGCAATCGTACTTTGTGCGACTGTCCCGGTGGTGTTGGGGATCTATGGTGTGAGTGCCATTTTTGCCAAACGTCGCGCAGATCAGATCGCCAACCCCGTGTTGAAAATTGCCGAAGGGACAATAACTCTGGATGAAGAGTCGTCAAGTGTTGGTCCCACTTATTTTGTTTTGGTGGGTGAGGATGAATTCAAGTTCGGCGGCGATATGAGCGCGTACTTTCCCGAGGGACAAAAATGTCGAATTTTTTATAGCGAAACCTCGATGTTGAAGATCATTCTTTCGTATGAGTTTTTGAGATAAAAGCAACATGAAACAAAAAAGGCTCGCCTAAAACAGGCGAGCCTTTTTTATAAGAACAATTAGAAGGGGCAGATCAAGTCCCCTAAGGCTGGCTGGGGAGCGTAGCTGGGAAAGGTGACTGGAATAGACTCCGTCCGCGCATAAGAGCTGAGGATGGCGGCGAAATCGGAGGAGACGATGGTTTCAGGCGGGTAGGAATTGAACACTAGGATGGTATCTGGTGCAAGGCGGGTGACGTACACCGAAAGCGCAGCAAGGTTCGGGTTCTGTTTATTCTTCAAGGTTAGAACGGTGTAGGCGTTCGTACCAAAATTTTGTGATTGTGAAGCCACGACTTCGGTGGTGGCTGGGTCCACATAGCTCAAGTAGGCATCTGCATCTGAAAGAGATGGGTCTGCCACTGCGGCGGTAATGGTCATGGACATGACCCCTTGGGGTGGAACGCCGCCAATCCAATCGCCATCTTTTGAATATTCTTTAAAGAAGGCATCATCAAAGTTGCTGAGCGTCATGGTAGAGACATTCCCTTCCGCAGGCATGCCATCTACTTGCCACCAACAAGGGATGACGAGACCAAACCCAAAACGAGTCTCACGCAGCTCCAGCCAGAAGACGCTTTGATCTTCAACGACGATGCCTCCCGGTGCAACTTCTGTGGCAGCTTCGGCGGTTGGAGTAACTTCCGCTTGTGGTGTGCAGGCGGCTAGGAAAAACAGCAAAGTAACGAACAGGTTCAAACGTTTATACACAGGATTTCTCCATTTATTGAATTGAGTGGATTTTTATGCGACAGGCGGAATGAAGTCGTTCTTCACGGTTTCAATATTTGCCGCTTTTAAGAAATTCATTGCGTTCTCGTCCAAGCGGTATGCCACACTATAGACAATGCGGCTGATGCCTGCATTGATGAGTGCCTTGGTGCAGTTAATGCATGGCAAGTGTGTGACGTAGCAGGTGGCACCTTTGGTGGAAACACCATGCAACGCCGCTTGAATGATGGCATTCGTCTCCGCATGAATCGTGCGGACGCAGTGCCCTTCCACCATTAGGTGACCGATCTCTTCGCAATGCTCCTGCCCGGCGGGTGAGCCGTTGAATCCGGTGGTCAGGATGCGCTTCTCGCGTACGATCACACAGCCCACAAAGGCGCGGTCGCAGGTGCTGCGTTCTGATACGGCGTAAGCGATCTTCATAAAATACGAGTCCCAGTCTGGGCGCATGGACAATCTCCGAAAATGTGATGCGCACTATTCTACCCGCTGATTTCCGCTTCGGGGTAGCTTTTTTGCCCGGCTGGGGTTTTAACCTGAAAAGGAGTTTACTGTATGTCAGACAACCCTGTACCTGCTTCATTTTATGAACGTCCCAATGTAGAAACATCCGTCATTCCGGTAGGTTCCGGCGTGCCGCTCGGCATGGAAGGCGTATACAACTCACGGCTTGGTATTGGAGGCGCGTATGGTTCCTGGGGGCAGAGTTATAGCAACGCCTCCCTGCCATCGTTCCTCGCAGAGCGAAACGGCAGAGCTTTCGAAGCCAGCGATATTTTGAATCTGGCTGAGCTTGGCTTTAGCCATCGCCAGCACGTCCCAAAGCTGAATCAGGCAGAGAATCTCGAATTGGAATTGGAAGTCGGTTCGCGCTTATTGAGAAAGACTCTGGATGTATGCGGTTGGGATGCCAGCGAAGTGGAAGGTGTCTTGATCGGCATGACCAGCCCGATCACGTTGGATTATATTCAGCGCATTTCTAAAATGGTCGGGATTCCTGAATCAGCATTGAAGGTCTCTGTACACAAAGCTTGTGACGGCTCGATGGGCGCCTTGCATCTGGCTCTCAACCCCAGCCTTTCACAACCCGGAAAACTCAACATCGCAGATCATTTGCGTGGGAAGAAAGTTTTGGTAGGCGGCATTGAAGGCTTGAGCCGCACCACTTGCCGGACTTCTGATAAAAATGCCTTACAGTTATTCGGCAATGGCATGGGTGCGATTGGCGTGATCCCCGGCGAAACGATGCGATTCCTTGTAGGAAAAAGTTTCGAAGATTACGATGCAGATGGTTTACTGGCTGTAAAAATGGAATATCCGCATTCCGGCTTGAAAAACGAGGCGTCTCAATTAGATATCACCCAGCAGCTTGAAAATGAGATTCGGGTTGCCGGGTTGATGAACGAGCCCAAGAATGGTGAATCGGTCGAAATGGCAGGCTTGATGGGCATGGTGAAATTGTTTGTCCGCAACGGCGTGCAGGTCGTGGAAGACGTCTATCGTGAATATCAGGCGCTGATGGATCGCGTCGGCGACTCGGGCAAATCCATTACGATGGGCATTGTGCATCACGCCAATTTCAAGATCAATGCGTTGAAAGCCAAACATCTTTCGAAGTTGGGCATTGAATTCCCCATGCCCTGGCTGTTGAGCGATTTTGGGAACGTGAGTGCGGCATCGAACATCATTGCATTTTTGCGCCAACTGCCAGAGATCAACCTTGGCGACCATATTCTCTTGGATGGCTTTGGTGCGGGCACATATTATGACGTGATGGCTGTTTCAATGGGCGAAGCCTAGAGCAAACAGTCCCTGCGTTTTGCAGGGACTGTTTGCTCTAAAAAATGAGAGCCACTTTCAAAGTGGCTCTCATTTTTTTTATTCTACAGTTACGCTTTTCGCCAAATTTCTTGGTTGATCCACATCCAACCCGCGGATGGCGGCGATGTGATATGCCAGCATCTGCAGTGGTAGGACGGTGATGATGGGCGAGAGCATCCACGGTGCTTCAGGTACCCACAGCACATGGTCTGCCATGTTTTTCACGAGGTCATCGCCTTCGGTGGCAACGGCAATGACCATGCCGCCACGCGCCTTCGCCTGCTGGATCTGCGAGATCATCTTCTCGTGCCAAGGGTCTTTTGGCGCGATGCACAACACCGGCATCTCTTCGTCGATCAACGCGATGGGACCGTGCTTCATTTCACCCGCCGGGTAGCCCTCGGCATGGATATAAGAAATTTCCTTGAGCTTCAAGGCGCCTTCATACGCGATCGGCATGTTGATGCCGCGTCCCAGATACAAACAGCCTTCAATATCCTTGAGCGCGTGCGCCACTTTCTCCACTTCAGCTTCGCTGTCCATCACGCGACCCGCCAAGTCTGGCACAAGGCGCAAGTCTGAGACGAGTTCACGGCGGGTCTTTTCATCGATCACACCACGCAGGTCTGCCAGCAAGATCGCCAGCATGTACTGATCCACCAGCGGCGCAGTGAATGCCTTGGTGGACGCCACACCGATCTCAGGTCCGGTTTGCATCGAGATATATCCATCTGCCACGCGCATGGCTTGCGAACCAATCGCGTTGACGATGCTCCAGATGATGCCGCCCTTCTTGCGTCCCTCTTCCATGGCTGCCAGCGTATCCGCCGTTTCGCCCGATTGCGAAATGGCAAGCACAACGGTGTTCTCGTCCACGATCGGGTCACTATAACGGAATTCAGAACCGATAACCACTTCCACGGGGATGCGCGCGATCTTTTCGATCAGATACTTGCCGACCATGCCCGCATACGCGGCGGTGCCACAGGCGGTGATGTAAATGCGCTGAATGCGCTTCGCCAATTCAGGCGTCAGGTTCAGCTCCGGCAGGCGGATGCGACCTTCTTTGAAGTCCACGCGCCCGGCGAGAGTGTCCGTCAACGCGCGGACTTGCTCATGAATTTCCTTCTGCATGAAGTGACGATACTCGCCCTTCTCAGCAGAAACAGCATCAAAGGCAATGGTATGAATTTCCGGCTTTACTTCCTCGCCGTCAATGGTTTCAATGCGCACGCTATCCTTGGTCAACACCACCATCTGGCGCGACTCAAGGAAGATCATGCGGCGGGTATGTTCCAAAATAGCAGGGATATCCGAAGCGAGATAATTTTCACCTTCACCCAAACCTACAACGATGCCCCCGGCATTCCCGATGCGCGCGGCGATGATCTTATCCGGTTCATCGGTAGAGAGCAGCAATACGACATTTGCGCCTTCGATCTGTTTGAAGGTGCGGCGCGCGGCTTCCTCAAAGGAAATACCAGCCGCTTTATTATGCTCTGCAAGATGTACGATGGTTTCCGTATCCGTTTCAGAGTTAAAGGTCACGCCTTCTGCGCCAAGTTCCTCTTTCAACTCCAAAAAATTTTCCACGATGCCGTTATGCACCACGACCATCTTGCTGGTGTTACCAACGTGCGGGTGAGCATTGCGAGCCGATGGCGCACCATGAGTCGCCCAGCGCGTATGCCCAATGCCCGGCGCGCCTGTCAATGGCGACCTGCTTAGCAAGTCCACCAGTTGTTGCAATTTACCCGCGTCACGGCGAACGTCAATCTCACCGTTATTAATGACGGCAACGCCCGCGGAGTCATAACCGCGATATTCCAAGCGCTTCAAGCCGTTGATGATGATCGGGGTCGCATCCTTCGGACCGACATAACCGACGATTCCACACATATAGGGATTCCTCCAATTGAAATAGATTTAAGAATCGACACCCGCAGCTTCGAACTTAACCGATGCCTGCTGGCTCGACCCAAACATTGTGCCACTCGCTGCCTTTGCTTGAACAGCGATTCTCTCTGGAGGGAAAGATGGACGGGTTATGGCATCCCGGAAGGCTTCCGCTGATCTCTCGATTTTCCTACCTCACCCCAACCCTTTCCTACAAGGAGAGGGAAATAGTTAACTCCATCTCGCGATAGAGAACCTTCGTCCTCGTCAACTCCGCTGAATAGAACGGAGTCCATGCGCTGTCTTTCCCATTTGAAATTTGCCGTTACACCTCCTTTTGAAATAACGAAAAAATTATACCGTAAAAAACAACCGCCAGCTTTTGAGGGCTGGCGGTTGTTTTTTTACTTATTGTACTAACTTAACAGTCGAAGCAGGCGGTTGGCGTGGGTGATGGTGTAGGTGTCCGCGTTCGAGTCGGCGTCGGTGTGATCACCGTGGGCGTCCGTGTCGGCGTGTTCGTCGGTGTGAAGGTCGGTGTCCTCGTCGGTGTTCTCGTCGGCGTATTGGTAACCGTTGGCGTATTGGTACGCGTTGGTGTACGAGATGGGGTCGGGGTACGAGACGGAGTAGGAGTGCGCGACGGGGTCAGGGTAATGGTCGGTGTATTGGTGATCGTCGGTGTTCTTGTAATGGTCGGCGTGCGAGTCGGTGTATTGGTATTTGTCGGTGTAGCTGTGTAATTGTTGATGCTGCCAGTGATGGTACAAGTACCCCAATTGGGGAAGTCAAAGGTTAGGCTAACGTTCCACAACCCGCCCCAGGTGGTGTTATTTGTATCTGCATCCCAGGTTGCTTGCGTGCCGCTGCCATTGATCGGTAGGGTGCCGGAAGCCGCTGAGGTGTTCTGTGGCGAGGCAGTAATGCCAGCACCGCTTGTACCTGCCGGGTTGTAATAAGTTGTGCCATTGAACCCTACATAATCGAAGTACTTGCCACCAGTGAGTGGTGAGGGGTTCCAAGTGAGCGTGGAACTAATTAGGTAGGCAGTCACAAAATTATTGTTACGAACGCGGGCTTCGAAACTATCGCCATTGAAGCGGGTACGGTCAATAAAAATATTGCTGCAAGAAGGTGCGGGTGTATTGGTAACGGTAGGTGTGCGGGTAGGTGTACGCGTAATGGTGGGTGTCAGCGTAAGCGTAGGCGTGCGGGTCGGTGTCCGTGTGGGTGTCCGTGTCGGTGTATTGGTGATTGTTGGGGTAAGGGTAGCTGTGGGTGTATCCGTAGGGATGGGTGTATTGGTTGGCACGGTTGGGATGTTCAACGGCAGCGGGGTGTTGATGGCGCGAGTCGCACGGAATTGTTCCACAATGCCTTCGCGGTACGAAGCCAGGTGGATCATGCTGGGTTGAATGCCGAAAATAGGCAAGACCATAAAGCGGAAGTTGTAATCCGCGGCAACGACCACGCGGTTGCCAGGCGTGCCTGCATGTTCACTGCGGGTTCCATTCGGCAGGGTGCAGTTGGCATACACGGGGCGCGCCATCAGCGGCGGAACGAAAACACGTCCATCTTCTGCAGAACAGACTGTAATGTTGAAATACTCATCATCTGTATTGCTGGCAGAAGCACCGAGGGTGACGTCTCTCAAGATAAAACCAACGATAATGCGACGGGTTTCATCGCGGATCGAGAACACGCGCGTAGCAGTGTCTTCTTCATCTTCGGTCGAGCATAGGGTGCCATCACCATCAAGATCATAGGTAGCGACATTGTACACGCCGCCACCATTACAGTAGGTCTGCTCGTACTGACCAGTGGTGGCATAGCGGATGCCGAAGCGAGTGGAATTTTCGATGATGATCCACGCGAACATCAGGCGTGAAAACTCGATCACGCCTACCAGCACAAGCATCAGTAAAGGAATGATGAGGGCAAATTCAACCATTGCCTGTGCTTTTGGTTTTCTTTTTATTTCCTTATCTTTTGTATGAATCATGCCCATGGTCATTTCCTTCTGAAAATAATTGACAACTTATCTTGAAATTCTGGTAAAGATATTTCTGGCAATCGCATCGAAAATTGCAGCCAAACCCGAAGAATTTGGTGAGAAAAAGTATTCACCATGATTGGCAGAAACCCCACCAGCAGTTTCTGCGGCATACTCAAGGAGTTGTTCGCCTGCAGTGGCATCACCTTTGGAAGCATTACGAATTAGATTTCCTAAACCAATAGTAAAGACAGTCACACCTTGTCCGGTAACAGGGTCTGCCAGATAATCTGCCATATCTCTGGCATAATCATCAGCATCGTAATTAGCATCGCCGTTTGAATGACGGGAAACCGCAGACGCGTCACGGCAAAAAGGGTTGGTCAGTGAGTTCCAGGTACTAGTTGGGCAGAAACCGTCCAAGTAGCCTGGGAAACTGTCAGTGGCGTTGGCAGGACCACCAGCTAATGCCAGCACGATCCACAAAGAGTCTTCGCGCACCAGCCCATTGGTAAATTCCAATGCCGCTCTACGGAATGCCCCACCGATGTTACTGGAGTTGCAGGAGGAAATATTATTAACCTCGTCACCAGTGTTTGCTAGAAGGTCAACCCCAAGACGATAAATTGGGCAATCTAACCCAATGAACGTACCACTAGTATAATTAATGCAAGGTCCGTTGGCTGGGTTGGCTGGCGATCCCCAGTCGCAGGCAGGCGGTTGATAAACGCGTAAATTTCCTAAGGCTGTTCGCACAGCCGACTCATTATCATCCAGCCCAATCACGGTGACGTGGTCGCGGTTGGGGGCATTGGGAGATTGATTGGTCATGGCTACGATAGAAACTCTATCATACGGGAAGAACATATTATCCAAAAATTCATCAGCGACGTTTTTTACAGTGTCTAATGGCTCACATGGGTTGGATATGGATGCATTACATGCTGATGGGTCTTCACTAGGATGATCAGGTATGTTGCCATTTCCGCCAGCATACGTTTCATATGCCATGGAAGCGGAAGTATCAATGATTAAGACCATATCGATGGAAGCGGCTTCACCGACCGCAGAAGTCGTCAGGTTTGCTGAAGTGAAACCCAATACACGCATGAAGCCGAATTGAACCGTGCGAGTCGCTTCCACACGTACGAGCTTTCTGCGTGGGAGGGTACAAAGGGTTTCATCATGCAAGGTTCCGTCTGTAGAGGTATCGAGAGTACCCGTATCAGGGTCTCTTTTGCAGCGATATACATTAATATTTGCAGCGTCAGACTGATTGAGATTTAAGAACGTTTCAGCAGCTGTTGAAAGGTCTGCACCTGTAAAACCACGGCGAAATTGCTGAGAAGCAGAAATCGAAGCGGCATCTACGGCGCGCTTTAATTTACCGTATTCGATCAACATCATGCCGCCATCGGTCATCAAACCGACCATGGCGATTAAACCAACCATTGCCACCGCAATGAGGACGATGGCTTGACCGCGTTCCGATTTTCTTGGATTTGTTTTCAACATAAATTTCTCACCTAATCTGGTTCGGCAGCAGCGAGCGGCATAATGGTGTAGGCTCGCATAATAAAGGGGTCTGGCACAAAAAGAAGTAGCCAGGGTAATCTCAATACTTGATGGTAATGATAATGGACTTCCACCAATAAAATACCTGCATTCGGTGCCCCACTCACCAAAAGCGATTCGATGGCTGCATCTGAAAATGCGGGCGATTCGTTGTTGTATAAATGATAAGAACCAGAAGATGGAAAGCGTTCTACATTCCCACTTGATGCCCCGAAGGCAGTGATGATCACATCATCATTAGAGGGGTCAAGGGGAATCCGCCGTCCCTGATAAGAGGGGTTGATCACTTGCGGGTCAAGGCTGGCTCGCACCATGGCAGCTGTATCTGCATAAAAAGTCATATCATCAGCAGTGCCATACACGTCTACGAATGGATTTTCGTTGCTATAAAAACGGGCGGCTTCACGGGTGGCATCGATCAATGAAAGATAATAATTCAGAGCAAAGCCAAATTCCACCACGCCGCCTAGTAACATGAGCAGGATGGGTAGTGTAATAGCAAACTCAACCAAGCTTTGAGCTTTAGATTTCTGCAGCCGGGTTGTCTTTTTATTGATTCGGGAAAATACTTTATTAAGTATTTTTTTCATTATCGTCTCTTATTTCTGTTTACAAACACACTGAATCCAACCATGGTTTACGAGCGATCATTTGATTTTGAAGACGAGGGGGATGTTGTTCGCGGATCGCCTACTGCATTAAAACTTATTCCTATTATAAACTACTTCTAATCTTGAAGTAATATGCAAGTAAATTGCAACGCTTACATTTCTGTAAGAACTTCTCGTGTCTTGGTTTTGAACACCATTGTCAGACATGCTGAGCGGTCATTTTATCAGAACCACCTCTGGCATGGTTAGGGTGTCCCAATTTTGCTCATCGGTATATTTGATTTCGATATTGTCCGTGCTGTTCACTTCGAGGTTATAGCCGATGATCTGGCTGTGGTAGGCACCTCCACGTAGAGAATCCAAGCCATTGATGCGAACGTCTGCACCAGGGGCAAGGATCGTTCCGATAAAGCTCGATTCGTCACTTCCGTTTAGGTTGATCAGCCCATGGTTGCCGATCGGCATGTAGATCAGCAACCCGGCATTCGGTCCGCCTTGAGGCGCACGTAGGTTGACTTCCGCATTGCCGCTGATCTTGATATCCCCGTCTTCCATGACGATGACGACATTTCCGCCTTCTAATACCTGTCCTTCACTCAAAATAAAGTCATCTTGTAGGCAATAGACACCACCTTCTAGTGAAGTCACGCCCTCGGGCGGAAAGGTACCTTCATCCCAATTACCAGATGATATGGAACCCAAACCGTCTGGTGTGGCGATCTTTGATCCGCAACCGGCTCTTGGCATGCGATACGGCGGCGGATAGGGGATCGGAGCGATGCCTGTGTTGATCGGGTATGGGGTAATGAGTTTTGGTTTTTGAATATCAGCGCCTCCCACTACCATGATCTGGCTGGCATCTTGTATCCTGACGCTGCCACTGCCGAAAGAAATAAAGGCGCAGGTTGGGTTATTCGAATTGACGAACAGCCCGCCGCCGATAAGGTTGATCGTGGCTTCGCTATGAATCCAAAACGCTTGCTGCATGTCACACTTGCTTTTGGGAGCGAGACTGACTAGCGCATAGCCATTGAACATTTCACCAAGCTCTGAAGGTTTTGATTGCGAGATCACGTGGGCTACAGTGGTAATTGTGGGAATGCCCACTACTACAGCAAAATAGGTTTGAACGTGCGACGTGATGATCACTTCAATATATTCTGAATTGCCAGCGTAAGGTCCGCCCACTGGAGGGGTGTTCATTTCAACAGTGTTCGTAACCCCATTATTATCATATCCATTGGCAAAGGCGGTAGCCAGGGCAGCCGCACGCCAATCTCCGCCTTCGATGCGGGTGAGGGCGGCTGTGAGAGCAGCGGCTGATGCCGCTGTATCTGCGCGGCGGCTATCAATGAAAGCATTGACGCCATCCACCGCGAGGGCAGAAACGCCAATTAATCCGATAATTGTAAAGACGATCAGGATGATGGCTTGCCCGCGTTCACTGGGCAAATGCTTTTTACTTCTAAGGAAAGGGTTATTATTTATTCGCATGGTGGTTGAAGGATAACGTTTGAAGCATACCCATTTAATGGGATAGTCTCGGTACCAATGACTTCACCGGTAAAAGGCATGATGATCGGATACTGATACGAAACGGTGACCTGGATGTTATTTGCAACGCCTCTGGTTACGCCCTGGCATGCTCTGCCATTCACTTTTATGGCTACGCTGACAGTTTCCTCATTTCGCAGATCGATCGGTGAGGAGAATACTTCTTCATCTTCTCGTGGCAGAATGTTTCGGGCACGGTTTTCGATCTCGGCTTTATTGCCTGGGTTGAAAGACGCATACAAGGCACCTTCTTGGGCGGCATCCCGCAGAATAGAGTAAGAGAAGAGCGCCATGCCAAAATCGAAGGTTCCCAACAAGATGAGCAGGATCACCGGCAAACTGATCGCAAGCTCGACCAAGCTTTGTCCTTTTTCAGGTGAAGGAGAAGTTTTCTTCAAACGTAACGACATGGTTATTTACTTGAGTCTACTGGGTAGTTCAAGCACCCTGGGGTTCCAATTGTGATGATGATGCGTTCGGTTCCATCTTTAAAACCATAATCTTGGTCAAACTCGAATTCTATGTATGATTGACCGGACGGAAGGGAGGGAAAATATCCCGGAATAAAACCAGAGGGTGTGAAGAGTTCACCGACCCATGTTTGCCCGGCAAGTTGGGCTTTATTTAACCTCAAGGATGGGTTGCCGCCTGTATCGTGATTCCATTCTAGGTAAACGGATGCAACGCGCAGATTGTAGCCCGTGTTATTGAAGATCCACATCCGCATGATGTTGTCATCAAATTCTAAAGGTCCATGTGAAACACCAAATTCACCCGTACACATGATGGCGGTCGCCGTGCTGGAGGGGATCGCTGTCGGTGGGAGTGTGGCAGATGGAGTAAAGGTCAATGTTGGTGGAAGCGTATTGGTTGGAGTACGTGGATTTGCCGTGCGATAGGCTTCGTAGGTTGCATTAAACGTAGGCGGAATCGTCGGTGGTGTTGTCGCAGTTTCATTCCCTGAAGGGGTTCTAGATGGAACTCTAGATGGAGTACTGCTTTCTGCAGCAAAACCAGTCGGGAATGCCGAACCGAAGATCGGAACGGAGATCAAGAACGTTCTCGCGTTGGCAGAGACTATTTCCAATGGATCGATGGGGATGATTGGTAGGATCGGTTCATAGGATGCGGAGACTTGCACAATGATGCGATCTCCATTTCGAATGATGTTGTCGTCGACTGGGCAAGTATCTGAGTCAGGGTCAGAGTCGATATCAAGGATTGGAACCTGTTCACCATCTTCCGTTAATCCGCGGTCGTAGGTGATATTAATATCGTCAAACTCGGTTAAGAGTGCAGATCGATTTGCGGTGGCACGGATTCCATCGCAATCCTGATAGTAGGTGACGCCATCCAGTTCACCACTCCCGGCACCATAACGTGCTGCTTGTCTTGAAGCATTTGCAACAGATGCAAAGATGAAGATCAGGCGTGAAAGTTCGACGATGCCATACAAAAGTACGATCAACACCGGTAGGGCAAGCGCAAATTCCATCATGGCTTGCGCACGCTGGTTTTTCTTTCTGCGGGAAAATGGAATGTGTTTTATTTGCATGGCTTAAGTCTTCATCTAGGGGTTAATTGGGCAGGAGGGTTCTAAGAAACTCAGGGAAGAATATGATCAGCCCAGCGCCGAGAATAAAATAGGGTCCATATGGAATGAACATCATTAGCGCATTGGTATTGTAGCGCCGAGTTAGCAAAAGCCATACGACTAATAGAAAACTGATGATGCCACCCAGCAAAATGCTGACAATAATACAAAACCAGATCAGTGGCCAGCCAACAAGAAAGCCAAGCACGGTAACAAGGATAACATCTCCTGCTCCAAGCGATTCTTCATCATCAACTTCAAGTCCCTGTGCTTCCATTCGTTTGGCGCGATAGCGGGCAAAGAGCACACCTAAATAATAGAAGGCAAGCATGATGAGAAAGCCTGCCAGACCACCCCACATGGTAGGCATCAACCCATGCGAAAGAGTTCCCAGCCCAAAGGCAAGGATGGAACCGAAGATACTGGTCGGGTGAAGGATCAGCCGGTGTTCCATGTCAATGACAAACACTAGAGCAAAATAAATGAGAAGCAATAATCCTAACCAGTATCCAATTTTGGCGGGTGGTTGGAGATATGTATAAAGACTTAATGCGGTGAGGGTAATTTGAACGATCCAAACTCTGGACGAACGTTGGTGTCCATTGGGGCAACGCTGAAATAGCAGATAGGCTTTGACTGAATGATTTGCTCCACATTGCAAGCAAACTGGCGCTGTGAAACGTCTAGTGATCGGGAGTACGTCGGAAAGGTAATTGACGAGCCACCCGGCGAGCCACCCAAGCAGTATCGGGATAATCCAACTCATTAACATGAAATTATTATAATTCGATTTGATGGGGATGGGAAAATCCCCCTTTGGTGTAAGTCAACTGCAATGTGTTGGCGTAATAATCGAATTCCCATTACAATTTTGAAAGAACAGGAGTTCAAATGGAAGAATTTATCATTGAAGGTGGAAAACCTCTGTCTGGAGAGATTACCCCGTCAGGGAATAAGAACGCGGCTCTGCCCTTGTTGGCAGCTTGTCTTTTAACAGATGAGCCGATTGTGCTGCGAAATGTTCCGCAGATCCGCGATGTGCTTGCAATGCGAAAATTGATCGAAAGTTTGGGTGCAGTCGTAGAAGAATTGGACTCGCATGTCTGGCAAATCACAACCAAGGAATTAATCGCCTCACACCTCGACCCGGAACTGTGTCGAAAAATCCGGGCTTCCATTCTCATTGCAGGACCAGTGCTTGCCCGTGCTGGCGGATTGAAATTACCGCCTCCCGGTGGCGATGTGATTGGGCGGCGGCGGTTGGATACACATATCCTGGCATTGCGAGCCCTCGGCGCCAAAATAGACTATAACCGGGTCTTTGAGATATCAGCTACAAAACTACGTGGTGCAGACATTCTTTTGGATGAAGCAAGTGTGACCGCAACAGAGAATGCGGTCATGGCTGCGGTCTTAGCTGAAGGAATGACTCAATTACGCAATGCTGCTTCTGAACCTCATGTCCAGGAGTTATGTAATTTCTTGAACATTTTGGGTGCAAAGATCGAGGGGATTGGATCGAACACTCTGCACATCACAGGTGTGTCTCGATTGCATGGCGGTGAATTCACGGTAGGACCTGATCTGTTGGAAGTTGTAAGTTATATCGGCGCGGCAGTCGTGACGAAGGGCAGCATCCGTATCCATAATGCTGGCGTTCAACATCTTGAAATGATCGGGCAGGTCTTTAATCGTCTAGGTGTCTATTGGCAAGTGGAAGGGAGTAGCATCTTTGTTCCATCAGATCAAAAGCTTGAGGTTATGCCTGATTTGGATGGTGCCTTCCCCGAGATTAAAACGAATGTCTGGCCCGCTTTCCCAACGGACTTGACTAGTATTGCCATTACGGTTGCCACACAGGTATCTGGCTCGGTCCTTTTTCATGATTGGATGTTCTCTGGAAGAATGTACTTTACCGATAAACTGGGCGGTATGGGTGCGCGCATCATTCTTTGCGATCCCTATCGCGTTCTTGTGCAGGGACCGAATCAATTGTATGGAGAGAAATTAGAAAGCCCAGACATCCGCGCAGGTATGGCGATGTTGCTCGCTGCCTTGGCAGCAAAAGGAACCTCGAAGATCAGGAATATTGTCCAGATCGAACGGGGATATGAGCAAGTGGATGAAAAGCTGAGAAAGTTAGGGGCAAGAATCCGCAGGGAAGTTGAATAAAAAAAAGCCGCGAAATATTTCGCGGCTTTTTTTTATTCAACAATTTTTACTTCGAGACGATGACATCTTCTTTGATAAGTACTGGGAAGAGGTGATTATCACCCACTTTGTTCACAAAGAAGCCGGAAGCCGTGCTGGTATCACCGTTTTTATAAACGATCCACGCATAAGCGAAATATTCACCCTTAGGTAGGGAAACAACGAGCTTTTCATTCTTGCCCAATGTGTACACTAACGTACCGCACTGTCCGTGAAGATTCGTGGCAAGATTCAGAGAGAGGGTAATACTGGTGCCGCCGCTATCGTTCTCAAAGCGGACATTGGACTGTGGTCCAGCTTCGGCTACATTGAGTGGCTTAAGACAATTATCTTCACCACTACTAACTGGTGCCTGGGTTGCCGTTGGCAGAAGTGCGAAATCAGTTGTAGGAGTGGCAGGTGGCGGCAAAGTTGGCAACGGAGTAGGCGAAGGTGTCTCTGTAGGTGGCAGGGGGGTATTGGTCGGAATTGCCGCCTGAGTTTGTGCTACGATGGTGAATGCGGCTGAAATGGCGGTTTGCTGCACCTGCTCTGCTGGCAGTGTTGGTTCAGCTGGCTGACCGCCGCATGCGGTAAGGATCACGGCAAGAATCGCCAGAACAAAAACTATTTTTTTCATTATTTAAATCTCCATTTTTAACTAAAAGACTAATTATTTGGTCTTTACATTAACCTTGTCCTTGAAGAAGGTGATTGTGATGAATCCATCCTTATCAAGGTTGAAACTTCCCTGGAATTTTTGCCCGCCCACCCAGGCAACGTAAGTGTACTTTCCAGCAGGGGCACTGGCAGTAACGGTTTTCTTCACAGGATATTCTATGATCGTAACATATCCATCTTTCGTGACACACCGAAGAGAGATATATACTTCAACATGCGAGCGGTTGAAGAGATTTACAGTACCGTATGGCAGGTTGGGCGGTAATGTTCCGTAAAACAAAGGTTCAGGCGAGCCGGTGATTGGTCCCGTAGAGGCAACTGTCGTTGCTGAAGGAGTGGTGCTTGCCGCACTGTCCGTTCCTGCAACAGCTGTATTACCGGTTGGCGTGCCTGCCAAAAGAGTAGCGGTCAGGGTCAATAAAACCGGGTTGACGGTTTCAGTCGGTGTCGGTTGAGTGGCGGTTAGGGTAGGGGTAACAATGACCGGCGTTTCGCTGGGAAGCGCTGTATCGGTTGGAACAGATGCTTGCAAGGTTTGCCCGGCAAGAACAGCAGCAGTTTCTCGCAGAATCTCATCGGGAATTGGCGAAGGATTTGTATCCTGGGATTGTGCAGGAGCCGGAAGACATGCAACTACCAATACTGCCACACTAAAAAAAAGAATTAACTTTTTCACACCAACTCCCTTAAGCGAACTACGCTTGCTGACCGGAGACTTCCATAAATTGAGTTACAACATCCCGCAGCATTCGCTCTGGCAATGCCCCTACCTGGCGATGAACAACTTTTCCGTTTGCAACAAACAATAATGTGGGAATGCCTTGAATACCGAACTTTTGCATCCATTCAGCATGGTCATCTGTGTTGACTTTCGCAATCACAATCTTGCCGTCTAATTCTTTTGCTAGCTTATCGAGAGTTGGAGCGATCATTTTACAGGGATTGCACCATGGTGCCCAAAAATCAACGATCACAGGCAGTTCAGACTGCATCACTGTTTTCTCAAACTCTTCATCAGAAATATGAATGGGTTCTCCAGACATGTCTTATCCTTTCGATACTTTTTTCAAAAAATCTATATTTAGCCAAACGAGTATAACATAAATTCCCTGATATAATCGCCGCCCATGAGCATTTTCTCACGTTGGCGTGAAGGACTCTCACGCACTAGCAAGTCTGCATTGGGGCAAATCGCCTCCATTCTTGGCGCATCTGAAATTAACGATGAAACCTGGGATGAGCTTGAGATGATTTTGATCCAGGCTGATCTTGGAATTGATACTACCACCTCTGTGTTGGATACATTAAAACGTCTCACACGAACCGAAGGCTGGACTCGTTCCAATGAGCTTTTTTCTGCGCTGAAACAGGAATTACGGACACGTCTCATCACCCCTCCATCACTCTCATTCACAGAAAAGCCAGCGGTTATTCTGGTTGTGGGTGTCAATGGTTCTGGTAAAACTACTACGATCGCCAAACTCGCATCCCTGTATCATGCATCTGGACATAAAATTTTACTTGGCGCAGCCGACACATTTCGAGCCGCGGCAGTCGATCAACTTCAAGTTTGGGGCGACCGTTTGAATATTGAGGTGATCTCAGGCGCGCCAGAAAGCGATCCCGGAGCCGTGGCATTTAGTGCGGTTCAGGCAGGTGTTGCCCGCGGTATGGATATTGTCATGGTAGATACTGCCGGGCGTTTGCATACTCGCTTTAACCTGATGGAAGAACTTAAGAAAGTGAATCGTGTAGTTGGCAAAGCACTTTCGGGTGCGCCACATCACGTTTGGCTAGTGTTGGATGCCACAACTGGGCAGAATGCCCTTCATCAGGCTCGTTCATTTAAAGATGCTGTAAATGTAACTGGTGTGATCTTAACGAAGCTGGATTCATCCGCACGAGGCGGGATGGCTTTTGCCATCCAGCACGAATTGGGTCTGCCAATCCTATATGCAGGTTTGGGTGAGAAACCCGAAGACCTCATGCCTTTCAATCCAGATGCTTTTGTAGATGGAATTATAACGAGCAATTAGGAGACCTCATGCAAGATTTAATTCAACGGCTGAATGCCATAAACGAGACTGTCCAGCAATTATTGGAGCGTCTTTGACCTAGTAGGGAAACAAAACCAACTTTCTGAGTTTGAGAGGAGTATTGAGCACCCGGATTTCTGGAACGACTCTACCAATGCTCAGAAGGTAATGAAGACAGTTTCAAGTTTGCGCAGTGAAGTTGATTCCTGGAACGTGATTAAGCAGCAAATTCATGACCTAACCGATTTAATCCAGCTCAATGATGCATCCCTTCGAATCGAGTTGGAGGCTGAGATATTAAAACTTGAGGGCGAACTCGAAAAGCGTTCTTTTGCCACCATGTTTTCTGGTCCATACGATCATGATGATGCTATTCTTGCCATTCACGCCGGGGCGGGTGGCACGGACTCACAAGATTGGGCAGATATGCTTCAGCGCATGTACTTACGTTGGGCAGAAAGCCGTGGTTTTTCAGCAGAGATATTAGATATGACACCTGGTGAAGAAGCCGGGATCAAAAGTGCCACAATTTCTATTAGCGGACGTTTTGCCTTTGGCTATTTACGCTCTGAAAAAGGAGTGCATCGTTTAGTGCGTTTATCGCCCTTTGATGCGGCTCATCGGCGCCATACTTCCTTTGCGTTGATCGAGATCCTGCCGCAGGTTTCAATGGAAGAAGCGGATATTGATATTAATCCGAGTGATGTCAAACTGGATGTTTTTCGTTCGTCTGGGGCAGGTGGACAGAACGTTCAAAAAAATGCCACGGCTGTACGCCTTACGCATATCCCAACCGGGATCGTGGTGACTTGTCAGAATGAACGTTCGCAGACGCAGAATCGTGAATTTGCCATGCGAATTCTACGAGGGCGTCTGATCGAATTGAAGCATGCTCAAAGAGAAGAAGAACGCGCTGTATTGCGTGGTGAATATACCAAGGCAGAGTGGGGTAGTCAGATCCGATCGTATGTGCTTCATCCCTATCAAATGGTTAAAGATCACCGAACCGATTTTCAAGTAGGAAATACCCAGTCCGTTCTTGATGGCGATCTTGACTCTTTTATGGAAGATTTCCTAAAGGCAAATTCAGGCTAGGTTTGAAATTAAAAAAATAGAGCGGGCAATTTTGCCCGCTCTATTTTTTTAACCGCCAGTTGGCAGTCGTTTTTCAAGAGTGTTGTTGAACAGGGTTTCCTGTTCTTTTGATGTGGTCTTGATAGATTTCGCGCGGACTTTCTTTCCGTTGGCTTTATCCAGAGCTTGCTGCCAAGCAATTTGCATGGCGGTGTATTGCGGCTCGTTCGTGACGTCAGCTTCGATCTCGTAGTCTTCTTCCTTCTTGCCTTTACGTTTGCCTTTGCCTCTTCGTTCTGTCGTCATTTCTGGCATTGATTCTTCTACGTTGGCAAGTTCTTGCAAAGCCTTGATGCTCAAGCGTATCTGGCGTTTGCGACGATCTACATCCAGAACTTTTGCTTCCACTTCATCGCCTTCTTTGACGACATCGCTGGCGGTCTTCACATATCCGTGAGCAAGCTCACTGACATGGATAAGACCGGGGCGTTCTGCACCGAAATCGACAAAAGCACCATAGGATTCAAGTCGGGTCACTTTGCCTTTCACAACAAGGTCAGGCTTGAGTTCTTTCCAATCGTAGGCGAGCGGTTGAATCATAGTCAATTCTACGCGGTCTTTGCGTACGCGCTTGACCCAAGTCACCACTTCTTGCCCTTCTTTGAGAGAATCTTCAACCTTGTTGATCGGCGTTTCGCTGATCTGTGAGATGTGAAGAACACCAGGGAGGCTTTGCCCAATATCTACTAGCGCGCCAGCCAGTGTGATCTTCAAGATTTTGCCGTTAAGTTGTGTTTTAGGTTCGAGTGCCACGGCGGGCACGTTGTCGGGTGTAGTCATAATTAGCTCCTGCTGATTGAAATAATGCCGAGGACGGATTATACCTTTCAGGCAATTAATCGTCAATGTATTTATTGCAAAGGAATTATCTAACTTTAAGATGATAATCCAAAACGGGGTGTGATTGTGATTTACGGCACGCCAAAGCGGAGCTGCCCATTGAGCGTGACATTATTGTAAGCAGGGAAGTAATAGGTGGGCGAAAGCGCCGCATCCGGGAGCCCCATGAGCTGGGCAAAACTCTCGAGCAGCCCGTTGACAAAGTAGGCATCGCGCAGCGCCGCAATGATCGGCACCCCACCCGAACTCTCCACAATGACCGGACCAGCATCCAACCCGGCGTAATTGACGCGCTGGGCTTGACCGGGGGCGAGATTGTAAGTCCCACGCACCACCCCCGCGATCGTCACCGTGACCGTGGTATTGCTGTTCCCAACATTCCCAAAGCGTAACTGCCCATCCAGGGTGACATTGTTATAGGCGGGGAAGTAGTACTTGGTAGAAAGCTGCCCAAGCGGCAAGCCCATCAACTGCACAAAACTGGTCACCTGCCCATTGACGAAATAGGCATCGCGCA
>JAFLCE010000005.1 GCA_017303655.1 Anaerolineae bacterium
ATCCACAAATACCTCCCCATTAATCACGGCAACACCCTCCATCTGTACATCCGGGTCAATGGTGCCCGCCGTGTTGCTGGCAACCGAACCACCCTTTCCTGTCTGAACTTTCACGCCAAGCCCGGACGCGTCTAACAAAGTTTTCTTGAGGATGCTTTGTAAAGACTGGATCGCATTGCGTGCGCCTTCAGACGCATCTTTGACGGGGGCTTCGGCTGTGCTGGGTGCCGTGCCAGATGCGACAAAGCGATATTCGCCTTCGATCACGTCAAATAGTACGGCGCGGGTATTTGCCGCACCGACGTCTATGGCTAGTAGGGAATTGCTGGTGACTAATGAAGTAGGCATGGAACCTTAGAAAAGTCCGGTAAGCGAATTGATGAAGCCGAGTAGCGAGGTAATGCGTTCAATGAAGGCGGTCAGTGCGGCAGCATAAACGCCCGCAAAGATCGCGCCCAATGTAATACCAATGAAAATCTGTCCGATCATGGCGATGATCTCGATTAAGCCCAGTCGGCGCGTGGAGCCATCTGCTTTTTGGAGCGCTCCAAAGTGGAAGTAGGCAAGTGTGGTGACGACCCCAAGCAGGAGAATGGCGCCATTGCCAAGCACTTCACCAGTGCCAATGTTGCGAGCCGCGGCGTTTTGGGCATCAAAGAAATTAATGGTTGCCATTACCTGCGGGATCAAAGTGCCGATCAACGCGCCAGCAATGGTGACGGCGGCACCGGCTCCCACGAGAAATGCCATCACCAGGCGGGCTACCCCCGAAAGGCGCGGAGAAGCTTTCATCAACATGAAGAGAAAGCCAAGCCACGGGACGATAAGCAGCAACCCCTGGTTGATATCACCGCTTTGTACGAGCGCGAGTGTCGGCAGGAAGAGCTTTGGGTAGAGCACCTGCCAGAATGTGATCGCTGCCACATAGCCGGATGCCACGCCCACAAAAAGATAAATGGCGATCTTGAAAAGCGGGTTATCACCGATCAGGTAACTAAGCACCATGAGTGTGAGGATGAAACTCAATATTCCGGTAATAAGGTCGATAGAAAATGCCATGTTAAGCCCCTCTCCGTGCCGCAGCGCGGTCGCGTAACCCGAGTGTGAGGCTGATCAAGCCGCCGCCCAGGACGAAGATCATGGCGATCAACATTCCAATGCTATAGGCGTCCCAATACACGCGCGCCGTGCCGGGACGTCCATTATTGTATTGACCTTCTACCAGCGCGCCGCCATACAAACCGGAGACCACACCCGTCACCTGACCCGATTCGTAATACGGTTGGATCATGGGAGCGGCTTGGGCGCTGGCGACCACAACGAATGGAACCGGCGCACCGGCACGAATATCTTGAGTCTGTTCCACCCAGGCGCGGGCGGCTTCTGCACTGTCGGTCACCAGAATGATCGCAGCAAATTGATTAAGTAAGGTCACGTTTTGAAGCGGCGGGAGAGTCCATGCCGGTTGCAGGGCAATATCTCTCGGCGCGGCAAGGCTTGGGTTTTGAGCGAAGGCGCGAATGCCCAACTGTCCGCCAGAGAGGTAACCCAAGTTCACGTAGGCGACTCCTGCCTGGTAGTTGTGAACCGCTAACGGTCCGGTCATGAAGCGTTCTGCCAGCATCGAACCAGACTCATTGCTGGCGATAAAGGTCAAACGCGGATGTTTCAACAGCAACATATTGTCGAAGAGCGGGGCAGCGGCAGCTTCCATTTCTGCGGCGCGGGCAGGTTCGTAATCGAACACGACCAACACTGGCGCATCGGCAGGGATGGCTTGAACAACAGCCACGGCATACTTTAGCTCACTCGGTGGAAGCAGCGGCAGTGAGAAAGAACGTGTGCTTAAGAAGGATGTGCCAATAGTGACGGCAAACAAAATGAAAGCGAGCGCCCAACGCAACACGCGAGAGCTGCCAAGTTTGCGTTCCGTTTCAAGTGCTTCGGGCGCGGTTTCTGCAGCAAGGATCGCTTCAAGAATACCGGCATGTTTAAGTTGTTCTTCATTAGCATTCAGCTTGATCGAATAGGCTTTGGGTTTACTGGTGGGAGCATACCCGGTACCGGCAGGCAGAACACCTTGTAAGCCCGCCAACGCTCCGCCTGATTCAAGCGGCGCATTGCTTACATTCGCAAAAGCGATGGCACTTGCTAGACTATTCTCAGAAGTGTCTGAGGGGCGCATCGCTTCGACCCAGGATGGCAATTCATTCGAAGCCATCGCATCCGCATTTGTCATCGGTGCAGGCACCGAGTTGGATGGTTGATCCATCGCATTTGAAAGCCAGTCTGGCATTTCGGCAAAGAGGGCATCCCCTGAATTAGCAGGCGTGAAGTCGTCTGAAAACGCAGGTACTTCAAAGGGAGCAGGGCTTTGCGGCTCAACCGCTTGCGAAGGAGTTTCTGCTTCTGCTGAACCAAACCACTTCAATGCATCGGCAGCAGCGTCGCTTTGCCCGACGTCTTCAAACGAAGATTGCGGCGCAGAGGCTTTCAACCAATCGGGCAGGTCACTTAGCAGGTCATCTTGCGCGGGGGCTTCACTTTCAAACACGGCAGGCTGTTCAAAAGAACTATTTTCATTGGGCTGCCAGACCGCAGGTGTTCCCGCATCGACTTTATTTTCCTCTTGCAACCATGCCGGAGACGTATCGGAAGGTTGTGGATTATCTTGATTGAGCCAGGCAGGCAAACTACCCGTAGTGGATTTCTCCGGTTCAGACTCAGCCGGAACGGATTCAGCGGCAGGAGCTTCTTCTTCGCTGAAGGCAATGCCACCGAGCCCGCTTAACCACTCGGGCGTATCCGCAGAGGATGGATTCTCAAACGACTGGGCAGACACTTGAGATGCTGTTTCTGCATCTGCCGCCATTTGCTTCAGCCAGTCAGGCGTATCGTTCGAGGATGATGTATCGAAAGCTTCCGGTTGCTGTGCCGGTGTTTGCGGAGCCGCATTGGTTTTAGTAGATGATTGATTAAACCAATCGGAAGAATCAAATGAAGAAGGCAAAGGCAGGTCGCCCTGCGTTTGATCGCTACTGTCGCTTGAAAGTGATTTTAGCCAATCTTGAGTTTCGTTTTCAGCAGGGAAAGGCGTGGGAAATGAAGGTGCCTGCTGTTGAGTTGGGCTTTCACTTGACTGACGGAACCAATCGGTCAGTTCATCTTTTTCACTGGACTGTGCTTCCGTCGGTTGAATGCCCGCCAGCCAGGGCGGCATCTCGTCATTTTCGTTGGAAGAAAGTTCCTGCGCAAAATCATCCTTGCGCCCCGTTTCCACACGGCGGGTGCCAGTGGTTTCAGGCTCTTCCGTTTTATGTTTGGGTGAAGCAGTACCAGTAATGCTGGCAAGCCAGTCAGGTACATCTTCTTCATCTTCACTTGCGGCTTGCGATTGCAACCCTGCCAGAAAATCTAAACCGGCAGGTTGGCGGGTGGGTTCGGCAGGTTGCTCTGAGCCAGCGGATTCTGATGACCGCGCCGATTCACGTGCCTCTTTCAGCCATTGCGGCAGGAGCGGTTCCAATTCGCCGGTATCTTTTTTACCTGGAGCCTGACCGGGTTGATAAGAATGACCCGATAAAGGCGTTTGGCATTTTTGACAAACGTTTTGTGTGTCAGGGTTTTCGGTTCCGCACAGAGGGCAAATGATTATGTCAGCCATTTAGTTCCCCCCATAAGGTCGGTCTGCGCCGAAGAGCACGCGGATCCCCGTCAGCAACGCACCGAGAGAGACGCCGATCAAAATTCCACGCGCCCCGCCCAACGCCCAGATCTGTGTCACCCAGGGGCGTAACAAAGTGCCCACGATGGGAATATCTCCAAAAGGAAGGGTGGCTGAGCCGAGGAAGAGCAGCGCAGCCGTAAGAATGAAGAGCACGCTCATCACATCCAAACGTTTTTGCAGTAATCGAATGGCGGCATATAACAGTGAAACGGTCAATAGCCCCAAGAGAGCCGTTTCGACAGGGATAATAATGCCGTTCAGGACAATCGCTTGCACAAGCGGATTCTGCGGAGTAAGTGCCAACGCAATAATGAAAGTAGTCAACATGCCTGCGATCAACACGAAGCTGTAAAGACTTCCTTTTTGGCGTTTGCGCATCTTATCGAAGTGAACGCCCAACAAGTTGAGCAAGCCTACAAATGCCGCAATCCCGGCAAAAAGAATAGCCCAATCGAGCAACAGAAATTGATAAAACGCCAGTTGCGGGAAAAAATACCCAAGCAATACGATCAGTCCTACAAAGATGGCGGTAAGTACAGCGAGGATGCCCATTAGAAAAGCCTCGCGAATTTTGCTGCTGCTCCACCCAACAACGCAAGGATGACCAGCCAACGCAGAATATCTTGCACGGTCAGGCTGGCAGTGTGTGATGGAGCAGAGTCAAGATACGCCGCCGCTGCAAATAACTCTTCACCGATCAACGGCTCTTGTGCGCTTGCAAATAGAATGGATTGTCCTGCAAGGTTATCCGAGGCACCGATCAGAGTTGCATTGGCACGGTCTGATTTATCGGTTAGCAGACCCACTTCAGGTCCGAAATGACCGATCATAATATTTGTGGATACATGTTCATTTTCTACAATATGCATCGCCCCCGCGGCATAGCTAAAGGGAGTCAACCCGGTAATGCGACCAGATGTGGGTTCATACAACTCATCCACACCGGCTTCTTTGTATGCAGATTGGATCGTGTCTTGAGCCAGCAGACCGATCACAGGGTCTCCAGCCGACGCCACTGCAGGCATGTCGCTGGAAGAAGTGCGCCCGGCAATCTTTCGTAACAGCGCCAACGCAGCAAAAGCGGAACCGCCGCGGGCATCGAGCAGACTGCCATGACCGAGCGCGAGATGCAGACGTTTACCGTCTTCGATGCTTAAGCCGAGGGCACGCACCAGCTTGGTAAAAGCGGGAATCTCCCTCAGTCGTGCGGGGGAACGTCGCTTCCACAAGGTGATGGCACCTAAAAGAATGGTTGTAAAGATAAAGATGGCAAGTGCGGTCATGAACTCGCTCCAGGGCGATTCAGAAAAGTAGCAAAGGCGCGCGCTTCTGTTTCATCTTCCAACAGATTGGCGATCGCGTTGAGCTGGTCACTTTTTACAAAGCCGCCGCTAAAATAAATCGCCTGCGCACCGAGCAGGGCAAGGGGACTTGCTGCTTCGAGAAGCGAGGCGACGAAACCGTGAAGTTGATAACGGCGCAACGACTCAGCCCAGCGATGCCAAAATTCGCGCGTTGACTTCATAGATAAAGGGAGTATAGCATAATTTTAATGTTGTCCCCCGCAATCAATTGCGATAAATATTGCAGTTTGGTGAGTTTTTTGAAGAAACACTGTAAAAAAGACCCTGGAGTGAAACACTCCAGGGTCTCGTTGGCTTTATGGTGCGATCACCGTATCGGTTGGGATCTCAACATCCTTTGGAATGATCACGATGCCATCACGCACATACCATTTTTCATGGTCGATATCGGTATTGCGCGGGAAGGGACGAATGGTGACGTTATTTCCGATATGCACATTCTTATCGAGGATGGCGCCTTCGATATGGCAGTTCGAGCCGATCCCGATCGGCAGACCGCCGCGTTCGCGGTCGTAATAATCCGACCCCATCACAATGCTGTCCTTGATGACACACCCTGCTGCGATCTGGCTGCGGATACCGATAATACAATGTGTAATTTCCGATTTTAAGACCCGGCTGCCTTCCGCGATCAAAACGTCCTTCAACTGGCTATCCTCCACAATAGAAGCGGGCAAATAGCGTGTGTCGGTGTAAATGGGCAGTTTGGCATCATAAAAATCAAAGGGCGAACTCGAGGAGGTCAGCATCAGGTTGGTCTCATAGAACGAGCGGATTGTTCCAATGTCCTGCCAGTAGCCGTCGAAATCAAAACCAAATACCTTGTGAGACTTAATTGCCTGCGGAATGATATCGCCGCCAAAATCGTCGAAGCCTGGGTAATTGCTGATGAAATCCAAAAGCACTTTAGTGTTGAACATATAGATTCCCATTGAACCGAGGAAAGGTCGTTTGGGATCATCACGACTGACAAATTGATTTTGGATCTCTGGATCTTTGGGCTTCTCAACGAAATTGGATATCTTACCGTCGGCTTCGCGCTTCAGGATTCCCAGACGGCTTGCCTCTTCCCTCGGAACTGGTTGCACAGCGACGGTGACATCGGCCTTATTCGCCCAGTGATATTCCGCCATGGCTTTATAGTCCATGCGGTACAGATGATCGCCAGCGAGGATCAAGACATACTTTGCACCCGATGCCTGGATCTCCATCATTTGCTTGCGGACGGCATCTGCGGTGCCTTGATACCAGTCGGCACTTTCAATCGTCTGTTCGGCCGCCCAGATCTGTACCCAACCCTGATGAAATGAATCAAAATTGTAAGTACGGGTGATATGCCGATGCAATGAAACCGAGTTGAATTGCGTCAGAACGGCAATTTTGTAGATCTCTGAATTAATACAATTACTGATGGGAATATCGATGAGGCGGTACTTTCCCGCGATAGGCACAGCAGGCTTTGATCTCATTTGCGTCAGCGGATACAAGCGTGCTCCGCGTCCACCCCCAAGGATCACAGCCAAAACTTCATTGTACGACGGCATAAAAAAGCCTCCCGGTACAGCTAAGATGTTAGTGCAATGAAGCTATTTTACTTTACACCCCTCATCTTGCGAAGGCGATGAAAAACATACACGATCGGGTAGGCCAGCAGAATGAGAAGGTCGAAGAGAACAAAGAATAGTGAGAGTTTCATGGCGTTTTCTCCTTGCGAAACCGTCAGTCAGAATAATTCATATACGAACGAACACGTAGGTTCGTTTCCATTCTACAGTTCGCTTAAGAGCGGGTCAACCTTATGGTGGGTGGGATATATAAAAATCAAACGTCCTCCAATTCTGGAGGACGCAGCGTACCCCTGCGGTATAATTTGCAGGCAAAGTGAGTGCCGAAGGAGGGAATCGAACCCTCATTCCCGGAGGGAACACGATTTTGAGTCGTGCGCGTCTGCCTATTCCGCCACTTCGGCTTATTTGCGAACGCAAGTATACCACTCCCAACGACAAGGTCAAGACGCACTTGCAAAAAATAAGGAAAAGATGAAGCTAGGAATTATAGGACTCCCCCAATCAGGCAAGACAACGATCTTCAACGCCATTACCCGCGGCAATGCTCCCACTACGGCTTCTGCCGGTCGCATCGAAGTCCACCAGTCAGTTGTGGATGTACCCGACCCACGTGTAGACTTGCTCTCCAAAATGTTCAACCCGCGCAAAACGATCTACTCCAAAGTAACCTATGCCGACATCGCCGGTTTGGATAGTGGTTCTGCCAAGAGCGGCATCTCGGGTCAATTGCTGAACGTCATCAACCAAATGGACGCGCTCATTTTGGTCGTGCGTGCTTTTGAAAATGATAATGTGGCACACCCAAACGGCAACATCAATCCTTTGCGCGACGTGGATACGATGACCAGCGAATTGCTCTTGAACGACCTCATCGCCGTTGAACGCAAATTGGAACGCCTGGTGGATGAACGCAAAAAAGGCGGCACCGACAAAGCGCTCAATGCCCGCCAGACCGAACTGTTCGAGAAATTGCAAGCCGCCCTATCAGACAGTAAACCTCTGCGCGATCTGGAATACACCCCCGAAGAAGAAAAAGAACTTTCAAGTTTTGGATTACTGTCTCGCAAACGCTTGTTGACCGTATTCAATCTGGGAGAAGCGCAAACGGCTCCAGACTCCTCTGGGCTGAATCATCCCTCCTTGGCCTTGATGGGCAAACTGGAAATGGAAATCGCCCAACTCTCTGCGGAAGATGCAGCCGTCTTTATGGAAGAGTATGGCATTAAAGAACTCAGCCTCAACCGTATGATCAATGTGTCGTATGAGCTGCTCAGCGAGCAGACCTTCTTCACCGTTGGCGAAGACGAAGTCCGTGCGTGGACGACCCACCGCGGAGCGACCGCGCAGGAAGCCGCTGGCGAGATCCACACCGATCTTTCGCGTGGTTTCGTTCGCGCCGAGGTGGTGGCATATGAAGACCTGACCAGTCTCGGGTCGATGAATGAGGCGAAGGCGAAGGGCAAGTTCCGCCTCGAAGGCAAGGAATACATCGTCAAGGACGGCGATATCATGCACGTCCGGTCGAGTTTGTAAAACAAGGTGACAGTCATTTTCAAAGTGACTGTCACCTTCTAGAATCCATACTTAAGAATGGGTCGAAAAAAATCTATTTGTGATAAAACACAAATCCAAGGAGACATCATGGCATACAAACTTTCCAAATGGGATCTTTCCCAACTGTACAGCGGTTATGACAGCCCCGAACTTGAGAGCGCCTTCGACATGATCGAAGAGCAAGTTGCTTCTTTCGAAGGTGTAAGAAATAAGCTCACACCCGATATTTCCACCGAGCAATTTATGGACGTGATGAAAGCCGACGAAACGTCGACCCGCATTGCGAATAAGATGTATTCATTCGCGGGGTTGTCGTTTACTGCTGATACGCAAGATCAGAAGGCACAAGCCTTGCAGGCGCGCGTGATGCAGTTCCTGGCAGAGAACCAGAACCGCACGCTTTTCTTCAGCCTGTGGTGGAAGGAACTCGATGATGCCAACGCCAAACGGCTGATGGATGCTTCGGGTGATTATCGCTATTATCTCGAAGCTATGCGCTTGTACAAGCCGCATACCTTGAGCGAAGCCGAAGAAAAGATCGTCAACCTCAAGAATGTGACTGGGGTGAACGCGCTCGGGAACCTGTACGACTCCATCACGAGTCGTTATATGTTTAAGTTGAAAGTGGGCGGCAAAGAAAAAGAAATGACGGCGGGAGAGTTGTATTCCTACCGTTACAGCACCGACCCGGCTGTACGTGCCGCGAGTTATCAATCGCAATTCAAAGTTCTGGCAGAAGATGGCAACATCCTCGGGCAGATCTACCAGACCATTGTACGTGACTGGCACAGCGAGAACATCAACTTGCGCAAGTTCAAGAATTCGATTGCGCCGCGCAATTTGAGCAATGACGTGCCCGATGAAGCCGTGGAAGCTTTATTGAGCGTGGCACGCAAAAATACGGGAATCTTCCAGCGTTACTTCAAGATGAAAGCCAAGCATCTTGGCATGAAGAAGATCCGCCGCTACGATATTTATGCGCCTTTGGCGGCTTCGAAGAAAACCTACGAGTGGGATACCGCCGTCAACATGGTCTTGGATGCATTCCAGGGCTTCTCGCCCAAAGTGGCGGAACTTGCCAAGCGCGTCTTTGATCAGAACCGCATTGACAGCGAAGTTCGCAAGGGCAAACGTGGCGGCGCGTTCTGCTGGGGCTTCCTGCCGGAAGAGACCCCGTATGTGTTGGTGAACTATCAGGGCAATAGCCGCGAAGTCGCCACCCTGGCGCATGAATTGGGACATGCTATTCATGCCATGCTGGCGGAACATCACAGCACCTATACCTTCCATTCATCACTACCGTTGGCGGAGACTGCCTCCACCTTCGCAGAGATGGTCTTGATCGATAAGTTACTGACAGAAGAAAAAGACGAGTCTGTGCGCCGTGACATTCTCTTCAAGCAAATGGATGACGCCTATGCCACGATCATACGTCAATCTTATTTTGCTTTGTTCGAGAAGACCGCGCATGAACTGACCCAAAAGAACGCCTCAGTGGATGACCTCGCCAATGCCTACCTCGAAAACCTCAAGGAACAATTCGGCGACTCGCTTGAGTTGAGCGACGAATTCAAATGGGAATGGGTGGGCATCCCACACATTTACCAGACTCCCTTCTATGTATATGCCTATGCCTTTGGTCAGTTGCTGGTCTATGCGTTGTATCAGCAATTTAAAGCAGAAGGCGAATCCTTCAAGCCGAAGTATCTCAAGATCCTTTCGGCGGGCGGTTCTGAGGCGCCAGAGAAGATCCTCAGCGAAGCGGGCATCAATATCCGCGACCCGAAATTCTGGCAGGGTGGCTTCGATGTGCTGGAGAAACTGGTGAGCGAGTTGGAGAAATTGCCGGTTGAAAAAGCTAAGAAGCCTGCGGCGAAGAAAGCAGCGAAGAAAGTTGCTGCAAAGGCGAAGGTAAAAGCCAAGCCAGTTGCTAAAAAGAAAGTGGTTGCAAAGAAGAAACCCGCCGCCAAGAAGAAAAAGTAATTAGATAGAAAAGACCCGCTCTGAGAGATCAGAGCGGGTCTTTTATTTACGATCTATTTCTACTCCCCAGCCAATTCATACTCGCCGGGGTCTTCTTCAACAGCCATCATGGGCTCGTCTTTTTCCTTCTTATCGAGGAATTGCAGGCTTTGGCTGACGACCTTGGTGAAGTACTTGGTCTCGCCGCTTTCTCGGTCTTCGTATTTATCGGTCTTCAAGCGACCTTCTACAAAGATCAGACTGCCCTTCTTGAGGTATTCCTGGCAGATCTCGCCAAGCCGTCCCCAAGCCTCAATATTGACCCACTCGGTGCTTTCTTTGGTCTCGCCGTTCTTGTCTTTCCAGCGGTTGCTGACGGCAAGGCTAAAATGGCAGACTTTCTTGCCAGTAGGGGTGTACTTGCTCTCGGGGTCCTTGCCTAGGCGCCCGATCAATTGAACGCGGTTTAGTGAAGGCATGTCGGCTCCCCTTTGGTTTCAGTGGCTTTTAGATGCTGTGTACGTGTCATAATTAGTCTCCTATTTATCTAAAAGAACAGGTTTATGTATTCTGCCCGAACGCCGGGCAAAAATTGATCAGGGTTATACTTGAATTACGACCCTGTGTTCTCTGTGTTGGTTGCGGCGGCAGGCGCTTCAGCCTGAACCTTCTTCAGCACGAGCATGCCGGTCTTCATTTCGACCACGTTGTATCCGGCGGGCACGGCATCCAGAGCACCATCCTTCACTTCCTTCGAGAAGAAGAACATTCTGCCGTTGGAATGCAGGTAATAGGTAGCCCCTTTAGAATTAGTGTGTGCGTAAGCCATTTTTGTCTCCTTTAGACTGAATTGTAATAAGAGTGTAGAACAAAATTTCTAGCCTGTCAAGTAGTACTTTAGGCTATGTCTAGACAAATCGAGGTTTCAATGGATATCCTTTCCTCTCTTACTGACTTACGAACCGCCCGCCTCTCTCTCAACGGGACGGTTGGTCTGGTTCCCACGATGGGGTATCTTCACGAGGGGCATTTATCGCTTGTCTCTCGCGCCAAGGCTGAGAACCAGCATGTGATTGTGACCATCTTTGTCAACCCGACCCAGTTCGGGGCGAACGAAGACCTCTCCAAGTACCCACGTGACCTTGAGCGTGACCTGAGCTTGCTCCGCCCGATTGGCGTGGACGTGGTCTGGACGCCCACAGCGGAGGTTATGTATCCGCCTGGCTACCAAACCTGGGTGGAGGTAGAGGCGTTGACGAATCCGCTTGAAGGGGCGATGCGCCCGGGTCACTTCCGCGGGGTGACGACGGTGGTGGCGAAGCTGTTCAATGCTACTCAGCCGACGAAGGCGTATTTCGGTCAAAAGGATGCTCAACAGGCGGCGGTGATCCGGCGCATGGCAGTGGACTTGAACTTTCCGCTCGAAGTCATCATCTGCCCGACTACGCGTGAAGCGGACGGGTTGGCGAAGTCTAGCCGCAATAAGTATTTGAGCGAAGCCGAGCGGGCGGCGGCGACGGTTTTGTTTCGTTCGTTGAGCGCGGCGAAGGATTTGTATGCGAGTGGGGAACGAGATGCGGAAAATTTAAGAGGAAAGATGAAAGAAGTGATCGCGAGCGAACCGCTGGCGAATATGCAGTATGTTTCCTGCGCCGACTATGATTCCTTGCAAGAGTTGGAGACTGTGACAGGCAAAGCTCTTCTTTCGATGGCAGTGTTTTTGGGTAAGACCCGTTTGATCGATAATTTTGTGTTGGGGTAATCATTGTAGGGGCGAGGTCTCCTCGCCCTTTGATATCTATGAAACGTATCCGTTATTGGCTGAATCTCGTTGGCGCAGCTATTTTATTTGTCCTGGCTGGTGCTCTCACTGTGACCTTGATTTTCACCAATCGCTGGACGCAGTCTATTTTGCATCCGCATACCACTATACCCACAGGGGATTTGCTCAAAGCAGAAGAAATACCCTTCAAGAATGTCACATTGATCACAAATGACGGCTTGGAACTCGCCGCATGGTATACACCGCCGCAGAATGGCGCAGTGATCCTGATCGCGCATGGATATAACGACAATCGACCCGAAAGCGTTTATGCCATGTTCGTGAAAAATGGATATGGCGCACTCGCCTGGGACTTTCGCGCACATGGCGGCAGTGATGGGGAGTTGTCCACGCTGGGCTATTACGAGCGCATGGATGTGGAAGCAGCACTGGATTTTGCATTGGCGCAGGACGGCGTGGAACATGTCGGCGCATGGGGCGGATCAATGGGCGCAGCGACATTGATCCTTTCGACAGCCGAACATTCCGAGATCGAAGCCTTGGTGGCAGACAGTGCCTATCCCTCTTTGAAGGATGTGCTGCGATTGAACATGCCCATCCATTTTTTTCAACCCTTTGTGATTTTCTGGGCTGAGTATTACAGTGGCGCCGAGATCAACGATGTGAACCCTGAACTTGCAATTGGCAGCATCAGCCCACGTCCGGTTTTCATCATTGATGGGTGGGAGGGCGGCGCAATTGAAATGAACGCACCGTATCGTTTATATGATGCGGCGAACGAACCGAAGGAAGTTTGGGTGGAGGATGATGTTCCACACTTGGGGATGTATGCTTATAACCCTCAGCGATATGAAAATAGGGTGATTAGATTTTTTGATGAATGGCTGTTGGATAACTCATAGCATATTTATAAAGCAAACACGACTTGCCTGAAGTTGAATGGCAAGTCGTGTTTGCTTTAGCTACTTCAGAGAAATTACACCTGTTCGAAGTGACTGACCGGCACGACAAAAACCGTGGCGCGCTTTTCTGTTCCTTTTGGGGGCAGGGCGTTGCGCACGGTTTCAATGACGGCATCCACTTGCCCGTCTTCCACACCCAACAGCATGGTCACCACGCCGCTGCGTAAAAATCCACCAGTGGATGCAACCCGCGTCACGCGGAAACTGGCAGCGGTAAATGCCTGGGGGAGTGTATCGGCGTCGTTATCGTGAACAATGGCGATGATCATTTTCATGGCGATTTCTCCTCGGGTTAAGACCTGACAGGTTTCTTAAAACCTGTCAGGTCTATGTTTTAAATTTGTACTAGTCGTTCCACCGGCAAAGCGAACACGGTCGCGCCACCCACTGTCACAGGGACGGGCGCAGGCATGGGCATGGGCGAGCCTTCGAGCGGCAGGGTCATGTATTCGACGCGCTGGCGGCAGGCTTCATGCAGAATCTTCAATGATTCTTGCAGTTTTTCAACGGGCAAGCCCACCAGCAATGTCGCATTGCGCCTGCCCAAGAATCCGCCCGCGCTCGAAAGATAAGTCAACGATGCGCCGACCGTTTGCAGGGCTTTGGTGGCGGTATCGAGATCCTGTTCCTGAATCACTGCCATCAATAATAAATACGAAGGATTTTCCATGCACTTCTCCTTTGGAGTAAACACGCTGCGATGTGATCGACCCTCAAGCAAACGGTTCATTTCTACGCCCGGGCTTGAATCTTGTTTCGACGGTTGTGTTTCCGCTTTGATATTATCAGATGTCTGTGGATGATTCAACCTTGATAGTTTTTATTTTATGCTTCAAGCCCATAGGCGCGTGCCACAGGTGTAACGATCATGACACCAGTATCGGGATTCTTTAAATCTCCCACCAGCTTTTGCGTTACAGCCAGGATCGTATCGACCATGGCATCATCCTTTGCCACGGTGAAAACGGTGCGGTTGAGGGTTTGTGGCGCTTCGTAAAAATCATCCAGCGAAGGGATCAAGGGGAGATCGTCGCGCATGGTTTGCTTTTGGCGGAACCTGCCCATGCCCGAGCTGAATAGAACGGTCGCGCCTTCCACACCAGCCTTGGTCCATGCGTCCAATAATTCTTCTAAAAGATCAGGGTCGTGTAAAACGAACGTAACGAGATACATATACTAGGATGCCTCCGATTCATTTTCTTTTTCAACTTGATGTACGTGAACGGCATGGGCGGGTTGCTTTCCTTTTTCGCGCATGAACAGTCCGCGCAGGATGGGCGGCGTGATGAGTGTTGTTACTACTATCATAACAACAATTGCGGAAAATTCATCATCCACTACCAGACCTTCTCGCATGCCGACGCTGGCAACGATCAAGCCGACTTCGCCGCGCGAGATCATGCCTGCACCGAGTTGGGTGGCTTCCGTGGTGGTGAGACCGCCCATTTTGGCGCCCCAACCCGAGCCGATCCACTTGCCTGCTATAGCAACAATGATGACGGTGATGGTGAGCCATAAGGCTTCGGCTTTAAAGTCACGTAAATTGATCGACAGCCCAATATTCACAAAAAAGACGGGCACGAAGAGTCCATATGCTAGGGCATGGACTCCAGCTTCAATACGTTCTTTTTCCGGAGTACGCGCCAGCATGAGTCCTGCCAAAAACGCGCCTGTGATGGCTGCCATGCCACCGAAAGCTTCGGATGCGATTCCATACGCCAGCATAATGACAAGAGACATGGTCAACAAGCCCTGGCTGATGGGCAAATGTGAAACACGGCGGATGATCCATGGTAATGCCCACAAGCCAAACAGGACCGAAGCCACTAAAAACAGGATCATACGCAAAAGGATTATCAATACATCCCCAGTGCTGCCTGCTCCGCCTTGCAGGGCGAGGAAAACGGAAAGCAAAAGGATGATGAGGATGTCATCGAACACGGCAGCGCCGAGCAGGCTCAAACCCACGCGGCTGCGCAAGACTTTTAGTTCGATCAAGGTCTGAGCGGAGATACTGACACTGGTGGCACCCAACGTCAACCCAAGAAAGATCGAGGCAGGTTGGTTGAATCCAAAGAGCAAGCCGGTGCCCCATCCTAAAAGGACCGGAGCCACCACACCCATCAAACCTGCAAATGCCGCCACACGCATGTTCTGACGCATCTCGCCCAGATGCAGTTCCAGCCCGGCGAGGAACATCAATAACAACACACCCAGTTCACCGAGTTTGGTAACAGTTTCTGTAAGTTCGTGTTCGATGAATGGCAGGTCAAATAGATTGATGATGGTTGGACCCAACAGAATCCCTACCAGCAATTCGCCCAGCACCGATGGTTGACCAAAACGAATGCTGATATATCCCGCCATTTTGGCAGAGAACAGGATGATGGAAAGTAGAAATGCGAGTTGAAGAAACAGAGTCATGATTCACCTTGGTATTTTGTATACCATGAACTTTTTTTATTAAGATTAATTCCCCATTTAAATAAAAAGAGACAGTCATTTTTAAGATGACTGTCTCTTGCTTTGATTTCTTTATCGCTTCCTATTTAAATATTCCTTTACCTCGATCATGGGCGGACGTTCATACTCAGCAATCTGCTCTACATCCAGGAAGTAACCTTTGTTATCGTGACGGATCAATTTCATCGAACGGTTCACATCTTCCAGCACGGCGCGACCGAAACGTTTTTCCAATTTACGGAACACGGTTTGAATGATTGCGAAGGACATCTTGCCTAGGGCTTCCAACCGCTGGTTGTGATGGATGCGCTCAAGCAAATCCACTTGGGCAATGGAAGGCAAACCAAATTTTTCGTAGATGTCGATCAACAAGCCGGTCTCTACGCCATAGCCGGAATAGAAGGTTGCGCGTTCAAGCGCAGACCGTCTGCCGCCATATTCGCCTGAAAGTGGTTGGACAACACCGGAGAGCTCAGGAAAAAATAAATTCAACAATGGGCGCGCAGTTAATTCAGTCACGCGTCCGCCGCCGCCTGCCTGCATCTTTTGCCCCACCTTCAATGGTCTGCGGTAAAAGCCCTTTACCAATTGCACCTGCGGGTTGATCAACAACGGACCGATGATGCCATATACAAAACGTGGATGGATGTTGACGATGTCTGTATCGATCCATACGATGATGTCGCCTTTGGTGACCAGCAGACTTTTCCACAACGCCTCCCCTTTGCCGCGGCGCGGCTCCATATTGGGCAGTAACTGTTGATGAATAAAAACAGGTATCCCCTCTTTTGCAGCGATCTCACGTGTACGATCCGTGGAGTCTGAGTCGATCAGCACGATTTCATCCAGAAGCGGCACGCGCTGCATCAATTCTTTTTTCATGGTGCGGATGACCTTGCCCACCGTCTCCGCTTCGTTCAAGGCGGGCAGCGCCAAACTGATTGTCAGGTTTTGTTGTTTTTTTAATTCCACCAATTCGCGCAACTGACTGAACTCGTCTGCGTGAAAAGTATTTTCTGCGAACCATTTATCCACGAGGATCGAGATCGCCTCCACACCCGCGCTTTCATCGAACTTGAAGTGCGGCAGTGGTCTTCCACTTTTCACCGCAATGACTGCACAAGGTGCTTCGCGTAAGAGTCTGTCTGCAACGGGGCCAAGTGATGCCGAACTGGTGATGGGTTGAACGGTCGTGCCGAGGATGATGACATCCGCTTTTTTGGAATGGTTTAGGATGACCTGCGCCGCATCCTCCGTGACCTCGAACTGTTTCTGCACTTCAGGCATTTGATTTAACACTCGCTCCAAACCCTTGAAGGGCGCATCGGTTTCTGGTTCCGGGTCATTCGGTCGGCGGATATGTAAGGTGGTAACTCCCTTTGGATACATCCCCAACCCGACCCGCACTGCCAACTCCGCATGGGGACCGCCTCTTACTGGAACCAGAACTTGTTTCGGTTTACTGGTAATTTTTCCACGGATCAATGCCACATCGCAGGGCGGGCGTGAGAGCAGGTCGCTGGCAGTGACGTGTAAGGCTTTGAGATGTGAATCAAATTCAAGACAGAGCAGATCCGGGTTTTCATCCTGCAATAAGTTCGAAAGCTCTTTCCACGGCTCATGCGAAACGATGACCTTTGTCTTGCTGGTGATGCGTTTATCTTTGCCATACATGCGCAAGGTACGACGTAATGCGCGTGCTGCCGCGGCACCCGTGCTGAGAGATTGACCTTCGGGCACGACGACCACGCCGACCAGGATGATCTCGGCATTGAATTGACGTGCAGCATCGAGGGCGAACAAACCGGGTCCGTCGTGGATGAAGGGGACAAGGATGTTATGAATGGGGGCGAATTCGGAATGACGTTGCATATTGTCCTTTGTCTAAGAGACCCTAAAGGTTTTTAAAACCTTTAGGGTCTAACTAGTAGTGGTGCGATGTGCTGACGATAGATGGCTTCCCAACGAAAGGATGCCCGTGCCCGCATGGCGAGCCGGGCGGGCATGGAGGTTTTAAAATAATCTGCGAGCATGTTCGCAACACGAGCGGGGTCTTCGTCGGGCGAAAAGAATTGAGCATTGTTCAAGCCTAGTTTTCGAAGCGGTGGGATATCGGCACAAAACGCAGGCAGATGACTGAAGGCTGCTTCGATGAGTGGAATGCCAAAGCCTTCTTCGCGGCTTGGGAAGAAGAGCGCATCGGCAACGCGGTAAAAATCGGCAATGACTTCATCGGGTAGAAAATCGTTGTGCAGTTCTGCCAGAAAATGCACAGAGCCTTCAAGACCCAATTGTTTGCGCAGGTCTGTGAGTAGTTCAAAGTATTTGATGTTGTTTGCGTTATGCGGTCCAAGTGGACCGGTGACCACTAGCGCAGCATGTGGAAAGTCTTTTTTTAATGCCGCCAGAGTCCATAGGGCGAGTTCGATGTTCTTGCGTGGTGTGATGCGGACGGGCAATAGCAAGATCGGTGAAGCGTCTAGTAAATGAGTTTTATCGAGTATATCTTGCGTGAGCGTTTCAAGTTTGTAGAAGCGGTCCATATCGACCCCATTGGGAATAACATGAATGGATGCAGGGTCAAGTTTCATCAAGTCAGACAATTCGTCGCGGCGCAATTCTGAGACGACGACATGCGTTGTATTGCCCCAATCCGTTTTTAGTAGATTCCAGGGATAACCTGCATGCATTTCTGGTAAATAGCGCGGAGTCGTCCACGCGAGGTCGTGGTGCCATAATATCAGGCGCGGCAATAGATTTTCTTGATGCAGTTTATGAAGGGCGGCGGTCAGCGCTAGATTTTTGTTGAGCGAGCAGACGTTGTGCGCAATGAGTACGTCCACGCCGGAGAGTGCCTTTATTAATTCGTCTGCCAATTCATCGCGCAGGGATTCGAAACTTGAAGGAACTTTGCCTTGGTCCAGTTCTTGTTTTATCAAGTTGATGCGTTCATGGCGCGAATCTGCCAAAGGAATATACGTTAGCGGAATCTTTTCACTCATTGCAGCTCCGCGTGCCGCGATGAGACGTACGGAATTTCCATCTGCGGACATCAAACGGGCATGATGCGCAATGACACTCTCCACGCCGCCAACGATGGGCGGCACCGAGTAATGCAGGATGGCAATGTTCATCCTTGATACCCTAAACAATCTGCCAACACAGCCTCGAGCCGCCTTTCAAGCAGAGTGAAGGAGAAATAACGTTTGGCAAGTTGATAGTTTATATCTGCCCATTCCTCGGCTTGTTCACGGTTTTTCAATAAACGACGTACCGCTTCGAGCGTGCTGGTACTGATATAACCGTCGAACCAGAGCGTGTGAAAACCTTTCGGCTTGATATCCACTTCGTAGATCGAGTAGTTATTCACCAGAATCAAACGCTTGTAATACACAGCCTCAAGGAAGGCATTGCCAAACCCTTCAATACTGGAGGGGTATGTCACCATGTCTGCATGTGGATAGATATCGCCAAGCGTGTAAATTTTTTGCCCATCTTTGGTCGTGCCGCGATAGTCCTGCACTTGGTCTGATTCAAAACGAACAGTCACATCCAGCAAATGAGCATATTCACGCACGCGCTGTTCGTAGTCATTGCCTTCGTCGCCGGAAGCGTGCGAGATGATAAGTTTTGCAGGCAGGTCGAGGCGGCGCATTAATTCGATGGCGTGCTCAATGCCTTTGCGTTGAATGACTCGAGTGGGTTGAAGAAAGAAATATTCGCCGTCCCCAATCCCAAAGTCCGCGCGAACCGATTGGGTGTATTCATCGGGCGGAGGCGGTGGAGTGTCGAAGTCCATGACGTTGGGGATGACTCGTGAGGTCACACCGTAGCGCGAAGCGATCTGTTGCGCCTGAATAGAGTTGATGACGACATGTCGAATAGAAGGTAATGTGGGAGGAAATGCTGCAGCCAGATAGTCGTTCACGCAGTTGACTTGAAAACGCTGGCGTTCCCAATGAAAGTCATGATGATGCGCGATGGTGGGATAGCCGGTCTCGGCGATGAACTCGGTGATGGCAAGCCCCAGCGGCAGGTTGAGCGGAATGGTCACGGCATTTTCGATGACGAGAATTTCCAATTCAAATCGGCGCGCAAATTCATACAATTGTTTTTTGAGATATTCCTTCAACTCGGTCACGCGTTGTGTCATCTGCGGCGGGCGGATATATATGGAGAAAAAATCCTTTTGCAACGACGCAATTTCTGGATGTGCCTCACGCGCTTCTTTGGTGACGGTCCAACTGCCGGAATAAGCTTGTTGATTCAGCTTGTCAATTTCAGGATGACGATAGAACGCCTCAGGTACGACGTGGGATTGGTTTGCGCTTCGGTCACAGTCACCAGCGAAGTAAAAACACTGATGCCCCAGCCGTTCGAAGACCGTTGCCCATTTTTGCGTTTCAAGCGAAACACCGTCTGTGCCTGCAAAACGGGTGGAGATAAAACCAATTCTGTGAGAGGAGGGATTCATAGATAACCTCTAATCCTTTTTTAGCCATAAAATTTCGTAGGGTTCAAGGATGATATCTGAACCATCCTTCATGGAAAATGAAACAGATTTTTGGCTGACGTTGTGCAAGCACAACACACGTGCGTTTCCATCCGACGAAGTTCGTTCGATGGCGAACACGGAGGGATGCAGGTCTATTATTTTTTGAGTTCCATGCGGGTCAAATGCCGGCGAACTGCTTCTGGTTTTCAATAGTTCACTATATTTTGAGTAGACTTTAGACCGCAAGGAGTTTTCGTCTGCTAGTTGGTTTTGCAATTCATTGAATTGCAGCTTCTCGCGGTTAATGGTGCGATTGCGCCCGGTTTGATGTACACCCTCTGTCCAGCCGCGTGAACCGAAAAGACTATGAAAGTAAATTCCTGGCACGCCGATGAGAGATAACATGATGGACTGGGCGGCGATAAAGCGACTGACTTTTAATTCTAGCGGTTCATTCCCACTCGGGTTTGATAACGCATCAAAATAATTGATATTCATCTCATACGGACTCTGCGTTCCGTCCGCGTTGTGTTTGTAGGAGATCAAGCCGCCATGCTCGATGACTTTATTCACTAGCGAGTCGATCTCAGCGTTGGATAATATCCCTCGCGCAGGATTCAGCCCGATCCCGTCGTGTGAGGCGAGGAAGTTGAAGAAAGTCGTTTTGTCTGATGGCAACGTCAACGTCCGCGCCCAATCAGACAAAATGCGTGCATCACCAGTGTGGAAGGTGTGGAGAATCAGCGGTGGCAGGGCAAAGTTGTAAACGAGTTGGGCTTCGTTCGTGCCATTACCGAAATAAGAGATGTTATCGCTGTGCGGGACGTTGGTTTCAGTGATGAGATGCACATGCGGCGCGATTTCACTGATAGCAGCACGCAGAAATTGAATGACTGCGTGCGTTTGCGGAAGGTGAATGCAAGTAGTGCCGATCTCTTTCCAAAGATAGGCGATGGCATCGAGGCGGATGAAGGTCGCGCCACGTTCGATGTAAAGCAAAAGGATGTCGAGGATTTCAAGCAGGACTTCGGGATTTTTGAAGTTGAGATCGACTTGGTCTGAGCTGAAGGTCGTCCACACTTTTTTCTCGCCCGATGGAGTTTGAAATGATGTCAGCAACGGCAACGCGCGCGGACGAACAACCTGCGAAAGATCTGGCTCGCCTTCAATCACAATGAAATAATCTTTATAACGCGGATGATCTTGCAGGAATTTTTGAAACCAATCACTTTTCACTGAGATGTGATTGATGACGCCATCGAACATCAAACGAAAGTTTTGCATGGATGAGACACTAGCCCATTCACCTAAGGCGGGGTCGATTTTGCGATAGTCCACGACCGAGAATCCATCATCGGATGTCCACGGGTAAAAGGGTAGGATGTGAATGCCGTTAATAACACCGGATAAATATTTGTCGCAAAAGGCTTTGAGCGTTTGCAATGGCATTTCATTCGCGCGTTGAACTTGATCGCCATACGTGATGAGCATTGCGTCGCGTTCGGTCAATGCTCCTTGGCGCGGTTTGATGCGCGTTCGATGTTGATCTAGTAAATTTTGAGTCTGTTCGAATAGACGCGCAGAGATAGTTCCCCCATATAGAAAAGTGAGTTGGTCTATTAGCGTTTTGTTCATCAGCCTCTAAAAATGGTTTAACTTTCAAAATTTTTATACCATGAATTGAGACGTTTAGATTAAATCCCTTTAAACAAAAAGACCTCCGAGGTTTTACCTCGGAGGTCTGAACTACATCTCAACGATACAAGGCGCTTCGTCTTTGACGATTACACTTTCGCCATTCGTGAATGTGACCGTGGTCTGTTCCTGTCCGCGCACGATGGACATGCCTTTATATTTAATAGTGACAGCAAAGGGGAAAAGATTTCGTCCTTCCAGCTTAACGCGCGTGCCGGAGAGCACCGTCACGCCCATGGCTTGCATGAATAAACCCACCGGCGCGAAACCGGTTAACGAATTGCGTTCGCCGATGCCCGTGCCTTTTTCGGCATGATAACGTTGATAGAAGGCGCGATTCTGTTTTAAATTTTGAATAATGGCATTCATCAAATGTGCGGTCAGTCTGGTTGCTTCCGCACGGAAGCCATATGCAAGCAAACCTTCAGCGATCAATACATTCCACGGCAGGCTGACACTTAACGCGATCATTTCTGCTTCTTTATCTGGCACAGTCGGCATCGATGGCATGCCAAAGGGTCTATCGAATCGTTCCGCGGTCATGAGGTTGCGTCCGATCATGGCGTAGGCGCGTTGTTGCTCCAAAGCACCTGCCCATAACGGTAGTGCGAGTGTGATGTCTTCGCCGGTCATATCTACGATCTTGATGTTGATCTTATCGGTCTCTTCCAAACCTACAACGCTGATTCGCCCAATACGCGCGAAAGTCATTTGAGTCGTCGCCACCAAACCGCCCGTGCGCCATTGGAATTGATGCCCGGCGATGACTTCGCTCTCGCCTTTGGATTTGGTGAAGTATTCGCTGATCTCCACTTCAGGTCGCTTCGCGGCTGGACTTTTGGTTTGGATCTCCACCAGCAGCCTGACTGGCGTCTCAGACTCGAACTTCGGGCGCATCGAGCCGTCGCCTTTGCGTTTGGCAATGACTTTGGGCTCGGTCACTTGTCCCGTTTCGCGGTCGCGGTAGGAGTAATAACTAATGCGTGCGTTCCAACTCGCATCCAATGACTCTTTTAATTTGTCGGCTTGCGCAAAGATCAGTGTGGTTTCTTCATCGGGCTTATTGAGTTTCTTGCCCATTTTTATCAACGTCAACGCTTCGCGATACAGCATGGACTCAAGTGCTGGGCTGTGGACGAAGGAAACATCCATGCCTTGTGACCAGGGATTCCATACATCGAAGAGCGGGTTATCTTCCAATCCTGTTTGCAAGATGTGATCCCATTCGGGCGAACCGTCGCGGTTGCGGTCATGTGCGCCAGAGAACCACGACCAGAAGAATTTCACCAACTTGGGGAAAACATCGGCAAGAAAATCCTGGTCTTGAGTCGTTTGATAATACTTCCATGCCATGCTGGCAAGGATGGGCATGGCGAGGAACCGTCCGCGCTGACCGGCAATGCCGGGCTTCCCGTCCACTTCGCCATCTTCGTTCTGTGTGGTTAGGAAGTTGAGCACAAGATTTTTTGCCACCTGCGGTACGACGTTCAAAATACTGGCGAGGTAATACGCATCCAAAACAAATTGACCGTTCCATGCGGGCGGGTAATCGGTTCCGTCGCCTTTGTTGGAATGTCCATGGTCGCTGTGACGTGCTTGCACGAAGGAGGGATGCGGCAATTGATCGCTGTGCATGAACAAGGCATGCGCGGCTTTTTGGCTGAACGATAAGGCGGCATCCCAGTCTGGGTCGCCAGTGCGGATGTCGAGAGTCTGACTCTCATCTAGCATTTCAATGCGGGCGAGTTCAGCTTGCCACGGGCGGGCGGCGGTTTTACGTGCGAGGTCAAAGCCTTCGGGGATCGTGTCGAGGGCAGCTTCGGCGAAGGAAATGGTTCGAGTGGCACCAGGACCCAACTCAAGTTCCAGAATGAGCGAGGCGTGCGGACCCGGTCCGTGTTTCGGTCCGCCCGTCATGAAGATCACGGGGGCGATTCCGCTGGTTTGTCCGGCTAAGATGTTGACGAGTTGTTGTTGGGTGGGGATGATGGATTGACCATCCAGATGAGCGAGCGCGGCACAGACTTCGAGTTGAATGTTGCGCACGGAGGTGGTTTTGTTGACGAGGGTCACGCGCCCGGCTACGGCATGCGATTCGGGAACCCAGAAATCTGCCGTGGTATGCAGGTTTTCCAAGGGAACAAAATCGAGGGTTAGGAAGTTTGGATAGAAGCGGCGTAGTGACGGTTTGGTAACGAAGGTGTTAGGGTCTGTAACACTGTTGCCGCCCTCACTGAAGCGTAAAAAGAGGCGCATCGAGCGCGCTCGCGAGCCGTAGGTGGTGGCGATGCCGACCGCCGAACGTTCGGGGTCGTTGGTTCCAAGCTCCACTTCCCAGATGTGGTCGTTGGGATAATCTGGCTTGGTCAGACGGGCATCCGCTGCAAGCGTGAGGTGGAGCGGGTCGCCGAGGCGTAAAGACCAGTCGCGCATGGCGCCAATTGTACGGGCGAATGGGTGGATGGTCAAACGGGTATAATTTAGTTTATTAGTCGAGTAGTTAAATAGTTACGTAGTTTTGTGGTAACTACCGAACTACCAAACTATGAAACTACAAAACTAACAAACGAGGAGACTAACTCATGGCTGGACTTTATTTTGAAGAATTTTCTGTTGGGCAAACGGTCACAACCCTTTCGCGCACGGTTGGGGAAGATGCCATTAATACCTTCGCAGGCTTAACCGGCGACTACAACCAGATCCACACCGATGCCGAGTTTGCCAAAGCCACACCGTTTGGTCAACGCATTGCACATGGGTTGCTGGGCTTGTCCATTGCGACGGGCTTGATCATGCGTACGGGTATGCTTGAAGGCACAGTCATTGCCTTTCGCGAAATTCAAGAATGGAAGTTCGTCAAACCCATTTTTATTGGCGATACAGTTCATGCGGTCTTAACCGTCGCTGAAACCAAAGCATTACCGCGCATCGGCGGCGGTGCTTTGATCGCCCAAGTGGAAGTCCGCAATCAAAGCAATGAAGTGCTTCAAAAAGGCACGTTAAATTTACTGGTAATGAGCAAGCCGAAATAGGTTTTGCTGTAATCGTAGGGGCAAGGCTTGTGCCACGAAGTGGTATCACCTCGCCCCTACATCAATGATAGGTAAACGATGAACAAAGATGATAACGATAGACTGCGACGCTTACTGCGTTCTGAAGAAGAAACTCGTCAGGATGTAGACCCCGCGCCTCTTCCCGAAGGGACAGCGGCTTCACGCAAACCGACAGGTGGGACAACGCCGATTCTGAATCTGCCCGAACTCGACGAAAACAATATGCCGCGTCCCAAACGGGTGGAAGAAACCGACTTGGACGGCACCCGCGTCTCGAATGCTGCCTACCGCCCGGCACAAGAGACCCAACCTCCGCGCGCAATGCAGGGACAGGCGAATCAGCGTCCGGCGTATCGGTTGTCAGAGAATCAAAACCCACAACAGCAGCCACAGCAACCAGCCTATCCCACATATCAACGTTCTGTGCATACGCCCACCTTTACGGACCGTCTGGCAAATTTCTTCGGCTCGATCGGTTCTGCCTTACGTGGCAATCGCGGCTGCTTCACCCGCGGATTGATCGTCTCTGCCTTTGCTTTTGTCATCCTTGGCTTGTGTGTCGGTTCGATCCTCGTCTATCAGTATTACTCCATTGCCAGCGAACTGCCAGATGTCGCCGACTTGAAGAACCGCACTTCGCAATTTCAGACCACCCGCATCCTCGACCGAAACGGTCAGGTCTTATATGAGTTGAATGATCCAACGGCGGGGCGGCGCAATTACATTCCGCTGAGCGAGATCTCTCCGAACCTTGTCGCTGCAACGATTGCCACCGAAGATAAAGATTTTTATAGTAATGCCGGTTTCGATCCGGTTGCCATTGTCCGTGCCTTGTGGACGAACTACATCACAGACGGGCAGGGTGGTGGTGCTTCTACCATCACGCAGCAGTTGGCGCGCGCGCTTTTATTATCGCCAGAGGAGCGCTCCCAACGTACCGTCTCTCGTAAAGCCCGCGAGATTATCCTTGCGGCAGAGATCACCCGCCGTTATTCCAAAGATGAGATCCTCGAACTTTATCTCAATGAGATCTATTACGGCAACCTGGCCTATGGCATTGAAGCCGCCTCTGAAACTTATTTCAACAAGACCGCCAAAGACCTCACCTTGGGTGAAGCCGCCTTTTTGGCTGGCTTGCCGCAATCTCCGGCTATCTATGATATTTACATCAACCCCGAAGGGACGTTAACCCGTCAGCAGCAGGTGCTGGTGTTGATGTTCGAATTGAGTCAGACAGAGAACTGCATTGAAGTCAGCAATAGTGACCAACGCATTTGTGTAGACCCGGTCGCTGCAACAGAAGCCGCCAATCAGATCAAATCCTATGTCTTTGTGTCACCGAACTTTGGGGCACGTTATCCGCATTGGGTAAATTTTGTCCGAGCCCAGTTGGAATCCTTGTACGACGCCCAAACCATCTATCGTTCCGGCTTTGTGGTTTACACCACGCTCGACCCGGTCTTGCAAGACCGCGCCCAGCAACTGGTGACAGACCAGGTCGCTTCGATGGTGGAGAACAATACCAAGAACGGCGCATTGGTTGCCATCAAACCCTCCACCGGTGAGATCCTCGCCATGGTCGGCTCACCCGATTTCAACAATGCCGCCATCTCCGGGCAGATCAACATGGCAGTCAGCCCCACCCGTCAGCCGGGTTCATCTATCAAACCGTTGACCTATGTCGCTGCCTTCGAAAAAGGCTGGACCCCCGCCACCTGGACCTGGGACGTTCCCACTCAATTCCCTGACGGAGCCAATCCGCCTTATGAACCACGCAACTACGATGGTACCTTCCACGGCGGACTCACCGTCCGCCTGGCGCTGGCTAACTCATTCAATATCCCGGCTGTCAAAGCGTTGGAATTTGTCGGCATCTATGATGATCCCAACACACCCGAAAAAGATGGGTTGATCGCTTTTACAGAACGGCTTGGAATGACCTCACTCACTCGCGATGACTATGGCTTATCGCTCACCCTCGGCGGTGGCGATGTCAGCCTCTATGATATGACCGCTGCATATTCCGTCTTTGCGAATGGCGGCAAAAAAGTTCCGCCCGTAGCGATCCTCAAGATCACCACCTTCAGCGGTGAAGTCGTTTACGAATACCAGCCTCCCGAAGGCGAACAAGTCATCCGCCCTGAACATGCTTATCTTATTTCATCGATCCTTTCGGATAACGAAGCGCGCAGTTATACCTTTGGGCGTAATTCCAGATTGAACCTTTCCTTCCCCGTTGCTGCCAAGACGGGAACCACCAACGACATCCGCGATAACTGGACCATGGGCTACACCCCAGACCTTGTCACAGGCGTATGGGTTGGCAATGCCGATTACACACCCATGGTTAGCTCATCTGGTTTGAGTGGCGCTGCACCGATCTGGTCACAATTCATGGAATATGCCGTGCCCTATGTCACCAATGGCGCGCCAACCCCGTTCATTCGTCCAAATGGAATTGTAGACAAAGTTGTGTGTAACCTGGGTGGCACCGAACCCACCAACGAATGTGGCGGACAATTCACCGAAGTCTTTGCATTCGACCAAATGCCGTTGACGAGTGACCAGGGCTTGGTGCGCCGAGTCAATCTAGATATCTGGACGAGATACGAAGCTTCCGATGCTTGTGATGGACCCACCGATCAAAAACTGGTCATGAACGTTAAAGACCCGTGGGCGCTCAAATGGTTTGAGACCGGCGACGGCAAAGCCTGGCTCAATGATCGAGGTTTGGACGAAGACCTCGACATCGCGCCTGAGCGAGAATGTCAAGAAGGTGACCCTCAACCAAAGATCGGTTTTGAGCTCAGTGATGGGCAAGTCATCACCACACCCGCGTTTGAAGTCAAAGGAACGGCAACAGCCAATGGCGGTTTCAAACAATGGCGTCTAGCATTTGGTCTGGGTGAAAACCCAGACGCCTGGACAGTCATCGGTGAAAGCGACAAACCTGTCGAAGGTGGTACCCTCACGATATGGAATGTTAGCAGCCTCCCCAACGGAGTCGTCACTCTGCGCCTGACCCTCATTGGTGAAAATGCAGAAATTGACAAACGCATCCGACTTAACCTGAGCCTGCCCATTCCAACCGTGCCGACTGCCACGCCGACGATTCTGATTCCGCCCACCGCAACCGAGACTCCTACTCAGATCATCATTATCCTGCCGACAGATACACCCACATCTACAGCAATCCCTTCGGAAACGCCGACGCCATGAAAGCCTTAAACTGCCCCAATTGTGGGGCGGCATTGCCCGCCCGCAGCTTGAAAGATGACATTGCCTCATGTGAGTTTTGCGGCATAAGCTTTCGCATCCCAAAATCTCTAACGCCCGAACCCGATATGGGCGACCTGCTCCTCGGCGCAGACTTTAGCCAGCGCATTAACCCAGGCTGGGAATTGGTAAACGAAGATAAACTCAGTTTTCATAAAGGTCCGCCTGCCGAGTTGCGCGGAAAATTCAAGCCACAGGTCAATTCGTATTATGCGTTGAAAAGTTCCGGCTTTCTAGATAACTTCGATGTCAGTGCCACCATCCGATTCCTAGATGGGGACAAGGAATGGATCCGCGCAGGATTCTTTTTCCGCCACACCACCGAAGGCGGATATGGGATCATGGTTTCTGTGCAGGCGTCATACACGTTCGGGTACGTCGCCAAGGATGAAAAAGGGGAGCTGCTTTTTTATAAGATCATGCCGTGGGCGTATCACACCGCGTTGCGCTCCGGTAATAATGAGTTCAATCGCTTGCGAGTGATCTGTAACGGCGATAACTTCCGGATCTATTTGAACGGTGTCCTCGCGACCTCTTTTCAGGATGACAGGTTCAAGATGGGGAAGTTCTACCTAGCAGCCGAGCCGAGCGAAAAGTCGTCTATGGAGGTTGGGTTTTCTGATCTTCAGGTGAGGGAAGTGCCTCGGTAAGCAGAATCAGGCTAAAATCCGGGTTGAGGCGCTGAATCCGCCTTAAAGTCAGGCTCTCTTCACTGATTAATACCTTGACTCATGACCGTAGAATCCATATAATTGACAAGTTGGATGTAAATATAAAAAAAGAGATAACACCAGCAAGCGCTTGAGGAAATCACTCGAAGCGCTTGCATTTGTTTGTCTCTGGTATGCGTCAGCTACACGCTACCGATACTCAAAAGAAATTTTATTTTTTAGGAGAGGATCCAGTGGAAACCAAGGGATTAACTGCACTCCGTATCAGCCTTGCCTCGCCCCAAACGATCATGTCTTGGTCGTATGGTGAGGTGCTGAAACCCGAAACCATTAACTATCGCCGCCTGCGCCCCGAGAAGGACGGGCTCTTCTGCGAAGCGATCTTTGGACCAACCCGTGATTGGCAATGTTATTGCGGTAAATACAAGAACCCTCGTTACAAAGGCATCACCTGTGAAAAATGCGGCGTCGAAGTGACCCGCTCTTCTGTGCGCCGCGAGCGCATGGGGCATATTGGTCTTGCTTCTCCGGTGGCTCATATTTGGTATACCCGCCGCATCCCGTCACAAATGGGTATGCTGTTGGATATTTCCCGCCGCAACTTGGACCGTGTGCTGTACTTCGCTCAATACATCGTCACCTATGTGGACGAAGAAGCCCGCAAGAAAGCCTTGCAACGCATCGAAGATGAGATCACTGTATCCGAACGTGAACAGGCTTCGGAGATCAACACCCGCATTGTGGAGATCAAGACCAAACGCGATGCCAACATTGCCGAGCTGAAGCAAAAGCAAGCTGTGCTTGAGCAAGGCTACGACGAAGGCATTGCCGAACAACTTGACCCGATCATCAAAGAAGGTCAGAAGTTGGAACGTCTGCTTCAAGACCAGATGGGTGAGACAGTTAAGAAAGCCATCGCTTTTGACCAGGGTGGTGAGAAGATCGTCGATGCTGGAGACAAGGTTGCCAGCAAGCATATCACCTTGATCCAGAAGACCGTCCAGAAAAAACTGGAAGCGCTTGAGAACGAACTGAAGGACAAGCGCCAGGTTGAGATCGATGAACTTAAGTCCAAGGCGGTTGCTGTCAAAGCACAGGCTGACCAGGAAATGGAAGCCCTGCGTGGACAGTTGGAATCGCAGACTTCTGTGTCTTCCAACAATTCATCCCGCTTGCGCGATGAATTGCTTGAACTGCGTCCTTTCACTTTCATCAGCGAAATTCGTTATCGCGAACTCAAACAACGCTGGGGTCAGGTCTTCCGCGCCGACATGGGTGCCGAAGCTTTCTACGATGTTCTCGAACGTCTTGACCTCGATAAACTTTCTGAAGAACTCTGGCACGAAGTCCGCACCACCAAGAGCAAGCAGAAGCGCAAGAAAGCCACCACCCGCCTTAAGGTTGTGGAAGCCTTCCGCCGTTCTGGCAACCGCCCCGAGTGGATGATTCTGACTGTTCTGCCCGTGATCCCTCCTGACTTGCGCCCGATGGTGCAGTTGGATGGTGGTCGCTTCGCCACCTCCGATCTTAATGATCTGTATCGTCGCGTGATCAACCGCAACAACCGCTTGAAGAGATTGCTCGAACTCGGCGCACCAGACGTTATTATCCGTAACGAGAAGCGCATGCTTCAGGAAGCCGTTGACAGCCTGATCGACAACAGCCAGCGCGGTAAGGCTCTCAGCCGCCGCGGACGCCGCGAACTTAAGTCGTTGAGCGATATGCTCAAAGGCAAGAAGGGTCGCTTCCGCCGCAACCTGCTCGGTAAACGCGTAGACTACTCCGGTCGTTCCGTGATCGTGGTGGGTCCGAAACTGAAATTGAATCAGTGCGGTTTGCCCAAGAGCATGGCGCTTGAGTTGTATCGTCCCTTTGTGATCTCACGCCTTGTCCAAAACGGATATGCTGCCAACGTGAAGGGCGCCCGCCGCTTGATCGAACGCAACCGCCCCGAAGTGTGGGAAGCGCTCGAAGGTGTGATCGGCGACCGTCCCGTATTGTTGAACCGTGCTCCTACGCTTCACCGCCTCGGTATTCAGGCATTCGAACCGATCCTCATCGAAGGGTCTGCTATTCAGCTCCATCCGCTCGTCACTACCGCTTTCAACGCGGACTTTGACGGTGATCAGATGGCTGTGCACGTTCCGCTTTCCCAGAAGGCGGTTCAGGAAGCTCGCGATCTGATGTTGGCTTCCAAGAACTTGCTCAAACCGGCAGATGGCGAACCGATCATTTCCCCGTCCAAGGATATGGTGTTGGGCGTGTATTACCTCTCGATGGAACAGAAAGCCAAGCATCGTGGTGACGGACGCGCGTTCTCAGACTTTGATGAAGTGGAACTCGCTTACGCTCTCGATCAAGTGGATGTTCACTCCGAGATCAAACTGCTTGCGAATACCTGGTACGATGACAAGGGCATTCGTCTTGCTGAAAAAGAGAAACGTATTATCAACACCACGGTTGGACGTGTGATTTTGAACCGCGTTCTTCCGGAAGAAGTTCAGTTCGTCAATAAGAAACTGGACAAAGGCGGCGTGAAGGATCTTGTCGCTGAAGTTTATGAATTGTGCGGTCAGGAAGTAACCACCAACGTTGCGGATGCGATCAAGAACATTGGCTTTGAATATGCCATGAAATCCGGCACGACCCTTGCGGTTGCGGATATCTCCATTCCGCCGGAACGCAAGCCCATCATCGATGAAGCCTTGAAAGCCGTCGAAGTGGTTCAGCGCGACTTCCGCCGTGGTCTGCTCACCGAGCAGGAAAAGAACGAGCGTGAGATCCAGATCTGGCAGGAAACGACTGACAAAGTCGGTGATGCCGTGAAGCGACACATGGATCCCGATGGCAACCTCTCCACCATGGCTACCTCCGGCGCGACGAAGGGTGGGTTCTCCACTATCTCGCAGTTGGCGGGTATGCGTGGTTTGATGGCTGATCCCTCCGGTCGTATCATCCCGATGCCGATCCGTTCGAACTTCCGCGAAGGTCTTACTGCGCAGGAATACTTCATTTCAACACACGGCGCCCGTAAGGGTCTTGCCGATACCGCTCTGCGTACTGCGGATGCCGGTTACCTCACCCGCCGTCTTGTGGATATTGCACAAGACATCATCATCAACGAATACGACTGTGGCACCCACGACGGTGTCTGGATCCGTCGTGCAGATGATGTGGCTGGACAGAAGATGGATAGCCGCATCTACAGTCGCCTCGTTGCGGATCGCATCATTCATCCGCAGACCGGCGAAGTGTTGGCTGAGTACAACGAAGTCATCACACATGATCTGGCTCGCATTATTTCCGAGTCGGGCATTAGCGAAGTCAAACTCCGCTCACCGTTGACCTGTGAACTGACTCACGGTATCTGTGCCAAGTGCTACGGCATTGACCTGGGTCGCGGCAACATGGTAGACCTCGGCTCGGCTGTCGGTATCGTGGCTGCTCAGTCCATCGGTGAACCGGGTACCCAGCTCACACTGCGTACCTTCCACACCGGCGGTGTGGCGTCCTCGGGCGCAACGGACATCACCACAGGTCTCCCACGCGTAGAGGAAATCTTTGAAGCGCGTAAACAGCCGAAGGGTGAAGCCTCTGTCGCTGAGATCGGCGGCGTGATCCACATCCTTCAATCTGAAAAATATGCCGATATGCGCGAAGTTCATATCGAACATTCAGAAATGATCCACGATGAGTACGCCATTCCTGAAGATTGGAAGATCATCGCCAAAGACGAATCTGAAGTGCAGGCTGGCGAGATCCTTGCCACCAAGGAAAAAGCCACCATCGTTGCCCAGCATGGCGGACGTGTTGCCGTGGAAAAGAAAGACCGCAAGGTGATCGTTTCCTACGAACAGCGTGAAGAATCCATTATGGATATCCCCAACACCTCGCGCATCCTCGTTCGCGATGGCACGCATGTGGAAGCAGGCACACCGCTCACCGAAGGTTCACTCAACCCGCATCGCATCCTGAAAATTCAAGGACGTGACGCCTGCCAGATGTACCTCATGACCGAAGTGCAGAAGGTCTATCGCTCACAGGGTCAGAACATTCACGACAAGCACTTTGAAGTCATCATCCGCAAGATGTTGAGCAAGGTGCAGGTGACCCGCCCTGGCGATACCAAATATCTGCCCGGCGATGTGGTCGACCGTCTTGAAATCCGCAAAGCCAATGAGCAGTTGATCGCGGAAGCAAAACAACCGGCTCGCTTCAGTGAAGTGTTGCTCGGTGTTACCAAGGCTTCACTCAGCACCGACTCCTTCCTCTCGGCTTCGTCCTTCCAACACACCATCAAGGTGTTGGCGAGCGCAGCGATTGGCTCCACGACAGATCCACTCTTTGGTCTCAAGGAGAACGTCATCATCGGTAAGCTCATCCCGGCAGGTACGGGCTTTATCCACGGGCGCTTTACCATTCCCGGGGAAGAAGCAGCTCCAGCCGCAGACGCTACGGAAGAGCAGCCAGACACCACGGTTGGCGACTAATCAAGTTAAACGAAATGCCCCGAACTTTCATTCGGGGCATTTTTTGTTTCAAGCTCTGTTGTGGTTGAGCCAACAACAGAGCAGTAAGATGAATATATAATCGGGTTTATGAAACGCACATCCCAAAAACCGGAAGGACAGCCCACCCGTGGGAAGACGGCTGATAACCGGTTACGACGAGTCGATAACTTTATCCTGCTTTATGAGTCTGCGCTTCTCACACGGACCGATGGACTGTTCTCTGATTCTCTATTTGTGGATCTCGGCTATGGCTTTGACCCGCGTACTACGCTCGAAAGTGCCGCACGGTTTCGGCGAGTGAACTCAACATTGCCCATCCTCGGTGTGGAGATCGATAAGGAACGGGTGGATGGGGCGCAGCCATTTGCTGATGAGCGGACTTTCTTTCGCCTGGGCGGATTCAATTTGCCATTGAGATCAGGCGAACATGTTCGGCTGATTCGTGCTTTCAATGTACTGAGGCAATATGAAGAAAAAGATTTTGCGCCTGCGTATGAACGCCTCGCCGAGTATGTCTTAACTGACGGTTTGATGATCGAAGGAACGTCTACGCCGTTTGGCAGCCTTTGGGCGGCGAATCTGGTTCGAAGGGTTGAGCCAGCTCAATGGTCGTTTGAGGCGTTGGTCTTCTCCACTAATTTTCATAGCGGGTTTGATGTGGAAGAATTCCAGACCATCCTGCCGAAAAATTACATCCATCGTGTGGTGAAGAGTGAACCCATTTTTGATTTCTTTGAAGCATGGAAGCGCTCTGCTGCTGAAAGTGCGCATGCTAAAACATTTGGGTTGAAGCAATGGTTTGCGGTTGCGGCAGAGGCGTTGGCGCGCAAAGGCTTTGCTGTGGACTTGCATAAAAAATGGCTGAGCAAGGGATATTTGATCTGGTATCTTTGAATTTCATGTCATAATTGGGAAGGAAATAGGAGAGCTTCATGCCGCGTTCGAAATCATTTATTCTTGCAATTGTCATGCTCACGCTTGCCGCGTTGGCATGTGCCGTGCCCGGTGTTGTGAATACGGATGCTGTTGGAACCACAGCCGCCGAAACGATTGTTGCGGGTCTGACTCAAAATGTGACGAATACCTTCACCCCGACCAATGCCGCCACGTTGACGATGACCTTTACGCCCACGCTCATCATCCCAACAGGGCGACCTGCAACAGAAACACAAATACCAGCATCAGTTGAACCTGGGGTTTCGATCTTTGGCACGGCTACCTCCAGCCCAACGACTGGTGCTTTTGAGACCTTTACAGCCACAGTGGTGGAGATGAGTGTCACTCGCCCCACGAATTGCCGCACAGGTCCGGGCAAGTCCTATGATATTGTGGGAACGTTGTTGGTGGGGAAAACGGTTACTGTTCTTGGGCGTGACCCCACAGATAATTATTATTACATTCCCAACCCAGATGGGTTAACCGAGTATTGCTGGGTGTGGGGTGAGTATGCAGTCTTTACCGGTTCTCAATTTGCCATGCCTGCTTTCACGCCGCCCGCCACGCCTACATCGACGGTGACGCCGATCCCTTCGCTTTCGTTCAAGCTCAAAGGCAATGGTATGGCATCTTGCAGCGGCGCCTGGTGGATGAATATTGAGATCACAAACTTCAGTAAATATACATTTGGGTCGGTCAAGATCGAAATGCAAGATATAACGAAAAATGTTTTTCGTGTGGTTGCTTACAATGATTTCCCATCCACCACCGGCTGCGGAAATCTTTCCATTTCAGATAATATTCCTATAGAAGCTTCGGTTGTGGTCAGCGGACCGAAGTTCGATTACAACCTACGAGATAGTTCTCTGCGTGGATCCATTACCGTCTGCTCCGAAGACGATCTGAAAGGCGTGTGCACGACTATCAAAGCGCCTTTCAACCCTTAATGATTTCTTCTTTCTTTTTGCGGATCAAGAAAAACGGAATCAGGAATAGCGGCAATGAAATGAGCAGTCCGATCAAAATGCCGCCACCAAAGGAGCCGCCCAGCGCGGCGACGGCATATTCTCCGTTGTCAATGATGTCAGTAGAACCGTCTGGAAAATAGCAGGTGATCTCAACGGTATGACCTTGTGTGCCGTTGGGGTCGGAGGTAGTGGGACCGGAAGCACCTTCTTGCAGCGAGGTGCTTTCTGCGCCGGGACAATACATGGCGACGGCGATGCGTTCGCTAAAGTTGGGGATAACGAATAAACTGGGTCCGATCATGAAGGTGGTGACGAAGAGAATGCCGCTGGAAAGAAGACACAATAGCACCCAGGCAATGATGCGCGCAATCCAAACTTCTTTTGATGTATTAAGTTTCATAGGTTACCTCTAATAAGATTGATTGTATGATTTTAGCGACACGAAACAATCACCCAAAGGGTGGAGGACTTGACGCATCTCTTTTTTGCCCGTAAGATAAGCCCCGCAATAGAACATTAATTCACCATATACTTTACCGCCAAGCACGCTAAGACCGCGAAGAAGACCATTTCTTCTTTGCGCCATTTGCGGTCTTCGCGGTTCAAAAAGGAACTTTTCATGGAACTTGGTATTGTAAAAAAAATAGATATTGATACAGAGATGCAACAGGCGTACCTCGATTACGCCATGTCGGTCATCGTGTCACGCGCGCTGCCCGATGCCCGCGACGGTATGAAGCCGGTACAGCGCCGCATTTTGTATGCGATGTATGACATGGGCATCCGTGCGGATACAGCATATAAGAAGTCTGCTCGTATCGTCGGTGAAGTGTTGGGTAAATATCACCCGCATGGTGACTCGTCTGTGTATGAGGCGATGGCTCGTCTTGCGCAGGATTTTTCGATGCGCACCATGCTGGTGGATGGACAAGGCAACTTCGGTTCCGTCGATGGTGACCCGCCTGCTGCCATGCGTTATACCGAGGCGCGATTAACTGCCGCCGCGCTCGACATTTTGACGGACCTCAACAAAAATACAGTGGACTTCACTGCCAACTTTGACGACACACTGGAAGAACCGAGTGTGTTGCCTGCCGCAATCCCGAATCTTTTAGTCAACGGCGCGACGGGTATCGCTGTGGGTATGGCGACGTCGATCCCGCCGCATAACTTAAGTGAAGTTGTAGACGCCCTCGTGTTCATGCTCGAACGCTGGGAGAAGCTCGACGACATTGACGTTGAGCAGTTGATGAAGTTCGTGAAGGGACCGGACTTCCCAACCGGTGGTCTCATCATTGAACAAACCGGCGAAGAAGGCATTGATGCCGCCTATGGTTCCGGTCGCGGACGTGTGATCGTGCAAGCCAAAGCACATGTCGAAGAGATGGAGCGCGGCAAGAACCGCATCATCGTCTCTGAACTGCCTTATATGGTCAACAAATCCAGTTTGATCGAACGTATTGCTGAGCTGGCGCGTGACGGTCACCTCGAAGGTCTTTCCGACCTGCGCGATGAATCCGACCGCCAGGGCATGCGCATCGTCCTCGAACTGACCAAGAATGCTGACCCGAATTTCGTTTTGCGTGACCTCTACAAACGCACGCCGATGCAGACGACCTTCAGCATCAACCTGCTGGCGTTGGTGGACGGCGAGCCGCGTACCTTAACTCTCAAACAGGCACTCCGCGTCTATTTGGAGCACAGGCTCACGGTCATCAAGAGGCGCGCGGAATTTGATCTGGCAAAAGCCAAAGCGCGAGCCCACATCCTCGAAGGGTATCTCGTCGCTCTTAAGAATTTAGACGAACTGATCGAACTGATCCGCTCCGCTTCTGATGTGGACGTGGCGCGTGGCAAACTGATGAAGCGTTACAAACTCTCTGAGTTGCAGGCGAACGCGATCCTCGATATGCAGTTGCGTCGTCTTGCTGCTCTTGAACGCAAGAAGATCGAGACCGAATATAAAGAAGTAACCGGGGTCATCAAAGAGTTGACCACGCTCTTGAAGACGCCCAAGATGATGCGCGGTGTGGTGGCGGATGAACTTCAGAAAGTGAAAGCCGCGTATGGCGATCGTCGCCGCACGCAGATCATCAATGTAAAAGACGGCGCGAAGGGCGGCAAGGCGCTCACCGCCAATGATACGCTTCCGCAGCAAGTCGTGTGGATCGGTGTGACGGATGATGGTCTCGTCTCGCGCACGCACGATGATAAACAACCTAAACATTCTGGTAACGATGCACCCAGATTCCTGGTGAAGGCATCCACAACGGATACGATTTTCTTCGTGAGCAAACTCGGTAAAGCCGCCGCAGTTGCCGCGCATTTGATCCCTGAAGCGAGCAAGATGAGTCAGGGCATTGCCTATCATAAGGTTTCCCCGTTGAATGATACGGATGCGCTTGCGGCTGTGTTCTCATTGCCTGCCAGCAAATCGTCACTGGGCGAAGAGACTTGTGTCATTACGATCACGCGCTTCGGTATGATCAAGAAGAGTCTGCTCACCGAATTGCCCGGACCTTCATCGCAGACGTTCGTGTTGGCAAAAGTCAACGAAGGCGACCGTCTCGGCTGGGTGGGTGTGACGGACGGTAAGAAGAAGGAAATCCTACTGGTAACTGCCAGCGGTAAGGCGATCCGCTTCAAGGAAGATGATGTGCGCCCGATGGGTCTTGTGGCGGCGGGTGTGAACGGCATGAAGCTCGAAGACAAGGACGAAGTCGTTGGCGCGGAAATTTTGCCTGTTGACGGCGAGATCTTCCTGTTGACCAATGATGGCAAAGCCAAACGCGTGGACCAGAAAGAATTCCCCGTACAGGGACGCTACGGCAAGGGCGTTGTCGCATGGGATTTGCCGAATAAGTCCACTCTCTCTGCGGTTGCAACTGGTAAACCGAATCACGTTCTAACTATTCACATGAGCAAAGGCGCCCCCAAGTCCGCGAGGCTGGATGCGGCGGCTGTGAGAAAGCGCGCCTCCTCGAAGGGTGATCTAGTCGTTGAAGTGAAACCCGGCGAGACCATCACTGCGATTGCGTTTGGTTGGATGTTGGAGAGTTATATCAAGGTGGCAAAAGCGGAAGAGCCGAAAAAGAAAGAAGGCGGAAAACAGAAGGCGGCGAAAGCGCCTGCGAAGAAGTCTGCCAAGCCAGTTACGAAGACGAAGGCAAAACCGGTGAAGAAGGCATCCAAGCCGGTGAAGAAAGTCCCTGCGAAGAAAAAGAAATAGTAGTTAACAAGACATCCGAAGTCTTTAAGATTTCGGATGTCTTGTTATATGAGTTGTATAATTGGGTCTTGAAAAACAGCACTGAGTATTAACGCTCACTGGAATTGGGCAAAGAGAAGCTTGGTCATGTTGAGGTAGATGAAGAGAAGTAAATTAACCATCTCTCTAAAATCACCCAAATTTATAGTTATTTTTAGGACAATTTGTAAATATGACCCAAGAACCTGAAAATAAAATCTATAAAGTAAAAATCCTAGTTTCAGGATTTACGAAAGAACAAGTTACGGAAGGTTTACAAGACCTTTTAGATGAATTCAGGGTTAGACCTTGGTTGTTTGAGACTGAAGCGTATTTTGACGAGACGAACAATTTGCTTGTAGTTATAGTCGGATATGAAAATGATTTTCGGCTTGAAGAAGGTGCAATAGATGAAGTTTCAGATTGCGTTATTGCGACACTGAATTTCAATGAACAGATAAGCTTTAACGTGTCCAGGATATAAACACAAGAATCTTTTGTAACTTAAGAGCAACTTTCTGAATATTGGGTGTAAAGAAAGACTAATTGGATTATTACAAACAAAACGCGGATAGATCAACATCTATCCGCGTTTTTATTTCACATATAGTAATTACTGAGGCGGCTGAACAATTCCCGAAGAAAATCCGTCTTGCGTCACAAAATCCACAACAAAAACATGGAAGGTGCCATCGCCGCAATCCACGTTCCATTCTTCCTGCCAGGAACCTTCAGCATTGGGCTGGGTGATCACAGTGATTTCAGTCGTCTCCGCTTTAGGAGAAGGACAACTCGCTTCTTCGTAGTAGATAGGAATCTGCAACCACACAAATTCGCGTGCCCGTTCATCTCCCAGCCCGCCTTCTGGTGCTTCGCTAAACGGCGTGAATGGGATTGGGACATTGGGGCTGTTGGGGTCATCTGGATTTACTGGAATCTCATAGACTTCCTTAACCTCATCGACAACTTCTTTTGCTGCCACATAGGCTTGGTAGCCATAATAACCACCTACCCCCGTCACCAGACAGCAACAACCGAGAATAAGTACTCCTACAATAGAAATGATTAAGTTTCGGTTCGAACTTTTATCTTCATGAATAGCAGAATTCTGTGGGTCAGTGTACATTAGCAATAATCTCCTAAAATAATATTAATATATATTATGCTCAAAAAGTGTAAAAAGCCGAATGCCCCTTTCGTCTTATGTATTTTGCTATTCTTTCCAACCGAGACGAGAATCCATTCCTTGATTTGCCCAGGGAGAATATAATTATTTACATACCCGGAAAGGAGGATTCCATGGAGTACACCATCCAACTCGATGAAGCAGCCGGACTCATTTCTGCACGTGCCGCAGGGGCATGGGAAACAGAAAAAGATAACCTCATGGTAGATCAGCTCCTGCAACTGGTCGATACAAGCGAGGTTCACAAGATATTGCTGGATATCCGCGAACTTCACTTCGACCTTTCCATCATCCAGATCTTCCAACGTGCCAAAACGATGCGGGAAAAACGTTTGAAGCAAAACAAAGTCACATCTAAAGTGGCGTTGGTCTATACGCCTGCCGGTCCGAAGCTGGATGCCGACATGAAATTCTTCGAGAACGCCGCCCGAAATCGGAGCATGCCTTACTGTGTTTTCATCGATATGGAAAAAGCACAGCAATGGCTTCTAGCGGATTAAGACCCCGCCTCCCCTCAACCCGACGGTTGACTCTGTTTCATCGAAAGAATCAACCCGCAACAAAACATCATCCGTCCCTGTATTCTCTACATGAAACTTTTTCGTATTGCTAACCTGATCCGTATCCTTGCGGCTTGGGCAGTGCTCTCACAGCTTTTCCTTTTGGTGATCTTCACCCTTTTTCTAGGACCGAACTCGCGAGCCGTAATGCTCATGGCAACTGGCTTGATGGGGCTGTGGATGGTAGTAGGTGGGACGTTGATGTGGATGTTTCGCGAACCCATCCGTGAATGGGTATTGAAGATCAAGTTGAACTGGGGAATTAAATTTGTTCTATTCAGCATTCTGCTGGCATTGTCTGAAGAAGCCATCGCCGTGTCCATGACCAACCTTGCGCCGCTCTTTGGGGTTCCGCTTGGCGCGGCGTACATTACTGCGTCCGCTAATTATTTTGATGTGGTCATCTTTCACAGTGTGGTGGTTTTTATTCCCATGTTCATGGTCTGGGCATTTCTACTCTCGCGCTGGAGCTTTTCTCACACGTCTATATTCCTGCTCTTTGGCTTGACCGGTTTCCTCTCCGAAGCGATCTTTGCCGGAACCTTCGACCTGGCGCGTGCGCCTTTCTGGATATTCATTTATGGATTGATGATCTGGCTGCCTGCATACACGTTACCCGCACGCGAACGGGCAAAGCCTCCGCGTTGGTGGATGTATCCGCTCGCGCTGTTTGCTCCATTTCTTCTTGCAGTTCCTGTCGCGCTTTTGGTCAGCTCCCTGCACCCGATTAGTATTCATTTCCCGCCGATTCTCCCGAATTCTTGAGCACTCTCAATATCTGTTCCAAATAAAGACGCGGATGGTGTAAAATCCCTCCGCGTTTTTTACTATTTAGCATTTAGATCAAGATGGGAGGTAGAAGTCATGACACAATACTTCTTTGCGGATGAATCTGGAGATGCCGGTTTGAGCGGACAGGCAAGTTCGTCAAGTCATTTTGTTGTCGCAATGATACAACTGCCTGAACGCGCAATCCTTAATCCACTAGTTGAGCTGCGGCGGGAACTAAATTTATCTTCACAATTTGAATTCAAATATCATAAAACAACGAATCTTCAAAAAGACCGTTTTTTCTCGGAGGCAGTAGAGATCCCATTTCGAGCTAGAGTTGCGATTTTAAATAAAACTTTAATTGGCAGGCAGTTTGAGAACTATTCACCTTCTGAAATTGTTATTGAATTGATCATTGGTTTGGCGCTTCGGGCAAGCGAATTGGATATTTCAAATGATATCTTGATCGTGGATGGCGCAACTCCGTCTTTTCGAAAAGACTTGCGTGTTCAGTTTTCTCAACGATGCAAACAAGAGAAAAGACTTCGCCCATTCAAGAACATCATTGGTGCGGATTCCAAGAAGGAAGATGGATTGCAGTTAGCTGATATGGTTGCTGGCGCGGCTCGAGTCTATGCAATTGGTAATACAGATCAATACTTTCAAGCCATTTCCCCATGTATCGTTGACCTTTGGAATCTGCCTTAAATAAAACACCCCAGACTATTTCCTTTCGGAAAAGACAGCCTCACTTGGCTACCTTATTGTCTGGGGCGGGTAAAACGGTCAAGCCGTTTTATTGATAACAATATTATAACGCATCTGGCAATCATGGCAAGCGGGTATAATTCCGGGGCGTTTTTACTGAACACGGACTACTGGTAACTCATCACTGATATGGCACTCATAACAACGAACAACCTCACCAAATCTTACGGCGCGACCGACATCTTCGCGGGCATTACCATCTCGATTGAGAAGGGCTCGCGGCTGGGCATTGTCGGTCCGAACGGCGTTGGCAAGACCACGCTCTTACGAATCCTTGCAGGCGAAGATGAAGCTTCGACGGGAACCGTCACCCGCACCCGGGGAGTCCGAAGCGGATATTTGTCGCAAGAGGCAGATTTCAAAATGTCGGGCACACTCTGGGACGCGTGTTATTCCGTCTTCGATGAGCTCATCCGTCAGCAAAAAGAATTGCACCGCCTCGAAGAATTGATGGCGACGGATCCAGACGTCATTGAAGAATATGGCAAACTGCAAGAGGAGTTTGAACGGCGCGGCGGCTACACCTACGATACGCGCATCAAGCAAGTGCTCACCGGTTTGGGATTCAGCGCCGAGGACTACACCTTGTCTTTGGATCACCTCTCGGGCGGACAGCGCACCCGTGCCTTTCTCGCACGCCTCCTTCTCTCTAACCCAGACCTGCTCCTGCTCGATGAGCCGACCAATCACCTTGACATTCGCGCCGTGGAGTGGCTCGAAGGGTATTTGAATCAATGGGAAGGTGCGGCGATCATCGTTTCGCATGACCGTTATTTCTTGGATAAGGTCAGCAATATGATTTTTGAAATGCTGCCCGGCGCGTATGAGACCTATAACGGAAATTACACCTCCTATTTGAAGCAGCGTGAAGAACGCATTGCGCGCAGGCAGGAAGTGTTCGAAAGTGAAAAAGAAAAATTAAATAAAGAGATGGAATACATCCGCAAGAATGTGGCGGGGCAGAATGTGTTGCAAGCGAAGGGTAAATTAAAACGTTTGTCGCGCTTGATCCAAGCCATCGAACAGATCGGCATGGAAGCCGCGCTCAACCAAAAATGGATTGAAACCGCAGGCGAAGTTTCTGTAACGACATCTATTATGAGTGTGGAAGAAGCCGGTCGTCGCATTAATGCATTGCGGTCGCCAGTGCGGACCTTGCCGAATTTGCATCTGCGGCTTGGTTCACAAAAACGTTCGGGCGATCTGGTCGTGCGCACGAAAAATTTAGAAATTGGTTTCCCTGATAAGTTTTTATTCAAGACGCCTGACATTGAATTGAGACGACAAGACTGCGCCGCATTGATCGGACCGAACGGCGCGGGCAAGTCTACATTCCTGAAGACCATTCTCGGTCAGTTTGAGCCCTTGGCTGGGGAAGTGGTTCTCGGTTCGAGTCTGCACATCGGCTACTTCGCCCAGGCACATGAAGGACTCAACCCAGAGAATACTTTGTTGCAAGAGATCGAATCGGTCATGCCGAACTGGCTGCCGGGGCAGATTCGCGATTATTTAGGTAAATACCTATTCAGCGGCGATGACGTGTATAAGAAAGTGGGCATGCTCTCCGGCGGCGAGCGTGGACGGTTGGCGTTATCGAAGCTCGCGTTGCAAGACACGAATCTCTTGCTCCTCGACGAACCGACGAACCATCTCGATATCCCCTCGCAGGAAGTCTTGGAAGCTGTGCTTGAAGATTACGAAGGCACGGTCTTGCTCATCACACATGACCGGTATCTCGTTGATGCGGTTGCGACTCAAATTTGGGAGATCGATACCGAAGAAGCGCATCTGATCGCGTTCAAGGGCACGTATTCCGAGTTGAGAGCCGAACGCGAACAGAAGGAATACGAAGCCTTCATGGCGGCGAGAAAACCCGCTACTCGAGATTCGAAAAGCGAGAATCGAGCCTCAACAGCACTTCCGAAAGAGAATAACGCCGCTCCAAAATCCAAGCAGGCGATCTCGAAAGAAGAAAGAAAAAGGGTTGCGCAATTGCAGGAATTGGAAAATAAGATCGCCGAGTTGGAAGCTACACTGGCGAATTTAAGCTCGCAGCTTGAGAGTCCCATGGTCAAGCCGGATGAGGTGATTAAGATCGGCAAGGAATACAACCGCGTCCAAGCCGAGATGGATGAGAAGCTCGCAGAGTGGGAGCGGATGCAGGGATAACCAAAGGACTTGAAGGAAAGTTAGCCATTATGAAATTTAATTTTGTTCCAACCGAACATTTTTTTGATCTTCTATATAATGATGTAGAATTTTGTAATGGAATGGGGAAAGTAATGCTTTCGGCTTCCAAACTTGAAACTAGCCTTCGTAAATTCTTAAAAACTAAACATATAAAATTCAATCCAAAGGCAACATTAGGGAATTTAGTTACTATTTTGATTGAAAATAATCTCTTAAGCGAAAATGGGCAAATCCACTTTAAAAACTTAGCTCTTCAACGTAATTATTTAGCACATAATCTTTACGCTTTATTTACCAAAGAAATTGAAGAAACTATTATCATCGGAATAGATGAACTTACGGCAGAAGATACTGATGTTTTCATTTACCGTGCATATCAATTAGCAGAAGATTTCTTGTTTTTTTCTGAAATTGTTTCTAAAGCTAATATAAACTCTAATAAGCTTCTTTGAATGGTTTGGCATCACGAGCCAACCCCACACGATCAGAAGGAAAATATGCCCACCTACATTGACCTCAGCCACACCATCCACGACGGACTGGTCACCTATAAGGGATTACCCGCCGCCATCGTTTGTGATTATCTCACCCGTGAAGCCTCGCGCGGACGCTACGCGCCCGGCACAGAATTTCACATTGGCAAAGTGGAAATGGTGACGAACACCGGCACGTATGTGGATAGTCCCTTTCACCGCTATGAAGACGGTAAAGACTTATCGGAAGTAGAACTTGAAAAGTTCGTTGACCTCGAAGGCATTGTCATCCGTGCGGATTATCGCAAGGGATTGGCAGTTACGGCGGATGTTTTCAAAGGCAAAGAGATTCGCGGACGGGCTGTGCTCGTCCACACCGGCTGGGCGGAACATTGGGAAACCGATGCGTATTTTGAGAATCATCCTTTCTTAACCGAAGATGCGGCAATCTACTTGCGCGATAATGGCGCCAAGCTCGTCGGCATCGACTCGCATAATATCGACGATACGCGCGGCAATGGCAGACCCGTTCACTCTACGCTTCTTAGAAAAGATATCATCATCGCCGAGCATTTATGTAATTTGGAAAATGTCCCAGAGGAGGGTTTCTTCTTTACGGCTGCCCCGCCCAAGGTCAAAGGAGCCGGGACCTTCCCCGTCCGTGCGTTTGCAAAAGTGAAGTGATTTTTTAGAAGTGGGGGAAATATCCACATTACAAATCCCTGTCAATGGGCTGTATTTACTTGCTGTTAATCAGCTTTTCAAAAATGGTTAAGTGGGCTTTTTTATAATCCCATACGACACCATGAAAAACGCATCGGTCCCACATTATTTCAATGTTTTCCCAACCGGCTCCATTCCTGTGCCAGTTTGCATCGGTGACTTGCCCATGTCGGAATATTCAGTCTCTGAATATATTCGGACAGAGGAAGTCGCTTCGTATATGGCATCCACCCCCATGGTGCCGGGTGCAATCATCCTGCGCAACCAAAAAGCGATTGGCATCATTCCCCGTCATAAGATGTTCGAACGGCTGGGTCGCCGCTACGGGGTCGAGCTATTCTTGCGAAAGCCGATCATCGACATGGCACGCGAACTTCAAGCGGAACTCTTTACGCTTAAGAGTCATCTCTCTGTAAATTTAGCAGTTAAACTTGCATTGAGCCGTGATCAAAATCATATCTATGACCCAGTTGTGGTGGAATTTGAATACGGCAAGCTGCAGCTCCTGGATATGTACGTGCTCTTGTTGAGCCAATCCCAACTATCGAACAATCTGAGCGGCGTGGTCAGCTCGCTGAACAACATCGAGATGATGCTGGCAAACGTGAACGCAAATCCGATCAATTCTCTTGACCTCATCATGGAGAGTCTTAGTAATGTTGTCCCGTTTCACCATGCTTGTATTCTCCTGCGGTCGCGCACTGATTCAGAGATGATCACACACAAGTTCATTTCCTATCAGAACGATCCACTTGACCGGAACAGCGTCTATAAATCGGTCTTGAGCATGAACCAACCCATGGTGCTCGAAGATGTGAGAATGGTCCCTGCCTGGTCGAACTGGGATACGCCTCAAGATACACGCTCATGGCTGGGTGTCCCCATTACAGAAACTGCCAGCCAGGTCGGATTACTCTCACTTTCCCGCTCAACCTTTTCTCCTTTCACGAACCATGAAAAAGAGATCGCACTCGTCTTTGCACGCTACATTGATAAATTGCTCGATAACTTTGCCCATCAACTCGCTCGGCGGCGTCACTTCGAAAAGAAATACATACACGAGCCATAAACCGACTGGTAACGCTTGGGGGATTAATAATTGAAATTCCAACACACCAAATAGAATCCGGCTTCAGCAGAACAGCCCCACCGGTATAATTCAGGGTATCAACTTTATTTCCCAAAGCCATCTCTGGAAGGAATGCCCCATGCCCACCATCATTTTTAATGGAAAAACCTACAACCGCCTCGAAGACATGCCCGCTAATGAGCGGCAGGCATTCGAGCAAATGTCTCAAATGTTCATGGATAAGAACGGCAACGGCATTCCAGATTTTCTTGAAGGTGATCTTGCCAAGAACATTATCACCGCTTCTTCGAGTAGCTTTGCTTACAATGGTAAGACTTATAACAGCCTCGACGAAATGCCCGAAGACATTCGCAACAAAGTTCACACGGCTTTCAATATGATGTCTGGCATGGGTCTCATTTCAAAGACTGCTTTCAGCAATATGCCTTTCAAGCAAGAACAGCCTGCACCTTCAAAACCATTCATCGCGCCGGGTAACTCATCCTCTGCCCTCGAAGAAGACCAGGGCTCGAACATTTTCCCATATATCCTTGGTGCAATCGTCTTATGCTTTGCATTGGTCGTGCTGGCTATTGGGATCTCGTATTTTCTGAATCGATAACATGCAGCGATTAAAACTTTACCTCACGTTATGCATCTTCCTAAGCGCATGTCAACAGCAGATCATCCCCCTGCCAGCAACGTTAACTCCGACGCATACCGCGCCACCGACTGCCACCTCCACAGCGACTCTTACGCCTGAGCCGTCACTGACTCCCACACCAACGCCTCTAACTCGCCGAGTCTTGATCCTCTCCATTGATGGTCTCCGCCCCGATGCCATAGCTCTTGCACCCATGCCATATCTCTCATCCTTGTTTGCATCCTCGGCATATTCTCTCACCGCGCAGACGATCTATCCCAGTGTCACCCTGCCTGCTCATACCTCCATGCTCAGCGGACAATGTCCCGACAAGCACAATGTCAATTGGAACGACTACATGCCTGAGCTTGGTTATGCCCAAGTGACCGATCTTTTCGATATTGCCCATGCCGCCGGAATGCAAACCGCCATGTTTGTCGGCAAGGAAAAACTTCGTCAGGTAACCGAACCAGCAAGCACCGACATCTTTCAATACATCAACGATCGTGACCTGGTCATTACAGATACGCTCATTCAAAACTTCCCCGCGGACTTTCGCCTGATGTTCGTGCATTTCCCTACCCCCGATGGGATGGGGCACGAATACGGTTGGCTTTCAGGCGAACAACTCAGCGTCATCTTCCGCGCTGACCAGGCTCTTGAAAGACTGATGACCGAGCTGCAAACACGCGGCTTGCTCGCAGAGACTCTAATCATCATCACCGCCGATCATGGCGGGCACAGCACCACACACGGCTCTAGCATGCCAGAAGATATGACCATTCCCTGGGTTGCCTATGGGGCAGGGGTTCAACCAGTTTTCTTAACCTCACCCATCACCACCACCGATACTGCTGCCACTGCTGCATACGCATTGGGCTTGCCCATCCCTGCCGAATGGGATGGTGTGCCGATTTATGAAGCCTTCGGTCAGCCTGTTATTCAAACTAGTAATGGTTGCACAAAATAAAAAAGAAGGGCTGCTAATTATTCAAGCAGCCCTTCTTTTTTATGCGAGTTATGCTGGCGGCTGAAGATTCCCCACCAATTCCAACTCAGGTGCGATCTTACGCATGGCTAGAATGACATTACCCACATGTTCCCATACATCCACCCCGAATTCTTTGGCGGCATGTTCCATTTCTTCTCGATTGGTTCCAGCAGCAAAGGCTTTATCTTTCCACTTCTTTTTGACAGAACTGGCTTCCAAATCATACAACGAACGTGATGGACGTACCAGCGCCACGGCTGTGATCAGCCCGGTCACTTCATCACAAGCGCAAATGGCTTTGCGGCGCAGGGTATCACGCGGCAGACCCAAATGGTCAGCATGGCTCAAAATATCTTGGACGATGTCTTCAGGTACGCCGCGCTCACGTAAAATCGGCGCACCGTTTTGTGGATGTCCTTCCAGTGTAGGGTGAATTTCCCAATCGAAATCGTGTAAAAGACCGATCAAGCCCCAGGCTTCTACATCTTCGCCATATTTTTCAGCGTAGAACCGCATCGCCGCTTCAACGGACAACATGTGCCGCACCAATCCTTCATTTTTTACATATTCACGTACAAGAGCAAGTGCTTCTTCACGATTCATAAAATTCTCCAAAAAAATATTTTTACCACGGAGAGCACAAAGATCACAGAGTTTTTTCTCAGTGAGCTCGGTGTGCTCTGTGGTAAAGACTAGTTTATAGGTTCCGGTTCGCCCAACACAGGCAACGGCTTTGCGATCAACACATCCCATACCGCTTGGACATTGGCAAAAGTTTCACGAAAGTTCCACCAGATCCGCGAACGTTTGAGGAAATAGCGGTTATCCGCCTCCACACCCACTGACTCAATGCCGAACCAAGTACAGAGAAATAAAGCTCTCGGCATGTGAAAACTCTGTGTGACCAGGATCGCTTCGTCCACACCAAAGATGTGCTTGGCACGATAACAAGTGTCGTACGTGCGCCTGCCTGCATAATCTAGCACAATATCATCTTCGGCAACGCCATGCTCCAAAGCATATTGCCGCCCCGCCTCTGGCTCATTGTATTCAAGATAGCGGTTGTCGCCGCTGACCAGAATTTTATCGGCTTTCCCAGTTAGATACAAATTCACAGCGGTTTGCATTCGGTCACTCAACACCGGTCCGGCAGAACCATCGCGCAGCAAGCCCGCCCCAAAGACGATCACAACCCGGGTAGGAGCAACATCTTCCACCGAATATTTCTTCGGGGCAGCTATGATCCCCATAATGATTCCCGGCAAAGGCAAAATGATGATGCTCAAGCCGCCGATCAACAGTGTTACCCGCCATATCTTTTTAAGTACTTTTTTAACCATAGAACTATTCTATCAAATCTAAAATATCCAGCCCTGAGGCATTCACGTAGCTGATGAACTCTGCATAAGCGGCATCTTCCACTGGCAGCATTTCGTCAAAGCCATACATGGTTTGCATGGCGGCTTTGCCTTCGGGCGTGGTCATAAAATCGATCAACGCGCGTTGGATGCTGCGCCGCATTTCAAAGGGCAGGTTCGCAGACATGGAAATATTTTCATACGGAATGATCGCAGGAATGCGCCACGCCACCAGAACACGGTCCATCACATCGGGATAATCCGCTTCGAGGGTGGGGGATGTACGGGCATCCACAAAGGTTGCACCAAAATCGCAGATGTCATCCGCGTAGACTCCGCGCACCACATTCGGTTGACCTTCGAGGAAGGCTCCGCCGCGGGTCTCCACCTCAGCCTGATTCAGCAACCCGAGCGGCACCACATACCCTGACGGTGAGAACTCGTCGCTCCAACAGGGTTTCTTATCTTCAAATTGTTTCAGTGCACTGACGATGTCCGTGATGTTCTCACCGCGGGCTTCGTCAAAATAAGATGTGAATTCACCTTCACGATTGATCAGGATCTGTGCGCCATAGAACATCTCGCCATTGCGGACTCGTGCCAGCAATGCGTTCACCGACTGGTTTTGGTATGCCAATACAAAAGCATAGGGAGATAGCGCCGCAATATTGACATTGCCCTTTTCCAGAGACACAACTAGGGCTTCTTCTGACGCAGGCGCAACTGTGACCACGCGATACCCCGTCCGCGATTCGAGATAGGCAGCGAGGGTATCTCCAGCTGCGATGACGGCTTCAGTGGGACGTGGCGAAGGGGCCAGGGCGAGGATCAAGGGATTTTCTTCAGTACCAGGCTCGGGCGTGGAAAGAGGCGCTTGTGTTGGAGCAAGAGTCGGTGCGAGTGTCGGAGTCGCTGTGGGGGCTCCGAGTGTGATCTGCACCGGAAATGAACATCCAAGCGTAAATAGAAGTGTTAATATAAGTATGATGTTTTTTGTCTTACAGGTTTGTTTGTTTTCAAGCATAATGACCTTGCTATAATAGAACAGTCGAAAGGACGAACATGAAAAATACCTTTAGCACGATTATGTCCATCCTGATTTTAGTTGTACTTGCTGCCGGGGTCTATTTTATCGTACAGACCGTGCGCGATACGGCCGCTTCTGCGGCGCAGCCCTTTGAGCAGGTGAATCAGGCAAATCAGGCATTGCAAACTCAGGTGGCGCAATTGGCGAACCCCACGCCTACCATCATCCCCGACCCGGTGACGTATATCAATGAGATCCGGGCATTGGCTCGTCTTGAGACGATCCAATACAGCGTTGAGAAGGTTATCACAGCGGAAGTAGGTCAGGGTACCTTTGGCTTTGCCTTTGGCGATAAACTTTTATTCGTGGCACATGGCATCGTGATCGCGGGCATCGATATGGAGAAACTTCAACCCACCGATATGAGCTTTGACGGTACAGTGTTATATGTGAATTTACCGCCGACCGAGATTTTTATTGCCACACTTGATAATGAAAAATCGTATGTGTATGACCGCGATACAGGTTTGCTCACCCAAGGGCAGGTGGACCTGGAAACGCTGGCTCGCCAATCAGCAGAGGATGAGATCCGCAAAGCGGCTTTGGAAGATGGCATTCTCCTTCAGGCGCAGCGTAATGCCGAAGCGTATTTGATCAAGTTCTTTAGTGCGCTTGGTTTCAATACAGTGATCTTTCCTGAAGAGTAAAAATTTTGTTCCATGAATATCAAGACTCGCTCAGAAAGCCTGAGCGAGTCTTTTATTTTGAAAGAACGCGTTAGTTACAAGTGACAGGAAAGTTAACTTGCTCTACCACTTCGTTGGGAGTCAGGATCACGAGTTTGACCCAATATTCATTGGGGGCGTTGACCTGGTAAAACTCGTTAATAGCTTGTGTGCCTGCACCCTCGTAGATGAGTGTGCCAACATTTGAGACCGTGCCGTTACTCAATTCCCACTTCCAGGTGAGCAGGGTGGGTCCATTAGTGGTGACCAGCGCTTCAAAGAAAACAGTCTGCGGGAATTGGTCGCAACTAACGACGATGCGATTGGGTTCCACGCGCAAGTCTACGTTGGTGACGGTGATGAGCGAGGAGCCGATCACGGGAAGTTGAGCGGCATCGCCCAGGGCTTCTGTCACTTCGGCAGAGACCCAGCACCGTCCGCCAGGGACGAGCGGATCTTCCACATACCACCACGTGGCGGCATCATTCCGCCCGATGGCGTTGAGGATTTTCCCCTGCTGGATTTCGCTGATTGTTTCAAACACGGTTCCGGGACCGAACCGACAGTTGATCCGCTCCGCCGAGACTCGAAGTGACACCTCAACCGGAGTGGGCGTTAACGTGACAGGTGGCAGAGTGGGTGCGGCTAGGGTGGGTGGAACAAGCGTCGGCGTGGGGGGAAGCGGGGTTGCAGGACTGCATGCCCCCATGATGATGGAAATGAGTCCTGCGAACAGGACAAGGCGATTCATATTTCCTCCTTTCAAATTGACGGGATTGCTACATCTCTCCATCGGCGTCGGAGAGAAAAGGCGATCCGTGTGGACCGCCTTGGGTTATGCGTTATAACAATGAAGAAGTGAATTTGATACGAAAATTAGTACCCAAGGGTGATAGTGAGGCTGTGATCTGCTCTTATTTTACTGCTTGTTTTTCAAAATGAACGTGCTATAATTATTAGAAAATTTGTTCTTTTATTAATGAGAGGAGAATGTCATGAGCAAACAAGTAAAGGTCTTTGTTGGCACGACCAAAGGCGGCTTTGTGTTTACCAGTGATGCTGCGCGTAAAAAATGGCAGATGAGCGATATTCAATTCAAGAGTTGGAATGTGATGCATATGCAATTGGATCCGCGCGATCAACGCTTGCATGCGGCGGTCAACCATAATGTGTATGGACCGACCACTCATTATTCCGATGATCTTGGAAAGACTTGGACCCAGGCAAAGCAAGTGCCTCTGCTTCCACGCGCTTCCCTTTCCGGGCGGCCACCTTCTACAGTGGAAGAGGCATTTCGCACAGAGGGTGGTGAAAGCCTGCAAAGTATTCCAGAAAAAATGATCAAGGTTTGGAATATCACTCCCGGGCGGGTAGAAGAGCCGGGTGTTTTATACGCGGGGGCACAGCCTGCTTCTTTATTTGTATCAAGAGATCGCGGCGAGACCTGGCAAATTAACGAAGGTTTCTACGATCATCCGCACCGGGGCACGTTGTTTCCGGGCAATGGCGGTTTTTGTTTGCATACGATAATGCTTGACCCTTCCAACTTGAAGCGTATGTATATTGCCATGTCCACCGGAGGTTGTTATCGCACAGATGATGGTGGACAAACTTGGAAGCCGTTCAATAAGAACGTCCGCGCAGATTTTAGCCCGGATAAGTTCCCGGAATATGGGCAATGTGTGCATAAGATGGCGATGCATCCCAGCCTGCCGAATTTGCTTTACCAGCAAAATCACTGCGGCGTGTATCGCAGCGACAATGCCGGAGAAGATTGGATCGATATCGGTGAAGGCAAACTTCCTTCGCGCTTTGGGTTTCCCATTGCGGTTCATCCTACAGATCCAAAGACCATTTATATTGTGCTCGAAGAAAGCGACGAGTTTCGCATGAGTGTGGATGGAAAATTTGGGGTGTGGCGCAGCCGTAACGCCGGAGAGACCTGGCAGAGGATTTCAGAAGGTTTGCCGGAACGGGCATATTTGGATGTTTTGCGTGAGGCGATGGCAACCGACTCTTTTGAAGATGCGGGGATTTACATCGGCTCAAATACGGGACAGTTGTTCTACTCCAGAGATTCTGGTGATCGCTGGGAGCTCTTGGCAGATTTCCTGCCGCCGATTCAATCGGTAGAGGTGGCTGTGATCGAATGAAAAGAGAAAGAGCGAGCCATTTAGGGCTCGCTCTTTTATTTATCGGATACGGCATTGGGCAGGGTGAAGAAGAAGGTGGTGCCTTTGCCTGGTTCGCTTTCCAACCAGATCCTGCCGCTGTGAAATTCGATGATGCGTTTTACAAGGGCAAGCCCAACGCCGGTGCCTTCGCTATCGGGGTCGAGCTTTTCAAAGAGACGGAAGATACGTTCATGATATTCATGTGCAATGCCCATGCCGTTATCGCGGACATAGAAGATGGGCTTGTTCGTTTCGGGTTCGTATCCTTGCAGACCGATTTCGATGACGGGGTTGGGTTGGTTGCCCATGTATTTGGCGGCGTTGTCGATCAGGTTTTGCAGAACCTCTATCAGACGAGGTTTATCTCCATGGATGCTGGGCAGGTTCGGCTGAGTCTGAAGCGTGATGTGTCCCTGTTGGAGCCGCCCGTGGACGATCTCTTCCACTTCTTTTATCAGCATTTCAAAAGGCAGATCCTGTTGTTTATTGAGGACACGTCCGATGCGCGAGATTTCCAACAGGTCTTTGAGTAATTTATCCATCCGCAAGGTTGCCCGGCTGATGCGGGCGTAGTCGTTTTCGAATGCCGCCATGTTGCCTTCGCTGGCGCTTTTTTGTAAATAGCCCAGGAAGCCTTGAATGGTGACGAGTGGTGAACGCAGGTCGTGTGAGACGGTATAGGTGAAGCGTTCCAGTTCGGCATTTTTATCGCCTAATTCTTCGTTGAGGGTCTTGCGTTCATGCAGTTCATCTTGCAGGCGCAGATCCATTTGACGACGCTTGACGGCGGCTGACAGCAGGTTTGCGGCAAGGATCAAGGCGCCCACTTCGGCGTTCGACCAGTTGCGCGAGTTTGTTACATCGTCAAAGCCGATGACGCCCCACCAGGCATCATCGATAAAGATGGGCACATCTAATAAGGCTTGAATCCCAAGCGAGCGCAGGACTTCCATGCCCTCTTCATCAAGGTGACGTCCATCGCCCATGAAGGGCAGTCCGCGCAGGATGCTTTCTTTCCAAACGGACAACTCATCCTCTTCAAGATTCATTTTGTAATATTTTGGGTTATTGATGTCGCTGGGTATGTTGGGCGCACTCCATTCATAGGTCATGGACATGAGCGGGGAACCATCTCCATAATGAATGTTTTCGAAGATATAAGCATGGCTGGCACGAATGGTAGAGCCCAATTGTTCGAGCAGCCGGTCTACTTCCTGTCGCCAGGCTTCTTCGTTCCATTCAGAAGTTTTTAGAAAGGTATTGGCTGCGGCTGCAACCACTTCCAGAATCGATTCGCTGTCTTTTAATTCGGCTTCGGCGCGCGTCCGTTCGGCAAGCTCGCGTTGGACTTGTTCGAGCAGGCTTAACTTTTCGATGGTAATGGCAACCTGGGTAGCGATGGTTTCCAGTAATTGGATCTGTTCTTTGGTGTATGCATCTTGTTTTGCAGATTGAACCGACATGATTCCAATAACACGCTCTTCGATCATGAGCGGTATGCCAACATAAGATCGCAGACCTGCATCCACGACGATCACAATATTATGCTCGCCCTGTGTTTTGGGGTCGGTTATATCGGGCAGGTACAAAGTCTTTTTGGTGGAGATGACCTCCCAGGTTAGCCCTGGTTTTTCGCGCAGTTTTCGAGGAGGCAATTGCAGGTCTTTATCGAGATTTAAGAACAAGGGATAATAAAAATCGTCAGTTTCGAAGTTGTAAAGCCCAATATGGAAGGCATCCAGATCCATGATCTGTTTTAGTTCTCGCACAAAGGCACGCAGGGCTTCATACAGATTTTTCTCACCTGACAGTGCCGCCCCCAGGCGATAGAGCAGGGCAACTTCTTCGGCACGCTGGCGCAGGGAGGTTTCGATCCATTTGTTGCCTGAAATATTTTGTACGGCGCCATAAATGCCTGCAAGGCGATTTTGTGTTTCATCCCAAATGGGGTGCGCATAAATCCGTACCCAGCGCACATCACCATCTTTGCGGATGATGCGGATCTCAGTGATCAACTTGTGGTTGGTCTGCAGTCGTTCAAAGTCCTGTTTATCGATAAGCAAGTCTTCGGGATGCAAAAGGGATTTCCAGCCTCCCCGAGCATTGAATTCTTCTTCGGTGTAGCCTGTAATGGTTTCAAAGGCGCCACTGATCCATTGATTGGTTATACTGCCGTCTGGTCCATGTTGAATGGAGAAGACATAATCAGAAATGACAGATGCGACCTGCCGATAGCGCTCTTCGCTGATCTGTGCCCGAGTGACTAAAGCAGAAAGACTTTTGAATGCCACCTGTAAAGGTATGACCGTAAAAGTAAGGTTGATGAATAATAGGATCCAGGCAGACAGGGGTGGAAAGCCGAAGAATTGTGCGAATTCAACTCCCATCATCTCGGCAATGACAAAAGCCAGCCCCGTTAATAAACTTATCCCGGCGTAGACATACGCTCCATTTGCCCCGAAGATGATGCCCGCCACAATGGTCCCTGAAATAAAGAACATGATATCCAGGCTTCGAATCCCTGAAGAAAGGCTAATCATTAAAACGGTCAGGATCCAAAAACTCAGCAGTAGGATAATTCCCGCGCTTTGAACCTGACCCCGGCGGTTCAACACCATGCTCAGGGAGGTGGTTGCCAGCCCAGCCAGCATAAAAATGGAAGAGAAGAATTTCTCATTAAAGAAAAATAGAACAGCCAGCCCGCCTATTAATAGGATGCCTCCCAAAATATATAGATGCAGGGCATTTAGCGCACGTGCGCGACGCGTTTTTTCTTCATCGTCAGGAAATGTCGGCGCAGTGAAAAAATTAATGATGTGAGCCCGCATGAGCGTACTCCTGCCGAGCCCCAGCGATGGTGTCTATTTTCATCCCGCTATTTTACCTCTCGTTATGAATGAGAAAATGACAGGTTGGTGGCTAATCAATCGGAAGCTGAAACGACTAGGAAGCAGAATTCCCATTCTCGGGTTGATAAAAAACGACCTGATTTCTACCGCTTCTTTTCGCCGAATATAAGGCTTCATCGGCTTGCAATATCAATTGGTCAAAGGTTTCCATGGGTTGATCGGCATCCTTCCCACTCACGCCAATGCTAACCGTAAATAGGATGCGTTCATTCCGGACCTGAACCGGTGAACATTCCAATAATGTTCGCAGTTGTTCCGCCAAGTTTTTCGCACCGGTTGAGTCAGTTTCGGGCAATAGGAGAATGAATTCTTCTCCGCCATAGCGGGCGGCGATATCTGTTTTTCGCACATTGTTCGACAACAATGTGCCAATATGAACGAGAACCTGATCGCCAATCACATGCCCAAAAGTATCGTTGATATCTTTGAATAGATCCACATCAAAGATGATCGCGGACAAAGGTCGTTGATGGCGGATCGCTTTGGCAAATTCATACCCGGCGATCTCAAAAAAGTGACGGCGATTGAACAAACCCGTTAACGGGTCGGTTCGGGCAAGTTGTTTTAAGCCATCTTCAGCCCGTTGACGTTCCTTGATCTCTTCAGAAAGCTGCACGATAAGTTTCTCTCGGTCCGATTCGATCCGGGTACGTTCGACCAATTCCATGCGTGCTTTTTCGAGCGCTTTGGTCAATGCCCTCACGAAAAAATACACGATGATCAGCATTAAAATGAAAATCGCTGTCAGATCGATGGCGATCCGATACGGATCCCCAAAAACTGGGACCAACACCCCGTTTGTTTCCAACGAAGCCAACCACCAAATAGCGGCAATATTAAAAGCCATGCAGATCACGGCAAAGTACCAGCCGATCAAAAATCCGGACCCTAGCAGAATCAAAACATACACCACAACGGATACATCTCGCACGCCCCCCAAAGAGCGGCTGACCACCGTGGTGACGAACCAACAGATCGTGATGAGGACCAAACTAGCTTGATTGATTTTCCCCAGGCGCGTTAGCAATTGCACGGCAATTTGAAATAGGACCAAAAGACCCAATGCCCAATTCAACGCTATCTCTGATTCCACCCCGGAGATTAAATTGACCGTAATAAGAGTCAACCCGAAGACTGCCACCATCAGGGAGCTATAGTGCAAGACGCCCGCTTGCCGCGCTTTTTCGCTTTCTGAAAAAACAGGCGGAGTCAGGAGCTTTCGAAAGAGCTGTTTCATGCTATGCCCTTGCCGTTATGAGATGCGCCTGCTGCATCGCCCCAAAATATCCCAGCTGAAACCAATATCCCCGGTACGTACGTGCAACAGTCGGGTTTATGGTCGGCATGTTCCAATTATAGAGTGAATCTGAGTGTTTACAACCTTTTAATAAATAGAGTGACCGTTGTTCTCAACGGTCACTCTAAAAGATGTGGGTGAGTACTCCACGTTACTACTAGGCAGTTTCCGATACCTTCGTAAACACCTCGAACTTGGGGGGGTGCTCAAGCGTCTTTTTTACCTTGCACAATTCCGCCGAGCGGACTAACGCCGCATGATACTGTTCAGGGAAGGTCGGCGGCACCTGGATCTCTAGGTCGATCTTGTCCATCATGCCGGTGGCAGGGTTGGGATGATTGTGTTGAACGATACGAATGCCCTCGGTGGGCAGGTTACGCTGCTGGCAGAAGCCCAATACATAAATACCCGCGCAAGTGCCAATAGATGCCAGGAATAACTCGAACGGCATCGGGGCTGAATCTGTTGTAGGTTGGTCCGTCTGAACGGTGTGACCGCGGAAGTGGGCGTCTACTCGTTGCCCGCCGGGGAAGTCTATGATCATTTCCATGGGAAGTTCCTCCAAATTTTTTGTGATATAAGTTTGATGCTCGTCCCGCTGAAATGATACAAACTTTCATCGCGTATTTTAGGTGACGTTTGTCATCCTCCGGTCAATATGCACCAAATCCACCCCATATACGTATATATTCCCGTATGTATAGCGTTCATGGTTCAAATGACAATTCCGAATATAATGAACATACAACTCAAAGGAGTATTAAAATGACCGAGAAAAAATCTTCCGATATTATCGTCAACCAACAGGGCGGTGTGGTAAAAAACCTCGTGAATCAGTTTAAGCTGATCTTTCGCCTCATTGGTGATAAACGCGTGAGTTTCCTAGCCAAGCTCGTTCCGATGGGCGCCTTCGCCTATTTGCTGATGCCCGCCGACCTCGCCCCCAACCTCGTTCTGCCTGTGATCGGTATGGTGGATGATGCCGCCATTCTTTGGCTTGGCTCTTACATCTTCACCGAACTTTGCCCGCCCGAAGTGGTCGATGAACACATGAAAGCCCTGGCTGGCAATATGAAATCCAACGACATCAATGAAGACGTGGTGGATGGCGAAACCACTGAAGTAAAAGAATAAATGCGACGACTCCTCATCCCTTTACTGTTAACTGTCCTTGCTTGTGGAGGAGGGAACGGCATTGCCGGACCGACGATCACGCCTCTCTCTCCAACGGAAGTTGGTTCAGCCCCGCAGACAGAATCCCCGCCCCAGCCGGATACTACCATTCCGCCGTCAACAGAATTTCCCGCCGCAACCGTCGGTCAATTCCCTGACCCAAGCGGCTTTGCATGGACGCCCATCCTCAATGGCTTGGACCGCCCCGTGGACCTGCAATCTTCTTTCGATGGCTCAGGGCGTTTGTTTATTATCGAAAAATACGGCGCGATCCGCATCTTCAAAGATGGGCAACTGCTCGACCAGCCTCTCTTGAATATCGATGATCGCGTAAACGATGAAAGCAATGAAATGGGTTTGTTGGGGTTGGCATTTCATCCCAACTTTGAACAAAACGGCTATTTCTACGTCAACTACACCGGTGAGGGCGGACACACCCGCATTTCACGCTTTACAGCAAGTGGTGACAGCGCCGACCCAAATAGCGAGCAGGTGCTCATGGTCATAGACCAGCCGTTCCCGAATCACAACGGCGGCGGCGTAGTTTTCGGACCAGACGGATATCTCTACCTAGGTCTTGGTGACGGTGGCGCAGGCGGTGATCCCTTCAAAAATGGGCAGAACACCAATGCTTTGCTTGGCAAGCTCCTGCGTATCGACGTGAACAACGGCGACCCTTATGCCATCCCAGCTGATAATCCCTTTGGGAATGAGGTTTGGGCATATGGTCTTCGCAACCCCTGGCGCTTCTCTTTCGACCGTGCCACTGGCGATCTTTGGATCGGCGATGTGGGGCAGGGCGAATGGGAAGAAGTGGATTACCTGCCTGCGGGTTCACCGGGCGGCGCGAATTTCGGCTGGAGTATTATGGAAGGCAGCTACGGCTACGATGGCGAAGCTCAACCGGGTCTATTACTACCCGCCGCGGAATATAGTCACTCCAACCCCTATAGCGGATGTTCCGTTACAGGTGGGTACGTCTATCGCGGGTCTATGCCCGAATGGAATGGCGTCTATCTGTATGGCGACTATTGCGAAGGGACGGTTTGGGGGTTGATCCTCTCCAATGGTCAGTGGCAGTCTCAGGTCCTGTTTGAGGCGGGGGTTACCATCACATCCTTTGGTGAAGACGAAGCAGGCGAGTTGTATCTCCTGAGTGATACCGGCAGTGTCTACTTGCTGGAGAGAAAATAAAGACTTATCACATCTGTAATAGGTGCTTTGTCATTCGAGTTCAGGACGCCTGTCACTAGTGTGGCGGGCGTTTTGCATTTAAACTAGCCTCATTGGAGTCAGGAGGCAGTTATGGCAAAGAAGGTTTGGCAAGTTGAAAAAACCAAGTACTGCGAACGTATGCAGGAAACCATCGCCATTGAAGTCGAGGTTGTATACCCGGCGGAACAACTGCCCATGCAAGCCCCCCGCATTCAAGCTAGACGCTGTTCAAAAGCATTGGAATGCAATTGCCTCGAACACCCCGCCTGCTCGTTGAGCGGAACAAACCCTGACGTTGACCCTGTTGAATAGAGCAACCTTACGGTTGTTCATCCAAACTCTCTCTCCTCCCTCTGAGTTGGTCTAAAGGCTACGCCGCGCACTGCGCGGCGTAAGCCGTTAAATAGGGTGTGAGTGCTTCATACTTAGACTTTCACTTTTTGGGGCAATCTCTGCTAAGATAGCGCGATTATGAACATCCCTTCTATTCTTGGTTTTGTTGGAACGATCATCGGGCTTGTCCGCGCTGTGCCGCAGTTGGTGCGGCTTTTGCGCGCGCGCGGGGCGTTTGGTGTTTCGGTGGATACGGCTGCGACGAGCAGTATTGTCAGTTTGGGGTGGGCGGTCTATGGATTATTAACGGGTCAGACTTATGTGGTGTTGGCGACTGGATCTTCAGGCTTGATCTTCGCTGTTATCACAGTGATGGCGCTTCGTTATGGACGCAGCCTACGCGAGTTTCGGGTGGCTCCGCTTTGGTTGGTGGTCTTGTTGGTTACTGGCTTTGTTTTTGGCACAAATGTTTTAGGGATCGTGCTGGCGTTGAGTGCGTTGGTCTCAAATATTCCCCAAATCCTTGTTGCGTATCGTGAAGATAATCTAAAAGGCTTATCGCTAGGGACTTGGTTGCTCTCCCTTTCAGATGGCTTGGTATGGGGGACGTATGCTTTGCTCCAGCAAGATGTTTCGATCATTGCTTCTGGTGCATTTCAATCTATTACAAGTGGATTGATCGTGGCGCGCATTTTGGTTCAACAGTCACATAAAAAAGCCTTGGAAAGTGAGTTGAATTCAAAGTAGAAATTTTCTAAAGTATGTCTCCTGCCTGATGAGGCAAGGGACTTTCTACTTGTGCTTTTCTTTCTCAAGCCTTCGGGTGATTAGTAGTAAAAGGGTAGAGACTGTAATCAACACAACAGACAAGGAAAGCGCGACGCCAATATTACGCTCAAAGCCAAGATAAATCGCCATGGGCATGGTTTGGGTCACGCCTTCTAGATTTCCTGCGAACAAAATGGTTGCTCCAAATTCACCGAGGGCGCGTGTCCAAGTTAGGATCGCGCCGCTTATCAAGGCACGCCCTGCGAGAGGCAGCATGACGGCTGTTAACATCTGCCATTGATTTGCGCCTTCCACGTTGGCGGCTTCTTCGAGTTGCTCATCGATCTCGGCGAAACCGATCCGCGCCGAGCGGATGTAAAGTGGTGCAGCCACAAATAATTGAGCAAGTATCACAGCCGCCGTTGTAAAGGGAAGGCTGATGCCGACCTCACCCAGGATCGAACCAAAGATTCCACGGCGACCAAAGGCGATCAATAAGGCAAGTCCTGCCACGGACGGCGGCAGGACAATCGGCAGGTCAATGATCAGCTCAATGGCGGTTTTGGAGCGCATCTTCCAGCGTGCCAGCATGTATGCCAGCGGTGTTCCGAAGAGGATGGCGATCAGGGTGGTGAATGTGCTGGTGATTAAACTCAACCTCAATGCATTGAGTGCCTGCTCTGAAAATGCGTTCGTGAAAAAATCGTCACTAATGGAGCGGATTAAAACTGCAGAGAGGGGCAATAAAAATAATGCCAGCATAAAAAAGCTGGGAAGAATAAAAAGCCATATTACGTGTGAAGAACTGATTGATTTTTTCATGATTCAAAAAGTGGCGCAAAGCAGCCATCCTGCCACTCGTATTTTCTGCTTACTGTATGGGACCAAAGCCCCATTTCTCTAGAATGGCTTGTCCTTCTGCCGAAAGGATGTAATCAACGAATACCTGTGCAAGTTCGGTGTTTTCAGAATTTACCAGCGGGGCAATGGGATATTTGGCGATGACATTTAATTCTGCAGGAATCTCAATGGATTTCAAACCTGGTGCAGCGACTGAATCGGAGGTGTACACAATGCCCGCATCCGCTTCGCCCAACTGAACTTTGGCGACAACTTGCTTGACGTTATCTTCGTTGGAAACGACATTTGCCAGCACCGTGCTCAAGAAGTCGTTTCCGAATGCGGTATCCATCAATGCAAAGGACTCACGCGAATATCTTCCAACGGGGACTTCCTCGGCGGCGAGTACCAGCTTGATGCCGGGCTTGGCAAGGTCTTCGAGCTTCTCGATGCCAGCAGGGTTGTTTGTAGGAAGGATGACTACCAGTTGATTGGTGAGGAAAATTTGCGGTGTGTTACTCGCGATAAAACTGCCAGTGACCAAAGTGTCCATTTCTTTGGCGTTGGCGGAAGCGAATACATCTACCGGCGCGCCTTCTTCGATCTGGGTACGCAGGGTTTGTGATCCACCGAAGTTGAAGGTAACAGTGACACTGGGGTTGGCGGCTTCAAAGCTCTCGCCAATCTCTGTGAATGCATCGGTCAGGGATGCGGCGGCGAAGATAGTCAGGGTATGCGAATCAGGCATCGGCGTGGTAGGAGCCGTTTTGCATCCTGTAATGAACAAGACAAATAGAATAAGCAAATGTAGATTGTGTTTCATTTTTATTTTCTTGAGAGTTGGAATTGGATTTTTATATCTGACATCCATCGCTGAACCGATTGCATTTGTTGCAGACGAAGGTCAAGACTTAGGCGGTTGTAGGTTTGTTCGGGCGGGAGGTGCTCAATAAGAGTTTCAAGTTGTTCGATCTTGGTGTCGATCTCTGTTAATTGAGATTGATAAATTTGGGAAAGGATTTCAGGGCGGTAGAGCTGGGCAAAATACAGCCGGGTAAGGAATTCCAGGCGGATCGAACGGGCTGTTGTGCTGATGTCCGTTTCGAGCCATGCAAAGAAGCGTTTGCGTCCACTGGCGGTGATGTGCAGCATTTGGCGGGCCGGGAGTTTCTCTTGCGCAACCACGCGAGCAGAAATATCGCGGCGGGTTTCAAGCCGCTTCAAAATGGCATAGGCTTGGCTTTGGCTTAAGTGCCAGACCTGACCCAACTCGATAGTGAGTTGTTGATGCAGGTCATAGCCGTGGCTGGGCTTTTCAATAAGAAAGCCTAGCAATGCGAATTCGGGGGAGAGGTTGCCCGTGTGATGTTCTTTTTTAGCCATATATACTCACTCAGTGAGTATATATGGCTTTATAGAAATTGACAAGTTGATTTCTCCAAAAATTGTGTTGAATACATGATGGCGGGTACGTGAAATCTTAATAGTGTGTCTACTGTTTAAAAGTAGGTGAGACAAGCACATTTTTTATTTGACACGCCCCATTGCACATGTTATATATATATCTGAACAATTTACGGATATGCTCATCCAGAGAGGCTGAGGGACCGACCCTTTGAAGCCTCGGCAACCGATGTAGTTAGATAGTTTGCTAGTCAAATAGTTTGGTGGTCAACCACTACGAAACTATGCAACTACAAAACTACTAAACTAACCACGGTGCCAACTTCGGCAGTGTAGGGGCGACTTCATGTCGCCCGACTCTGGGAGATGAGAGATGATATGGTTTCATGTCGCCTCTCGCTGAGAGGCGTTTTTATTATGTGCTTTATGTACGTACGAGACCTCGGAGGTCTGTCTGGAGAGAAAATGGAAATCGGCGAAACAATCTATGTAACCACCCGCGAGGAATTCCGCGAGTGGCTGGAAAAGAATCACAAGAGCTGCAAAGAGATCTGGTTGATCCAGTACAAGAAATTCACTCAGAAGCCGTCCATTCCCTATGCGGATGCGGTGGAGGAAGCCATCTGTTTTGGCTGGGTGGACGGCTTTGAAAAAGGCATGGACGATGAACGCTACGCCAAACGCTTCACCCCGCGCAGGCAGAAAGCCATTTGGACGGACGCCAATATTGAGCGCGCCCGCAAAATGATCGATGAAGGAAAAATGACCGAGGCGGGGCGGACGTTTCTGCCAAAAGGTGTCTAAACGTGCAGGAAGATATCTTCAACATTCAGAAAGTGATCGCGCACTTTGCAACCAGCTTTGACGTGAAAGACTGGGATGGTTTGCAAGCCTGCTTCACCGAGTCCATTTACACGGATTATTCTGACTTACGTGGCACACCTCCACAGACAGTTTCTGCTGCGGATTATGTGAAGTCCCGTCGCGAGTCGCTGGATCATTTGAAACTTCATCATCTGGTGAGTAATTACGAAATCGACTTGCCAAATTCAGGCAGTGCCACCTGCCGCGCTTCAATGGTCGTCTGGCGCAAAACAGAGACGGAAGAATTTATCACTCATTGCGTCTATAATTTCCAGTTGGTTAAGTTGAACGATAATTGGAAGATCAGTGGCATCACCCAAAAAGTTTTGTGGAATGATGGCAAAACATCCATTCATTCGGGTGCAAAGTAGTATGAACGAAAACATTACCATTTCTCTCGCCACAATAGAAGATGCTCCTGCCATTGCCAAGTTGAACCTGCTCTTCAACGAAGCGACTGATCCTGCTGATATCATCGCCGCCCGCATGAGCGACCCAGCCTGCGTAGAAACGGTCATCCTCGCAAAAGAGGACGGAAAGACAATTGGCTTCGCCCTTGTGCGGGTCGTCCCAACAGTGTTATACGCCGACCTCCACGCTGAATTGACCGAGTTATATGTGATGGATGAATATCGTCAGCGCGGCATTGCCAGTGAGTTGATCGCCTTTGCGGAGCAAGTTGCCTCTCAAAAAGGTGCACGGAGCATCCTCGTCCAAACCGGTGACGATAATTTGCCTGCTTTGGCGCTTTATAAAAAGATCGGGTTTGAAGAATACGATCTCACATTGAAAAAGAAACTTTTCTGATAAAACTGTTGTAAGAATAAATTGATAAGGAATGAACAATTAATGAAAAGACAATACACTAACCGCCGTTACCTTGACGCCCTCGAAAAGAAAGTCCTCGTCTTCGATGGCGCGATGGGCACGAGCCTGCAACTGCAAAACCTGACCGCCGAACATTTCGGTGGCGAACAATACAACGGATGCAATGATTACCTCGTCATCTCGTATCCCGAAGCCGTGGAAAAAGTCCATCGCTCCTTCATGGAAGCAGGCGTGGACGTTCTCGAAACCGACACCTTCCGCTCAAATCGTTTGACGATGGTGGAATATAAATTACAAGACCGCATCATCGAGATCAACGTTGCTGCCGCGAGTCTTGCGCGCAAAGTGGCAGATGAATTTGCCGCGAAGACTGGTCAGCCGCGTTTTGTCGCAGGCTCCATTGGTCCGTCTGGCAAGTTGCCGTCCACCAATGACCCGGAACTCTCAAACGTCAAATACGATGAACTGATCGATACGTTTTGTGAACAGGCAGTCGGTCTCATTCAAGGCGGTGTGGACCTGCTACTGATCGAAACGTCGCAAGACATTCTCGAAGTCAAAGCCGCCATCACGGGCATTCACAAAGCTTTCAGCGAAACAAATGTCTACTTGCCGATCCAGGCTCAGGTCACGTTGGATACGACCGGTCGCATGTTGCTCGGTACCGACATCAACGCATCCCTCACCATCCTCGAAGGCATGGGCATCGACGTCGTCGGTCTCAACTGCTCCACCGGACCCGAACACATGCGCGAGCCGATCCGCTTCCTCGGAGAAAATTCCACGCTGCCGGTTTCGTGCATTCCGAATGCCGGACTTCCATTGAATGTAGATGGTCAAGCCGTTTATCCGCTCGAGCCCGAACCGTATGCCAATGATATGTACGAGTTCGTCACCAAGCACAATATTTCTGTGGTGGGCGGATGCTGCGGCACGACGCCTGCTCATCTTAAGCTGCTTGTTGACAAGCTGAATAATCATCCTCACCCCAAGCGACCGGTTCAATCTACGCCTCAGCTTGCCTCTGCCATGTCAGCCATTGCCATGCGACAGGACCCCGCCCCGACCTTGCTCGGCGAACGCTGTAACGCGCAGGGATCGCGCAAGTTCAAACGCCTGCTGCTCGAAGAAGATTACGATGGCATCCTCGATATTGCCCGTGAACAAGTTGCAGGCGGCGCGCATGCTCTCGATATTTCCGTCGCCGTCACCGAACGCGCTGACGAAGGCGAGCAGATGCGCAAGGTCATCAAGAAATTGCAAATGGGCGTGGACGTTCCGCTCGTGATCGATACCACCGAAGTGGATGTGCTTGAGATCGCTTTGCAAACCGCGCCAGGACGTTGTTTGATTAACTCCACGCATCTTGAATCAGGTCGAGAGAAAGCCGATAAGATATTCAGTCTTGCCAAAAAATACAATGCCGCCGTCATCGTTTTGACCATTGATGAGCAAGGCATGGCGAAGACCGCGCAACGTAAATATGAAGTTGCTCAGCGCATTTATGATATCGCTGTCAACGACCACGGACTCAAACCCGAAGACCTCGTCTTCGACGACCTGACCTTCACCCTCGCCACCGGCGATGTAGAGTTTGTCGATTCTGCCAAAGAGACCATCGAAGGCATTCGCCTCATTAAACAAAAGCTGCCCGGTGTGATGACTTCGCTCGGCGTGAGCAACCTCTCCTTTGGTCTTGCCCCGCAAGCTCGTCCGCCATTGAATTCCGTCATGTTGTATTACTGCGTGCAAGCAGGCTTGGACATGGCAATTGTCAACGCCGCGCATGTGATGCCCTACGCAGAAATCGGCACCGAAGAACGCGAACTTTGCGAAGACCTCATCTTCAACCGCCGCGAAGATGCGCTTCAGCGCTTCATTCAACATTTTGAAAATGTTGAAGTCTCAACTGATTCAGGAGTTGCGGACCCCACCGAAGGTATGACTTCCGAGCAACGTTTGCATTGGAAGATTCTGCATCGCGTCAAGGAAGGTGTTGAAGCCGATATCGATGAGATCATCAATCGCGAACCCACTGGCACACGTTCTGCCCGTCATGAAATCGCCGTCCACACCCTCAATAACGTCTTACTCCCCGCCATGAAAGAAGTGGGGGATAAATTCGGTGCAGGTGAATTGATCCTGCCTTTCGTGCTGCAATCCGCTGAAACGATGAAGAAGACAGTTTCTCATCTTGAAAATTATCTTGAGAAGGTGGAAGGCGTCACCAAGGGAACGGTTGTCATCGCCACTGTCTATGGTGACGTACATGACATCGGCAAAAATTTAGTGAAGACCATTCTTGCCAACAACGGCTACACTGTCATTGACCTCGGCAAGCAAGTCCCGGCGGAGACGATCATCACCGAATCGGTGAAAGCCAACGCCACTGCAATTGGTTTATCTGCTTTGCTTGTTTCCACCTCCAAGCAGATGCCGCTTATCGTCAACGAAATGCAGCGTCGCGGGCACAAGATCCCGATCCTCGTTGGTGGTGCCGCCATCAACCGCCGCTTCGGTCGCCGTATTCTTTTCACCGAGGACGGCGAAGCGTACGAACCCGGTGTCTTCTATTGTAAAGATGCCTTCGAAGGCTTGGACACGATGGATGCACTCATCGATCCCAACCGTAAACCTGCCATGCTTGAACAACTCCGCAAAGATGCGGATATGGAAATGGGACGCGCCTCGCAAACTCCTGACTATCGCAAGACCGAAGGTACACGCTCGAACATCGTCCCTGCGCCGATTGCTGTGCCTGAAAAATTGGGTCAGCGTATCGTCAAAGATATGCCACTTGAAATGGTCTTGAAACATCTCAATATGAACGAGTTATATCGTCTCTCGTGGGGCGCAAAGAATTCTCATGGACCAGAATGGGAAAAGTTAAAGAAAGACTTCGATGCCCGCCTCGCCAAGATGACCAAAGATGCGCTCAAAGATGGCTGGCTCAAACCGCAAGCCGTGTACGGCTACTTTGCCTGTCAAGCCGATGGCGACAGTTTAATCATCTACGATAATGCGGAAAGCAAAAAAGAAATTGAACGCTTCCATTTTCCACGCCAGCCCTACGACGATCATCTTGCCCTCTCTGATTACTACGCCTCCGTCGAGTCTGGTCAAATGGACGTGGTTGCTTTGCAAGTCGTCACCGTGGGTCAGGAAGCTACAGAAAAGTTTGAGAAGCTGCAAGCCGCCAACGATTACACTGAAGCCTACTTCATTCACGGTCTCGCCGTTCAAACTGCCGAAGCAACCGCGAACTATCTCCACGAACACATTCGCCGTGAACTCGGTCTCGCAGAGGAGCAAGGCAAACGCTACTCGTGGGGCTATCCCGCCATCCCTGAACTCGAAGACCACTTCAAAGTTTTCAAGTTACTGCCTGCTGTAGAATCAGAACTCGGCATGAGCCTTGCCACTTCCGGTCAGCTAATCCCCGAGCAATCGACTGCTGCGATCATCGTCCACCACAAACAGGCAAAGTATTATTCCGTGGGTGAGAGCCGCGTCGAACAATTAATGAAATAACAATGTCCCGTCTGCCCAATACTGAACACCGTCTCTTCGCGCGCTTCCTATACCTCGCCGGGATCGAACTCATCCTCGCCGGTGCATGGACGCTCGTCATCGCGCTCTCTCAACAGCTTCGAACCACTACCTTGCTTGCAGTTGCAGTGATGATCGTTGGCTTCGTTTGTTTTGCAGCGCCAACTTTCTTGAAAAAGCAAACAGTAAATATCGTTTCAGTATTGGGCAGCGGAGTTGGTCAAGTCGCCGCACTTGCCATTCCCGTTTTACTCTCTGCATTTCTATTTCTTCGCACTCCCAGCATCGACGCGTTGAAGATCATCGGTCCAATTCTCGTAACTCTCTGGTTGATCGGTATCGAAGCTCTGTTCTTTTTTCATACACCTCAAAAAACCAAGCCAGAACAAATTGCCACGAGCCGTCTCGCACTTCTTTCCATCCTGCTTGGCTATGGCATCCTCTTAATTCCTTCTCATGTTCCATCTTTGTTGGATGGCTTTCCTTGGAACACACCTTTGGAATTCATCACTGCGACTCTGATTCTGCCTTTCGCCTTTTTCTTTGGGCGGAGTTTTCTCTCCAAAAAGGCAGTGACGCTTCTCTTCGCGCTCTTGCTTGTTGCTAAATTTACCCTGAGCCTTTTCCTACCTCAATCCGGTTTGGGCGTTCATGTCTACTTTAGTGAAGAGGCGCTTGCATCAGATAAATGGGAGCGGACTTATGCCTCATATTTAGATTCATCTTTCAGTGAGGTAGCCCAGCTTCCGTATCGATCTTTCCTTGAATTTCCTATTGAATCTATCAACACACATGGCTTTGATAAAAACTTGTTCTGGATGACGATGAAATTCAATGGCGTCATTTCGCTCAACGAAGATGAACGTTTGGTCATTATCCTTCAAGGAGCAGAGCAGCGTCAGATCGAACTTGTTGAGATAGCCTCTGGAGAAAGCTTTGAAGTCGCCACCGCCAAGTCTGTAGATGATTTGGATAAAGGCACCTTCAGTGACATTCCCTATGTTGGGATTGCTGAATTGAAAGGCTCGCTGCTTTTCTCGAACTATGGCAATGGACGTTTCGAGCCCGTGATCTTAAGTTCAGATGGTTCCGTCCGTTCAGCCTATTCACAGCTCTGGCTTTCCAAGTCTGCGCTTGATTTTCCAACGTACGCTTTTGGGCTTATCCAAAATCTGATCGCGCTGCTTTTCTTTGGGTGTATCGTATTTAGCTTATGGGACGGCATATTCACTTTATATCGCTCAGGCAGTATTGATACAGTTGATGCTTACCTTGCATTGACAGGCTTGGGGTTGTATTACATTGTGGATATTTCCGATAAATCGAATGTCCACCTTTTGCTTCTGCCCATTATTCTTGTGCTTGCCCTTGTCAAACTATTGGACCTTATTCTGCGCTCACGGGCGTACTCCACCAAGGGATTATTATTCTCATTCGGCTTGCCAATTCTGCTGATGTTCCTCACCTTGGATTTGCCGAATCTGCAGAGTGTGGTGCTCTTGCCTCAATATCAAGACGTTTCAGATTATCAAATATTGGCGCGTAATATTTATGTGGCAGGCGATACATTCCTATTCCAGTCTCCACCCTGGGCATATAAAGTCCTTTATCCCTATGTGATCGGATTGCTGCACATCCTGTTTGGGCAATCCCTTTCAGCGCAGTTCTTCCTCAATATTTGGTCTGCGCTATTATCGGTCATACTGACCATTGAGCTTGCTGCGTTCTTCGGCTTGTCAAAGCGATTCTCTTTTGCAGTGGGTAGTGCCTTCCTTTTGATTATTTCATTGCCAGCTAGTTTTGTATATTTCTTCCGTTTTGGTTTGATCGAACCTCTGGCGATCATGACCTTGCTGCTTGGAGCGCATTTTGCCAAAGAAGGAAGATTCGGGGCAATGTTCGTCACAGGTGTGATAACGGGCATGTTGCGGCTGAATTTTGCGGGAGCTATTTTCACGTCGATCATATTTCTTGAGCCCGCCTTGGTTGGCGGGTTCTCTCAGGCTTGGGGTTCTTTTATCAACTGGCTTCGGTTAAGTTGGAAGCGTTGGGTTTCCTATCTTATCGCGATCCCGTTACCATCTCTGCTGATCGCCTTTGTCTATACCCGCGTCAAGCCTGGTTATACATTGACCCATGAAATGAACGACCAGACTTCGATCGACTCTGTGTTGATGAGCCTCACAAGAGTGGTTGTTGGGGGAGACGATGAATTCTTGCGAAATCAGATTCAAAATAATCCGCTGGATCTGGTATTGATCACTCTGCCGATTTTGCTTGGGTTAGTCGTTGCATTGACTTCACTGATCTATCGCAAAGGTATCTTTGAAAAGATTGATCTGCGTTTGAGTCTGTTCCTGCTCAGCATGCTGCCGGTATATGCGCTGCTAAAACCGATCGGGTATTTTCCGCGTTACAGTTGGTCATTCCTGCCGCCTTCCTTGATCCTGCTTGGGCTTGTTATACAATTCACGGTTTTAAGAGATAATAAGGTGTTTCAGGATAACGAATGAGACCTGCCTTGAAAAACACACTTCGCGTTTGGGTTGGGATTACGTTCTTCGTAATTGCCAGCCTTGTTTTAATTTACCTCCGCAATGGCACGGCTGGACTCAACCTCTTCATCCAGGAATGGCCCCTTTCCAATCTTGCTGTGACTCTCGCCTCCACATCCATCACATGGCTGTTGGCTGGTGCGTTGTTGTATTTACTTGTCAATGAAAAGATAAACAAAGATAACCTCTGGCTCACGGCTGGATTTTTCCTGGTCATGTTTGTATACATGCAGATTCTGCGTGAACGCTTCCGTTATGGTGATTATCACTACTATCTCGAAGCCGCCACCGCCCTAGCGAACGGACAACCTCTCCCCGACACCTATCTATATCTCCCACTCTGGGCAACCTTGCTTCAATTTATCGTTCCACTCGGCGATCAGGGCGTGATGATTATCCTCTGGCTGGTCAACATCATAGCCCTTGGCTCTTTTTACTTGTTACTCATTTCTGTTCTTCAACGCTACGGTTTCTCTCATTACCTTGCCATTGTTGTCACCATTCTCTTTCTTCTTATCAATACTCCATTGATGCGCACGTTGGGATTTATTCAAGTCAACCTAATGACTCTCGATCTTATTCTTCTCAGCATCCTTGCCTATCCTAAAAACACTTTCCTGTCCGCTTTGGCGCTTGCACTTGCGGTTCACCTCAAGACCTCCCCAGTTGTGATCGTGCTGGCGTTTCTGCTCCAGTTCAATTGGCGCTGGATTTTCTGGTTTGCAATCACTTTCCTCGTGATCGGGCTTTTCCCCGTTGCTATGCATGGCACAGATATTTACTTGCAATTCGTGAACAACACAATTGGGCTTGCCCAGATTCCCGATACAAATTTCCACGACACTTCCTTTGACTCTTTCTTGCGCTTTCTCAATCCATTCTTCGGCATTCAGATCGCACAAACCCGCCTGATGGCGCTCGCCGCAAAAGTTCTTTTACTGGCAGTCACACTCTTTACAATGATGCGAAATGTTCACGCTCAATCATTTTCAAAAGAGAATCACATCCTCAATGCAGTTCCTGCCTTGTTCGTTTTCATGACTCTCGGCTCGCCCATCGTCTGGGACCATCACGGCATTTTCACCACGCTGGCGTTTCTGCTCATGCTCAAACGGTTTCAATCCCCCGCGCATTGGATGATCTTCCTCGCTGCCTACTTCCTTGAGTTCATGCTGCCCTCTTTTGACTTCTTCCCGTGGTCATATGGTCGCCTCATCGCGCCGATGATAGTCCTCTGGCTCATGTTCGTAACTTCCAAGAATGATGAGACCTCTCTTTTCGTCATGTCTGCGAACCAATGGCTTGCGAAACTTGCAAACTGAAAAGACCCGACCACAAAGGAAACAAAGGAGCACAAAGGAAACCATTAAACCTTTGTGTTTAAATTGTTTTAGAAACCCATGAAGAAACACCTGCCCACAATCATATTCGCCTGTGTTTTCATTGCGGGCTTGTTTACTTTCGATCACTACGGCGAAAGTTGGGACGATCGCTCGCTCCAAAAATATGCGGACCTCTCCATGCAAGCCTACATCACCTGGCCCCAACAAGGTTTTGTAGAAGTCGATTCACAGAACCTTGGCTACTATGGTCCGTTCTTTGTGTCGTTTGTCGCGTTGGGCTCGCAGTTTTTACAGACCTTTCTCCCATATCAACTTCCCGACCTTCGCCATCTGATTTATTTCCTCACCTGGTTCGCTGGCATTCTTGCATTTTATTCAATTGCAACTCGCTGGTTGAGTCAATTCCCCGCACTCGGTGCAACGCTTTTGTATGTCACCCAACCCCTTCTTTGGGGGCACGTCTTCATCAACCCGAAAGACACACCATTTCTTGCACTCTTCACCATCAGCCTGGCATTGGGATTCAAGATGATCGACTCAGTACATAGGATTTCTTTCAGACCGTTGGAAGCATCTCCAAAACGGACTCTCACGCTTCTGACCGCGCTCTGGCTTGTCTCCATCTTCGGGCTTTTCATTTTCACCCAAGCCATTCAAACCTATATCGAAACCCTTGTCGTCTCTGCACGATCTGGCAATATCAATCTCTTTTTCCTCATCGCCAAGGACATCAACGCTGCCTCAGTAGAAACATACACTCAACGCTACTTTATCCTCTTCCTCCAACTTCGCGCTTTTTATTTTCTGCTTTCCACCCTCATTCTTCTCGTCACATACCACCGCCTCAATCACCAATTACTAATTATTCTCCGTGTCATCCTCCCTGCTGCCCTCCTGCTCGGACTCACCACCTCCACCCGCATTCTCGGACCGTTCGCCGGAGTACTTATCACGTATTATGCATGGCGAAAAATGGGCAAACAAGCGCTTCCCGCCATTGCCATGTATGCTGTTTTAGCGATGATCACCACATACCTGACCTGGCCCTATTTGTGGATGAATCCCATCGCGCATGTGTGGGGAAGTTTTATTGAAATGTCCTCCTACCCCTGGCTTGGAGAAGTATTATTCAATAGTGAAAAATATCTGGCAACCGATTTGCCCTACTCTTATTTGCCAGTGTTATTCGCTATTCAATTTACAGAACCTGTGTGGATTTTGGCGCTGGTCGGGCTGTTCTTTGCCATTCAAGAATGGCGCTCCAATCGCAGCCTGCTCTTGCTCGTGCTTTTTTGGTTTTTCATTCCGACCCTTTTCTTCATTGCGCGGCGTGTCGTTCTATACGATAATTTCCGGCAGGTCCTCTTTATTCTGCCGCCCGTCTTCCTGCTTGCAGGCATTGCCTTTGAGAGGATACAGACTGTAAAATGGCAGGCTGTCGTAATGGGATTAAGTCTAATTCCCGGGCTGGTTGGGATCATTTCTTTACATCCGTATGAATATATCTACTACAACTCTTTAGTTGGCGGCGTGAAGAATGTTCAGGGACGGTTCGAAACCGATTACTGGCTGACTTCCTATCGTGAAGCAGCAGAATATTTAAATGAAATCGCCTCCCCGACCGATTTGATATGGGTAGAAGGACCGGGGTATCTCTATTCTGCGTTTGCAGAGAATGAAGAGAACGTGTACTCCTGGAGCAGAGAACAAGCGCCTGCACCATTTGACTATATCGTTGTAACCACCCGTTCTAATGCGGATAAAACCAGCTACCCTGACGCCGGGATCATTTATACGATCGAACGCGATGGCGCTGTGCTGGCTGTGATTAAGAAACCTTGAAAGAGAAACCATGAACCTACTTGAAAGATTGAATCAAAAGACTATCCTAGCTGATGGCGCGATGGGCACCATGCTCCACGCGCGTGGAGTTGGCTTCGACAAATGCTTCGACGAATTAAATCTCACCAATCCCGTTGCCGTGGCGGACGTACACCGCGAATACATCGAAGCCGGTGCGGAATTAATTATCACCAATACCTTTGGCGCGAACCGCTACAAATTATCCAAGCACGGTTTGCAGGATGATGTCGCCGAGATCAACCACGCCGGTGTGGAACTTGCCAAACGAGTCGTTGCCGCATCGTTCAAAGATATTTTGATCGCCGGGGATGTCGGTCCGCTTGGGGTGCGCATCGCTCCCTATGGGCGAGTCAAGCTCGAGGAGGCGCGTGAGGCGTTCGCGGAGCAGGTCAAAGCCTTAGCCAAAGCAGGCGCGGATGTCATCATCATCGAAACCATGTCTGACCTGTACGAAATTCAAGAAGCAATTCGCGCGGCAAAAGAAAATTCATCGTTGCCCATCATCGCATCCGTGACCTTCACTCGCGATGATCGTACGCTCTTGGGCGATGACCCTGCAAAAGTTGGACATCGGCTCGTGTCCGCTGGTGCCGATGTGATCGGCGTCAACTGTTCCGGCGGACCATCGCAACTGTTGCGCATTCTCAAGCAGATGCGACAAGCCGAACCGAGTTCGAAATTCTGGGTCAAGCCGAATGCAGGCTGGCCCGAACAAGTCAGCGGACGTATCATGTACCCTGCCGATGCTGATTACTTTGGCGAGTATGCCGTTCAATTCCGAGCGGCTGGCGCGAATATTGTCGGCGGATGCTGCGGCACGACTCCGCAGCATATTGCGGTGATGAAGAAAGCTCTTGAGTCCACGCCAGCAACACCCGTGGCAGAAATTTCGATTGTGGATGAAGATGAAATTACCGCCGAGCCCGCTGAACAGCCCACGCACTTGGCACAACGGCTCGCCAATAAACAATTTACCATTTGTGTCGAAATGGATCCTCCGCGTGGACTTTCGACTCATAAACTTCTCGCGGGCGCATCTTTGTTACAAGACTCCGGCGCGGACATTATCAACGTCGCCGATAGTCCGCTGGCGCGCATGCGCATGTCGGCTTGGGCAGTCTGCGAAGTCGTTCAACGTCAGATCGGTGTGGAAACCACTCTGCATTTCCCAACTCGCGGACGTAACCTCCTGCGCGTACAAGGTGATTTGCTCGCCGCGCATGCCCTTGGCATTCGCAATGTCTTTGTCGTGATGGGTGACCCAACCTCCATCGGCGATTATCCCGAAGCGACCGACAACTACGATCTCGTCCCCTCCGGCTTGGTTAAACTCATCAAGCAAGGCTTCAACATGGGCATCGATCATTCCGGCACGAGCATCGGTCAGCCCACCAACTTCTTCGTTGGCTCCGCGCTCAACCTTTGCCCGCAGGATGTGGAAACCGAAGTCAAGAACTTGCATCGCAAGATCAAAGCCGGTACCGACTTCTTCCTCACGCAACCCATCTATCGCGCCGATGACGGTCCCAAACTCATTGCCGCCTACGAAGCGAAACACGGCAAGTTCGACAAGCCGATTCTCGCGGGCATCCTGCCGCTCGTCAGCGCCAAACATGCTAACTTCCTGCACAACGAAGTCCCCGGCATCTCCATCCCCGACGAAGCCCGCGCCCGCATTGAATCTGCAGGCGATGGCGGCGCCAAGGTCGGTGTAGAACTCGCCGTCGAACTGATTCAAAGCATCAAAGGCTGGGCAAGCGGCATTTACATGATGCCCCAATTCCACCGCTACGACCAGGCATCCGAGATCATCGTGGCTGTTAAGGAATAAAATGTAGGGGCGACCCGCTCAGCGAAATGAAAGTTACTTCATCAACCCTGAAGGGTCGCCCCTACGAGATAACTCCATGAAATTCTCCCGCATCTTTTTTAGCGCGTTGACAGGTCTCCTCACCAGCCTGATTCTCGCCCTAACCTTTTTCCACTATTCAAATTTCCCCTCGCTGATAGATCGCCTCTTTCTCGTACTTGTCCCGGCACTCGCCTTTGGCATTCTCTACCACCAAACCTTCCCTGCTATCTCCTCATGGATGCGCAGCATCCGCCCTTTATTCACTATTCCCTATTACCTAATCTCTTTCTTTATCACCCTCAACTTAACCTACGGCGCCATCGGCTTTCTGCGTGAAGTTCTCCGCACCCCCTTCGGCATGTTCCTCTTCGCCGTTATCGCCATGACCGTCGGCACAACCCTCGGCTACTTTCTTGTCCAACACGCTGCAGCATCTTTTCGCACTGGCTTTCTCAGCAAACCGCTTAACATAATTCTCGCTCTATCCTTGCCCATCTTTTGGGTCGCTCTCATCATCAACGCCTCCCAGTACCCATCTATGTTCGCCATCGAGTACATCCTCGTCCCCCCAGCATGGATGTCTCTCTTCCTCCTCACCGCCCTCGCCTCATCTATTCTTTCCTTATTCCTCATTACTAATTACTCAACCCTCATCCCTCACTATTCACTATTTACTATTCACCAATTACCTGGCATTTACGCTTCTACCTTCTTCTTCCTCATCGAACTCATCATCTCTCGTTCTCTCAACCATCCCGCCCTCGAAACCAACACCGTCCTCTTCGAAGCCGATGCCGGTCCGTGGATGACCATCCTCGCCAGCCCAGAGAGCGCCCCCATCAATCGCGCCGTGCATCCATTGAGTCTCATTCTCATCCGCCCGCTGGTGCGATTCGTCTCCGGCTTGATGGGGGAACACTACGCCCTCGGCGGCATGATTGTCGTCTCACTAGTCGCTGCTGCCTGCGTCTTCATGACCTGGCTCTTCGTCAAGCGCGTTACGAACTCCAGCACCTATGCTTTTATCTTCGCCATCTTCCTCGGCTCGACAGCCACACATCTGCTCTTCGGCTCACTAGCAGAGAACTATATCTTCGGCGCAGCCGCATTGATATTCTTTTTCCTGCTCATCCAATCCAACGAAACTCGTTTCTCATTCCTCGTCCCTGCCGGTCTGCTCCTCTTTGGCATCACCATCACCAATATTGCCCAAGGTGGTATCGCCCTCTTTTTCAATAAATTCGGTTTCAAACGGCTATTTCAATACTCGATCCTCGTCTTCAGCCTCGGCATTCTACTGACCCTTGCAACAAACATCATTTACCCTAAACACATTACTTATTTCTTTGTACCCGAAGATATCGCCTTTGAATTCAACTTCGTCAGCCCTGACAACGCGGGTGTTCTATCCGATCCCATCCGCTTATCCGATTCCCAATCCTTTACCCGCAAGTTAAACGTTGTGTCGCGCTCTGTTCTGCTCTACGGCATCGTCGCACCTGATGTGATCGAATCCGTTTCTGAAAAGCCACCCTTCCCAACCATTGACTTGAAGACGTTCGATGTCCGTACCGGAGAGCTGGCTTCTTACAAAGGTTTTGCTAATCTTCCCTTGGTGTTATGGCTGGTTTTATTCATTAGCGCCTTTGGAATGTTCGTAAAGAATATTCAAACATCCAAACATACTCCGCTCATGCTCAGCCTACTCGGCGCACTGGGATTTAATTTCATCATGCATCTGTTCTACGGCACCGAGCTTTTCCTTTACACATCCTATTGGGTCTATGCCTTCGTGCTTTTCATTGCACTGGCATTATCAGACTTTTCAGAATCCGCTTGGCTTCAATGGGGGCTCGCACTTATTGTCTTCGCCTTGATGTTCAATAACTTCAATTTTATATTCAACATCTTCCAAGCTCTTGCCCCTTTCTATGCCGTAGTTCCATAAGACCTGTCAGGTCTTCTTGCGATAAAATATCTTCATGACGAATATTCGGAAATTCATGCCGCTGATTTTGGCGGTTTTATCCCTTGCGTTTGCTGCCTACCAAGTCGCATTGACCATTGCCTCCGGTGAGTGGAGAAACCCGTCAGATGAGATGGTTTCCAAATGGGAGGACCGGCTTCAGGCGTTGCGTGAGGCGTTGCCCTCGGGGCAGACTCAGGTTGGGTATGTGGATGATGCCGCACTTAGTGGTGATCCATCTCAATTGGATGGCAATGAATTTCAGTTGATGCAATATTCGCTTGCGCCGGTTGCTTTGCAAAATGGACTCGAACAGGAGTGGATCATCGGTAATTTTCGCAGTGATGAAAACCTTGAAGGTTGGCTGACCGAACAACTAGGCGTGTATGAACTTCAGAGCTTTGGGTTTGGGTTGTATCTCATTCATGATGTGGAAAATTAAATGACCCTGCTGTTGTCTTTCGCTGCCTTGCTCCCGCGCCTTCTGCTTGGATTTGACATTGTCCATTTGATTTGGAAACCAACAGATGGAAAGTCTTTGCTGATAAAAATCTTTTTATCAGCAGGCGTTGGCTTTGGCATCTCTTCGTTGCTTAGTTTTATATGGATCTGGGTTGGATTGCCGCTCGCGATCTATGCGATGTTGGAAAGCGCCATTGCCGTTGCGTTGACCATTTGGATGTTTTACAAAAATCGAATTACCTTACGCCTCGCGACTCCATTTGAGCGGTCTGACCAGATTTGGGGTTTGATCCTCGCTGTGAGTGTTATCGTGTTTGTACTTGAGCTTGCTTTCTATAGTTTGCAATTCCCACACGGACGTCCCGATGCCTGGATCAACTGGAATGTGGTTGCACGTTTTATATATCTCGGCGGCACAGACTGGCAAGCTACTTTCTTGCGCCAATTAGATCATCCTGATTATCCACTCTTCATGGCAATGACGAATGCCATTACCTGGGTTTTTCTCGGTGAGCCATCCACTTGGGGACCAATCGCTTTCCATTTCACGCTTTCACTTTTCACAGTAGGATTGCTATTCGCCTTCATCAATCTGCTCAGTGATTTCAAACAAGCTTCGCTGGCGGTTGTTTTGTTTATGGCATTGCCTTTTATAGTTGACCAGGGCATGCGGCAATATGCCGATTTGTTGCTTGCATATCTTATCCTTGGAGCAGGCGGGCTGACTTTGATTTATCTCCAAACCAAAGAGTTGAACGTTGCGGTTTTGGTGGGTCTGATGGTTGGCTTAGGCGGTTGGGCAAAGAATGAAGGTCTTTCTGCCATTCTGGTTTTCTCTTTGATCTGGGTTTGGATTTCTTTGAAGAAAGAGGATCGACCCGGGATGCAAAAATATCTAGTAGGGCTTGCATTCCCATTGGTAGTGATTGCTCTTTTCAAGACATTCCTTGCCCCGGCAAATGACCTGCTCTCTGCATCGGGCAGTGCTGTGGATAAGCTCATGGATGCGGAACGCTACTTGACTATCGCCAGAGAAGTAGGCACCCTACTGTGGAATGTTGCTGGTACACCCATCCCGTTGTTCGGACTTATAATCTTGGTTGTGTTGTCACTGGGTAGGTCTGCCAAGCAAGTTCCCGGACTCTCGAAGATCGCGGTAGTGGTCGGGCTTCAATGGTTGCTTTATCTTGGTATCTATCTGATGACTCCACTAGACCTAACCTATCACATCAAGACCTCGGCAGACCGCTTGCTTTTGCATGTTTTACCCTTAGCTGCCTTATGGCTTTTCCTTTGGTTAAGATCTCCACAAGTACTTTTTTCAAAAGAGAGTTAATATGCTTCTCACCATCGATATTGGCAATACCAATCTCACACTGGGCTTGTATGAAGGCGACACACTCGGCGCACATTGGCGTCTCGCCACCGACCATAACCGCATGCCTGATGAATATGGCTTGCAATTTTTAGGGTTACTGCAAAATGCAGGCAAGACTATTCAAGATATAAAAGGGATTTCACTTGCTTCGGTTGTCCCACCGCTGACGGGACGTGTGATTCAAGCCTGCCATGAGTATCTCAAACAGGAACCGCTGGTAGTGGATGCAGGTATCAAGACCGGCATCAAAGTTCGTTATGAAGACCCCAAAGCGGTCGGTGCAGATCGCATCTGTGATGCAGTGGCGGTCATGAAACTCTATGGTGGTCCCGCCTGCGTGGTGGACTTCGGCACCGCGACCACGTTCAACGCCATCACCAAAGATGGCGAATATCTTGGCGGCGCGATCACGGCTGGAATCAATCTTGCTGCCGAAGCACTTTATACGCGCGCTGCCAAACTTCCGCGCATTGATCTGCAAGTGCCGCCCTCTGTCATTGGCAGAAACACTGTCCATGCTATGCAGTCAGGTCTACTCTTTGGGTATGTCAGCATGGTAGAAGGTATGGTGGCTCGCTTCCGCGCTGAATTGGGCAATGATATGAAAGTCGTTGCAACGGGCGGGCTGGCAGAAGTCGTTGCTAAAGAAACAAAAGTGATCGACATCATTGCACCCTGGCTCACCCTCGAAGGTCTGCGCTTCATCTGGGAAATTAACGAAAAATAAATTTCTTCTCACCATCGAGACCCATGACACGTGTCATGGGTCTTTTTCTTTTTCTCATGACATATAAATCCAAAAGATGATTTTACGCACTCTTTACATTCCGATTGCAGCCATACAATAACAACATTAATTCATCAGAGGAGATTTAACATGAGCAGGAAAAAATTATTCGTATTATTTGTGATCGTCTGTTTGACATTGGCGGCATGCGCGCCTCCTTCTTCGACTTCAACTGGGTCAGCCCCATTGAGCGATTCTCAGCCCGTAGCCGATTCGTCCAACCCAACCGCCGTGGAAGATTCCACACATGCAAATGATGGTCATTCGCACACCTCTGATGTGGACTTGACCAATCTCGAGGTGGGCGATGGGAAATATTCAACCAGTCCTCAGACCGGGTATGTGTATTCGTGTATGACTTCGTTCAACGGCGGCGGCGCGACCGGCACCGGCAACTGGATGAATGGCGACGGCACCTGGGATGCGACCAAGAAAGCCGTGGTGGATGGTTCTGTAACCTGGCCCAGTAGCTTTACAGTTTCACTTCAAGGTGACCAGCGCGTGTTCACCGGTAATGACTTGCCCGATCATCCCACTGGCAACTTCCCCATTGACCCCAGTGACGATGCCTATGCAGTGGATCGCAACCCGAATTCCATTCAGGAACAGTCCATTACTTTGAGCTTGCCTACCAACCCAACCGCAGCGACACAACCGAATTGTGTGGGAGGCGAAGTGGGCATCATGCTCTCGGGCGTGGTCATCTTCAGCGCCTTCGATGCAGAGGGACGCGATGCCGTAGCACATGAAGTGCAGGATGGCTGCGATGGACATCCGCAGGTCTCTGGCTTCTATCACTATCACAGCCTGAGTGATTGTATTGAAGATACCTCTACAAGCGGACATTCTTCTTTAGTAGGTTATGCTTTCGACGGCTATGGAATTTATGGCTACTACGGCGAAGACGGCGTGGAAGTGGTTAACGAAGACCTTGACCAATGCCACGGTCACACACATGGGATCGAATGGGATGGTCAGATGGTGGAGATGTATCACTACCATGCCACGCATGAATTCCCATATGTGGTCGGTTGTTTTCATGGCGAGCCTGCGGTGCGCGCACTTTCTGCAGGTGAGGGAATGGGTGGTCAGCAAGGTCAGGGACAGGATCAGCCTGCTGGGCAGACTCAGCCCACAGGTCCGGTTGGAGGCGAGCAGACTGGGCAAGGCCAGCAGCCTCCGCAGGAAGCTATCACCGCCTGCACAAGCTTATCCGCTGGCGCATCCTGCTCGATCAATACTCCAAATGGAGCTGTGACCGGAACCTGCGGTACGCCTCCGAACTCGACACAATTGGCGTGTATGCCTGCGGGCGGACCTCCTCCCTAATTATTTCAATGGACTGGTGCAAGCCAGTCCATTTTTTATCCATGACGCGTGTCATGCCGGTTTGTGGTTAATTGCATGGGTGTTAAGGATAGATGATGACTGGGCACACTCTCGATAAAGTTCCCGTACCCATAAAATACATTCAAGATCGAACGTAAGGAGAGTACATGGATAAACAAAAGAGACCAACAACACATAACTAACCGGACGACAACTTGTCGTAAAAAATCAACCTATGAATAAAAAGGAGTTAACATGAAAAACAAAAAATTCTTACTTGTATCCATCATTGCCCTGCTCGCCATTCTTTTGAGTGCTTGTGCGGGTGCTGTGACTGAAACCTCCGCTCAACTTGCGGATGCCCAAAGTGTAAACGCTCCCGCAGCACCCGGCGTTGAAGCCTCGTTGAGCAACACAAATTCCGAACAGAACGCACAGAACGGACGGGGTGGGCGCGGTGAACGCGATCTGACCGCCGCGGCAGAAGCGCTCGGCGTGACCGTGGAAGAACTTCAGGCGGCTTTGCAGGCTTCTATCCATGCGGATTGCACGAACCTGACCGATCAAGATATGCAGCCCGGTAATCGCGAAGGCTGCCGACCTGACCTGACCGTTGCCGCTGAAACGTTAGGTGTGACGGTGGAAGAACTCAAAGCCGCATTGGGCGCTGGTGAGCAGGGTGGGCGTGGTGAACGTGACCTGACCGCTGCTGCAGAAGCGCTCGGCATCACCGTCGAAGAACTTGAACAGGCGATTGTGGATGCAAAACCTGCCGAGTGTGTGGATGGCGAACGTCCTGAAGGTGTGGATTGCCGCCCTGATATGGAAGCCCTGGCTGAATCATTGGGTGTGACCGTGGAAGAACTTGAAGCGGTTATCGGTCGCCGTGGTGGACCGGATCTTGCCGCCGCTGCTGAAACCCTCGGTGTGACCGAAGAAGAATTACAGCAGGCATTGCAAGATGCGAAACCTGCTGAATGTGCAACTGCAGAGGAAGGCGCACCGAAAGACCCGAACTGCCGTCCTGATTTGGATGCCGTTGCTGAAACCCTCGGCGTGACCACGGAAGAACTTCAGCAGGCGCTCGGCAAACCTGAAGGCGGGCATGGTGGACCCGGTGGACAGAATGGTGGTCAGCCCCCCGCAGGTGGCGCACCCGCACCGACGACCCAGCCATAACGTAATACCAACAACAACCAGACCCATGACAACCGTCATGGGTCTGGTTGTTGTTTAATGATTTTTCTCAACGAATGATGATTTTACACACTCATTATATATTGTTCATATCCATACAATACCTTTAGAAATTTAAATCAAGTTTGCAAAGGAGAATAATATGAAAATTGCAGCAAACGTTTTATTACTGGCGCTGAGTGTAACTGCCATGGGCTGCCAGGCGGTTCTACCTCAAACGGTGGATGCTTCTATCACCAGCTCGAACTATGTTTTGAATGACCCGCAACAAGGTGCAATGAATTTAGACGTTGTGCCATTAGATGGTGTTGGCAATAACCTTGCCAACCCGCAGTGGGGCAGTGTCAATCAGAATCTATTGCGCCTCTCGCCCGCGGATTATGTCGACGGGATCAAAAGTCCCGCCGGGGCTGATCGTCCCAGTCCGCGCCTGGTCAGCAATGCATTTTCTGCCAGCCCTGCAGACGGCACCTTGAATGATCGTGACTTCACGGCATTTGTATACGCCTGGGGTCAGTTCCTTGACCATGATATCGGCTTGACCGTTTCCGCCGACCCAAAGGAAGCCTTTCCGGTGATCGTCCCGGCGGGCGATGAATGGTTCGATCCGCAAAGCGCAGGTGACATGACCATTTCGTTTTCACGCTCACAATATGACCCCGCCACCGGAACCTCGGCGAACAATCCACGTGAGCAAGTCAACATCATTACCGCCTTTGTAGATGGATCGCAGATCTATGGCGTAGATGCCGCACGTGCTGCCGCCTTGCGTGAGTTTGTCGGTGGACGTATGAAAGTTAGTGACGGAAACCTGCTGCCCTTCAACACAGAAGGCTTTGAAAATGCGAACGATGCCCATCGTGTGGATGACACTCAATTATTTTTGGCAGGCGATGTACGTGCCAATGAAAACCCCGAATTGGCATCTCTGCAAATTCTTTTTGTACGTGAACATAACCGCATTGCTGATGAAGCTGCACGCCGCCATCCCGATTGGACAGATGAAGAACTGTATCAATTTGCGCGCCGCGTTGTGATCGCGGAACTCCAAAAGATCACCTATGATGAATTCCTGCCCGCCATTCTCGGTGAGAACGCCATGCCTGCTTATCATGGCTATCAAGCCGATGTAAACCCCGGCATTGCCACCGAGTTTTCTACAGGGGCGTTCCGCGTGGGTCACAGCATGTTAGGCGAAGATATCGAATTCTTGGATAACGAAGGCGAAGAGATCTTTGACGCGATGGCGCTGCGCGACTCCTTCTTTAACCCGGTCGTGATCAGCGACACAGACATTGACCCACTCCTGAAATATCTCGCTTCGGATAATGCCCAGGAGATCGACACCATGGTTGTTGATGACGTCCGCAACTTCCTCTTTGGCGAACCGGGTCAAGGCGGCTTTGACCTCGCCTCTTTGAACATTCAACGTGGACGCGACCACGGCGTTGCAGACTACAATACTGTACGTGAAGCGTACGGATTGGAACGAGTCACCAACTTTGAGCAGATCACATCGGACCCGGCATTGCAGGCGAAGCTCGCCGCGACCTATGGCAGCGTGGATAACATCGATTTATGGATCGGCGGACTGGCAGAAGATCATTTGCCGAACTCGAGCATGGGTGAAACCTTCACAGCCATCTTGGTCGATCAGTTCACTCGTCTGCGCGACGGTGACCGTTTCTGGTATCAATCGTCCCTGCCCAATCGTTTGGTACGAGACATTGAAAATACCAGCCTGGCAGATATTATTCGCCGCAATACCGAGTTGGCCAAGCTTCAAGAGAATGTTTTCTTCTTCAACGAATCCACAGTGATGATCGACTCGTCTATTGAGCAGCTACAGGAGCAAGGCACTCAACCTCAAGGTAATAATAGCGACCGGGATAATCCTCCGCCCCCGCCTCCGGGACCAAGACCCGATGGCAGACCACCGCGCGGTCATCGTGACGGCGAAGGACATCCGTAACATAAAAAATTCAGTCCGGGGCTAAACCCCGGACTGAACCATGAAATTATTTTCGATCAGCGGTTCGTAGCAGAATGACACCGAATAAAAGCAGCAAGCTCCCGCCCAACTGTATGCCTGTCATTAACTCACTAAGGAAGAAATAAGACCAAACGGCGGTGAAGACCGGCTCCAATGTGGCAACTAGATTGGAGATCGTCGGTGAGAGATAGCGGATGCTCAAGGTGTACAAACCAAATCCGCCGAGTGTGGGCGCAACGCCGAGGAAGAACAACAAGCCCCAGCCGGGTAGAGAATTGCCCAGCCACATTAAGTTTGAAAGCGCAGGTTGTCTGGTAATGAACAGGTCACTGCCGAGATTGAAGAAGAATAAAAAGAATGTGGCGGATGCAAAACTATAAAGCAATGCCGTCCATGAGTCGATGTTCCGGTCTCCGGCGGCTTTGCCTTGCAGGTTGTAGACGGCGAATAGCAAGCCAGTGAGCAAGCCGAAGATAATCCCGAGCGGATTTAACTTCCATGCGGCGGGGTCGGCGGCGCCAGCCACTAAAATGGTGCCAATAAAACTAAGCGCGATGGAAATGATTTTGACCAGATTGAAATGTTCTTTGAAGATCAGATAACTCAGCACAGCCGTCATTGCGGGCGATGAAAAAGCCAACACCGTGGCAACCGCCGCCCCGTTGTATTGAACCGAAAACGTCCACATCGAATTGAAGATGGCTAGCGAGACTCCGTACAAGACCATGAAACCCCAATGCTTGCGTTCCAGCGTAAATAATTTTCGGCTGAAGATCAGTAAACCGACGAACATGCCGAACGCTACGAACAAGTCTCGCCAGAAGGCGAGCACCAGCGAGGGCAGCGAGTAAGTTTTGCTCAAATAACTGATGAGGGGTCCCGTGGTTGACCAGATGATGGTGGCAGTGAGCGCGATGATGAAGCCGCGTGAAGAAGTGGATTTTTGCATGGGTCTCCAAAAAAGAACAGCCATCGAAAAGATGGCTGTTGGTGGTGCCCCCACGGGAATTCGAATCCCGGTTTAGGCCTTGAGAGGGCCTCGTCCTGGGCCACTAGACGATGGGGGCAAAATTAAGAGCGGGCGAGATTGTATCACCCGCGTTTTGAATCGTCAACGAAAACGTGAATTTCCTTCGGTCCATGCACGCCAATGGTCAGAGTCATCTCGATATCTGCCGTGCGGGAGGGACCCGTGATAAACACAGCGTTCTTGCCCTTGGTCAGTTCAATGGCATCAGGCAAAGAGGATAGGATATTTTTGGATTCCAAGACAGCGATATGGACTTCAGGAAGTAATGAGCCAAATAACTCCTCATCCGCCTCTAAAACGGACCCGGTATCTGCCAGCCCCACCCAAGCCTTTGTTACGCCGACGGTGAGAGTCGGGTCGGGCTCGTGAGTGAAGTCGATGTTTGCTTGGCGCAAGAGAGTTTCATCGAGCACGTCTGGTTGGAGATATATCTTTTTGATGTTAGTCGATACTAGATATTTGATAATCGATTGGGTTGGATTGCTTGTTTGATAGACATTGCCTGAGAGGGCGATGAGTTCGGTGGTGAATTGTTCTATTAAGTTGGAAGGTTTGAAAGTTGGAATGTTTATAGGTTGCTCTGCAATCATGCTTTGCAATGGGACTTCCCTATTTACTATTTCTGATTTCCTATATCTATCGCGAAATGTCTTGCCTGCAAATCTTGGTAAATCTTTGCTGTAGCCCCAACCGGTGAAGGCGGGCAGGTGCATCCACTGCGAGCGAGGGGAGAGAAGGTACGTTCCCAGTGAGGCGAATTTTTGAGAGAGGGCAAACAACTTTGGCTGAGTCGCGAGGTGGGTGAAAACCTTCAAGAAAAATTTCGTAGACCAGGTCAACCCTGCGCCATCTTTCTTCTTTCCTCTTTCTTCACCCGCTTGCCCTGCACGAACACGAGTCAACAGTTTCGGCAGATCAATATCTACAGGACAGGCTTCTTTGCACGCGCCACAGAGAGAGGATGCTTGCGCGAGTTGAACATAATTCTCGCCGAGCAGTCCCGGCGAAATGACCGAGCCGATCGGACCGGGATACGGCGCAATGGCGAGGTCGCGCCCTATGTAAGCATGTCCGCTCAGTTCGCGGAAGACCGGGCAGGCGTTGAGGCACGCGCCGCAGCGAATGCAGTACAACGATTCTTTTAGCGGCGAGTTGCGGACGCGTGAACGTCCGTTGTCGAGCAGGATGATATGGCGCTGCTGCCCCGGCATGGGCTTGTGGATCAGTTGGGTATAGACGGTGAGTTTTTGCCCGGTTGCCGAACGCGGCAAAAGCGAAAGCATAAGCGCGAGATCATCGAGATTGGGAACGATGCGCTCCATGCCCATCAGCGCGATGTGCGTTTTCGGCAAGGTCGTGACCATGCGCCCGTTGCCTTCGTTGGTGACGAGACAGATGCCACCTGTATCCGCCACACCAAAGTTAACTCCGCTGATGCCGATATCGGCGGTGAGAAAGACTTCACGCAGCACTTTTCTTGCGGTGGCTGTAAGGGTTGGGATATCTTCGGTGTAGGGGATGCCAAGCTTTTCATGAAAAAGCTGTGCGACCTGTTCCTTCTTGAGATGTGCCGCCGGTGTGATAATGTGACTCGGTTTTTCTTTCCGCAATTGAACGATGTATTCACCCAAGTCGGTTTCAACGACGTTGATGCTGTGCTTTTCGAGTGCGTGATTGAGTTCGATCTCTTCACTGACCATGCTTTTGGATTTGGCGATGAGGGTGTTTGGTAATTGGTGATTGGTAATTGATTTTTTTATTTCCAAAACGATATTGATGGCTTCCTGGGCATCTTTGGCGCGATGGACGATGATGCCATTGGCTTTCGCGTTGGCTGTGAATTTTTTTAAGTATTCGTCGAGACGATCGATCGCATCTGCACGGATGCGGTGGGCGCGCTGCCGCCTTTCGCGCCAGTCTGGAATGGATTCGAAAGCAACGGCTTTGCCCTTAAGGCGACGTTCGGTATTGTTATCTAATGCGGTTTGGAGAGTTTCGTTTTCAATTGATTGACGGATGCGTTGGCGAAAGGAATGGTTATTCATGGTTTTGTTCCAATATACAAACCTCTTCCATCCAGACCTTTAGAATCGTGAATAACATTCAGTCCTGCTTTTTGAAAGGCATTCAAGTAATCTTTTTTATGGAACAGTCCTAATTTATGCGTTTCGACCCGGTGTTCAATACCTTTCTTCGTGCCTATTAAGTAATGAAAGTCTAAAATCGAAAGCGTACCTTTTTGCGAGCTATAACTCATGCGAGTAATTTTTAGTTCAGGTTGATTGACGTGAAGAGTAAAGACCTTTCCAGGATTCCATTCATCAGGAGAAAACCAGGGTTCAATAAGTATGACGCCGCCTGAATTGAGATGGTTGGCTAGATTCTTAATGGTTTTATTGAGATTGTTTTTGTTTTGAACGTAGCCAATTGAACTAAAGAGAGAAATGATGATATCGTAACTCTTGTTCAGTTTGAAATCGATCATGTTTTCTTGATAAAAACGGATGTTAGGATATTTTTTACGCGCTACCGATAGGATGTTTTCATCAAGGTCGAGCCCATCCACTTGATAACGCTTACTTAATAGTCCGGCATGATGTCCTGTGCCACAGCCTACATCAAGCAGAGATTTGCCTTTGGACTTGATGTGCTTTTTGATGAAAGCTTCCGTTTTCTTTACTTCTTTTGGATAATCTTTTCCAAGAGCGTTGTAGAGTTCGTCATAGTAATTTGCTGATTGAGAGAACATAGACCCTCACATTCTGTGATTCAAGATTTCTGCAATATGAACAACTCGTTGGATTTTTCCCTGTCGTTTCAACCCACCCATAATATGCATCAGGCAGCCCGCATCGGTGACGACAAGTGTGGGCGATTGAGTCGCTTCGAGATTGGATATCTTGCGCTTCAACCACTCCGCTGATAACTCAGGATGTTCAACAGACATTACGCCGCCGAAACCGCAGCATTCCTGTGCGTTTGGAAGGTCCACCAGTGTTGCGCCTTGAACCTTTTGTAGCAACAGGCGCGGTTGTCTGTCCACGTTGAGTCCGCGTAGGGTGTGGCAGGAGGGATGATATGTGAGTGAGCCTTTCCAGGTTGCGCCGAGCTCGGTGACGTTAAGCTTGTCCACCAAATATTCGGTGAATTCGAAGACGCGCTTGCCGAGTACTTCTGCCCGTGGATACCATTCTGCGTCGCCTTCAAAGAGTTCCAAGAGATTGTGCCTGAAATGATGCGCGCAGGAGCCGGAAGGTGTGACAATGTCTCCGCTTGTTTTTTTGAACAATTTGATCGTATGTTCTGCAACGGCACGTGCATCCGCTCGCAGACCGGCGTTGAATTGCGGCTGTCCGCAGCAGGTTTGGTTGGGGGCAAAGTCTACGCTGATGCCGAGGCGGGAGAGAATGTTTACGACAGATTCACCAGTTTCTGGGAAGAATGAATCGGTTAGACAGGTGATGAAAAGCTGGACGGTGGGCATGGTCAAATTATACGACTCGGCTATGAATGTGTATCCGCTTTTTGATTGAATTGTTCATAAAGTGTTATGCCAACATGTGCAGTTGCCAGCCCCAGTAGAATAAACCATCCTGTTTTATGGAGTTCTCCTAATTGACGAAACCCGCCTCTACCAATGGCGGAGTTTGGGTCAAGCAAGTATCCGAGCAGGTTTCTTTGATAGGCGATCCATGCGCCCATGCCGAGGACTAAGAATATAGAAAGATATAAAGCAAGTTGAATTGAAACGGCGAGTTTGTTTTTAGATGCGGGGGTTGAATGTGTGAATCTCAACAACACGCGTGCGATCATCATAATCAACAAAACTGCACCGAGGATCATATGTAAGTTGAGCGGAAGCCCGGGCATATCTTTTTGTTTGGAAAGCAAAGCGGAGGCAACTAGTAGGAAGACTGTCAGCCAATGTAGTGTCACAACTGCCGGATGATATCGCTTTGTATTCATGCTTAACCAATAACACAAAACCCCTGAAAGTCACAAGACCTTCAGGGGTTCGACTATCAAACTATTTGACTATCAAACTACTAAACTCACCAACTTGCCCTTCACCACGATGACCTTCTTCGGCTCTTTGCCTTCCAATAATTTTTGGACGGCTTCGCTTGCCATGACCGCTGCCTTGATATCCTCTTCACTGGCATCGGCAGCGACACGAACGCGGTCGCGCACCTTGCCATTGATCTGGACGGGGATCTCGACGAAATCATCTTTCGCGGCGGCTTCGTCCACGATGGGGAAGAGCTGGGTGTGAATCGAGTAGGGCTTGCCCATGTGCTCCGTCCACAGTTCTTCGGTAATGTGCGGGGCGACAGGAGCCATCATCTTGATATAGATCTCCTGTGCTTCTTTCCACTCGTCCGAACCGGTGGCTCCGGCTTCGCGGGCTTTGTACATCTCGTTCAGCAATTCCATCAAGCCGGAGACGATGGTGTTGAAATCGAAGTTCTCGAAGTCACGCGTCACACGCTTCAAGGTCTGGTGAACCTTACGGCGTAGATTCTTTTTCACTTCGTCAGAGGCAACTCCCGGCGTGGCAGGATCCGTGAACAGGGTCCATGTGCGGCGGATCCAGCGGGCGGTCCCTTCAATGCCGTTCGAATCCCAAGGTGCGCCTTGCTGCCAGCGGGCAAAGAACATCAAATAAGCGCGCACCGTATCCGCGCCATATTTTTGCACCAATACATCCGGCGCGACCACATTGCCCTTACTCTTCGACATCTTGCTGTTATCTTCCGCCAGCACCATGCCCTGGTTGCGTAACTGCATCGTGGGCTCAGGTCCTTCCGTGATACCCATGTCACGCAGCGCTTTGTGGAAGAAGCGGAAGTACAACAAGTGCATGTTGGCGTGTTCACTGCCGCCCGTGTAAGTATCAATGGGCATCCAATAGTTATATTCCGCATCGTCGAAAGGAGCCTTATCGTTATGAGGGCTCAAGTAACGCAGGAAATACCACGACGAACACATGAAGGTATCCATCGTATCGGTTTCGCGCACAGCATATCCACCGCAGACCGGGCAGGTGCTGTCTTTCCACGTCGGGTGGAATTTCAACGGGCTTTCACCAGTCGGCTTCCATTGATCGATATCGTCGGGCAGGGTCACCGGCAGTTGATCGTCTGGCACGGGATTCCAACCATGCGTTTCGCAATGGACCATCGGGATCGGCGCGCCCCAAAAACGCTGACGTGAGATCAACCAATCGCGATAACGATAGTTGACGTCCATTTTGCCGATACCCTTTTTCTCCAGATGTTCGATCACAGCTTTGATGGCGGGATTCTTCACGCCCTTATCGTTCGTGGCGCGTGTGCCGTTGAATTGTCCGCTGTTGATCATGAAGCCTTCGCCCGGGTAAGCGGCTTCCATCGTATCACCGTTCAACTCCATGCTTTCAGGCTGAATGACCGGGATAACCTTCAGCCCAAACTTGCGCGCAAAGTCAAAGTCGCGTTCATCATGCGCCGGAACCGCCATGATCGCGCCTGTGCCATACGACATCAACACATAATCCGCCACCCAGATGGGGATGCGTTCCTCATTGACCGGATTGATGGCATAGCCGCCGGTGAACACGCCGGTCTTTTCTTTATCCCTCGCCTCGCGCTGGATGTCGGTCTGATTCGCCGCTTGAGCCTTATACTCGCTGACGGCTTGCGCATTCTCCGGCGTGGTGATCTTCTCCACCAACGGATGTTCCGGCGACATGACCATGAAGGTCGCGCCCCATAACGTATCAGGACGGGTGGTAAAGATCTCAATGGGGTCGCCAGATTCCGTCTTGAAAGTAACAGACGCGCCTTCACTGCGACCGATCCAATTCGTCTGTAACGTTTTGATGTAATCGGGATAGTCAATGCCATCGAAGACCAACAGTTCATCGGCATATTTTGTTGCCTTGAAGAACCACTGCTCCAATTCCTTTTTGATCACAGGTGTCCCACAGCGGTCGCAGACGCGATCATCGCCTTTGACTTGTTCACGCGCCAATGTGGTGTTGTCCTTCGGGCACCAGTCCACGGCAGATTTTTTTCGATATGCCAACCCGTGTTTGAACAACTGGATGAAGAACCACTCCGTCCATTTGTAGTATTCGGGGTCGGCAGAAACGGCTTCACGCTCCCAATCGAACATGGCGCCCATCGTGCGCATCTGCTTGCGCATCCGCTCGATATTTTGATACGTCCAAATCTTCGGGTGGATATTATTTTTGATCGCCGCGCCTTCCGCAGGTAAGCCGAATGCGTCGAAGCCCATCGGGAACAGGACGTTATATCCCTGCATGCGTTTGAATCTTGCGCGTGCATCCGGAGGCGTCATCGAGAACCAGTGACCGATGTGCAAGTCACCACTAGGGTAGGGCAGCATGGTCAATGCATAGTGCTTCGGCTTACTGTTATCAATGACCGAACGATACAGCTTGTCCGCTTCCCATTTTTCCTGCCATTTCTTCTCAATGTTGCCAGGGTTGTAAGACAGGTCTCTCATTGGTTTCACTTCCTTCTTCACAGGTTGGATCGCCTTCGGTTTTGTTTCTTTCACCACGATGGATTTTGGCTTCTCCGTTACAGTCGTGATGGCAGCCTTCGGCGCAGGGATGATCGCCTTGGACGTCACCGCTGCTTTCTTCGCCTTGGGCTGGCTCGCCTTCTTGACAGTCTTCCCCTTCGGGGACGATGTTTTTGCCGCAGGCTTTGTTGCCTTTTTTGCAACCGGTTTGGTCGCTTTCTTTACAGCAGGCTTGGTAACTTTCTTCGGCGTAGGTTTTTTTGTAGTCGGCTTGGTAACTTTTTTAGCCGCCGATTTCTTTTTTGTTTCTTCTTTCTTCTTTTTCGTCGTAGCCATTCTTACCTCTTATAAGTTTCAGGTGTCAGGTTTCAAGTATCAGGTTATTCACCTTGAATATTTACATGGATATAAAAGGAAGCCCCGCAAGTAGTGGACCCTGCTTCCAGAAATTTCGTTTGATGCTCATGCGTGCCTCCTTACAAGATCGTCCATGGTCTTAAAACAAAAAACCCTTCATCCACATCAGGGACGAAGAGTTCTCTCCGCGGTACCACCCAGATTCGTTTGAATAAACAAACGCTCTTTGTCGCTATAACGGGCTCTCCCGGCGCGGACTACTTGATTCACCAGCGCAGTCGCTCTTGCGAGCAGTCAGGCGAGTTCGGTCTAAAGTGTCCCGTGGACACTGGTGTTGGGCTTCCACCTCACTCTCCCAACTCGCTGACGGGATGACTTACTACTCCTGCTTTGACTTTTAATTCGGGCGGGATAACCCCGCCCTTACATTGTGTGGACCCAGAGGGATTCGAACCCTCGACCTTCTCAATGCCATTGAGACGCGCTCCCAACTGCGCTATGGGCCCAGATAAATAATTTTCGTTGAACTGTGGACCTGAGGGGATTCGAACCCCTGACCTCCTCAGTGCGATTGAGGCGCGCTCCCAACTGCGCTACAGGCCCGTCATGTTCAAGGCGACCGCTATTCTACCTGAGGGAGGGGGGAATGTCAATAAAGCCGGGAGCTAAAAATGACTTTACGAGGCAGGCAGGAGTACCTTAAAGGTCGAACCGCGTCCTTTGCCTTCCGACTCAGCCCACACCTTGCCACCTTGTGCTTCAATGATCCCTTTGGCAATGGTCAGCCCAATACCCAAGCCGTTGTAATGACGGGTATTGGGCGGCTCGACCTGATAGAACTCTTCGAACACCTTTTGTAGTTTATCCACTGGGATGCCCGAGCCCTGGTCTTGCACCCAAACCAGCACCTGACTGCCCTGCGATACGGCTCCCAGCGTGATCTCACTTTTTTGATGCGAAAAGCGGATGGCATTGTTGAGCAGATTCACCAGCGCCAGCGTGGTCTTTTCGGGGTCGACATTTACAGGGATGGATTCTTCTTGAAACGCCAGCACCAGTTGCAGGTCGCGGCGTGCGGCGGTGTACTTGATCTCATCCAGTGCAAAGTTCAGAATATTCTGCACAGGAAGCTTGACCTTCTTCAATTCCATTTCGTCGGATTGTAGGAGAGTCAGGTTGCTCATTTGATCTAGGAGCGAGTGCATCTGCGATGCCGCAGCCAGCACATGATTTACATGGTCTGTGGATTCGCCTTGCGCGCTTTCCTGCAGGAATGTGGCATACCCAAGGATAATGCTTAGCGGCGTACGCAACTCATGCGATGCAAGTGAAAGGAAATTTGTTTTGATTGAATTGGTAACGCGCACTTTTTCCAACGCCTGTTGCCGGGCTTTGAATAGACGCGCATTGTTGATGGCGATGGCGGCATGCGCGGCGATCACCGAAAGGACGGCTGAATCCTGTTCATTGAAGTTTCCGTTTTGTTTGTTGACGGCTTCCAAGACACCCATGACCTGATCTTTGATTGGCATGGGCACACCGAGCAGGGTTTTGGTTTTAAATTTTATGTGCTCTGAAACGGGGGCGTAATGACGCGGGTCTTGACCGGCATCGTTGAGGATGAGCGGTTTGTTCGTGCGGAAGATGGTTCCCGCCAGACTGCTATCAATTGGCACGGGGATCTCTGCCAGTTGTGCAGGGTCTGAGCCCGTGGCAGCGGCAAAGAACAGGCGTGGATTTTTTTCATCGTATAAAAGAATCGACGCGGCTTCACACTCCAGCAGTTCGGTGGCGGTGGCGGTGATGAGCTGAAGCAGTTCATCGAGATCGAGCGTGGAATTGAGCGTGACGCTTAATTCCACCAGCTTTAGGAGTTGAGAACTCCGCCCCTCCAATTGTGGAAGTTGACCGGTTTTCACTATTTTTGCCATGCCTTAGTGTACAAGGTTTGGTATTTCAATTCAACCCCCATTGGTCATATTCCATTTTCCACTTGACCCTTGCCCATGATGGTTCTACAATTCAATTAGACGATAAATAGCCCGCTTCTTTCTTAACTGGAAGTTGGTCCGGCTTCATCAAGCCTTTCTATTCTGATAACTTTTCCCAAACAGGAGATTTACAATGACCGATTATTTATTCCGTGGTTCGCTCGAAAAGCTGGATAAGGACGTTTACGAATTAACCCAGCTCGAAGCGGAGCGACAGTATCGCAAGCTCATCATGATCCCCAGCGAGTCGACGGCGCCGATGGCGGTGCGTGAGGCGTTGATGTCTGCCTTCCAGAACATTTACGCGGAAGGCTACCCCAGCGAAGAATCGCGCTGGATGAGTGAGGAGGAAATTCTCGATCACCCTCTGCGACTCGCCGACTATCGCCGCAACGGTGACCCACGCTATTACAAGGGCGTGGAATATGCCAACGCCGTGGAAGCCCTTGCCCGCAAACGCGCCGCGCAAGCTTTCGCCGCGAACGGATTTACTGCAAATGATATTTACGTCAACGTGCAGGCTCTCTCGGGCGGACCTGC
>JAFLCE010000050.1 GCA_017303655.1 Anaerolineae bacterium
AATACTTCAAGACTGTCGTCACTGAAAATCAGATGTGGGTCTACGAACTAGACAGTGTTCCCGTTGGTTTTCTTGGCATCCAAAACGATTACATTGACCGCCTATATGTTGCCACAACCTTTCATCGCCGCGGCATTGGCAAAGCCTTGCTTGACCATGCCCGCACTTTATCGCCACAACATCTTTGGTTGAAGACCGATCAAGCTAATAAACTGTCACGTCCGTTTTACGAAAAGAACGGCTTTGTCGCCACCAAGTTTGGCGTCAGCCCGCCGCCCGAATCTGAACCCGATGTGGAATACCACTGGTACTCAAAATAATATGCGACCAACATATCTCGAAGTCAATCTCACGCAACTGCAAAAAAATATTGAAGCCATTCGCGCGCATGTCGGCGGCGCGAAGGTCATGCCAATGGTAAAAGCCAATGCCTATGGTCACGGCATCGAAGGCGTTGCGCCTTTCATCGAACCGCACGTGGATATGCTCGGCGTCGCTTTGGTGGAGGAGGGTATTCAACTTCGTCAACTCGGAATCAAGAAACCGATTCTAGTTGCCGGTGGGACGTTGATCGAGCAATTGCCATTATTCCTTGAACATGACTTAACTCTCACCGCATCCTCTCTCGACTTGTTACTGGCTGCTGACCATCTAGCCGAATCTAACCGAAAGCGACTCACCATCCACCTCAAGATCGATACCGGCATGGAACGAGTCGGTGTCCGCGAATATGAAGCGGAAGAGTTCATCTTGAAGTCCGTTGCGTGTAGTCACTTGAGGGTAGAAGGGATTTATACACATTTGGCAAACTCAGAATTGGTCGAGCTGAATGGTTTGCCTTCGTATGTTGTCACAGCTCAAGAACAACTCGAACGTTTTCAAGAAGTGCTTCACTTATATGAAAAACATAGCCTGCCTGTCCCACCGATTCGACATGTCTGCAATTCTGGCGGGATTCTGAATCTACCCCAAGGTCACTTGGATATGGTTCGTCCCGGCGTGTTATTTTATGGTGTATACCCCGGGCGCGATATTCCGCGGACAATTGACGTGAAACCTGCGCTCACTTGGAAATCACGAGTTGCTTATAGTAAAGTCACACAGCCTGGACGTGCTGTCAGCTATGGGTCGTTGTGGCAGGTCGAAGGGAGTCCGAGGCGCGTGGTCACCATCCCATGCGGGTATGCCGATGGCTACTTTCGTCGCATGACCAATCAAGGACGAGTCATAATAAATGGAAAGTCGTATCCGCAGGTAGGGCGTATTTGCATGGATCAATTCATGGTGGATGCAGGCGAGGATGATGTTAAAGTGGGGGATGAGGTGACGCTGCTCGGCGGCGGCATTGCGCCGGAGGAACTGGCAGATTGGGCGGGCACGAATGAATACGAGGTGATGACGAACATCAGCGCGCGCGTGCCGAGGGTTTTTGTGGGTGGGGTACAATAGGCGCACTATTTGTTTTGAGGTGAGAGTTGAATTCCAAGGTAAAAGATTATTTATTGCTGTTGGGTGTGGCGACTGTGTCGGTCACACTGGATCAGTGGACGAAGTGGTGGGTACGGGAAAATGTTGAGTACGGGGGACAATGGCTGCCGGAGTGGTTGAGCTGGCTCAGTCCATACGCGCGGATCGTGCATTGGTATAACAGCGGCGCAGCCTTTGGCATCTTTCAGGATGGAAATTTGGTCTTTACGATTCTGGCGTTCGTGGTCATTGGCGCGATTCTTTATTATTTTCCACGTGTAGAAGACGAAGGCTGGCTACTTAAGTTTGCGATGGGTTTGCAATTGGGCGGCGCGGTCGGTAACCTGATCGACCGTTTGCTGATGCAAAAAGTGACCGACTTTATTTCGATTGGGATTTTTCCCGTGTTTAATATTGCCGATGCCTCCATTTCGGTGGGTGTGGCGGTGCTCTTGTTCGATGTCTGGTTGAAAGAGCGGGCTGAGAAGTTGAAAGCAGCAGAAACGGCTGGTGAAACTCCGCTTGAGCCGTTGAACGATGTAGTACAAGAATCTGTGAAAGAAGGTTAGTATTTTGACGAACGAAGAATTGGCGTTGCAGGAAAAAGAGCAGCCTCGCAGCAGGCGCTTTTTAATTATATTTATCATCGCTGGGGCGATCATTGCTTTTGATCAATGGACGAAGTGGTGGGTGATCCAAAACATCCCGTTGAACACAGCTTGGTTGCCCGATTCACTGGAGTGGCTGTCTGCTTATGCGCGTCTGTTGCACATCAAGAACACCGGCGCATCATTTGGTATGTTTCAGAATGCGAACTTTATTTTCATACCGCTAACGGTGTTGATCGTGGGTGGCATTCTTTATTACGTCTCAAAGCTTGAACAAGATAACGATTGGATGTGGGTGGCGGCTGGCTTGTACCTGGGTGGTGCCGTGGGCAATTTGATCGACCGCCTCACCATTGGTGCGGTAACTGATTTTGTTTCTGTGGGTTCGTTCTACATTTTCAACGTTGCCGATGCGAGTATCAATTGTAGTGTGGCGCTGTTAATTCTTTTGTGGATTCGTGAAAACAGAAATTCACAACCTGTGTCGCCCGCCGAACCGGAGGAAAACCATGAGTGACCGTGTAGAAAAATTTCATTTTGATGAACGAACCCCAGACCGACTGGATAAATTTCTCGTTTCGACCCTGCCAGAGTTTTCGCGTGCACGCCTTCAAGGCTTGATCGCAGATGGCTTTGTCTTGATTAACAACGTCCCTGCCAAAAAGGCAGGGCAATTAATCGAAGATGGTGATGATATCGAAGTGCATATCCCGCCGCCTGTGCCAAGCAGTTTGGTGGCAGAGAATATTCCGCTTGATATTATTTTTGAGAATGATGATTTGATCGTAGTCAATAAACCGGCTGGGATGGTCGTTCACCCGGCGGCTGGACATTATTCCGGCACATTGGTCAATGCAGTTCTTGGCTACGACCCAGACATAGAAGGCATTGGTGGCGAAGAGCGCCCCGGCTTGGTGCATCGGCTGGATAAAGAAACCTCCGGCTTGATCATCCTTGCCAAAAATGAACGCGCACATAACTGGCTGCAAGACCAATTCCGTTTGCGGCAGGTAGAGAAGACCTATCTTGCATTGGTGGATGGCAAGCCGCCTACACCTACTGGACGGGTGGAAGCGCCGATTGGGCGTGACCCAAGCCATCGTAAAAAGATGGCAATCGTTTCACAGGGTAAAGGTCGTGAAGCTGTGAGTGAATACAAGACGCTTGAGTCTTTTAAGAATCACACCTTGCTGGAATTTCATCCACATACCGGGCGGACGCATCAGATTCGCCTGCATTGTCAGTTTTTGGGTTGCCCGATCGTCGGCGATGCCATCTATGGGAAACGAGCGATCACCGTGACAATTGACCGTCACTTTTTACACGCGTTTCGGTTGAAGATCGTTTTGCCAGGTGAAAAACAGCCCAGGACTTTTGAAGCAGAATTGCCGGAAGAGTTGAAGAATGTTCTTGAAGAGGTGAAACGCTATGAATAATGATTTTGTCGATCTACGTTCCGACACCGTTACCAAACCCACTCCTGAAATGCGCGAAGCCATGGCGGAGGCTGAAGTAGGGGATGACGTCTATGGCGATGACCTGACCGTGAATACGTTGCAGGAAAAAGCCGCGGATATGCTTGGCAAGGAAGCAGCTTTATTCGTCCCTTCGGGCACGATGGGGAATTTGCTGGCGATCCTTGTCCATTGCGCGCGCGGCGAGGAAGTTATCTGCGGTGATAAGTCTCATATTTATGTGAATGAAGCGGGCGGGATGGCGGCGTTGGGCGGGATTTTTCCCCATCCTATTCCGAATCAAAAAGATGGGACGTTGCGCTTGGAGGATATCCGCGCCTCGATCCAGCCGGATGATTCACATCGCACCATTACGCGTTTGGTTTGCATCGAGAACACGCAGAATATGTGCGGCGGTGTGGTCTTGAGCGTGGACTATACACAACAGGTTGGTCAGTTGGCAAAAGAGAATGGTTTGAAATTCCACATTGATGGTGCCCGTATTTTCAATGCAGCGGCGGCATTGAGTGTGGATATTAAAGAACTCGTTGTACCTGCGGACTCAGTCATGTTTTGTTTGAGTAAGGGCTTGGTGTCACCGGTCGGGTCGATGCTGGTAGGTAGTAAGGATTTTATTGCGCGGGCACACCGTCTGCGCAAAATGTTGGGTGGGGGGATGCGGCAAGTGGGCGTGATTGCGGCAGCAGGGCTTGTGTCATTGGAGAAGATGACGGGCAGGCTTAAGCAGGATCATGCCCGGGCGAAGAATCTGTATGAAGCGCTGAAACAGATCCCGAGATTAAGACTCGCGGCGGAGCCTTCATCCAATATGGTGTATTTTGATTTGGATGATTCGATCCAACTGACCGAGAATCAGATCGTTGCAGAAATGAAGAAACATGGCGTATTGGTAGATTGGTCTGCACCACGACAGTTTCGTTTGGTGACGCATTATTGGGTGGATGATGCCGGAGTGGAAAAAACGGTAAAGGCGTTTGCTAAGGTGTTGGCTTAATCTGCTGATTGCGAAGTAAGGTCGGCTTGAATCATTTCACTGAATGAATCTACGATTTGCGGGTCAAAGAGAATTCCCGCTTCGCTTTTGAGGTATTCAAGCGCTTCTTGTGGTGTGATCTTTTGGCGATAGGGACGATTGCTGGTCAATGCGTCGAAGGCGTCGATGACGGAAAATAAGCGGGCGAGTAGGGGGATCTCTTCGCCTTTTAGCCCGCCGGGATAGCCTGTGCCATCCCAACGTTCTTGATGATGAAGAATGAGGGGAATGGTATCTTCAAGAAATGGAATGCCAGCCACAATTCGCGCACCGATATTGGGGTGTAGTTTCATAACATCCCACTCGGCTTTATCTAATGGACCCGGTTTGTGCAGGATGGTATCGCTGACGCCAATTTTGCCGATATCATGCAAGAGCGAGCCGCGTTCGAGGATTTTCAATTGTTCTGCCGAATAGCCCAGTTTTTCTCCGAGCCGTTTAGCAAAGTCGGTGACGCGCATACTGTGACCTTCTGTTTCGCGATCACGAGCATCCAATGCAGAAGAGAGGGAGGCGAGCGTTTGATCGTAGGTGGCTTCGAGAGTATCATACGCAACTTTGATCTCGGCTGCCTGGCGTCTTGATTCAACTAATAATAATGAGCGTTCGAGGGCGATGGCTGCTTGATTCACTAGGGCTTGCAAGTCGTTCGGGTTGGTGGATGGGTTATGTGCAGGATCATCAGGAGCATCCATCCAAATGGCGCCATATTTTCGGATCGGCGTTTGAATGGGCAGGCAGGTTCGCAGGGTGGATTCTCCCTGTGAAAAATAGATCATCTGCCCTGAATTCATCGCATCCAACACCAGATTCATTGGGTGGTCATACGAAGCATGTACACCGTTGTCATCGATCTGTACTTGAGCGATGATGCTGTTATCTAGATCGAGCAATACAATACCCGTTGCAGTATTTTTGGCGAGTTTATGAGCGGTCTGCGCAATGTCGGATGCGGCATCTTCAATATTTTCCGACTGGATGATTTGATTACTCAAACGATAGAGCAGAGATGTGATGCGTAATGAAGAGCGCAATTCCTGTTGCAGCCAGGCGCTTTCAAACGCGCCGCTGGCTTGAATGGAGATCAATTCTGCGAGGGATTCATCGTTTTCAGTAAAAAAGACTTCGTTCATTTTTCCAAACACGAAGATGGCACCAATGTTGACATGATGCAAACGGATCGGAATGGTCAATAAACTGCGAAGCCCAGAGCCGTCGATCTGAAGGGTGAAGGTCTTTTCATATTTTCGAATATCTCGAATACGAAAAGGCTGGGACGCATGCAAAGCCAGATTGAACAGATCTTGTGAAATATCTGGGTCTTTCAACGACCGCAGCAATTGCGGCGCCTCACCAGATGAGGCGCTGTGAATGTAATTACGCTCCTGCCCAAGCTGGATGTAAACGAATGTGAACTTTGCCTGAACGATGTTCCTTGAGATCAAGGCAACTTCCCGCGCGGTTGCTTCCGGGTCAAGCGTCGAGGATAGCTGGCTGCCAGTCTGAAGCAGTTCCTTTAACCGTTGGTGATACCCAGAACGTTCCCAGGCGCGCACGAGTTCCGCCGCAACTGATTCTGCCATACCAACATCGATGCTCCCAAACGCGTTAGCATTTTCACTATGCAGAGAGAGCATGCCATTGATGTGACCGTTAAAGATCAACGGAATGATGAGGGCAGAGAGGTGAGTTTCCCTTTCGAATTTTATATAATCTGAATCAGCCTGAATATCGCCGATCACCTGAGTTTTTCTTTGGCGAAAGGCACGTCCGATCACGCCGGTGGTCGCTTCTTGACGATAGCCAGATGGAACCAAGCTGTTATTTCGCCCGGCAGCGGCGATCAACATGAAGTCTTTTTTATCTGGTTCGTGAATGTATAGAGTAGCAAGGGAACAATTCAGAACCCGCTCCAATGTGTTGACAGCAAGCTGTGCTGATACGGGCTGATCGAGTTGGTTTTCCAACTGCTGGCTGAGTTCCAAAAGCAGGGTTAACTGCGCGTTTTTCTTTTTTTCAAGGTTTGATTGCCTTGCAAGAATGTTGATCTGGTCTTCCTGGGCATTCAGCCGAATTCGAGTATCTTCTTGTGTCAACATGAACGGCTTTATGTAGCGGATCAGTCTATTGTTCCATGAATGCGATTCTTCTTCGCTGGCGGTGAGCGCATCTTCAAGTTCCTCATCAGAATGAGCCAACCCCAAGATCAAGCCATTAATGGTCATAATCACTGTAGAAGTGATGTAATAATTCATTATAGAAAGAATGATGAAGAAGACCACCGAGGCTACCCTTGCACGGAGGGTCATATGGTGAATTAGAAGACTTCCTGTATCTGGGTCGATCAAGTAAAGTAGCGCCCCCAGAAAGATCAGGAGTGCCACCTCAACTGTGAAAGCGATCATGATCACGCGTCGGCTGAGAATATCTTCTTGTAAAACCAGCAGGCGATTCCATGGAATATTACGTTCGAGCACCAACATGGTTATCACTGCAGCAGGGACGATCAAATTGCCGCTCCTGACACCGGTCACATAAACGAGACCCCATGCCAGCCACGGCAGCATTTGTGATTTTGTAAACAGCCCGTCATGCCTAAAAGAAGGTAGAACCACGGCAACAATTCCCATAAATGCTGTAATGAGAAAGATAACCGCAATCAAGGGCTTAAACATCTCGGCTTGAAGTTCAGAAGCAGCTGGCGTCGAAACAACCAGAGTGATGCCTGCTACAAACGTAATCACTGCAATCGTAAGCCTGAAAAAGTTGAGTTGTTTGTGCCATGATAAGAGTGCAATCAATAGAAAAATGCCGCAAATAGCAAAAGCTTCACTGGTAATATATTGCTCTCCACGCCAAAATAGCCAGGTCAGCACCGCCAGCAAAAACAAACCAAACCCTTGAAGAATGAAAAAACGAACATGCGAGGAACGCCAGATCGAAGCAATTTGCAGTGAAAGTGCTGTAATAAAACAGATCGCCCCCAAAATACCTGCCATCAGGTACGAGATTGTGCCCTCTTTCAGCCCCAGATACCCGGGAATGAAAATCAACCCGGCGGCAGCCCCTTCCAGCATCAACGATATAAAAATGGTGAAGTTCTTTTCAAGAGACTGGCTCATCGCACTAGAGGATAGCATAAGAGCCGAATTTTATCTACCTCTCCTCATAAAATTTCCAATGATTATTTCTGTTATAATTTTGTCGCAATCGGCTTGAAGGGGATGCGCCGTTTGTAATCCTTAGCGAATAGAGTTACAAGAATGCAAACCTACATTTCCCTTGCACAAATTGATGAGATCGCAGAAAAGATTCGAAAACAAATCTCCATTCAACCCGCAGTCGGATTGATCCTCGGCTCAGGGCTTAACGGGTTGGCTGATTCTGTCCAGAATCCTGTTCACATCCCCTACAATGACCTACCGAATTTCCCCGTCTCCACAGTTCATGGGCATGTCGGGCGCTTTGTCATTGGTGAGCTGGAAGGCAAACCGGTCATCGTCATGCAGGGACGCATTCACTACTATGAAGGCTACACTATGGGCGAAGTGACCCTGCCAGTGCGCGTCATGCACCGTTTGGGAGTCCATAGCTTGTTTGTAACCAACGCCGCTGGCGGAGTCAACGCTGAATTCGTTCCCGGCGACGTGATGCTGATCACAGATCAATTGAACCTAATGGGCATGTCTGGGTTGAATCCCTTAATGGGACCCAACTTGGATGAGATCGGTCCCCGCTTCCCGGATATGAGCCAACCCTATGACCGCGAATATTGCGACATTGCCCGAAAAGTGGCGGCATCGAATAACCTTACCTTACGCGAAGGTGTCTACGCAGGGCTGAGCGGACCTTCATTTGAATCTCCCGCCGACCTGCGTTTCTTGCGTCTTGCTGGAGCAGATGCAGTTGGGATGTCCACTGTGCCGGAAGTGATCATTGCCCGTCATGGCGGAATGCGTGCGCTTGGGTTTTCAGGCATTAGCAACAAAGCCAACCTGGATGGGTCTACGATCACCACGCACGAAGAAGTGATCGAAGCAGGTAAAGTCATCACTCCCAAGGTCGAGGCGATCGTTCGGGGCGTTCTTCGCGAAATCTAATTGCAGGGAAAATGGTAGAACTCGTAAAGTTCCTCGCTTTGTACGAGGGGTTGATTTATATTGTGCTTGCCATCGGCGCGTTATTTTCTTTTCGCTGGTTGTATCGCTCATGGAGCGAGTGGCGTATCGCAGTATTCAGTTTGGAACGTGAATTTTCAGCCCGCCGTTTAGGGCGCTCTGCCTTGATCTCCGTCTTGCTGGTCATTTTCTTTTGTTTTGAATTTTTTATTACATCCTTTTTGGTGCCCGGGCTTCCATCAGATTTTTTCCTTGCCACCCCAACCCTCGATTTGATCTCAACGCCTACAGGCACCCTATCCGCAGAGTTCATGACTCAAGTTGCCAATCTTCCGGCAGTACCCGCTGCAGGCAGTACTGGATGTATTCCGGGGCAGATCAGCTTTACATTTCCAGAGTCTGGTACAGAAATTAAAGGCATCGTCGAACTGACTGGTACCGTGAGTATTCCTAATTTTGGCTTTTATAAATACGAGATCGCACCGGCAGGCAGTGATACCTGGGCAACCATCGCCGCCGGACGAGAAGCTGTCGTCGAGGGTCCGTTGGGGCGTTGGGATACATCCGCGTTGACGCCCGGCGATTATCAATTGCGGCTGGTGGTGGTGGATAATCAAGGCATTCTTCTGCCGCCTTGTGTTTTGCAGTTGCAAGTAGTCCCAAATCAATAAACAGGTGAATTGTCTCCATGTCTGAATTACAAATTCGTCCCACGGTTGCCACCGACCTCGCCCGCTTGATGGGTCTCGATCACTCGATTGTCAGCGAGTCGGTCTGGCAATTGGAGTTCCGCCGCGATTCGGGACAGGTCTCCACTACATTCCGTGAAGTACGTTTGCCGCGTGCGATCCAAGTTCAATATCCTCATAATCACTTTGCTCTGGCAGATGATTGGGTTAGGCGTTCGATGATGTATACCGCGGTCCAAAATAATGATCCGGTGGGCTATATCAGTCTGCTGGAGCGGGGCACGGCTTCTACAGTATGGGTAACGGATCTGGTCACTGACCCTGCCAGTCGTCGCCGGGGGGTGGGTACCGCTTTATTAGCTGCCGGGCAAGCCTGGGCGGAGTCCCGATCGCACCGTCGCTTTATTTTGGAGATGCAGTCGAAGAATGTCCCCGCGATCCACTTTGCGCAGAAAAACGGGTTTGAGTTCTGCGGGTATAATGACCATTATTACATCAATAAGGATGTAGCCTTGTTCTTTGCAAAGATCTTAAAATAGGCAAGGCATTTACATTCATTTTGATTTTATTGGATGGGCCGTATGATTACAGGTTGGCCGGAAACATTGTTGGTGGGGCTTCAAACACTCAATCAAATTCTGACGGCGGGGATTGCCATCACGGCGTTTTCGCTTTTCCTTTACGCTCTCTCGTTCAACTTACGCGACAGGGTGGCTCGTTCTTTTGCAATTATTCTCCTTTGTGTTGTCATTGTATTTACGGCTGAAGCATTACAAGACTCCAGTATTTCGATTCGCGCACTTGATATCTTGATGCGCTTGCAGTGGTTTGGCTTGGCGTTTCTACCCGCAGCGTACTTACATCTTTCTGATGCCTTATTGGTCACGGCAGGACGTCCTTCACGTGGACGGCGTCGGGTTGCTGTGCGTGGCATGTATACCCTGGCAGCTGGCTTTTTGATCTTGTTGGCATTCGGCTATTTGTTGGGTCCGATTGTGCCGGATGGTAAACCGGCTCCTTATTTAGAACGGACTCTTTGGACAGAAGTATTCACAATTTTTTATGTGATCGCTATGGTCTGGGCGGGCATCAACTTTTTGCGTGCTTATAGACTGATGCTGACCCGCTCTGGCAGACGCCGCATGATCTACCTGATGGCGGGTGCGACCGCCCCAGCGCTTGGTTCTTACCCTTATCTTTTATTTGGTTATTCGCTGGCAGCCCAACATCAATTTTTGTTTTGGAGCGCTGCCACGATCATTAACGTTTTGGTTGGGGCATTGGTGGTCGTGATGGCGTATGCGGTGGCATTCTTTGGCGTCTCCTGGCCAGACAGGGTGATCAAGAGCCGCCTCTTCAAATGGATCATGCGCGGACCTGTCACTGCGTCTGCCACACTGGCGTTGATGACTGTGGTTCGTCGTGGCGGTGAATTATGGGGAACGCCCTATAGCGCTTTTGTCCCTTTTACAGTGGTGGCAACTGTTCTGTTGTTTGAACATGCCATTACCTTTGCGGCTCCTGTTTGGGAGCGTTGGCTGTTCTTTGGGCGCGACCGCAACGAATTGGAATTATTGCAAAATGTGGAAGAACGCCTGCTAACGCAAAGCGATCTTCAGCAATTTTTAGAGGCGGTTCTGGCGGCGGTTCGCGATCATTTACAAGCGCCGTCTGCTTTTGTGGCCGCACTTGATGATGAAACCTTATTGCCGGTAGTAGCTGCGGGCAACCGTGCTCTATTGGATCAGGAAAGTCTGACCGAGGCTTTGGAAAATATTAACGGCGATGTTCGTCATGAATTCCAATGGGGCAACTTCTGGGTGTTACCGTTGTATAGTCGCCGTCGCCCCGAAATGGACCGGGATGAACTTCCACCGTTGCTGGGGTTGTTGGGTGTGGCGTGGGATGGAAACAAAGAAATGGAAAGCGATCAGCGCGAAGCCTTGTGGTTGCTGGCAGACCGTGCGGCACTTGCCTTGGAAGACCGGCAATTACAGCAACGGGTTTTCCGCTCTCTTGCGGACCTTCAACCGCAAGTGGAAATGATCCAACGTATGCGTGCTGCCGGTCGCTATGACGCGCGTGCAAGCCTGTTAAACGAACCGTTGCCCCAGGAAGCTGACTTGGCAAATTGGGTCAAAGACGCATTAACCCATTACTGGGGCGGACCTAAATTCATCAACAATCCGCTCATCAAATTACAGGTCGTGCAAGAGCTTGCTACTGCCGAAGACGGCAACGTCTCTAATGCCTTGCGTACTCTCCTGCGCCGCGCCGTGGACCAGGTCAAACCGCGCGGAGACCGTAAGTTCACTACTGAATGGATCTTGTTCAATATTCTTGAAATGAAATTTATCGAAGGCCGCAAGGTACGCGATGTCGCAGCCCGGCTGGCTATGTCTGAAGCGGATCTCTATCGCAAACAGCGTGTCGCTATTGAAGCTGTGGCAAAAGCGATCCTTGACATGGAAGTCAATAAACTGGATAGTTAAAAGCGCTACTGCGCTTATTTTATATGTACGAATCCATCTCATCTATTTTGTACGCATTAACCAGTGGAGGGCGTGTGTGCAGAATGTGGATGGGTTCAGAAACAAGGAGAATAAAATGGTTGGCGGAAAACTAAAGTACGAAAAAGAAATTCCTGTGGTCGATGAAGGCTGGTGGGCGTCTGTGTTGGCAGAGGAGAATCGCTATACGGCGCATGCCAAGGCTGAGGTCGAGAAAGAGGCGAGCGGTGGAACTGTCACAGTTGCAGCCACTCAGGAAACGGTCAACTGGAATCAGATCAAAGATATTTATATGAACGACCGGATCGTTGCACTTTCTGTTACGGGTCACAACCGGGGTGGGTTGTTAGTGGAAGGCAATGGCTTATTTGGTTTCGTGCCGTTCTCGCATTTGATCGATCTGGCAGGCAGAGAAAACCCAAACCGTGAAAACGACCTTGAGCCCTATATCGGACGCACTCTTCAACTTAAAGTGATCGAATGCATTCCTGAAGATGGACGCGTGGTTTTCTCTGAACGCGCGGCACAATCGGAACCGGGCAAGCGTGCCGAATTATTTCACTCTTTGCATACCGGGCAATGTGTTTCCGGTACCGTCACCAATGTGACTGATTTCGGTGTCTTCGTAGATTTGGGTGGCGTTGAAGGCTTGGTGCATATTTCTGAATTATCGTGGGGGCGGGTAACTCACCCCTCACAGTATGTAAAACTTGGCAGTTCCATTGATGTACAAGTGTTAGATCTGGCACCTGAGCGTTGCCGGGTTGCCCTGAGCATTAAACGTCTCATGCCAAACCCATGGACGAATGCCACGAATGAATTCCCGATCGGCTCTGTTCATTCTGCCACGATCTCAAGTGTGCTTTCGTATGGTGCCTTTGCGCGGCTTGACCAGTTCGGTGTGGAAGGTCTGATCCACGTTTCTGAAATTCCACAAGCAGAAGGCAAATTGCTCAAAGACGTTTTATCCGACGGGCAGTCGATTCAGGCGCGCGTTCTACATCTGGACCCGGCTCACCATCGCCTCGGATTTAGCATGAGGTTGGACTAACGAATGCCGCGATCTCATCCCCAAGATTCGCGACGCTATCAGCAAATGGATGATTCGCCGCGAAACGACTGGCTCGAACGGTTGGCGCAATTCTATTCGCAGTTTGGGCGTTTTCTGCGTGACGGTTTAGGCGTGGCATTGATCGCCTTTGCAGTCATGTCATTTTTCGCACTCTGGAATTGGACCGACGGTTTTCTTCTCACCCCAATTGCCACCGTTCTGCGCATTTGGTTTGGGTGGGGCAGCCTCTTTATCTTGCTCGGCATCGCCTATCTTGGATATATCCTGCTCCAACGCGAGCGGACCGAGATCAAATGGGATCGCATCATCGGACTCGAGCTCGCCTCTCTCTTAACCCTGGGCTTGCTCGCTGTTTTCTCGGGCAACAACCTCTTCCGAGCCGAGTCCGGCATGGACGGTGGCCGTTTGGGCTGGGGATTAGTACGCCTCTTATGGCAAAGTATGGGCGAGATCGTTGGCACCTTGGTATTGCTTCTCTTTTGGGCGCTTGCTGTTGCCACTGGTTTTGGGCTTTGGGCAAGGCTTGAAGCCTGGTTGCTAAAGCTCGCAGGAGAAGAAGCGCCAGTTGTGATCGCAACGCCGACATCGGTTGAGATCATAGAATCTGAACAACCTCACATCAAACAGGTTGCACCGAAAAAGAAATCGCAGCCGTTACCGCCTGAGTTTCGTACTCAATTGAAAGCCGCAGATAAAAAGCCGGAGAAATCTGCCAAGCCCGTCCAGCGTGGAGAAGATCTTCCACCTTTGACCTTATTAATGGGTGACTCTGCTGCTCGCGCTGACGAACGCACCATCAATCAAACTGCTGGCTTGATCATGAAAACTCTCTCCGAGTTTGGCATCCCCGCCACAGTAATCGGCTATCGAGTTGGTCCATCGGTGACTCAGTTCGCCGTCCAGCCGGGCTTCATCAAAAAGGGAAATGAAGAAGAAGATGCTCAGCAAATGAAAGTCCGTGTGGCGCAGATCGCCTCACTTGAGAAAGATCTTGCTTTGGCGCTCTCAGCTCAACGTCTACGTATTGAGGCGCCAGTGCCAGGGAAACCGTATGTCGGCATCGAAGTCCCGAACGTAAATAGCACCGTCGTGCGCATGCGTGCCTTATTGGAAAGTGATGCTTTCTATAAGGTGGGTGCGCCGCTTGCGGTTGCCTTGGGACGAGATGTTTCTGGCAACCCGCTCAATGCCGACCTTGCCCGTATGCCGCACTTGTTGATCGCTGGTTCCACAGGTTCGGGTAAATCGGTTTGTATCACAGCCATTGCGGCTTGTCTGGCGATGAACAACACGCCTGAAGAACTTCGCATGGTGATGATCGACTCGAAGATGGTGGAGTTGATCCGCTTTAACGGTCTGCCACACCTATTTGGAAAAGTTGAGACGAATCTAGACCGCATCCTTGGTGTGTTACGCTGGGTGGTGCTCGAAATGGAACATCGTTATCGCTTGCTTGAATCCATGCATGCCCGTGATTTGTCCTCGTACAATAAGAAAGTTTCTCGCTCTGCAGACGGAGAGACCCTGCCGCGCATTGTGGTTCTGATCGATGAACTTGCCGACTTAATGATGTCTGCACCCGACCAAACGGAGCATAACCTTGTGCGCCTTGCACAGATGGCTCGTGCTACCGGCATTCATCTTGTAGTTGCCACGCAACGCCCTTCAACCGATGTAGTCACGGGTCTCATCAAAGCCAACTTCCCGGCTCGTCTGGCGTTTGCAGTCGCTTCCGGCATCGATAGCCGCGTCATCCTCGATTACACCGGGGCAGAGTCACTGCTCGGGCGCGGAGATATGCTCTTCCTTAACCCCGAGGTAGGTAACCCAGTTCGCGCGCAAGGTGTCATGATCACTGATATGGAGATCGAACGCATCATCTCCCATTGGCAAAAGAATTGGGATGGCGATGCAGTTGAAGTCCCACCATGGGAGACACTTCTGCGTGAGCCTGACGAAAATGAAGACGATGGCTTGGTGGAACAGGCAGTTTCCATCGTACGCCAACAGCAACGCGCATCGGCATCCATGTTACAGCGCCGCCTTCGTATCGGCTATCCACGCGCAGCCCGCCTGCTTGACCAATTGGAAGACATGGGAGTCGTCGGTCCCTCACAAGGTGGCGGCAGAGAGCGTGAAGTGTTAGTCAGTGATGAAGATGAATTAAACAATGAGAATGGATAAAACAGGAATTTTCCTTAACCCATGAGCACAAAACTGACATTTTCAGACCGGGCAAGACTCATTTTCAAAGGTATCCTCGACCCGATCGGGGCATTCCTTAATCGTTTGGGGCTTTCTCCGAATACCATTACCTTGTTGGGTTTGGTAGGCACAACTGTCGGCGCGTACGTGATCGCCCAGGGACGTATGACCACTGGTGCATTTATCCTACTAGCATCTGTCCTAGTCGACGCCTTTGATGGCACCATGGCACGTTTACGCGGCGAACCCAGCGACTTCGGCGCCTTCGTCGATTCCGTCAGCGACCGCTATGCAGAGTTGGTCACGTTTGGCGGCTTGCTGTATTACTTCCTCACGCAAAGTGATTACCCGGGTGTTGTGGTTTCTTTCATCGCAGCCGCAGGGTGTGTGTTGGTCTCATACGTCAAAGCCCGCGCAGAAGGACTAGGCTTTACTGCAAAGGTGGGCATCTTAACTCGTTTTGAGCGTTATCTCGTCCTGATTCCCTTGCTTGTGTTCAACCAACCTTTTCTAGCTGTTGCCATCATTGCCGTGCTGGCAAACATTACTGCGTTTCAACGAATTTTTCATGTACGCACACAAGGTCGTGAACGCATTAACGAAAGTCGCAATTCAAAGGACAAAGCCGCTTAATGGAAGGCGTCTCGCTCGGTTTCATCCTGCTACGTTGGAATGGCTTGTTGATCGCTTTTGGCATCGTCTGTGGGGCACTGCTTGCAGCACTGGAAGCTAAACGTCGTTTTCAAGATGCCGAGGTTGTCTATTATCTCTTTGTGCCGTTAACAATTTCAGGATGGGTTGGAGCGCGGCTTTGGCATGTTCTCACCCCGCCTCTTTCTTCGGTTCAGCTTGGTCTGACCACCCAGTATTATTTATCCCACCCGTTAGATATCCTCTCCCTTTGGACAGGCGGATTTGGAATCCCCGGCGCTTTGCTTGGCGGAATACTCGCCTTGTTACTGATCGCCCGCAAAGAGAAATTCCCATTTGGGGATTTGGCAGATATGCTCGCCCCGGGCATTATCCTCGCTCAAGCCATTGGCAGGCTTGGGAATTATTTCAATCAAGAATTGTATGGCTTGCCTACGAACCTGCCATGGGCGATCTTTATTCAGCCACAGAATCGTTTGCGTGGATTTGAACAGGTCGAGTTCTATCATCCGTTATTTGCATATGAGATCTTTCTAAGCCTAGTGAGTTTAGTGTTATTGCTTTGGCTTGCTCGTGGCAGTCTTGCCTGGCAGCTCAAGCCGGGGGATGTATTTCTCACCTATCTGGTTTCTTACTCCCTCATCCGCTTTTTACTTGAAGCGCTTCGCTTGGATGTTTCGCTGGTTAACAACATAAATATCAATCAGGTATTTTTTGCCTGTGTATTTATTATTGCCGGTGGAATGTTGGTACGCCGCCGTCTTGCACCGGTTTTGTAAGGGGTTTGAGAGGGAGAAGCACGGGGGATGGGTAATAAAATGGATATAGCCTTTTTCTAGAACAAGAGGACCTACATCCATGATCGAGACCAATGATCTGAGCAAGCAATTCAATGATTTTTCTGCTGTCGATGGCGTAAACCTATCTGTAGAAGCGGGGCAGATATTGGCGCTGTTAGGGCAGAATGGCGCTGGGAAGACAACCACGGTTCGGATGCTGACCGCTCTTTTACAGCCCAGCCGAGGCTCAGCCCGAGTCGCCGGGTACGATGTGACCAAGAACGGACCCGATGTCCGCGCTTCGGTGGGGGTGTTGACCGAACATCACGGTTTATACATGCGCATGACCGCCTTGGAATATATGGATTTCTTCGGACAAGTCTACAGCCTTGCGCCTGCGCTTCGAAAAGCTCGCACAGAAAATTTACTCGAATATTTCGGGTTAGCTGAAGCTGCCAAACGCCGCATTGGTGAATACTCGAAGGGGATGCGTCAAAAACTGGCATTGGCACGCGCCATGATGCATGAACCCAGCGTCCTCCTGTTGGATGAGCCGACTTCTGCAATGGACCCTGAATCTGCGCGATTGGTGCGGGATGAGATCGCGCGCTTAAAGTCGAATCAACGCACGATCATGCTGTGCTCGCATAACCTCACCGAAGTAGAAGCCTTGGCAGATAAGATCGCCGTGATCTATCGCGGCAAGATCCTTATTCAAGGTTCACTGGAAGAACTTAAAAGAAAGGTGCTTGGCGCATCTGAATATAGAATTCTTTTTTCCGAAGCGTGGAACGCCGATGGGTTGGAACTGCCCACGGGTGTGGAACTGCTCCTGAAAACGCCAACCAGTTTAAAGGTCCGGGTGGAGGCGCCTGAGCAGTCGAATCCGCAGTTGGTTCAGCGGCTCACGTCCAAGGGGGCATCCATCGTGGCGTTTCAAGAAGAGGCGCGCACTCTTGAACAGGTTTATTTAAAAGTAATGGCTGAGGCAAAAGGAATCGAATATGTTCAATAACCTTCGACCGGTTTGGCTTGTGGCGCAACGCGAATTGCGTGACCAGTTTCGTGATTGGCGTGTGATCCTGCCAATGGCGATACTGACTTTTTGTTTCCCATTTCTAATGAATGAATTTGCAAAACAAACTGTGGAGTTCCTGAATCAATTCGATGCGAATTTGATCCTGGAAGGGTTGGTGCCCTTTTCCATTATGATCATTGGCTTCTTTCCGATCACTGTATCGTTGGTGGTCGCGCTTGAGTCCTTTGTAGGTGAAAAGGAACGTGGCACGATTGAGCCGTTGTTGACGGCTCCGTTTGAAGATTGGCAATTGTATTTTGGAAAGCTGCTGGTGGGTGTGGTAACCCCATTGGCTGCCAGTTATCTTTCGATCGGGCTGTATCTGGCAATGATCTTTCGGCAAGGCTTGGCGATGCCGAAAGGTTCTGTGATGCTGCAATTGTTTCTGCTTACTTCGGCGCATGCGGTTTTGATGGTCAGCGCAGCGATTGTGATCTCAGTGCAGTCCACTTCGGTCAAGGCGGCAAATTTACTTGCTTCTTTCATCGTCATCCCAGTTGCTTTGTTGATGCAGGGTGAAGCGGTCATGCTTTTCTGGGGAAATGACGAAGTCTTATGGTTGGCGATCATCGGCGTGTTGATCATTTCACTTTTATTGATCCGGCTGGGTATCGCTCATTTTGAACGTGAATATTTGCTGGGACGTGAGATCGACACCCTTAATTTCAAGTGGACGGTGCGAACGTTTTGGTCGCAGTTTACCGGCGGCGCTTTATCTTTGGGAGAATGGTATCGTAAGACCCTAGTCGGTTCGCTTCGGCGAACCGTGCCTGCGATCGGGTTTATGGTGCTGATTGCTTTAGTAACATTGTGGTTAAGCTATGACTGGATCATCACCAATGTTTCAGGCACTCTTGCCAATGCCTCAGCGGAAGACCTTGCAAAACTTCAAGAGAATGTGGGCGAATTTTCAAATGTTGATCAGTTGAGTGAAAACTTGAACGCGCCATTCCTGTTCTTAAACAACACGCGAGCAGTAGCTCTTATTTTCCTAGCTGGGCTGGCTTCTTTTAGTGTTTTGGGCATTTTACTGTATATGGTCAACATTTCCTTGATAGGTGGTGTGTATGCCCTCTTTGAGCTTTTAGGAGTCGCGCCTCTACCGATCTTTGTGGCAGGTGTTTTGCCGCATGGAATCTTCGAACTCCCAGCATTGTTGCTGGGAAGTGCGGTTGTGCTTTACATTGGCGCAGCACTTGTGACTCCCCAAACAGGCAAATCCATGGGCGCGATCATCATTGATCTGATGGCAGACTGGGCGATCATTTTTGTCGGTTTGGTGGTGCCTTTATTGGCGGTCGCGGCGCTCATTGAAGCGTATGTCACCCCGGCTATCTTGATGGGTGTGCTGGTAAAATAATAAAAATTCCCGAAGCTCTCACTTCGGGAATTTTTATATTAAATCACAATTAACAATTGGGAGGATTTCGATTAATATTCAAGCATGGTAAAGGTGATCATTCTTGGCGCTTCTAACGCCATTCCCACAGCTCAAAGCGAAAATACCCATATGGTCATTGTGGGGCAGGACCGCACCGTTTTGGTTGATTCGGTCAGTAATCCCATTTTGCGTCTTGAACAAGCTGGGTTGGATTTCAACGATCTGACCGATATTATTGTGACTCATTTTCATCCTGACCATGTCTCTGGGGTTCCGCTCCTACTTATGGATATGTGGCTGATGGGTAGGCAGAAGCCTTTGAATATTTATGGTCTGCATTACACCCTCGACCGTTTAGAAGGGCTAATGGGCTTTTACAATTGGTCGGAGTGGCCCGACTTTTTCCCGGTGGTCTTCTATCGCCTGCCTTCAAAAGAAATGACACCCGTCCTTGATTGCGGAGACTTTGTCATCCATGCCTCGCCAGTTCACCATATGATTCCCAATATCGGTCTGCGATTCGGTTTCCCTCAGACCCAAAAGATATTGGCGTACTCTTGTGACACTGAACCGTGTGATGAGGTCGTGCGCCTCAGTGCTGGGGCAGATGTGTTGATCCACGAAGCGACGGGTGAATCACCCGGTCACTCCTCGGCGGCACAGGCAGGTGGCATTGCCTCAAAAGCAGAGGTGAATAAGCTTTATCTCATTCACTATCCCACAGGCAGATTTGCAACTGGAGACCCTGTCGCTGAAGCATCTACGACCTTTCAGGGTAATATTCAACTGGCAAAAGATTTTATGGTTTTGGAATTCTAGAATTTTCAGTTAGTGTATCTTGCAATAAAAAATCCCCTCATGCGAGGGGATTTCAATTTACCAACCAGAGACATACGGTACCCACTCCTGATTTTCACTCAGGTGTTTTCCAAATATATACGAAGCTTCTGCAGGCGGCTCTTTGGGAATGTGTAACAGGCGCATATGGGCTTCTTCCACTTTACGCCCGCCCTTGCGATGGTTGCATGTGGAGCATGCCGTGACCAGATTTGTCCAAATATGTTTGCCACCCATATGGCGTGGAATGACATGGTCGATCGTCAGGCTACCTTCACGTTTGCCGCAATACTGGCAGGTATAATTATCGCGACGGAAGAGTTCGCGGCGCGATAACTTGACGCGCGGGCGCGGTCGATGAATTTGCGCTTCCAACCGAATGACCGAAGGACGAGGAATCAGTTGTGAAATCGTGCGGATATGTCCGCGTCCGTTTGCGATCATACCGGCTTTTCCCGCAAGGATCAAAGTGACTGCCCGTCGTGTCGAACAGACGTGGATTGGCTCAAAATTTGCATTGAGCACCAATACGGGTTCATTCATAGGTTTCCGGTAACTCGCGTGATTATACATCCAGAAAGTTAAATCGTTTTAAGCGATACCATTGCAGGAGCATAAAATGAATATCATCATCTCAGGTGGTTCCGGGTTGCTTGGAACCGCTCTCACCAAATCTCTACTCGCCGATGGGCACAAAGTTTTTATCCTTTCTCGCGGTGCTTCCAATAATAAAACTGACGCACAACATATCCAATGGGATGGGCGCACAACCACTGGGTGGGGGCAGCTCGTTAATGAAATGGATGCGGTCATTCACCTTGCCGGAAGGAGCACCTCAGACTGGCCCTGGACTACAACCCGAAAAAAATCCTTTGAGGATTCACGCATCCTGCCCGGGCTCGCGCTTGCTCAAGCTATTCGGGAGGCGACTCATCGCCCAAGCCTTTTCGTGCAAGTCTCAGGCATCAATCACTATGGCTTGCAAGGTGACCTCGCCGATGAATCCACACCGCCCGGCGATGATTTCCTTGCACAGTTAACCGTCAAATGGGAAGATGCCACCAAATCTGTAGAAGAGTTGGGCGTTCGAAGGCTTGTCTTGCGCACGTCTCCAGTTTTGGCAAAAGATAGCATCATTATGAAATTGATCGCCCTGCCAGTTCAATTGTTCTTTGGCGGACCGATTGGCTCTGGGAAACAGGCATTCCCTTGGATTCATGTTCAAGATTGGGTAAGCGCCACCCGCTATTTGATGTCCAATGAGAATGCACAAGGCTCTTACAACCTGATTTCACCCACGTCAACATCCTTGGCAGATTTTACAAAAGTGCTTGCAAAAGTGCTTCATCGTCCATATTGGTTTCCTGTCCCTGCCTTTTTGATGCGGAACGTTTTGGGGGAAATGAGCGTCTTGATCCTCGAAGGTCGCTTTGCACAGCCTAAACGGTTGCTTGAGTCTGGGTACAAGTTCCAGTTTCCAGGTCCGCGAGAGGCGTTGACCGATTTGTTTGAATAAGTCTAAGGAGAATTAAATCCCATGAAGAAGTTTATCCTCGTACTTTTATTGTTGCTTACTGCTTGTGCTCCGGCGCAAGATTCACAAGTTGTGTTGCCTGAGTTGTTGCCCACTGCCACCGCGTATATTGATGCCTCTTATCCGACGGCGGCGGCGAATGTCAGTGCGCCTCAGCAAACGGCTGCCGGGATTAATGTCAACCTGAGCCGTGCATGGATGGATGGCAAAAATGTCAACGCCGATGTTTGCTTTACCCTACCCGATGCGTCGGATTGGTCGATCTGGGCTGCGAGTTTGAGCTATAGCGGAATTGTGCTTCAAGAATATGGCACGACGCTTGTCAGTGTACAAGAAGCCGCCAATGGACAGCCCGGGTTGCGTTGCGATACTCTGACCTTTGTCGTAGCGCCCGATGCTGACCTCACAAACGCCACAATCATCATTGATGCGATTGCTGCGCCGCCGCAACCCAGCGATTATTGCGATATTTATCTGCCAAAGATCCAGCAAGTTTTGCTTGAACGCGGAACGGGCATTTCTGTGGATTGCGTGGATGTGAACGGCACTTTGACCATGCAGATCCTCAGCAAACCGGCAGAGATGTCGCAAGAACAGGCAGAACAACTCGTATACAGTGATGAGTTCTACACGGTGCGTGGTCCGTGGAGTTTCCCCTTCAATTTGTCGCAATAAAATTCCTGATGTATAATATTGATATGTCAATCAACTTTTTCACCAGCCGCTATTACTATTATTACCTCCTGTAACATATTGCGATGGTGTGATTTGAACGCGCCCCATCATCGCGGGCGCGTTTTTGTTTGCATAGTACCGATGAATATCAAATTACGACCCGAGCAGGGTCTTGCATGAGGAGAAACGAATGAACATCGAAGAACAGGTCGAATTATTGATGCAGGGAACCGACTATGGCGATGAAGATCTGCAGAAAGCCATGGCATCGGAACTGCGCGAACGCTTGAAGATCGCAGAGAAAGAGAATCGTCCGCTACGGGTATATTGCGGTTACGACCCCACATCTACGGACTTGCATTTGGGTCACACGATATCCATGCGCAAACTGCGTCAGTTTCAAGACCTGGGTCATGAAGTCACGTTCTTGATCGGGAATTACACGGCTTTGGTGGGGGACCCTTCCGATAAAAACAAGGCGCGCCCGATTCTGACTCAGGAGAAGGTTGCCGAGAATGCGTTGACGTATGCCGAGCAAGCTTTCCGCGTCTTGGATAAATCCAAGACCAAGATCCGTTACAACAGTGAATGGCTCTCAAAGTTGAACTTGGTTGATCTGATTCGCCTTGGGCAGAATTTCACCGTTCAGCAGTTTTTGGCGCGCGAAAACTTTGCCAAGCGACTCGATAAAGGCGAGCCCATCTACCTGCATGAAACTTTCTACGCTTTAATGCAAGGTTATGACGCTGCTGCCATGGAAACCGATATTCAAGTCGGCGGCTCAGATCAGTTATTCAATATCATCGTAGCTGGGCGTAAACTTCAAGAAGCGCTTGGGCAAAAGCCTCTGGTGGGTATCATTACCGGTATTTTGCCCGGCACCGATGGCACCCAGAGAATGTCCAAGTCCACGGGCAATATTGTGCCGATCAACTCGGGCGCAGATGATATGTTCGGCAAGTTGATGTCTGTCCCTGATTCAGCGATGGGTACCTATATGCGTCTCGTCACTCGTTTCAGTCCGCATGAGATCGCGCAGATTGAAAAAGATGTTGCCTCTGGTGCATTACATCCGCGTGATGCTAAGATGAAAATGGCGAAGGAAATCGTCAGCATTTTCTACACAGACTTAGAAGCACAGTCCGGACAGGATAATTTCATCAAGATGTTCCAGCAAAAGGAAATCCCTGACGAAATGCCGGAGTACGAACTGCAATCTGGTCAGACAGTAGTGGATGTGATCCTTGCAGCCAATATGGCAGAAAGTAAAAGCAAGGCACGACAATTGATCGACCAGAAAGGCGTACGCTTGGATGGGGAAGTCCTGGAACGTGGTGATGCGCCGTTTCCACATCCTGGGGTGTTGCAAGTTGGGAAGCGACGTTTTCTACGTGTGAAGTAAACAAAAGCGAGTCTCATTATGAATGAGACTCGCTTTACTTATTCAGGTATTAATTGATAAAAAAACAGACTCACTTATGAGTCTGTTTCAGAGGCGTCGACGGGATTTGAACCCGTGAATGAGGGTTTTGCAGACCCTTGCCTTACCACTTGGCCACGACGCCATATAAACAAAAGGATTGCGACCGAAAGTCTATTTCAATCTGCAATCCTCCAGTTGAGCGGGCGATGAGATTCGAACTCACGACCTTCTCCTTGGCAAGGAGACGTTCTACCACTGAACTACGCCCGCGTTTTCGACCAACTTGGTCGAGAGTGCCGAGACCCAGGATCGAACTGGGGACACCGCGATTTTCAGTCGCGTGCTCTACCAACTGAGCTATCTCGGCCAAACATTATTCTTTTGTTAAGCGCGGGTGATTTTACACGCACTTATATATATTGTCAAGAAATAATGCGACTCAATACAAAGACACTTGAATGAAAACAAAAATTTCTTGACTTTTTATGCTCTGTTCGATATAATGTTTAGTCGCTGTCCATCCGGGACAGTTCTCGTTGTTAATATCGTCATTCAAAACCGTTAGGAGAGAAGAATGGCATCTTCTTTGCCCCAAAAAAGCTACGCACGAATTCCCGTAAGTCTCGATTTACCTGATCTGATCGAAGTACAACTTGATTCATTTGAAAGGCTCAAAAAGGAGGGATTGGGAGACCTTTTCCATGAAGTTTCCCCAATTGAGTCCTATAACAAGGGAATGAAGCTATTCTTCCCAAGCCGCAGCCCCGAATCACAGCAGTGGGGGCTCAAGTATTGGTTTGGTGACCCCAAGCATACCATTGAAGAATGTGTAGAGCGCGATCTGACTTATGCCAGCCCGCTTTATGTTTCCGTTCTCCTTGCCGGTCCAGATGTCCCTGAACCCATCAAACAGGATATCTTCCTGGGCGACTTCCCCGAAATGACCGATAAGGGCACCTACATCGTCAATGGAACGGAACGCGTCGTCGTCTCGCAGTTGATTCGTTCTCCTGGCGTGTACTTCGAAGCTCCTGCGGATCGTGCTACGGGACGCCTGCTCTCCATGGCCAAGCTGATTCCTGACCGTGGAGCTTGGATGGAGTTCGAAACCCGTAAGTCCGACTACATCATCCTCAAATTCAACCGCAAACGCACCGTTCCGATCACGGTGTTCTTACGCGCTCTCGCCGCCGTTAGTGACGGCATCAAAGATTCTCCCATCAAGTATGGTACAGACGAGGAAATTCTCTCCCTGTTCAAGGATGTGGATAATAACCCCGAGCGCATGTTCATTGCTTCTACTATTAAACAGGAACCGGATTGGGACCTGAGCAATCACACCATCGCCGAAGCGGCTTTGATCGAATTCTTCAAGAAAATGCGCCCCGGTGACCCAGCTACTCTGGACAACGCTCGCCAATTCCTTGAAGAACAACTTTTTGATCAGCGTCATTATGACCTCGAACGTGTGGGGCGTTATAAGCTCAACCAGAAGCTCGACCTGAATATTCCCATCCCGCATCGCACTGTTTCCAAGAGCGATATTCTCCGCTTGCTTCGCCGTATGATCCAGATCAACAACGGCTCGGAGCGCTCAGACGATATCGATCACCTTGGCAATCGCCGCGTCAAGACAGTGGGTGAGTTGATCCAGAACAAACTCCGCATTGGTCTGCGCCGTATGGAACGCGTTATTAAAGAACGCATGTCCATTCGCGATCAGGAACAACTTTCGCCGGTGACCCTCGTCAACATCCGTCCGGTTGTGGCTGCGTTGCGCGAGTTCTTCGGTTCTTCCCAACTTTCCCAATTCATGGATCAGACCAACCCGTTGGCAGAGTTGCGTCACAAACGCACACTTTCTGCTCTTGGTCCAGGCGGTCTTCGCCGCGAACGCGCCGGATTCGATGTCCGCGACGTTCATCACTCTCACTACGGACGTATCTGCCCGATCGAAACGCCGGAAGGTCCAAACATCGGTTTGATCGGTCGTCTTGCGTCGTTCGCTCGTGTGAACGAATACGGCTTCATTGAGACTCCATACCGAAGGGTTTACAAGGCTCTTCCTTCCGATAGCGAATTGTTTGAAGGTCGCACCCTGCGCGAAGATATTTACGATCCCAAGTCTGAAGAACTGCTCTTCAAATCTGGTACGGAAATCGACTCCAAGATCGCCAAACGCCTTGCGCGTCTTGATGGTGAGATTGCGATCATCCCGTTCGTTTCTGATGAAATCGTTTATCTTTCCGCAGACGCAGAAGATAAATATACGATTGCGCAGGCAAATTCCACACTTACAGAGAAGAAAGAATTCTCCCGCGAACGTATTTCCTGCCGTTACCATTCCGGCTTCATGTTCTCCAATGCTGAAAGCTTGGACTTCATGGATGTGGCTCCTCACCAGGTTGTGGGTATTAGCGCTGCGTTGATCCCCTTCCTTGAACATGACGATGCCAACCGTGCGCTCATGGGTTCGAACATGATGGCGCAAGCGGTTCCCTTGGTGCGCCCTGAAGTTCCGCTCGTCTCTACAGGGATGGAACGCCACGCCGCGATCGACTCCGGTCAGGTTGTGGTCGCTGAAGCGGACGGGGAAGTGGTCTCTGTAACAGGATCAACCATCACTGTTAAAGAGAAGCGTTCCGGCAATCGAGTTTATCAGCTCCGCAAATATCAGCGCTCCAATCAGAGCACTTGTATCGATCAGCGTCCTTCCGTTGTAAAGGGACAGTTGATCAAGGCTGGCGATATCATCGCTGACTCGTCCTCGACCGATAATGGTCAGTTAGCTCTCGGTCAGAACGTCGTCATTGCCTTCCTTTCTTGGGAAGGTGGTAACTTCGAAGATGCTATTCTGCTTTCTGAACGACTTGTGCAGGAAGACCGCTTCACTTCTGTCCATATTGAGAAGTATGAAGTCGAAGCCCGTGATACCAAGCTTGGACCCGAAGAGATCACTCGTGACATCCCGAACGTAGGTGACGATGCCATCAAGGACCTTGATGAAAATGGCATTATCCGCATCGGTGCCGAAGTTGGTCCGAACGACATCCTCGTCGGCAAGATTACGCCGAAGGGTGAAAAAGAACTTACCCCTGAAGAACGCCTGTTGCGTGCCATCTTCGGTGAAAAGTCTCGCGATGTGAAAGACACCTCTCTGCGCATGCCTCATGGTGAACGCGGTAAGGTCGTTGACGTCAAAGTCTTTACCCGCGAAGAGAATTCAGATCTCGCTGCTGGCGTGGATATGATGGTTCGAGTCTCTGTTGCTCAGCGTCGTAAGATTACTGCGGGCGACAAGATGGCAGGACGCCATGGTAACAAGGGCGTGGTTTCCAAGGTTGTGCCTGTGGAAGATATGCCTTTCCTTGAAAATGGTATGCCTGTTGATATCATTCTAAATCCGCTTGGTGTTCCTGGTCGTATGAACATCGGTCAGGTGTTGGAAGTCCACCTTGGGTGGGCAGCCAAGCGTCTCGGGTATCGAGCCGTGACTCCCGTCTTCGATGGTGCCAGTGAAGAGCAGATCGAAGCCGAACTCGCTCGCGCGTGGATCGTCGATCAGGCTTGGAAGGAAGCCGGAGTCCGCGCTTGGGAATGGCTTAAAGAACAGGAATACGACCCAACCACAATCGAAGATGACGATGAAGTTCGCCGCCTCTATCTGGAGGAATGGTTGGACAAGCGTCGCTACGACGTTTACAGTTTGAACGACCAAGCGTACGCGCATCGTGCCACCGCTCGAGAATGGTTGCGCGAAAAGGGCTATTCTGACCCTGATGAAATTCTGCTTGAAGACCGTCAGGTTGCCCATGATCCCAAGATGGACGACTTGGCGATCACTGCCTGCTTGCGTTTGTGGATGGAAGTAAATGGCATTACCCGCCGCGTAGCTGAAGATAAAGTCTACGAAACTGCCCAGGAACTTGCTAAAGAAAAGGGCATCCCGCTGCCGATCCTTGGCAAACAGACTCTACGTGATGGCAAGACCGGTTTGCCGTATGACCAACCTGTCACAGTAGGTGTGATGACCATTCTCAAGCTTCACCACTTGGTGGAAGACAAGGTTCATGCACGTTCCACGGGTCCTTACAGTTTGGTGACCCAACAACCGCTTGGTGGTAAGGCTCAATTCGGTGGTCAGCGCTTTGGTGAAATGGAAGTGTGGGCACTGGAAGCTTATGGTGCTGCTCATACCTTGCAGGAAATGCTCACGGTCAAATCGGATGATGTTCAAGGTCGTGTGAATACCTATGAAGCGATTGTGAAGGGTGACCCGATTGAAGAGCCCAGCATCCCTGCATCTTTCCGGGTGCTCGTGAAAGAATTGCAATCGTTGGGGCTTGCAGTGGAAGCCATCAATGAAAACGGTGACGTGGTTAAATTCGGAAAGGATGAAGAGAAGACTCATCCACCGAAACACGATACCGGTCTGCTTAGTTTGGGTGAAGGGCAATCCAGAAAAAAGCAGTAAATTCTATTGACTTGATGGGTACAGCATGATAAAATGTTGTGCCTTTGTCAAGAAAAAGGAGCGGCAATTGCTAACCCCGCTCCGAGAGAAATTGGCAGCTACAGATGAGGCCATCAGGGAACGAATTGATGGTCTCATTTATTGCGAAAAAACAAAAATAAATAATCAATTAGAAGAATTTGTAATCGGAGGCTGATCGTGCCGACAGTAAATCAAATGGTCCGCAAGGGCCGCAAAGATAAAAAATCCAAAAGCAAGGCGCCTGCTCTGCAGTTCACATTGAACAGCTTTAAGCAACGCCGGTTCCGTCAGGATAAGGGTGCTCCTCAGAAGCGCGGTGTTTGTACCGTGGTTCGCACCATGACCCCTAAGAAGCCAAACTCTGCGCTTCGTAAGATTGCTCGTGTGCGTTTGAGCAATGGTATCGAAGTGACGGCGTACATTCCGGGTGAGGGTCATCAGTTGCAAGAGCACTCCGTGGTGCTTGTCCGTGGTGGTCGTGTTAAGGACCTTCCGGGCGTGCGTTACCACATTGTGCGTGGCACCCTCGACACCACCGGTGTGGCCAATCGTAAGCAGGGCCGCTCAAAGTACGGCGCGAAGCGTCCCAAGTAATATTGATGGAGTGATAAAGCATGCGTAGAGCTAAACCCGAAAAACGGGAAATCCTTCCCGACGTCCGTTTTAATAGCCTCAATCTTCAGATCGTGATCCAACATGTGCTGAAGAGCGGTAAGAAGAGCGTTGCCATTGGATTGGTCTATGATGCCATGGATCTGATCAAGGAACGCACTGAGAAGAATCCGATCGAAGTCTTCGATTCTGCTCTTAAGAATGTTGGTCCTATAATGGAAGTTCGCCCGCGTCGTGTGGGTGGTGCAACCTATCAGGTCCCGATGGAAGTTTCTACCGATCGCCGTACAACCCTGGCGATCCGTTGGCTTCTTGGTGCCGCCCGTGACCGTTCTGGCAAATCCTTTGCTGATAAGCTCGCTTCAGAATTGATCGATGCTTCTAACGAGACTGGCGCTTCGATCCGCAAACGCGACGAAACTCATAAGATGGCAGAAGCCAACCGCGCTTTCTCCCATTATCGTATTTAATTTAGAAGAAATAGGTAATCGATAGCAATGGCACGCGTTCATCCGTTGGAAAAATACCGAAATATTGGCATTATTGCCCACATCGACGCCGGGAAGACGACAACTACCGAGCGGATCATGTTCTATACCGGTTTAACTCACCGCATTGGGTCTGTTGACGATGGAAATACCGTAACCGACTGGATGGTGCAGGAGCGTGAACGCGGTATTACCATTGTTTCCGCGGCGGTCTCTGCCGAGTGGAAGGGTTATCAAGTTAACATCATTGATACCCCCGGTCACATCGACTTTACTGCTGAAGTTCAGCGCTCCCTTCGTGTTCTTGATGGTGGCGTTGTTGTTTTCGATGCTGTTCAAGGCGTGGAACCCCAGTCTGAGACCGTTTGGCGCCAGGCTGATCGTTACGGTGTTCCGCGTATTTGTTTTGTTAATAAGATGGATCGTGTTGGCGCCTCATACGAGCGCACCATTGAGACCATTATTGACCGCCTCGGCGCCAAGCCGATCCCGATGCAGGTTCCGATTGGGTTTGAAGCGACTTTCAAGGGAGTTGTTGATCTTCTTTCTATGACTGCTATTGTATGGGAAGACGATCTCGGTAAAGATCCCCATGTAGTAGAAATTCCTGCTGATTTGAAGGATCAAGCTGTAGAAGCCCGTGCCAAGATGGTTGAGCGGATCGCTGAACTTGACGACGAACTCACTATGAAGTTCCTTGAAGCACAAGAAATTGGCGTGGATGAACTCAAAGCCGCACTTCGAAAAGGTGTAATTGCAAATAAGGCAACGCCTATTTTCTGTGGTTCTTCCTTAAAGAATAAAGGTGTCCAGGTAATGCTTGACGCAGTAGTAGATTACCTGCCTTCTCCTATGGACAAGGCAACTATCACTGCATCAGAGCCTGGTAACGCTGAAAACACCTTTGAAATCCCGACAGTTGATGATGCACCATTGAGTGCACTGGTTTTTAAGATTGTTACCGATCCTTATGTAGGTCGTCTTGCGTATATCCGTGTTTATTCGGGTGTTTTAAGCCAGGGACAAACTGTTCAAAACAGCACCAAAGGCAAGAAGGAACGCATTGGTCGTCTGTTGAAAATGCATGCTGATCGCCGAGAAGACATTACTGAAATTCGCGCTGGTGATATTGGTGCTATTTTGGGTTTCAAAGATAGTTTTACTGGCGATACCCTTTGTGATACTAAGTCATTAGCTCTTGAAAGCATTACGTTCCCCGAGCCTGTAATCTCCATCGCGATTGAGCCGAAAAGCTCCAGCGATCAGGAGAAAATGGGTGAGGCGCTTCGTAAACTTGCTGAAGAAGATCCCACATTCCGTGTTAATTCAGATGATAGCACCGGTCAGACCGTGATCCGCGGTATGGGCGAGCTTCATCTCGATATCATCGTTGACCGCCTTCTGCGCGAATTTAAGGTGCAGGCGAACGTTGGTACGCCTCGTGTCGCGTATCGCGAATCCATCACCAAGCCGGTCAAGGAAGTCAATTACAAGTATGCCAAGCAGTCTGGTGGTAAGGGGCAATACGGTCATGTCGTGTTCGCTCTTGAACCCGGCGAGCGTGGCAGCGGTATTATCTTTGAAAACAAGATCGTCGGCGGTTCCATTCCAAAGGAATACATCAACCCGATCGAAAAAGGTTTCCGCGAAGCAACTGAAAGTGGTATTCTCGCCGGTTACCCGGTGGTGGATTTGAAGATCACCTTGTTCGATGGCTCGTTCCATGAAGTCGACTCCAGCGAAATGGCGTTTAAGCTTGCCGCTTCGATGGGCTTCAAAGAAGGTATGCAGAAGGGCAATGCAATTCTGCTCGAACCGATGATGAAGGTTGAAGTTGTTGCGCCTGAAGAATATCTCGGTGATGTAATGGGACAGGTCAACAGCCGCCGCGGTTTAATCCAGGGCATGGACGTTCGCCCCGGTAATGCTCAGGCTGTCCGTGCTATGGTGCCGTTGGGCGAAATGTTCGGGTATGCTACCCAACTTCGCTCTGCCACCCAGGGACGCGGTGTATTTAGTATGGAATTCGACCACTACGCGCCAGTTGCGCAGTCGGTTGCTGAAGAAATTTTGAAATCGTAACGGTTATTACCTAAGGAGTATTATCATGGCGAAAGGGAAGTTTGACAGAAGCAAGCCGCATTTGAACGTAGGGACGATGGGCCACATCGACCACGGCAAGACGACATTGACAGCCGCGATCACGAAAGTGGCGGGATTGTCAGGACAGGCTGATTTCAAAGCCTACGATCAGATCGACAATGCCCCCGAAGAAAAAGCGCGTGGCATCACGATCAACATCGCACACGTAGAGTACCAGACCGACAAGCGCCACTATGCGCACGTCGACATGCCGGGACACCGCGACTACATCAAGAACATGATCACCGGTGCGGCACAGGTCGATGGTGCCATCCTCGTCGTGGCAGCCCCCGATGGTCCGATGCCCCAGACCCGTGAACACGTCCTCCTGGCTCGTCAGGTGGAAGTACCCTCCATCGTCGTCTTCCTGAACAAGGTAGACATGATGGACGACCCTGAATTGCTCGAACTCGTGGAACTCGAACTGCGCGAACTGCTCAGCAGCTACGGCTTCCCCGGCGACACCACCCCGATCGTGCGCGGCTCCGCCAAGCAAGCCTTGGAGAGCACCTCGACCGACCCGAACGCCCCCGAATACGCTCCGATCAAGGAACTGCTTCGTGTGGTGGACGAATACATCCCCGAACCCAAGCGCGAGACCGACAAGCCGTTCATGATGGCTGTGGAAGACGTGTTCTCGATCAAGGGACGTGGAACCGTAGTAACCGGACGTGTAGACCGCGGCGTCGCCAAGAAGGGCGAACCGATCGAGATCATTGGTCTGCGCGACACCAAAGCCTCCGTCATCACCGGCATCGAAATGTTCCACAAGGAACTGGACGAAGCCGTGGCGGGTGATAACGCAGGCGTGTTGCTGCGTGGTATTGAACGTGAAGATGTGGAACGTGGACAGGTGTTGGCAAAGCCCGGATCTGTGACCCCACACAAGAAGTTCCTTGCCGAAGTGTACGTATTGAAGAAGGAAGAAGGTGGACGTCACAAGGCGTTCTTCAGTGGCTATCGACCTCAGTTCTACATCCGCACCATGGATGTGACGGGTGACATTGCCCTTCCCGAAGGTGTCGAAATGGTAATGCCTGGTGACAACGTGAACCTGACGGTGGAACTCATCGTGCCGGTGGCGTTGGAGCAGGGCTCCAAGTTCGCTATTCGCGAGGGCGGTCTCACCGTCGGCGCGGGTGTCGTTACCAAGATCATCTC
>JAFLCE010000051.1 GCA_017303655.1 Anaerolineae bacterium
TGACCGTGCGCGCCATTGGATATCTGGCGCATGGCGTGACCCGCGAAGATCAATAATTTTTTTGGAGAAGAATGAAATCCCTTTGGAAAACAATCCTGGATGGATTGACTTATAAAGACCTTGCCGGGAAACGGCAACCCCGCATTTACACCGTTGTCACCGGGCTGATCCTGCTCCTGCTTTTTATGGCTGGAGGGATGGCAGGATTGAATCGGTATCTGTTGATGAGCCGTGTACAGGCCACTCCGGAAGCAGTCGCCTTCCCGACACAGACGATGGCAACGGAAACCATTGTGACCAGCCCATCGGGAGCTGTGGATTCGTTTGGCTGTCCAACAGATTCGTCGGAGTGGTCCTTCACGCCGACCATGATCAGCGAGAATTACCAAATCATCCAGCCAGCTTGTGTATATCAAGGCTTGGAGAAAACCATTGCATGGGCACTAGCAATCCGTGAAGGATATAGTCGCGCCGAAGCCACAGAACTACTTGGGTTTAGCGAAATGCCCATGCGCCAGATGGAAACCGTCACCCTTCCCAAGGATGCAAATGATCTTGTGGATGTGCCAGTCAGTTTCATCCCACCCAATCCCGATTTCAAGGAATGGCGTCTGAATGCCAATGGCAAAGCGGCAGTAGCATATGGACTGCGCGGCTGTTTCGAGACATCCTCAGTGAAAGGCAATCGCGTCGAGATCTGGGGCGGTGAATATCCGGTAATCTGTCTGGTGGTGGAGGATGCCGAGAATACGCACATCCTCTACGCGTTGAATGATCACATATACACATCGACCGCAACGCCGATCCGTTCGTTTCTGCTCTTTGGGTATCTGGGTGATGGGCAGTGGGTCTGGCTGGGAACACAGACGGAACCCAAGTTGGAAATTACCGATGCAAAGGAAAATGCCAGCGACCGTCTAACCGTGGCAACCCTATACGACTCCCAGCCCTGGGATGCGAAGTGGCTGAGCACAACCTATCATCTTGACATGCAAACGCTGCCGGAAAACTGGCAGTCTCTCACGGATGAAAACGATAAGCAGTACATCCTCTCCGTGTTGTCGGGAGCTGCGCCATGAAACGCGCCAGTCTATTTCTTCTGCTGATCGTCCTGATCTCCGTTCAACCTTTATCCGTCCTGGCACAGTCTGCCCCATCCTGTTCCTTTCAACCGGATGGAAGCATCATTTGCACAACAGGTGGAGGAAATGAAGGAGGCGGAGAGGAAGGCGGTGGAAATAACAATAACAACAATGGCGGTGGCGCTTGCACACCCGGCAATCATCTGGCATTCCAGGTCGTTGAATATTATTCGGAAAGCAGTTCCTGCAAGGTGTTTCCCATCCGGGTGGATAACTGCACCGGGCAGGTCCTGCATATCATCGAGCAGCCGGCAGTCATGCCTTGTGAACTGCCCAATACCACACCGCCTCAACATCCCTGTACATCGTTCTCTGTGACGGCTGGCGGTATTACCTGTGCCAACAACGGCTGGAACGTAAGTGCGCGTGTCACGTTTCCCGAGATCTATCTGGATGTGCGCCCCTATCCTGCGACTCTTGTTCGCTGGCCTACCGTTGTCCGCAATGGCGGTATGCCTGAATCCTCCGGATCAGGTGGCGTGAACTATATTCCCAATGGCGGCGGATCGCCCAGTCATCCACAGGTGGGCGACTGGCAAAATCTACGCCTGATCCTGACCTTGCGACCTGCTGGTCCCATGTTTGTGACTCTGCCTCTAGTTGGAGACCTGATGTTATCCAATGGCGCAAGCCAAACCATTCAATGGGAAGTACCATCCCATCCGGCTGTGGGAGCGACCACCCTCGCAGGCAGTGTCAGTGGACTGGATGAACTGCCTGGGGACATGCCCCTGTTCGTCGGCAACGGACGCGCTCCGTACAAGTTGTTCTGGGAGTTGCGTTATCAGGAGTATGAAGCCATCGAGGGCTGTCTTACCGGTCCGAATGGCAACGGAAATTACAACTGCGGCGGCGGAACCGGACATCGCGGCATCACTGGTTATGAATGGAAAACACATTCCAGCGGAGGCGAGATTCCTCCGTCTGCAGTAGCGAACCTGCCTGCAGCAAGAGCGGCTGATATCAACAATGATGGTACGCCGGACGCCTACTGGGATACCAACCTGACCCTGCGACGCATGGATGATGCCGGCAGTATCAGCAATCCCCAATACCAGCGTTCCTGGAATTGGGGCGGGGTCATCTATTGGGCAGTGCGTGAAGGACAGGGACAGATTGGCTGGCCGGGGCAGTGAGATGATTGTTGTCTGCCTTTTATGGAACAGAACATTCATCAGGATAATTACACAGCCCGGTGGAAAATGATAAGATAGCCTGCGAAAATATAAAGGTTATTTGAAATTACAGATTCAGATCGTCTTGAATTTTGGTGCGCCATCAATTTGATGGCCAAGATCCAATGAACCATACCGCTCATCTCCGTTTGAGGGGCGGTATTTTGATTAATAGTTCATTGCATTAGGTTGGAAAAATCATACCTAGGCCTGTTATGAACTGCGATTTCGATAGATTTTTTCGCTGTTTTCGAGCAAATTGCTTTGTTTTCTGCAAGTTTTACAATCGTTCACTACGACTTTTGGCTAATTTTTGGCCAGAATTCAAGGGTTCTACCAAAGTACATAACACGCTCTAACATTTTCTTACACCAATCCTGCATCCCTTGTACGAATGATGGACTGTGCGCGATCTGTCACTTTTAATTTGTTGAAGATATTCGAGACGTGATTGCGTACAGTTTTTTGACTGATGACGAGAGCGCCCGCGATTTCTACGTTGCTCATGCCGCGCGCCAATAGGTCAAGCACCTCGCGTTCGCGCTCGGTCAATTCAGGGAATGGATGTTGAATCTGGGGATAGGGATACTTTTTCTTTCCATACAGAAAATATTATAAGATCAATTTCCCGAAAACACATTCCAACTGTTGTGACATCCTTGCGATTGAATGCTGTAACGCGGAATTCATTCCGCAACTAAAGGGCGACATAAATGTCGTGGTACAGAATCTTCGCGATTGTGATAGTTTCGCAAGGGAAATACCATAGTCAGAAACCTTTGAAATTTTTCAGATACCCCGCCTGGACCTTGACAAAGAGATGACCAATCTTGAAAAGGAAAAGCGCAATTTGTTTCTGCTTTTGTACGACAATCAAGCGCGGCTAAACTGCAAATTTGCCTCCGCCAGCGGCATTATCTTTTCAACGTACTCGCCCAGAGAGTCGCAGTCTTTCTGTTCATTCCAGTACTGTGCCAGCCCGTAGATCGCCCAACTGGCGGCGGTGGCCGCGATCTCTGGAGAGGGGTTCGACCCGATTTGTTCAAGCCATGTCATCAACAGACCCTTGGTCTGTTCTTTGATCTGCGTCTCCATGAGCGGACCAAACTGGCTGCGCGGCGATTTGCATTGAGTGTTCGCCTCTCCGATGAATTCACACACGGTCACGATTAGCGCGCGCAGATTGTCCACACTAAAGTGACAGGCATTCAACGTGCGCTGTTCGAGTTCGGCGCGAAAGTCCTGGCGGATTTTGTAATCGAGCAAAGCAAACTTATCATGGAAGTGGGCGTAGAACGTGGCGCGGTTGATCTCAGCCATGTCAGTGATATCTTGCACAGTGATCGCGTTGAAACTCTTCTCAGCGAGGAGAGTTTCAACGGATTGCAGGATCAGACCACGGGTCCGTTTGATGCGGGGGTCAAGTTTCTCTTCTTGAATTGAGGACAACATTTTCGCTCCAATGTCGCTTAGTCAACAAAATTGCGCTTCTGGTGGTTGACGAAGTTAGACAATAATAGTATCTTACACAACACCTGTTATTTACTCAACGAATGTTGTGTAATGTACCATATTCAAAAAGGAGAGTCAAATAAATATCGCATTGTGGATCGCGCAGGTTTTACTGGGAGCCATGTTTGGCATGGCAGGAGTGATGAAAACTTTTCAAACCGCAAAAGCCAAAGAGATGTTGCCTTGGGCAAAAGACCGCACGGATAGTTTTGTGCGCTTTGTAGGCATCTCGGAATTGCTCGGAACTTTAGGCATGTTTCTGCCCATCCTGACGGGCATTCTGCCCTGGCTGACGCCGTTAGCGGCGGTGGGACTGGCAGTCATTCAGGTACTGGCGATTTTCAGCGTGCATTTGCCGAAGAAGGAATATAACGTGCTCCCGATCAATGCTGTATTGCTGGCGATAGCGGTCTTTGTAGTGATTGGCCGCTTGCCGTTGTTCTCGTAAAGATTTTGGGAGCGAAAAAAAGAGAGTAAGAATGTCAGTCACCCAATGTGGATGGCTGAACGTTGGCGTCCTGTGGAGGAAGCATGACTGAGAACACAGAGTTTCCAAAATTGGTTCAAATCGGCGGCGAGGTCGGCAACTATTGCGACCCCGTGACCGGCGAATGTCACCCTGTTGATGAAAAGGAGAATCCCATGACTACTGCAATTGACCCCGTTTGTAAGATGGAAGTTGAAATCGAAACCGCGCAGTTTAAGAGCGAGCATGAAGGCGAAACATATTACTTCTGTTCCGCTGGCTGCCAGAGTTCCTTTGAGAAGGACCCGCATAAATATCTGCCTGAACACGACCATGACCACGAAGGCCATCACCACTAAATCAGGATTCTTCTTTCTGGACATTTTGCTTGTTCCCCCGCCTTCAATCTTTGGCATTAACTTTGACCTTTCCACCGTCAACCTTGAAGCCGCACTTCAATGTAAGCGCATGCTCTCGTTTTTCGAGACATATCTGTAACGCGAATCTCTGATTTTATAAATATCTAAAAGGAAAAATGATGACTTCTGCTACACAATCCACCCTAACCCCCAATAAGGAATTTTCCCGTCTGGCAACCGACGAACAGATCGAGCGCGTTGCCAAGGCTCTTGAAGCCAATGGCATTCACACGTTGATCGCTGAAAATGGCGGGGATGCGAAACGCCTGTTTTTTGAATTGATTCCCGATGGCTCTGAGGTCTTTCTTGGCTCATCCGTGACTCTTGAAAAGTTAGGCATCAAGGATGAAATTGATAAATCTGGGCGCTATGACGCGCTGCGACCAAAGATGTTTGCGATGAACCGCGAGACCCAAGGCAGGGAAATTCGCAAACTGGGTGGCGCGCCTGATTATGCGGCTGGCAGTGTCCACGCGGTAACGGAGGACGGGCAGGTCCTGATCGTCTCCAGGACAGGCAGTCAACTTGGCGGCTATGCCTCTAGCGCGGGGAAAGTCATTTGGGTGGTTGGCGCGCAGAAGATCGTCAAAGACTTGAACGAAGGCTTGCGGCGTGTTGAGGAATATTGTATGCCGCTCGAAGAGAAACACATGCAGCAACTTTATAACATGGGAACAAGCGTGGGCAAGACACTCATCATTAACAGTGAAGTCCGTCCCAACCGCATCACGATGATTATCGTTAAAGAAGAACTGGGATTCTAAGTGGATTTTTAAAATCCAGAATTAAGATGAACAGTCACAAGAAATTACTCAATGGAGAAACTGCATGTTTGGTAAATGGCTGACGAGATTGGTTATGGCGATCTATGTCTTTCTATACCGTCGAACCGGCGGGAAAGTGGGCGGTCGTCTTGGAGCAATGCCGGTGCTTCTGCTCACCACCACTGGACGCAAGTCCGGGAAGAAACATACTGTGCCGGTGATGTACCTCCGCGAGAGTCCCAACTATATTATCACTGCATCCAACAACGGAGGGGAAAAGCCCCCGGCCTGGTGGCTGAATCTAAAAAGCAACCCGCAAGCCACAATCGAAATTGGCGGCGATACGAGATCGGTGATAACAGAACAGGCGGGTTCGGAAGAGAAAGAACGGTTGTGGGCGCAACTGGTTGAGAAAGCCCCTGCCTTTGAAGGCTACCAGAAGCGCGCTCAACGCGAAATTCCAATGGTGATTTTGCGCCCCCAATCGTAAAAAATTAAAGAATGGAGAGAAACATGGACCAAATCAAACTCACAATTTTTTCCGACTATGTCTGACCCTGGTGCTATGTCGGCCAGGGTGTGGTCGCAACGCTAATTGAAAAGCACAACGCGCAAGTCGAATGGCGCCCGTTTTACCTGCGCCCCGATACGCCACCCGAAGGTATGGAACTGCCTGATCATATTAAGTCCCGCATGGCAGAAACGAATGTCCGCCTAAAGCAAATGGCGAACGCGGTTGGGCTGGAGATGGTTTTCGCCACGTGCATTCCCAACACGCGCATCGCGCACGAAGCCACAGAGTACGCACGCCAAAAAGGCAAGGGTTTCGAGTTTCATCATGCCGTGTTCGATAAGTTCTATGGACGCGGCGAAGATGTCAGCAAATGGGATGTCCTGCGCGATGCCGCCCTGCAAGTTGGGCTGGACGCCGACGAAATGCAGCGTGAGGTAGAGGCAGGCAAGTACACAGCGACAGTAAATGCGCTGGTCAAGGAAGCCTCTCAAATCGGTGTGACGGGCGTGCCGACCTACGTTCTGAATGATCGCTACGCCATCGTCGGTGCCCAGCCGTATGAAGCCTTCCTGCAAGCGCTGGAACAAATCAAGAAGGAACAAAAATAATCCATAATAAGGAGGTAATTCCCGCCAACATCGTAGAACATTTTCCTCCCGCATGTAAGAAACTAACAGTTTCATCAACAATCAAAATTTAATCAATTCATAAAGGAGAAGAAAAAATGGATATCGTATTTCTGATCGGCAGAATCATCGTCGGCATATACTGGATTTTCGGCGGTTACGCTCACTTCGCCCAGGCGCAAGCCATGATTCCCTGGACGCAGTCCAAAGGCGTGCCGTTCCCCGGGCTGGCTGTGCGCGGCAGCGGCGCAATGATCATCGTCGGTGGACTGAGTATCATGCTGGGGCTGTACCCGCTGGTGGGAGTTGCCTTGATCGTGCTCTTCATCATCCCGGTCGCGTCAACCATGCACAATTTCTGGACGATTCAAGATCCTATGGCGCGCCAGATGGATATGACCTTCTTCATGAAGGATTTCTGTATGTTGGGCTGCACACTGATGTTCGCGGCGATCCCCCAGCCTTGGGTCTTAAGCTTGACGTTCTAAAATTAAGTTCTTTAGCAAGAGCCAGGATATCTTATCTGCTGATGTCCTGTCTCCTGCGGCGGAGGAATCACCAAATAATGAAACTGGAAACGGAAACATTCTCACAATGAGCAAATTGGCTGTTTTTGACCTTGACGGCACTCTTTATAATGGAAATATTGTTGCTGGCTTTTTGAATCATCATCGCGAACATAAAGTTAATCGTTTGCGCCTGTATTCATATTTTATGTCTCACACACCTTTGATTCCATTATGGCGAATTGGATTACTGGCTGAAGAGCCTATGCGGGAATTATGGGCGCGCAATTTGTCTTGGGCAATAACAGGGATGTCAAAACAAACTGGCAACAGTTGCTTTGAATGGATTACCGAGCATTATGTAGCGCCTTTGATTCGAAAGGATGTGCATGATATTGCTATGCAACATTTACGGGATAGCTTTCGGGTAATTCTAGTATCAGGAACACCAGCGCCATTGCTTGAAGTCATTGCAAAAAAACTTGGTATTAAGGAGTCAATTGGAACGCCAGTGAAGATGACCAACGGTAACTACAACGGCAAAGTTGAATTACCCACTTGTCAAGGCGAAGGCAAAGTAGCTCGCTTGAAATTACTTCTTGGCGAGAATATCAACAACATTGATTGGAAGGGAAGTTACGCCTATGCTGACAGTTTCACAGACAAGCCATTATTAAGTATTTTTGGTCATCCAGTTGCCGTATATCCAGACCCTAAATTGGCGGCAGAAGCAAAACACAATAACTGGGCAATTCTTGGTGATATTCGAGAACCCAAAGCGCGCAAACTGCGTGAAGGCAAGAGAGAATAAAAGGGTAAGCACGACGCCGTCTTCAACAAGCGGACGGGATGTAAAGTAGGGTCGAAAACAGCAAGTATATAACGTCTGTTAATCACTGGAATCCGAAACACAACAAAAGCCTTAGTCGTTTTAGAAAGGATTAAAAATCATGGAACACACTCTCCTACCCCAACGCACACGCCCGCGCCCCCCAACAAATAAAAATATGCCGCATTCCCAGATTGGCGTACAACTTATTCCAGAAGTGAATGCGGAATTGTTTCGGCTCAGTTATTCCCTGCCGAATGTGCGCAACGAGCCAACGCAAATCTCCGTGCGTGGGGCGCGGGCGATCTGGCTCGACGAAGACCTGCCTCTCGCTCACCCCGAATCTATCGCCGTTGGACGCGAGTTCGCGCACATCCATCCCGATGGCAGTTTACATGTTTCGCTTTCGCCTGAACGAGCGCAGGAAGCCATCGAAATGGGCTGGGCAGAGCCGCACCCGATGGCGCACTATATGGGCAATCTCGGGATGGTGATGTTGTACACGCCGTTGGACACGCAGGAGTTGGACGTGATCTTTCAACTCATCGTAGACTCGTACAATTTTGTCACAGGGCGCACATTAAGCGCGGCAGATATAACAGCCGCCGCGAAAAGTTGATTTAACGGAAGCAGAAACGAGGTCCAAATGATGATGCGTAGCGCAGTGAACTTTTCAGGTTTTCAGAAGAATCCGTCCTTCTCAGAGTCTGAATCAGAAGAGATTGGGGAAGTCTGTATTTCAAATATCAGCCCTGCGGAACGGCGCAAACGCCTGCTCGGCGGTGTGATTGGATTTGTGATCGCGCTTGTCGTTCTGGCGGTGTTGATTGCCATCAGCGCGGATCGTTTATGGCGACTGCCGTTGTTCCTGCTTTTTTTTGGCGCGGCAAATGGATATTTTCAATGGCGCGATAAAACCTGAGTGGGACTTGCTGCGCGCGGCGCGCGTAATTTGACTGGCAAGGTTGAGAAGATCGAGGATCAGGATGCACTCGCGCAGGTACGGCGTCAGGCGCGGCGGGTTGTCTTCAAGGCTTTTCTTGCTGCGATCCCGCTGACACTGATTGCGTTTGCTCTTCCGCAATTATGGTGATCAAACGAAATTTTCTCTCGAGAAGTTGATAGGAGGCACGTGATGAAACAGATTCTAAACATCGTCGGAACTTTATTTGTTGTGATCGGGATTTTTTGGATCCTGCAAGGAACCAACATTGTTAAGACTGGCGCAATGGCTGGGCAGAGTCAATGGGCGATCATTGGAGTTGTGGTTGGCCTTGTTGGAATTGGTGTGCTCGTCTTCGGCAATCGTCGACGTCCAAAGTGAGATTGAAGATCCGCTTAACCGACTTGTGCGTTACTCGAAATAGTAGACGGAGATTTTAGTATGCAATTCTTGCTTGGAATCCACGCCTTTATAGCCTTGTTAATCTTGCTCGTGGGGTTTGTCCTTATTGTAAAGTTTGCGATAGGAACAGCTCGGCAAAGTCCCTTCGGCCGGTTGGATCGCATGCTGGCCGCCATCTATACCGGACTGCTCGACCTGCAGGCGCTGCTTGGGATCGTTCTGTTTTTATTGCGGCTGGATGACGGTCTGGCTTCACCCGTGGCGCTGCACGCTGCGGTCGCGCTGGCAGGCGTCGTAGTCGCACATCTGAACGCCCGCTGGCGTAACCAACCGGATGCCGTGCGATTCCGAAACGGACTCTTGACGCTGGGCGGATCTTATATCCTCATTCTGGCCGGAGTGTACTTCGTGAACTCCTTCGCATGAACCAGCGATAGCTGCCCTTTATCTTTTTGGCGTAATTACAGGAGAATAATGAATACCCCACCTATCCCTCAACCCGTTGCAATATCCCCACATCGCATCCACCCGCAGACCAAACCAGGCTACGTCCATCTGAAAGTTGCCGACCTCAAGAATCAACTCGCCTTTTACCAACAAGTATTAGGCTTGCGTCTGCACTGGAAGGATGAGAACAGCGCCGGTCTAGGCGCGGGCGGCGCAGATTTTGTGCGCCTGACCCAAATCCAAAATGGCAAACGCTATCGCGGCGTAACCGGCATCTATCACTTTGCCATTCTCTTCCCCAATCGCCGCGAATTGGCGCGCGTCGTGGCGCGCCTCTTTGCCACGCGCTGGCAGTGTTACCCCACCGATCATGTGATGACCAAAACCACTTACCTGGATGACCCCGAAGGCAACAACATCGAACTGTATTGCGAATCGCCCGAAGACGGCATTTTTGTTGTAAATGCCGACGGGAGTTTTTACGCCCGTCACGCCGATGGCAGACCCAGTGATGGGCGCGAACCACTCGACGTTGACGCGCTCCTCGCCCACCTGACCAAAGATGACCGCCTCGATGAACCCGTCCCGCCCGAAGTGCGTATGGGACATTTCCACATGTACGTCGCCAACTTGAATGACACGCGTCGCTTCTATCACGAGCAACTTGGCTTCGACGATATGGGTGTGGCGCGCAGCGGCTTTCGCATGGGCATGGTCTCGGCGGGCGGCTATCATCATCACATCGGTTACAACACCTGGCAGGGCGAAGGCGCACCGCCTCCGCCTCCCGACGCGCTGGGGCTGAAAAACATCTCATTCGTCCTGCCCGACCGCGCCGCTTTGGATCAACTTCTGGCACGCATCGAGGAAGTCGAAATGCCTTACAACCAGACCAATGAAGGTATCCTGGTAGTAGACCCCGCGCAAAACAGCGTGTTGTTTTCGGTTGAAGGATAATATGACAAACGTCTCCCGCCCCCTGTTGGCTGTCTTTGCGCATCCTGACGATGAATCCTTTGGGACAGGTGGAACTCTGTCGCGTTATGCTGCCGAAGGACATCCCATCGCCCTTGTCTGCGCTACACGTGGCGAAGTCGGCGAAATTTCCGATCCCAGCCTTGCCACGCCGCAAACGCTTGGACGGGTACGCGAGGGAGAACTGCGCGCCGCCGCCCGCGCCCTCGGAATTCAGGAAGTAATTTTGTTGGACTACCGCGACTCTGGCATGGACGGCACGCCTGAAAACCAGGATCCGCGCGCTTTCATTAATGCCCCCGAAGGCGAAGTTGTCGAACACCTGACGCGCATCATTCGTGACCTGCGACCTGAAATCGTCCTGACCTTTGAGCCGGGCGGCGGCTACGGACATCCCGACCACATCGCCATCAGCCGTTACACCACCGCCGCCTTTCACGCCGCCTCGGACCCGCAGCGCTTTCCCGAAGCGGGTCCCGCCTTCCAGCCCAGCCGCCTCTTTTACACCGCCATCCCCACGAAATTCTTCACCGAACTGCGCGACCGCATGGAAGCGCGCGGACTGGACACTTCCATGCTCGACCAAATCCTCCTACGTCCCAGTTTCAACGATGACCTGATTACCGCGCTGATGGATGTAGCCGCCTACAACGAAGCCAAGTGGAATGCCATCAACGCCCACCGTACCCAGTTCGGACCCGATAATCTATTTCGTCGTTTGCCGGAAGACCTCGTCCGTGATTTGATGAGCCGAGAGTATTTCTCCCAGGCGCATCCGCTCGTGAACGGCGAGGGTATTTCTTCTGATTTATTTTCTTGACGGAATTGGTTTCCCTATACACTACCGCATCCTCATCACCAACCGAAAAAGGAGATTCTTGTGAGCACTGACTTGGAAGTAGGTTCTCCCGCGCCCGATTTCAGCCTGACTGCAAACGATGGTCGGCAAATCGGGTTGGCGGAATATAAAGGCAAATCGCACATTGTTTTGTTCTTTGTACGCGAATACAACTGAATACAATGCAGATCGCATGTCGCCCAGTTGGGGCGCTTGAATGAAGAATTTATTAAAGCAGGGGCGCAGATCCTGGTGATTTTGGGCGATTCGCCCGAACGCGCCCGCCAGTATGCGGCGACGCTCAAGACACCCTTCCCTGTATTGTCTGATCCTGACCGCGCAGTATATCAGTTATTTGGGTTGGATAAAGTGGCTTTTGTCATCCAGCGCACCGCCTCAGTGGTGGCGGATCGGGAAGGTTTGATTCAATATATCAAGCGCAGCGTCAATCCAATGACCTGGCTCCAGGAAAGCCGTGAATTATTGGAGTTCGTAAAAGGAATGGAAAGCAAACCATGACGACTGCTTCAAAGTCTGTAGATTGCAAACAGGAACGGGGCGTATTCATGCCCATCGTCAACCGCGAAAAATGCGAAGGCAAAGCCGAGTGCGTGGCAGTCTGTCCCTACAATGTATTCGAGATGGGGATTGTTCCGCCGCAAGAGCGCGCCACGTTAAGTTTCGTGGGATGGCTCAAGGGCACGGCGCACGGCTGGAAACAAGCCTTCCCAGTCCACGCCGAAGCCTGCCGCGCCTGCGCGGAGTGCGTCGGCAGTTGCCCCGAAAAAGCCATTACCCTCAAACGGGTGGCGGTTGCGTAAACCAATGCAGATACCCAAATTCATCACCCTTGAGATTCGCTCCGACCTGCGCCGCATGATGGCGTTGGTCGCACCCCATTGGGGCAGGTTTGCGCTCGCCGCATTCCTGCTCATCGTGTCCACGTTGATCGGGCTGGCGCTGCCCTGGGCGATTCGCATCCTCGTAGATACGGTCTTCGTGGCGGGCAACCAGCCGCAGTTGGACTTGATCGCGCTGGGTCTGCTGGCATTGTTTATCGTGCAAAGCCTGCTCTCGGTGGGAAACACCTACCTCATGGCGCAGGTCGGACAAAGGGTGATCGCCGATTTCCGTGTGCAAGTTCATACGCAACTGACGGGACTGCCCCTGCGCTTCTTCGCCGAACGGCGCACAGGTGAGATCGTCTCGCGCGTCAGCAACGATGTGACCCTCGTGCAGGAAGTCGTCACCGAAACGCCTATCAACTTCCTACGCCAGATTATCAACCTGGTGGGCGGGCTGGTTCTGATGCTCGTGATGAACTGGCAGTTGACGCTGATCATCTTTGCCATTATTCCGCCCATTATTCTCGTCGGCGTGCTGTTCGGACGCCGCCTTCAGAGCCTTGCCACCGCCGCGCAGGATCGCATCGCCGACACCACCGTCACGCTCGAAGAAATGCTGTCGGGCATCCGCGTCGTCAAATCCTTTGCGCGCGAAGCCTTTGAAAAGGGACGCTTCCAGCAGAACGTGGAAGCGGCGTATCAGACAGCCATGCAGCGGGTGCGCGTCCGTTCGGTTTTCATCCCGCTGATTAGTTTTCTCGGTTTCGGCGCGCTGACTTTTCTGCTCTGGTACGGCGGGCGGCAGGTCATCGCCGGGACGCTCACGCCAGGCGAACTGGTAGCGTTTCTCTTTTACATGATGATGGTCGCGGGTCCGCTCGGCGAATTTGCCGGGTTGTATGCCCGGGTGCGTGAAGCCCTCGGCGCGGGTCGACGCCTCTTTGAAATTCTGGACGCCGAATCCGAGCCGCTCGAAACCCCTGATGCAGTCGTTCCCTCCGCCCTGCGAGGTGGGGTGCGCTTCGAGAATGTTTCTTTCGGCTACCAGCCTGACCAACCCATTTTGAAGGGCATCAGTCTTGAAGTTCAACCTGGCGAGATGATTGCCATCGTCGGACCGAGCGGCGTGGGCAAGACCACCCTGGTCAACTTGCTGCCGCGCTTCTACGACGCTACCGCCGGCGTCATCGAAATAGACAGTGTGGATGTGCGCCGCTACAACCTGCACGCCCTGCGCGAGCAAATGGGACTCGTGCCGCAGGAGACCTTCCTCTTCGGCGGGACGGTGCGCGAGAACATCGCCTACGGAAAAATGAACGCTTCTACCGCAGACCTCGAAGCGGCTGCCCGCGCCGCCAATGCCCACGACTTCATCCAGGCATTTCCCGAAGGCTACGAAACGCTGGTCGGCGAGAAGGGCGTCAGACTCTCGATGGGACAGCGCCAACGTGTCGCCATCGCGCGCATGTTGCTCAAAGACCCGCGCATCCTCATTTTGGACGAAGCCACCTCCTCGTTGGATTCTGAATCGGAACGTCTCGTGCAGGAGGCGCTGGAACGCCTGACGCGCGGCCGCACCTCGTTTGTCATCGCCCACCGCCTGTCCACCATTCAGCGCGCCGACCGCATCGTCGTCCTGCAAAACGGACAGATTGTCGAGCAGGGTTCCCATGCCGCGCTGCTGGCAAAAAGCGGCGTGTACGAACATCTCTGGTCGCTGCAATTTGCCGATTTTGAAGTGCTGGAAATCGAAAACACACCTGTGTAACGCCATTCAATTCCTGAATAAATCAATCAAAATAGGAGTTTATTTTTTGTGTCAGCCATAAATCAACCTTTTGAAATCGGGTTATATACCTTCGTCGAATGGGAAACCAACCCAGTGACGGGCAAGAAACTCGACTCGCTCACGCGCATGAAAAACCTGCTCGAAACCATCGAATTGGCAGATCAGGTCGGCTTGGATGTTTTCGGAATCGGCGAACATCACCGCCCCGATTTTCTTTCATCCTCCCCGGCAGTGATTCTGGGCGCCGCCGCAACGCGCACCAAATCCATCCGCCTCAGCACGGCTGTCACTGTGTTGTCATCGGATGATCCCGTGCGCGTCTTTCAGGATTTCGCTACCCTCGACCTGCTCTCGGAAGGACGCGCCGAAATCATGGCGGGGCGTGGTGCGTTCATCGAGTCCTTCCCTTTGTTCGGCTATGACTTGAAGGATTACGACTCGCTGTTCACCGAAAGTCTTGACCTGCTGTTGAAACTGCGCGCATCGGAAGTCATTTCATGGCGCGGCAGGCATCGTCCCGCCCTAAACAATCTGGGCGTCTATCCGCGCCCGTTGCAACGCGAAATTCCGATTTGGATTGGGGTGGGAGGCACGCCCAAATCCGCTGCGCGCGCCGGGGCATTGGGCTTGCCGATGGCGCTGGGCATCATCGGCGGAATGCCCGAACGTTTCGCCCCGTTAGCGGACTTGCACAAACAAGCCTGGCAGCAGGCTGGACACGATCCTGCCAAATTGCAGTTGAGCGTCAATTCGCGCGGCTTCATCGGGGATGATTCGCAAAACGCGGCAGATGATTACTTCCCAGCCCTGCACGCGATGATGGATAAACTGGGACGCGAGCGCGGCTTTCGTGGATTGACGCGCAATGAGTTTGAAAACTCCCGCGGTCTGCGCGGCTCTGATTACGTCGGCAATCCCGATGAGGTCATCGAAAAGATTCTCTTCCAGCAAAACATTCTGCATTACAACCGCCTGCTGCTCCAGATGGATATTGGCGCAGTGCCGCACAAAGAACTCATGCGCTCGATTGCACTGCTCGGAACGAAGGTCGCGCCTGTTGTCCGCAAGGAAATTCAAAGCCGCGCCTCAGCATAGACTTTATAACCCGCCTTACGCGGAACGTCCCGAAGGTTCTTGAAAATTGAGTTTGTTTTCTGCTCAGACCTTCGGGACGGTGCATAGCAAAATAGATAACAATTTCTTCAGTCAGCCTTGTTGTTCGCTGATAAAAAATTTTGATCTTCAAAAAAACAATTTAGGAGTTTCCCGTGAATCAAATCCCTGTTGAAGAACGCACGAACCTTTCGATTTATCACCTCACTCGTTTCCCCGCTGGCTATGACCCCGCCGATAAAGAGACGCGCTATCCCGCCATCTTTGCTTTGCACGGTCACGGCAGTAACGAGCGCGACCTGATCGGTCTCTCGGATTCTTTGCAGGATAATCTGCTCTGGATCAGCGGGCGCGGACCCGTAGACTTCGCCCCCGGCGCCTATGACTGGTACACCGTCACGCAATTTGGCAAGCCCGACCCTGTCATTCTCGCCGCCGCGCTGGAGCGGATTGATAACTTCATCAGCGAATTGCTGGCAACCTACCCGATTGACCCTCAAAAATTCTTCCTGATGGGCTTCAGTCAGGGCAGTATGATGTCCATGTCGTTTTTGCTCACCCGCCCTCAGCGCATTGCAGGTGTTATCGCGCAATCGGGCTACATCCCCCAGCAGTCTGGACTAGTAGTAGATGAGGCTGGCGTGAAGGGCAAGCCCATCATCATGACCCACGGCTTTGAAGATTCAAGTATGCCGCTCGAATGGTCACTTCGATCGCGCGATTTCATCCTGCGTTACGGCGTAGATTTGGAATACCGCAACTTCCACATGGATCACACCATCACCGCCGAGTCGCTGGGCACGATAAGAGGCTGGCTGGATAAACAATTGTCATGATATCCCCAACTTCTCCTTGACATACACACGATGAGAAAGTAAAATCCCGCCTGCTTTTTGGTCTTTTTGGAAAAACAACTATGAAACTCACCCGCCGCCAGGAAACTTTCATTCACCGTCTGCTCGACCTCTATCGTGAACTAGATGGACCGATCCATTATTCTCTGCTCGCAGAGCGAGTTGGGGTCAGCCCATTTACCGCATACGACATGCTGCGCCTGCTCGAAGAAAAAGGTTTGGTGACCTCCGAGTATCGGCTCGATTCTGATAAACCGGTGGTTGGGCGTTCCGAAGTGGTCTTTCGGCCTACTGAGCGCACCCGCCAGTTGTTCATTGAATTGGCTGGAGATGCGGACCAAGGCAACTGGGAAAATGTAAAGTCACAAATCTTGGAGAAGATTCGAGAGGGGGGATTACATGACGATGTTTTGGCAGAGGAGATATTTGCGCGCGTGCCTCTGGATGTTCCTGATGTGCTTCGCTATTGTATTGAAGTCATGACCATCGTTATCTTGCGACTTGGCAAAGGGGCGGGACGCCAGGTCCTGGCTGAACACCTGCCTCAGATTATCGAGTGGAAGGGCACGGTTACCCGCTCTGGTCTGATGCTGCTGGGCGGTTTTACGCTGGGTTTACTGGCGAATGAAAGTAATAGTGACGTGGAATGGAATAAACTCTTCCTGGAGCACATCCGCCGTTACCAGTCCCTTGTCATGGATATGGAACCGCGCCTCTGCCGCCGATTGGGCGATAGTATGAAAGATGTATTTGCTCCGATCTTCAAGGCATAAAATTTTTGCCTAATTCTTTGGTCTTTTTGGAAAGGTGACATGAATATTGCTATTGAATCTCTTCAACTTGTAAAACGTTATCCCGTGCAGAAAAAAGAGGATCGCCCGGCCATTGATGCGATTGACCTGACTGTCGAGACCGGTCAACTGTATGGACTGGTCGGTCCGGATGGCGCGGGAAAAACTACTTTGCTGCGCATCCTGTCCACTGTGATGGAACCAACCTCTGGTTTTGCTCGGTTGGCAGGTTTCGATGTAATCAAACAATCCGAAGATGTGCGGGCATTGCTGGGATACATGCCGCAAGCCTTTAGCCTGTACCCCGACTTGACTGTGATGGAAAACCTGAAATTCTTTGCTGACATCAATGGTGTGTCTGCCCAAAAACAAAAGACACGCATTGCTGAATTGCTGGAGTTCGCGCGCCTGACGGAATTCACAACGCGGCGCAGTGAAAATCTTTCCGGTGGAATGCGCAAGAAATTGGCATTGGCTTGCGCCCTGATCCACGACCCCAAGATATTGTTGTTGGACGAGCCAACCACCGGCGTGGATCCCGTTTCGCGGCGCGAATTGTGGCGGCTGCTTTCAAAAGTCATCCAGCAGGGCGTGACAGTACTGGTCAGCACGCCGTATATGGACGAGGCGGAACGTTGCAATACAGTCAGCATCATTAATCAGGGGCGCATTTTAATCAGCGGAGCGCCAGCCGAATTGGAAGCGCAGTTGCCATTCCGCATCGTGGAGGTCAAAGCCAAGCCGCGACGCACACTGCGCGCAGTGGCAGATCGGACGAAAGGGGTGACAAGTTGGCGCGCTGTTGGTGACCGCCTGCGCCTTTCGGTCAGCGACCCGGCTAAAATCATGCCCCGAATCGAAGATGAACTAAAAAAAGACGGAGCGGAGATCAGCATCCTGCGTGAAGCAAGCCTTTTGATGGAGGATGTCTTTATCCACCTGGTTGAAAAACAGGAGGCACAATCGTGAGCGCAGACAAAGCGATTGAAGTTATTCAATTAACACAGAAGTTCGGTAAGTTTACCGCTGTGGATCATGTTAGTTTTGAAATTCCTCGGGGCGAAATTTTTGGCTTGCTCGGTCCCAATGGTGCAGGCAAGACGACCACCATTCGCATGTTGTGCGGAATCCTTACGCCCACATCGGGTGAGGCGCGGGTGATGGGGTTTGATGTTGCCCGACAGTCTGAAGAGGTCAAGCAGCGCATTGGTTACATGTCACAGAAGTTTTCGCTGTACAACGACCTGACCGTGCAGGAGAATCTGGATTTTTATGCCAATTTGTATAGCGTGCCGCGCGAGAAGTTTGCATCGCGCCTGAAGGAATTGATCGAGATGGCAGGTTTGCGTGGGCATGAAAAGCAATTGGTCGCCAGTCTTTCAGGGGCGTGGCGGCAAAGGTTGGCACTGGCTTGTGCCATCGTCCATGAGCCGCCGATGCTCTTTCTGGATGAGCCAACTGCTGGGGTGGACCCGGTCTCACGCCGCGAGTTCTGGGACATGATCTATAACCTGGCTGGGCAGGGCGTGAGCGTGCTGGCAACGACTCATTACATGGATGAAGCCGAATTTTGCAACGTTATCGGGATGATGTATCGCTCGCGCTTGATTGCCCTGGATGACCCCGATTCACTCAAGGAAAAAATGCGCGGCATGTTATTTGAAATAGACTGCCGTGAACCTGGGCGTGCCGAGGAAATCCTGAAAGACCTGCCTTTTACGCATGATGTGGCGCTGCATGGCGTCCTCCTGCACGTAGTAGTGAGCGCTGAAAAAGAAAAACGGGAACTGGAGAAAGCCTTACAGTCGAATGGCATTGCCATGAAACGGATAGAGCGCGTCCTGCCTTCGCTGGAGGATGTGTTCGTTTCCCTGGTGGAAGATGAAGATCGCCCGCAAATGCGGGAAGAAATTGAATAAGGAGATTTACATGAGTCAAGGATTTCGCCGCATGGCGACCATTGTTCGCAAAGAATGGCTGCATATCATCCGCGACCCGCGTACTCTGGGATTGGTTATCATCATGCCTGTAATGATGCTGATCTTGATGGGCTACGCGGTTGCCAACGATGTGGAAGACATTCCCCTGGCAGTTGCGGATTTATCACACACGGACGCCAGCCGCTCCCTGGTTGATAAATTCACAGCCAGCGGATTCTACATGTTTACACACACGGCTCAAAGTGAAAATGAAATACTGGATATGCTGGACGCCGGGACAGTCAAAGCCGGATTGTATATTCCAGAGGATTTTGGACGCAACATCAGCACTGGCGGTACAGGCACCATCCAGTTTTACATTGACGGCTCGAATCCTACGGTCGCGCAAACTGCCCAATTGGCTGCTGAAACCATCAGCCAGTCCACATCCCAGGAGATTCTAATTCAGCGCCTGGAGCGCAGCGGCGCGGGCCTGACAATTCGGCTGCCGGTGGATGCCCGTGTGCGCTATCTTTATAATCCGAATCTGAAGAAGATGAATTTTATGATCCCCGGATTGGTGGCGGTCATTTTGCAAATCCAAACTTTGCTGTTAACAGCATTTGCCATTGTACGGGAACGCGAGCAAGGTACGCTGGAGCAACTGATTGTCACGCCAGTGCGCTCGTGGGAATTGATGTTAGGCAAAATTTTGCCTTTCGTGCTGGTGGCACTTGTTAACGTGGCAATGACGGTAGCTGTTGGCGCGATTTGGTTTGGCGTGGAAGTAGCTGGGAGTTACATCTTGCTGTTCGGACTCAGTTTGATATTCCTGCTTGGCTCACTCGGTTTAGGCGTGCTGATTTCCAATATCTCCCAAACGCAAATGCAAGCCATGTATATGGCCTCCTTTATTATGTTGCCGTCTTTCATTCTGTCTGGCCTGCTTTACCCGCGCGAAAATATGCCCTGGCTGGCATACTATGCAGGTTTTTTCCTGCCGGTCACGTATTTTCTGGAAATCGTGCGCGGCATCATGCTTAAAGGTGTGGGCTTTGTTACTCTGTGGAGTTGGATCTGGCCGATGGCAGTTTTCAGCATTGTCGTTTTCTTTGCCAGTGTGCTTATGTTCCGAAAACGCATATAGCACAATTTGAAAATTCTCAATATAACTATTTCCCGATAAGGAGTTCATCATGAAAAAAAATCACTATTCGTTTACCTCGCTCGTTGTTGCACTCAGCCTTCTGTTGAGCGCATGTAGCGGCATTGCCATCCAAAATGGAACATCCCAACTTAAAGCCTCCGGTACAATTTCAGCTCGCGAAGTTAACATTGCTCCCCAGATTGGCGGGGAAGTAGTCTCCGTAAACGTGGAAGAAGGTGCACAGGTTATACAAGGGGACGAATTGTTCCGCCTGGATGATTCCCTCTTGAAAGCGCAGCTCAATCAGGCAAAGGCTGCGGTTGCCCTGGCAGAGGCTACGTTGAGCGCCGCCACTGCCCAGTATGATCTTGTCTTGAACGCCGCCCGCTTGCAGGATAAGCAAAACCGCGTTTCCAGTTGGAACACTTCCCAGCCTAGTCAATTCGATTTACCGGTCTGGTATTTCGACAAAGGTGAAAAACTTGTCTCGGCCCAGGTTCAAATGGAGTCTGCCACAACGGATCTCAATAAGGAAAAAGCTAATCTTGAAAAAGTACTAACCAATGTTGCCTCCCAGGAATTTTTGGACACTGAAAAGAAAGTGGCGAATGCCCAGGCAGCTTTTATCATCGCAGATCAAGTTCTCAGTCAGGCAAAAAGCGCGCAGGATAATGAGGATTTGCAAAACTTCGCCCAGGACCAATATGACGCGGTGGAAAATGAATTGAAGTCCGCCCAAACCGACTATACCCGTTTGTTGACGACGCAGGGAGCGAAGGAAGTGCTTGAAGCCCGCGCTCGTGTCAAGGTTGCGCAGGAACGCCATGATCGCGCATTGGACTATTACAACTCTTTCCTCAGTAGCGATCAGTCTTTGCAGGTCAAAGCCGCAGAAGCCGGTGTGCAACAAGCCGAAGCCGCTCTCGCCCAGGCAAATGCAGCGCTTGCTGTCCTTGAGATTCAATTAAAGAAAACGGTCATGCGCGCCCCAATGGACGGTGTGGTGTTGACCCGTAATTTGGAAGTGGGCGAAATGGCTGCTCCTGGCGGACTTGTTATGACGATTGGCCATCTTCAGGAAGTGGAACTGGTGGTTTACATTCCCGAAACCGAATATGGCACCGTACATCTAGGAGACCAGGTTACGATTGCAGTTGATTCCTTCCCAGGCGAAACGTTTAGCGGATCGGTCATCTACATCTCCGACAAGGCTGAATTCACGCCGCGCAATGTCCAAACTGTGGAAGGACGCCAGGCAACAGTCTATGCCATCAAGTTAAGCGTGCCAAATCCTGACCTGAAGCTCAAACCCGGCATGCCCGCAGATGTGATGTTTACAAATAATCAATAGCATTTGATCGTGAATAACGTTATGGCTTCCCCGCCTCGCTCGCCGTTCCGCTTTCGCATGCCGCGTTTCGTTCGGCGTTTCCACCGTGTGCTCCTGCTCCTCCGCTCATTGCTCGCCATTGCAGTCGATATCATCGTTCTTTACATCCGTAATCGTCTGCGTCCGCCGTAGCCCAATGCTGACTTGATGTGGATCATCGAAACACGCGGCTCATGCAAAATTTCTTCGAGGTAATGTTTAATGCAATCTCTTCCTAAACATGGTTCCTGTTTTGTTTGTGGCTCCCCGAATTCGCCAGGAATGGGGGTGGTTTGGTATGCACTGGACGATAACTCCATTTTTGCCGAAGTAACGCTGAACGATGCCCAGCAGGGGCCGCCCGGTTTAGCGCATGGTGGGGCATCCGCCGCTTTGCTGGATGAAGCCATGGGCGCGGCGGTCTGGCTGGCCGGGTATCGGGTAGCGTCAGTTAATCTCAACATCTCCTATCGCAAACCCGTGCCTCTCGGCCAGTCGTTCAAGGTCACGGCGCAGGTCAACGAGCGGAACGGGAAAAAGGTCACAGCGGTTGGTGAAATCCGTCTCGCAGACGGAACACTGGCGGTCAGCGGCGAGGGGATTTTTGTCGAGGCTCCGCAGTTGTTCACTGGACTGGGCGCAGGTTCAAGGTTCACGGATGAGCCGATGGAAATCCGCGAAACGGAGAAATAAATATGCAGGCTAAAAAACTCTGGTATGACGAAGAAGTTTCAGAATGGCCGTGAAGAGCATGAGCGAATCTGGTGTTGGGCCTCCTCGAATCTGCAAAACACAAATTTTGCTGGGTATACTCTTTCTAGCGGTCACAGGCTGGAAAGTGGCAGGTAGTGTGCCAGATATACCGAAATTTGTTTTGGTCCTTGCGCCGCATACATCCAACTGGGATCTACCTTTTATCCTGGCCGTTATGTATGGCTTGGGCCTCAAAATTAACTGGTTTGGCAAGAAGGAGCTATTCCCCTGGCCAGTTGGAGGCGTTTTCAAATGGCTTGGAGGCATCCCGATTGATCGTAGTTCTCGCTACAATGTAGTGCAACAAACAGCACAAACGATACGGGAACATGAGCAAATTGTGATGGGCATTGCACCGGAAGGGACGCGCAGTCAATCCGGACATTGGAGGACAGGCTTTTACTACATTGCCAATCTTGCGCAAGTGCCAATTGTATTTGGCTACTTGGATTACGCCCGTAAAGTTGGCGGTTTGGGTCCGGCGATGCATACCACGGGCAATATTGAGGCGGATATGATGGTAATTCGTGAGTTTTATAGCGGCATCACCGCCAAGTATCCACATAAGGTAGGGGAGATTAATGTCAGTCAGCGCGCACGGCATCAGAACAGCCAGAATGATAAAAGGTAGTGCAGGGATGCAATCAAAAAGTCTTTGGTGGGTAGGATTGTTCGCCATCGCTATGGCTTATCTGGAATCGGCGGTGGTCGTCTATCTACGGAGAATTTATGGAATTAGCGATCTCATTCTCAGTGTGCCGCAATTCGATCCGCAAATCGGAGCGATTGAACTGGGAAGGGAACTGGCAACGCTGGTCATGCTGCTGACGGTGGGTTGGGCGGCGGGAAAGAGATTTCAATCACGCTTGGGATTTTCCGTCTTCGCCTTTGGCGTGTGGGACATCTTCTATTACATCTGGCTCAGGGTTTTCATCGGCTGGCCGCAAAGCCTGATTGATCCCGACCTCCTTTTCCTGTTGCCATTGCCCTGGTGGGGACCTGTGCTTGCGCCTGTTCTAATCGCCGCGTTGATGGTGATTGGTGGCGCGCTGGCGGTCATTAAAGACGAACACGAACTGCGTCTCATCCCGTCGTCTATGGATTGGGCCACTCTGGCTGGCGGCATACTAACCGTACTGTACACCTTCATGGCTGATGCTCTATCTGTCCTGCCTACCAACGCGCAAACGCTCGGTCAATTACGCCCTTCCGAATTTAACTGGTCTGTTTACCTGGTTGGGCTTGCGATGTTGTGCTTATTTATTTGGCGTATTACAAAATCCACTCAACCTATATCAACTTAATCTGGAGGTAGTTTTGAAAATTCGTTATCTTGGTCATTCCTGCGTTGAAATTACCGGCAGGCATCACATTTTGATTGACCCCGACTTCACCCGCGACCCTGAGCCGAGTGTGGAATACGTCTGCATTACCCACGCTCACAAAGACCATATTGGACGTGTGGCTGATGTTCCGAATGCAATCGTCCTCGCCGCGGCGGATGTCTGTGAGATCGCGGCCAGTCTCGGAGTCTCGCGCGAACGATTACATCCTGTCGTGCCGGGCGAGCAGGTTGCGAATGTCCAAATCCTTGCGGGCTACAGCATGGTTAACCAACCGCTTTACACATTTTTCTACATGCTATTTCGATGGCGGCGCCCCGATCCCGGCGGTACGCCTCTTTCCTTCCTGGTGCAGGATGAAGCTGACCTGTTGCATATCGGCGATGCGCACGAAGCACCGCTTTCCATCTACCCGGATATTTTGTGCCTTCCGTGGCGCACCACGCCCTTTGGTCCCAAACGTTATAAAGATGCTTTGATTCGAATGGCAACCCGCTTCGCAGCACACTACATCCTGCCTATTCATTATGACCTGCCCGGCACCGAAGCCGACCCGCGCGAACTCACCAAACGGGTTCATGCAACTGTACTGGAAGGGAACGGATGGTATGGTTTCCACGAAAAGAAAAAGGAGGATTGAACCATGCAATTGGTAACTCTTGGCTTGTCCTATCTTCTGGGTTCGCTTCCTTTTGGACTGCTGCTCGCACGCCTAACAACCGGGCAGGATATTCGCCAGATCGGTAGTGGACGGACGGGTACCACCAACACACTGCGCGCGGCGGGCTATCCCATCGCCATCATCACCTTCATCCTGGACATGGCAAAAAGCGCGGCGGGTGTGTGGCTGGCGCGCTGGCTCGCGCCGGGGCAAATTTGGATGGAAGTCCTTGCTCCCATCGCAGTGATCGTTGGACATAACTATTCAATCTTCCTACTCGAACAGGATGAACGCGGGCGACTCCGCTTACGAGGCGGCGCGGGAGGCGCTTCAGCTTTGGGCGGGACGATTGGGCTGTGGCCGCCTTCCATACTGATTCTCCTCCCGGTCGGGATCCTGATCTATTTCGGCGTTGGATACGCTTCCGTAGCAACCATGAGCATCGGACTCATAGCCGCATTGATCTTTGCTGTGCGCGCCTGGCTGGGACTGTCCTCCTGGATTTATGTCGCTTATGGATTGTTGGCAGAAATTTTGCTATTGTGGGCGCTGCGGCCCAATATCAAAAACCTGTTGAACGGCGCCGAGCGCGGCATTGGCTGGCGTGCCCGACGTAAAAAATAACCCGCTTCACCAAAGGAGAAACAAAAATGAAAAAGCAAAAGGTCGCTGTTGTCACCGATGGGGCTTGTTCTCTAACCCCCGTCATGGGAAAAGAATACGGGCTGCATGTTGCCCCTGTCCATGTAACAATCAATGAACAGACTTATCAATCTGGTGTGAATTTGGATGCGGCGGAATTCTACCGTCTGCTGCGCGCCAATAAAAAACTGCCCACCACCGCTCAACCTACCGCACAGGATTTTGTAGATCTATACACTAAACTGGCAGAGGAAGTAGATGAAATCGTTACGGTGGTTATTTCCCACAAGATGAGCGCCACGCTCCAGTCTGCACTGATGGCGCAGCAGCAGTTCAAGACGGTTCCTGTTCATGTCATCGACTCCGAATTTGTCTCTTTGGGGTTGGGCATGATGGCGATTGCCGCCGCCCGCGCCGCTGCGCAGGGACAGGACGCGCAGCAGGTCGTCCAACTATTGGAGAAAATCAAGCAGTCTATGAACCTAATCTTCACCGTGGATACGCTTGAATACCTGCACAAAGGTGGTCGTATTGGAGGCGCAACGGCTTTCTTGGGATCGGCATTGAGCATTAAGCCCATTCTTTATATCAAAGATGGGCGCATCGAACCGCTGGAACGGGTACGCACGCGCAAACGTGCGGTCGCCCGCCTCCTGGAGTTGGTGGAAGAGAAAATTGGCAAATCCGAAGCCCATTTTGCCGTCTTGCATTGTGAGGCTGATGTGGAAGCGCGTGAACTTGGAGAACAGGTCAAGGCAAAATTTAATTGCGCGGAACTGGTCGTCGCTGAGGCTGGCCCAGTCATCGGTACTCACACCGGACCCGGCACGCTGGGCCTGGCTTTTTATGTCTGACGCAAGTGATGAAAGATAGAGATCCTCGAATTCAGCAGGCAGCCAATCTGCTTACAGAGAGCCGGGCGGCAGTCGCCTTCACAGGCGCGGGGCTTTCCACGCCGTCCGGCATCCCTGATTTCCGCAGTCCTGGTACCGGGCTATGGGCGCGTCTGGAGAGTGATGGAACGGACGAAAGCACTATTCAGGCATTCGGGCGCGACCCTCAAACCTTCTACCAGCGCATGAAGCCGCTCTTCCAGAAGATCATCACTGCCGAACCAAATGCCGCCCACTATGCTTTGGCTGAACTGGAAGCCAAAGGAAAGATTCAAGCTCTCGTCACTCAAAACGCTGACATGCTGCACCAGCGGGCTGGCTCGAAAAATGTCATCGAAATTCACGGTTCATTGACTGAAGCCACGTGCATTCAGTGTTACAGGATCGCGCCATTCCGCCCCCTGCTGGATCAATATTTGACCGATGGAATCGTTCCGCGCTGCAAAGAATGCGGAGGGACGATGAAGCCAAACGTTATCCTAACCGGAGAACAGTTGCCAGTTCGGGCAATGCTGGCCGCCCAACAGGCAATCCGTCAGACTGACCTTTTATTGGTTGCCGGAACATCCCTGGCAGGAGGGCCTTCTTCGGCACTGGTTGATAGCGCATATTTGAGAGGCTTGAAACTGGTTATCGTCAACCAAACGCCCACTTTGCTGGACCAGGTTGCTGATGTAATTATCCATGCGGATGTGGCGACCATCCTGCCAGCAATTAATGAGGCTTTGAGGAGTTGAAAGGCAATCAGATGTGCAGACCCATCTCAAATGAAGCATTGCATATATTGAGATATCTAAGCCGCGCCTCGATGACCATTCAGCAGTTGTCTGAATATCGAAAATACATGCCAATCCAGGCGCCGGTAGATACTAATTCTGTAGATGTAAACCGTGAGATGCAACTCCTGCAGCGTTGGGGGCTGATCAAATGGGTGCGCCAGCCGGGTGGCTTCGAACGCATCTATCATATTACGGAAGTGGGACGCCGCTTCTTAAAGGATTGCATCTTCATAGAGTCCATCAATTTATTCGAAGAATATCATGGTTTCGCATCGAGCCTGACGATGTTAGATGTGCTGGAAAAGGATCAGCGCAGTCAATTTATTAAAAAGCGCCGGGGTCTTGTTTATAAAATAATTGGCAAAATAAAAAAATCACAGTCTGTATTGGGGAAAAAGGAAAAGGCCCGTCAACTCTTCCTTCAGTATCACCTCCATCGCCTTCAAGGTGAACTCAGGTGGCTGGAGGATATTATCGGCTCACAGGGAGCATAAAATGATCATACATAATAAAGGGAAAGTTGTATCTGCGGGTAAAACGATAATGCCCGGAAAACCTTCTAATGATATGTGGGCATCAAAGGCATTGAATTGCTCAAATAGTTTTGATCACTATTGTGAAAAATGCCGGAAGGTGACAGTCTGGTTTCTTTTGTGGGGAAGGAACTCAACCACCCCTGGCTTTTTTACAGGAAATGCGCTGCTGGATGGCTGGGCAAGATGGGTATTCCCGCAATATAGCATATGCTCGGAATGCGAAACCAGAATCCCGTTATAGAAAGTGATATTATTCGCTGTTAGTTTTATATTAAAAAACAGAAGGTGTTAATGAAAATATTAATCATACTCGCCGGGCTTTTTGTTCTCGTCTATATTGTATATTACAGGCGGGAAATCCAACCAGAGATTAACACCCAACATAACCTATCCCTCCTGGGAGGAGAAGCTCCTCTCCTGCGGGAAGACGGGATCGTATTCCGGGATTTGAACAAGAACGGAAAGCTTGATCCCTACGAAGACCCGCGCCGTCCCATTGAAGATCGGGTGGAAGATCTTCTGACACAGATGACCCTGGAAGAAAAAGCGGGCATCATGTTCCAAACCATGATCGGCATGAATAATGACGGCACTTTGCAGGAGAAAGGCGGAATCATTCCCATGCCACAATCCTCTGACCTGATCGCCAGACGGCTCATGAATCACTTCAATGTGCTCCAAACTGCTGATCCGCGTCCGATGGCAGAATGGTATAACCGCATTCAAAAACTTGCGGAGCGAACCCGATTAGGCATCCCCATCACGATTTCCTCTGATCCCCGCCATGCTTTCACTCAGAATCCGGCGACGAGCATGATGGCGGGGAAGTTCTCTCAATTCCCTGAGCAGACTGGACTTGCCGCTGCCCGCGATGTTGAATTGGTTCAACAATTCGCCGATATCGCCCGGCAGGAATACCTGGCGGTAGGCATTCGCCTGGCTTTACATCCGATGGCAGACCTGTCCACCGAGCCGCGCTGGGGTCGGGCAAACGGCACGTTTGGCGAAGATGCCAACCTTGCGTCCGAGATGATTGCCGCTTACATCCGCGGCTTTCAGGGCGAGCAATTGGGGGCGCAAAGCGTTGCCTGTATGACCAAGCACTTCCCGGGCGCGGGTCCGCAGAAGGATGGCGAGGACGCGCATTTCCCTTATGGCAAGGAACAGGTCTATCCGGGTGCTCAGTTTGAATATCACTTGAAACCGTTCGAAGCGGCGTTCAGGGCTGGCACGGCACAAATCATGCCCTACTATGGGATGCCGGTTGGTCTTTCATTTGAAAAAGTTGGCTTTGGTTTTAATAAGGATGTCATCACAGGCTTGCTGCGTGAGAAATATGGTTTCGATGGCGTGGTCTGCACCGATTGGATGCTTATCAACCCTGTCAAGGTGATGGGACGCGAACTTATCCCTGCCAAAGCCTGGGGGGTGGAGCATCTATCGGTGGCTGGGCGCATTCAAAAGGCGATTGAGGCGGGCGTGGATCAGTTTGGAGGAGAGGCATGTCCCGAAGTCATTGTGGAACTGGTTCGCAGTGGAAGGATCAGGGAGGAGCGCATCGACCAATCCATTCGCCGCCTGCTGCGAGAAAAATTCCGCCTGGGATTGTTCGACAATCCTTACGTTGATCCTGATATCGCTGAACAAACCGTTGGCAACCCCGAATTTCGAAAGGTAGGGGAACTCGCCCAGCGCAAATCCATCGTCTTGTTGAAAAATGAGGAAGGAATTCTTCCGCTCAGGGGTGAGTTGAAGATTTATGTTGAGAATATTAATCCTGAAACCGCCAGCAGGTATGGACGGGTGGTCAATAACCTGGCTAATGCAGATATTGCCATCCTACGTCTGAATGCTCCGTATGAGAAACGCAAAGGTTTATTGGAAAGTTATTTCCATGCCGGGGATCTGGATTTCCAAGGCAGGGAGAAGGAACATATCTTAGATGTAATCAGCCGCGTCCCCACGATTGTTGATATTTATCTGGAACGTCCATCAGTTATCCCTGAGATTGCAGAACAAAGTGTTGCCTTGCTGGCGAACTTTGGCGCAAACGACAGGGCAGTGCTGGATGTAATTTTTGGCAAATTTGTGCCTCAAGGGAAACTCCCCTTTGAATTACCCGCATCGATGGAAGCTGTGCGGGAACAAAAAGAAGATGTGCCGTATGACTCTGAGAATCCGTTGTTCCCATTTGGACATGGGTTGACTTATTAGGCTTGTATCTCCTGCTCCATGATGAAGCAGGAGACAAGATTCTATTGCCTGTCGAGGTCATGCTCCGCTGTTACCAAATCCCTTAATGATGCGGAGATTGTCTCCAGTTGCTTTTCGGAAAGTGTCACGTGCAAGCTTTCAATCCATTGGTTGCGGAACTCAATAGCCTTTTCAATCAGGGTGCGCCCTTTGGCGGTTAGCGTTAATTGTCTGACCCTTCTATCCTGGGGGGATTCCGCCCTGTCAACCAATTGTTCGTCCACCAATCTTTTTATCAGCTGACTGGCAGCCGGCATGGTGATATCCAGATGCTCACCCATTTCTGAAATATCGTTTGGGCCGCGATAATAGAGGTGCATCAGGATACTGAAATGAGACAGGGACAATCCTGATGCTTTGACAAAGCGCATGTAATTGCGCATGGAACGGCTGATAAACCGCTCTGACCATTCTTTCAAAACCTTGTTGAATTCAATCACATCTGTCATCCTGCCTCCAGGCTGAAAATTCATTTTTGATATGGGAATTGTACCTGATTGCAAAAGTCGCACGTATTTATTTCAGGCAACAACACAGGCACCCTTCAATACATAAATATTCTGAGATGGGAATTACGTCATACAATTTCATCAATTTTCATCCCGCTTCTTTCCAATCTGAGAGTCGCTTCTGTTTCAATTAGTTTATTCACTCTCTTCCATAAACAAACTCCTTAATGCATTAACAATAGAGAGAATAGGATAGTGGTAACGGGTCTACGCTCACAAGATCGGCTGAAATACGTCGCAGTCAGATTGTGCTGGCAAGCGCCCGTAAGGAAACAGCGCGGCGAATAGCGCGAACATTGAGCTGCGATGACCAGACAGTGCGCAATGTGATCAAAAAGTTCAACGCAATCGGCTGGATGTTTTGAAAGCAGGGTCGCACCGGAGGGGATAGACGAATTTCTGTAATAATCTGTTAGGCTTGTTGGGATATGTTGAGATTCTGGCAAAGTTGGAACAACTCTGTTTCGGTTAGCATAATTTGCCTCCAATTGGATTTGAGATTGACCGATGCACCATCGATATATCCCCCGAGCATGAGCCCTTTACTTCTGGCAATATTATGCTTCCAGAATTTACTAACGGCAAAATTATCCTTCCAGTCCGTCCTTCACCCCGTTACTTTTTGTCATTGACCAACGGCTGGAAGCAGCAAACTTATGCTTCCAGCCGTGGCAAACTTATGGGTTAAGTTACACAAATTACAACAAAACATCCCTTGTCAAGGTTGGCTGTCACTTTTCAAAAACGACACATTCCTCATACCCACCCACATCCCTGTATATCATAAGCGACCAATGACCTGGTTACTTTTTTATATTTTGGCTGTGAGCCTCTATGACCTGCGCACCCACCGCATCCCGAACTGGTGTACGTATCCATTGATTCTTGCGGGCATGATCGTGCATTTCCCAGGGCATATGGATTTGTGGCTGGCATGTTTTCTGCTGCTTTCCGCCTGGGCAAGCGGATGGATGGGCGCCGGGGATGTCAAACTCTGGATGGCAGTTCTTTGGGCTTTACCCGATTCCAATATCCCATCCCTGATCCTGCTTGTATTCCTTTCCTTCCTGATCACCAGCATCATTCAGTTCTTCTGGAGATGCTTTAAGAAGCAATCCCTCACCGGCATGAAATCCCCCGCCGCCTGGCGAACGATTCCCTTTCTTCTGATGGTCTGGCATGTACACTGATCTCTTCCTTGCCCTGCTCAACCCCAAAAACGCGCGCGGGAATCCCATCCTATCTGCGCTGGTCTACACCTTCTGCCCCGCTGCCGCACGTTGGTGGCTGGTGGGCGCCGACCCTACCCCGCCCTTCGATCCCGTCTGGAAATCCCTCGAAGATCTATCATCCGGTGGGACTCTGCTCGAATTCTTGATCAAGTATGACTTTGACTCTTTGATCGAGGAAATTCGAACCTACATCCGCGAAGTGGAGGAATATAGAAGGCAACATAATAATCTTCGCGCCCCGGAACTTATGCCCCTCTTTCGCGGCGGGAATATCTCCATGAGTCGCCGGTATGGTTCCCAGAATGCGATCAATAATCTCGGCGGCGATTGGCGCAACCTGTTTATTTACGTTCGCACCTGGGCGTTCCTCTCCCAGGATTGGCGCGCCGCGATGCTGATCGGACGTGACGCTGGCTACAGCCTGAATGCGGAGAAAGTCTGCCTGACCCTACCTGGAGTACGTCTGCCTGTCCAATTCGATACCTGGGTCTGGCAGATCCCTGTGGGACATGTCACGGAAACGAAGATTGGTTCACTCGTCTCCAATGGCGCACAGGATCAACTGCGCTTTTCCCTGCTAAGTCGCTGCACCACCCTGGGAAAACAACCCTGGTCCAACACGCCTGCCATCGTTGCCCTGGATCGGGAGACCGGCGAAGCGAAGCATTTCGATCAACTCCTTGCCAACAGGGATCTGGAAAAAACAGTGGAGTCCCTATCCAACCTTGCGAAGAAAGGTCCGCACCCACCCATGAATGCCCTGCAGCAACCATCGATCTGTAAACAATGCGGATACCAGCAATTGTGCTTTACAAGGAACTATATCTCCCAACACGCTCTGAAGGATCTATGAAAAAACTTCGCGTCCTTATCATCCTGACAATCTTCCTTGCCTTCCTGCTCCTGAGTGGAATGACAATGTCTGCCACGCCAGTATATGCCTCCAACGCAGACCTGCTCCTGACTCCCACACCCACTGTGACGGTCACAGTCACGCCCACTCCACCCACGGGAGGTGGAGGAAATACCACAACCACCATCTCGCAGATCTTCAATCACCTGATCTTCCCCGCCGAAACCATCTCCGAAGCCCTGGCGGGCATCTTCGACAAAGCCGCCGACAAGGAAGTGCGTGCCATGAGCGAGGAGGTCGCTCGTTGGACACAGGTGGTCGGCGAGATCGTGCAGGCTCCGAGTCAGGGCGATTACAGCAAGGTGGCACAATCCAGTTTGCCAGTCGCCGCGGCATTGGCACCTGCGTTGTTCTTATTGAGATTGGCGCTGTATCACTGGGGAAGGCTACTCGGTGATGATGA
>JAFLCE010000052.1 GCA_017303655.1 Anaerolineae bacterium
ACACGCGGCGATCTTGTCGAAGCCATTCACAGAGGGTCGATTGCTGTGGTCAGCGCAGACGGCAGCTTACTAAACTCTTATGGCGACCCTGACACGGTCGCCTTTTTGCGCTCTTCTTCCAAACCATTTCAGGTCTTGCCATTTGTAGAAGCAGGCGGGGCGGAGCATTACAACTACACTCAGCGTGAACTCGCCCTCTCCTGCGCCTCACACGACACTGCACAGATCCATCTCGATGCAGTCGTTGGCATGCAGAAAAAAATCGGTATAGAAGAAAACCAACTGCAATGCGGTCCGCACCTGCCGAGTGATGCTGGAAAACTGCGTGAGGTCATTCAGCAAAACATCACGCCCACTTCCAACTTCAACAACTGCTCCGGCAAACACACCTCCATGCTGGCATTCGCAAAAATGCGCGGACTGCCCCTGGAGACTTATCTTTCAGTAGATCATCCCATTCAACAGGATATTCTCCACACCATAGCAGACATGTGCCGCATGGATGCTAAAGACATTCATCTCGGTACAGATGGCTGCTCAGCGCCCAACTTTGCTCTCCCGATTTATAACTCCGCGCTGGGTATGGCACGTCTATGTGACCCTCGCGAACTTCCTGATGCACGCGCTATCGCCTGCAAGAAGATCACATCTGCCATGACAACGCACTCCGAAATGATCGGCAATCATGGCGAGTTTGACACCGAACTCATGAAAGTGGCGCAAAGCAAGATCGTCACCAAACGAGGCGCGGAAGGTTTTCAGATCATTGGCATCATGCCGGGCGTCATCCATGAACGCGGCGTGGGCATTGTCATCAAAGTTAGTGACGGTGATAAATCTTCCATGGATGACCATCTACATACCCATGTGCGCGTCCGCCCGCCAGTGACGCTGGAGATTCTCCGTCAGCTTGGCGCCCTGACTGAAGCGCAGATGCAAGCCCTGGCTGCGTTCGGACCGGAAAAGATCCTAAAAAATTATGCCGGTCTGGTTACCGGCAAACTTTATCCCGTCTTTAAATTATGAAGCCATTAGAAACTACATTCCTTCAATCCCTCCGCGCCCGGTTCAATCAACCGGGCGTTATTGGACTATCGATCTCCGGCAGTTACTCACGCGGGACGCAAGACGAATACAGCGATGTGGATCTGGATATTTTTGTAGACGAACTGCCTGAAGATGATTATTCGCTTCAACTCTTTAACGGGAAGCTGCTCAGCGTTAAGTACATGCGTCTCGCCGACGAATTCGACTCGCTGACCAAACCCCAAAGCGCCGTGTGGGCAGTGCCGGGGTTGAGAAATAAAACAATCCTCCTGGATGAAAGCGGCGCACTCGCCAAACTCAAGCAAGCCGCATTGGACTTTAATTGGAAGCCTTTACAACCCGCCGCCAATGAACATGCCGTTAATAATTTATCTGGCTGTGCTGAAGAAGCTCACAAGATCATGAGCGGACTAAAGACGAGCAATGAGTCAAAGGTCCTTTATGCTGCCTGGGGTATGTTCAAAAATCTTTCTTTTGCGGCGCTGGTGCAGGCAGGTTTGATGATCGAAAGCGAGAACCGTGCCTTCGCCATCCTTGAAGAACATTTCGGCAAAACTCACCCAGCCTGGACGCGTGCCTTCCGCCTTTCCTTTGGCATGGATGTAGAGAGCGGCGTCCCTGCTTACAAAACTCGCGGCATGGCAGCGCTCGATCTATATGAAGAAACTGCACTGCTTTTCAAAGACCTCATCAACGAGAAACATCGTGAAGTCATTGAGAATACGCTACAATTGATTTCATCCTTTACGAAGAGTTAATCCCATGTCTGATATAAAACAACGTGCTCTCAAAATTCACAAAACCCTTTTAGATGTTTTCGGCGAACCGATCTGGCGCAACCAGCTACCCGCCATCGACGAGCTTGTCTCCACCATCCTTTCGCAAAATACCAATGACGTGAACCGTGACCGCGCGTTCGAAGCTTTGCGTGCCCGTTTCCCCACCTGGGAAATCGTGCGCGATGCAAACGAAACGGACGTGATCGACGCCATCCGCCCGGCAGGACTGGGCAATCAAAAAGGTCCGCGGATTCAGCAGGTGCTGCGCGCGATCACAAAAGAACGTGGCTCGCTCAACCTGGACTTTTTAGCGGGTCTGCCGACCGAAGAAGCCCGTGCCTGGCTGACGAAGTTCAACGGCGTCGGACCGAAGACTGCCGCGATCGTCTTATGCTTCGCATTAGGCATCCCCGCCTTCCCCGTAGACACACATGTCTACCGCGTCACCGGTCGCCTCGGTCTGCGCCCCGAGAGGATGACCTTGGAGCAAGCCCACCCCCATCTCGAATCGGTCTTCCCGCCAGAGACGTATTATGCGGCACATTTGAACATCATCCGCTTGGGGCGCGAGGTGTGCAATGCGAGGAAACCGTTGTGCCCGCAATGCCCGGTCAAGCATTTGTGCGAGTATAAAGAGAAGACAAAGTAACAATCCCAACTAGAACCACACAAAACAGATTCGAACCCCGAGGAGGTGTCATAGCGCAAAGAATATGACACCTCCTCGGGGTTTATTGATTGACGCCTCAAATCTATAATCTTGCCACTCCTTCGGAGTTACAAAACCAAAAGGTATAATTCGCTTTGATGAACCAGCCTCCCGTCAGCATCGCTTTAGAAAAACTAAATATCCCCCACCAAATCTTTCGGCACGAGACGCCGGTGGATTCGTTCGAGAAAGCCGCCAGTGACCGTGGACAGCGCCCTTCGCAGATCGTGCGAACCATCCTCTTCCGCGTGACGGAGGATGAGTTCGCGCTAGTCCTCGTGGCGGGAGCGGGGCAGATCTCGTGGAAAATTTTGCGGAAACTCCTTGGACGTTCGCGTATTACAATGGCGACGGAAGAAGAGGTGCTGGCGGTAACAGGCTATCGCATCGGGACGGTCGGTCCGTTTGGGTTGGCGAAACCCGTGCGGATGTTGATTGAAGCGAGCGTCTTGAAGGAAGAGGAAGTGTCAATTGGGTCTGGAATGCGCGATACTGCGGTCATTATTAAGAGCGCAGATTTGAAGAAGGCATTGGAACCCGTGGACGTTGTAGAATTGTTTGAGTGAAAGTACGACGATAGACAATGGACCACAGACCGTGGTTTGCCATCGATAGTCTATCGTCTGCGGTCTATGGTCAAATAAATGGAGAATAACAATGAGCTATAAGCAACGTGTAATCGATTTTGTTGAGATCGAATGGGCAACCTATATTGAACGTTTCAATCGCCTGCCGGAGTTGGATGGTTCTCAGCGGGTACGCAGACAGGGCTATGACCAGTTCCGCGATATGCTGGCGCACATCCTTGCCTGGTGGGAAGATGTGATGCCGATCGTATTGGCGATTGCCGAGAACCGTGAATTCGAAAAGAAAAAATATGACTTTGACGCTTTCAATGCCGAAGCGGTTGCCAAGTATAAAGATTGGGATGAAGCTGAGTTTTTGGCTCACTTTGAGAAAACGCGTCAGAAAGCCGCAGCAGACTTGAGGTCCATGAATGAGGCAGCGTTTGAAGATCGTCGCATTCAGGGACGGCTCAACGGCATCTTCATCAGCCATGCGCGAGAGCATCTAGTCGCATTGAGCAAGTTCCTGACCTTGGATACGCTTGAGCATGAATGGAAAGCCTTACCGGCAAAGTTTGATGCCTCTGATAAAAAGGAAGAGTATTTGAAAAAAGAAGGTTTGGCGCGTTTTGGCGATGTGTTGGCACATGCCTTTGTATGGTGGCATGAAGGTGTCATCGCCGTGCAAGGCGCTTTGAAAGATCCATCGTTTGTGTATGATGGTCCGGGGGATACAGATGCATATAATGCAGAAATCGTGGCAAAATATAAGCAGACGAGTGAAGCCGAGCTGCGCACTTTGTTCGAACAAAAACGTTTGGAAATGATCGAACTGGTGCGCGGACTACCCGATAGCGCCTTCGAAAACCCGACTATTGAAAACTGGCTCGCTGCGGATGTCGTTGAACACTACGACGAACACACTTTATAGGAATAGGATATCCCCATGACAAATCACATCGCGTACCTTGCTCTTGGAAGCAACCTGGGAAACCGACTTTCACATCTTAAGAATGCGATCTCGAACCTTACGCCTCAAATGGATGTGAAGAAGAAGTCGCCAGTGTATGAAACGCCGCCGTGGGGCTATGCCGACCAGCCGCCTTTCTTAAATCAGGTTGTGATGGTGACAACTTATCTTGAACCGGAGTCGTTGCTCAGTCACTTGAAGCGGCTTGAAACCGTGCTGGGGCGTGAACCCACCTTTGAGAATGGTCCGCGGGTGATCGATGTGGATATTTTGTTTTATGACGATGTCATTCTCAATTCGCCGCCGTTGGTCATCCCCCACCCGCGCCTGCATACACGTGCCTTTGTTTTGGTGCCGCTGAATGACCTTGCGCCGGATCTGGTTCACCCGTTGATGGGGAAAACCGTCAATGAACTATTGTTGAATGTGGATCGGTTGAACATTAGCGAATATAAAGGAAAATAATAATATGTGCCCGGTGGTTGAGTAGGCGGCGATGCATTTCCGCCGCCGTATCGAAACCACCCATAAATGAAGCAATTTTCTATTAGCTGGTGGTTTCGATACGCCCTTCGCGTGCCGCTCAGGGCTACTCAACCACCGGAGTATGGACAAAAGGAATCACATGCGCATCATTCGTTATCAAACTCCGGAAGGCACCACGACCTACGGTTGGATACTGGAAGACAAAGTTGGCGAAGTGCAGGGACAGATCTTCGGTGAATATCGCCGCCGCGAAGCACGGACTCCTTTCAAGGAGTTGAAGCTTCTCGCGCCCTGTGAGCCAAGCAAGATCGTGTGTGTGGGACGGAATTATGTAGACCACGCCAAAGAATTGGGCAATGAAGTGCCGAAGATTCCGCTTATCTTTTTGAAGCCACCTTCTTCGATCATTGCCACAGGTGAATACATCGTCTTGCCGACGCAATCAAAACAAGTGGAGCATGAAGGCGAATTGGTGGTGGTGATGGGCAAACGCGCTAAGAATGTCACTGCCGAAAGCGCGAAGGAATTTATTTTCGGCTATACCATCGGCAATGACGTCACTGCCCGCGACCTGCAAAAATCTGACGAGCAATGGACTCGTGCCAAAGGTTTCGATACCTTCTGTTCCTTCGGTCCGTGGATCGACACCGATTTTGATCCTTCAGATGCGGTGGTGACCTGCCGCGTCAACGGGCAGATGCGGCAGATGGCATCCAGCCGTGATATGGTCTTCAATGTCGGTACCTTGATCGCTTATATTTCTTCAGTGATGACGCTTGAACCCGGCGATTTAATCTTCACTGGCACGCCCGCTGGTGTAGGTGAACTTCGCAACGGCGATGTGGTCGATGTGGAAATTGAAGGTCTTGGAAAATTAAGTAACCCTGTAAAGGCATAAAAAATCAGCTTACAAACAAAAAGCAGCCTCGTAAATGTGCGAGGCTGCTTTTTGTTCAATAGTCTTAGCTCAATGGTTCACGCCAGTTACCAATAGCAAGCACGAGACCGCTTAAACCTGTCAATGTGATAAGGAACAACCCTATCCACAAAACCGGGCTACCCCAATTGACTTCGTTTGCATAACGCGACATTTGCATCAGCAAAGAAGGCAAGAGCAACATCAGCATGGGCGTGCTCAAACGAGAACGGATGCGGCTGTTTTCATTGCGCATGGAGAGCATGAGCGTTCCAACCGCGGCAAGCCACCCACTAAGAGCACGGGCGGTCAATGCAGTCAACTTCCACGGGAAAATGGGTATGATCGCATTCGGGAAGAAAAATGTGACGAAAGCGATCAACGCGAGAGCGGAACCAAGCACGAGCAGGGTCGTCCGCAACCAGGCAGGGATCTGGTCTTCAGGCGAAACGGGCGCTTCTTCACCGATCCGTTTTTGATGCCATAAATACGAAGCGACGAAGAGTGGCGGCGGCAAAAGATAACTGGCAAACCAAACATAGAATGGAAGCGTGCCTACGGAGAATTTATCCCAGTGCAGGAAGGTGGCGGCGAGTTGAATGGTGCTGAACAAAGCCGCTGGCAAAATCATCACACGGACCATCTCCCAGCGCTTGGCAAGCAAGGGAAATAAAAAGAGCGGAGCCGAAGTAATGTAGAACGCACCCAGCACAGCAGCCATCACAACGGGTTGAATGGGCCAGGCAAAGTTGGTGGCAGTATCGGCAGGCGCAAGCCCAACAGCCAACACGGCACCAACTCCAAACAATACTTCAACCGCCAGCCAGGCACGTAAAGGGAAAGCAATAGGTAAACGGTTTGTGTTCATGATGATTCCTTTTTGAGGTTTGAGAAATATAAAACTCCAGCAGCCGCAACCAGACCCAACAAGCCCAATAACAAATGAAAGGGATGGTCGAACATCTGCAAATGGAGCATCGTGGGCGCATGGGTAATGTAGCCATACAGCGCCAAGCCCGTATAAAAAGTACCAAAGCCCATTGAGAACCACAAAGCTCCGCGTTCCCCGCCGCGAAAGAGGACGACCAGCGCCAGCACCCCAGTGATGATGTGAAGCATCGAATGAGTGGGAACCATCTGTGTGATTGCCAGCAATTGTGGGAAGGCTGCATCCAGTGCAGGCACAAGCCGAAATGTTAGCGTGGAGGTGCCTTGCAATAACAGAAAGATACCTGCAACCGCCGTATACATACGAGTCGGATTCATCATGACGATTTTTCCGCAAGAGACCGAACGGTCATAAAGCCAAGCACAGACGAAGCAATCGCAAAGCCGCCAAACCAAATCCAAGTAGAGGCGTTTGCGGATGAGAAAAGCTCACGGTGAATGATAGATGCCAGCAAAACAAAGATCGCAAAGACAACCGTCCCGATCAAAACCACCCGCGCTTCATTCCAAGTCTGACGGCGACTCAGCATCAAACTGCCGAGCCCATACGAGAGGAAAGGCGCAGAATAAATTTGTGCCAACAGACGGGTGATCTTCCAGGGCCAAACCGTCACCATAAGATCCGGCGCGAAAAGCAGCGACAACGATAACAAGCTCACTAGAATTCCTTGCACCAACAAATATCCCTTAACCCATGCAGGCAAAGCCTTGCCACTATGCGCTTCATTCAAATTACGGTTCAACCATGTCACCCACAACGCAATCGCAGGATAAACAAGATACGCCCCGAACCAGATCCATACCTGCGGGCGGCTGTAATCGAACTCGCCCAAATAGAAAAGTGAAACGATGAACAACATCCCCGTCCATATGGCGATCATTGGAACCATCGTCTTCACTTCGTCATACCGTTTAGAAAGCATCCCAGCCACCATAAAAGCTGCGCCAGAAAGATACATGCTCCCCAAAAAGCGAGCATGCAACGGCGGCACCAACCACGGAATGGCTTCATCCACCTGGGTAGGGATAAAGTATCCCCAGGCACCCACCCACAATGCTAATAAGGCAACTGCTGCGAAATAGATCTTTAAATTTCGTGTGACCAATACCATAAAAACTCCTGTTAAAAATTAGGTTCCACTATGCAATCTTGCCATAGCACAAGCTTTTTCTGGATGATTATCATATAACATCAGTTAAGACGTAACCCTATCTTTAGTAAGTAATTTAAAAGCCAGCCGGTTTACCTTTCTACGGGTAATTTGTGGTTAAATAGATTTCAGGAGACCCGCGAATGAGCACCGAATTCGAAACCTTCCTTCAAAAATACCCCGCTTACAAACAGACCCAAAAAATAGACGACCTGCGCAAGACCGACTACGCCCGGCTCGACTCAGGCGAGCATGTCTATTTCGATTACACCGGCGGCGGCATCTATGCCGAGTCGCAAATCCAAAAACATTACGACCTTCTCAAACAGAACGTCTTCGGCAACCCGCATTCCACCAACCCCACTTCGCAAGCTGCCACACATCTCGTTGAAGGCACGCGCGACTACATCCTCAACTTCTTCAACGCCGACCCAGACGAATATCTCGCCATCTTCACGTCCAACGCCAGCAGCGCGCTCAAACTCGTCGGCGAGAGTTACCCCTTCCCGAACGGACGCTACCTCCTCACCTTCGACAATCACAACTCCGTCAATGGGATTCGCGAATTCGCGCATGCCCGCGGCGCGGAGGTGACCTACATCCCCGTCATGCTGCCCGAAATGCGGGTCGACGCCTCACAACTGGACCTTGAGCTGTCTCGCCCTTCCAAGGCTGGTCATAACCTGTTTGCTTTCCCCGCCCAATCGAACTTCTCCTCCGTCAAACATCCACTCGAATGGATCGAGAAAGCCCACGCCCACGGCTGGGACGTGCTGCTTGATGCGGCTGCCTACGTCCCCACCAACAAGCTTGACCTGAGCAAAGTCAAACCAGATTTCGTGCCGATCTCTTTTTATAAAATATTCGGCTACCCAACCGGGCTCGGCGCACTCATCGCAAGAAAATCTGCATTAGCAAAACTTCATCGTCCCTGGTTCGCTGGTGGGACGATCACCGTCGCATCCGTGCAAGGCGATAAATACTATCTCGCCGAAGGCGCACCTGCCTTCGAAGACGGCACGCTAGATTACTTGAACATCCCCGCGCTTGAAATCGGGCTCAAGCATATTGAATCCATTGGCTATGAGGTCATCGGCGAACGTGTCAAAACATTAACCGGCTGGCTGTTGGAAAATCTCACGTCCATGAAACACAGTACCGGCGTGCCGCTGGTGCGGTTGTTCGGACCCAACTCCACTGAAGGAAGAGGCGGAGCTGTCACCGTTAATTTCTACGACAAAAACGATCATGCCTTCGATCATCGCTTCGTTGAAAGCGAAGCCAACAAAGTGAACATCTCTCTGCGCACCGGCTGCTTCTGCAACCCCGGCGCGGGTGAAGTGGCGCTCGGCATCTCCCGCGTGGAGTTGGATGTGTGCTTCACCTCGCCCGATCACAAAGACAAAATGACCATCGATGATTTCCGCCTGTGCATCGACGGCAAATCCTCCGGTGCCGTGCGCATCTCAGTGGGACCGTTCACGAATTTCAATGATGTGCAAGCCTTGCTGACGTTTGCTAGAGGGTTGTTGAGTTAGTTGAGCCACGTGACAGTCACCTTGAAGGTGACTGTCACGTACAAAAAGGTGAACATGCCTATTAATCAATGGTGGTCAAACAATAGTCAAGAAAAATACTGGATTGAAGTAACTGATCGTCGTGATATTGGTTTTAATTTAAAAGCACCCCAATATAACGAAAATGGAGAAGAGTTTTGGGGCTATTCTTTGATTAAGTATGTTTCATCTGGAGATATAGTTTTCCATTACGACAAAAAAGCTCAAGCCATAACATCTAAATCGGTAGCAACTGGACATTTTTGGGAAGATAAAATAACTTGGGCAGCACGAGGTGCTTCTGCAAGGGATGCTGGAATTACGCCTCATACGCGAGCCGGTTGGTACTTAGGGCTTGAAAATTTTGAAATGCTAAATAGTCCATTAGCATTAAATACTATTCGGCGATATCAAACAGACATTTTGAGCCAAATAAATGGACTAAAGCATAAACCAATTTATTTCCCCTTTGCTTTTAGCAAGCTAAGAGATGTAAGACCACTACAAGGATATTTATTTAAACTACCTTGTTTTTTCGTAGACCTTTTTACTTCAAACTTATCAAAACCAAATAAAATGCAAATAGCAGAAAATAGCATCTTTAGTAGGTTTGGAGGAGAATACAGGATTGCTGATGAAGAAAAGTCAGTAGGTGCGTTAGACCCATTCTCCAGAGATCCTTCTTTAGTGGAAAGAAGCTTAAAAAGCCATGCACGAACCCAGAATAAATTTGCCAATTTCTTAAGCGAAAAAGGCTTAACACCTTTATCACCAAAACCTAATGAACCGAATTTTGATATTGCTTGGAAAAAAGCAGATGAGACCTGGGTTGCTGAAATAAAATCTATTACAAAAGAAAATGAAGAGAAACAATTACGGCTTGGGTTGGGTCAATTAATAAGGTATTGTCATATATTAAAAGACAAAGGAAAAGTTCGTGGAGTATTAGTGATTGAAAGAGAACCTTCAGACATCTCTTGGGAAAGCCTTTGTATTGAGCATGGTGTCCTATTAGTTTGGCCTGAAAACTGGCATTACAAAATGAATCTTTAAGACTGGAAATTGCCGCTAGTAAAAATTTGAAATATCCACCTCATGTACCAAGTGTCGTCCTGAACCATAGGCGAAGGATCTCTACGCTCATCCTATAGGTCTTTTAGTCGTGAAGAGCCTGCTTCCTCAGGATAACCTAATTTCAGACCTCCGAAGTCTTAAAGACTTCGGAGGTCTCGTTTTCCAGAACCACTCGTCCTTTTTCCTCCCAGCCCTCCGAGGTTTTAAGAACCTCGGAGGGCTTGTTTATAAAGATGTCCTATCTAATTGACAATATCCTGCCAGCAAATCTATAATATCCTATAAGGAAATAGCTAATATCCTGGCAGGATATTTGAAAAATGTCGATACTTGTTTGTAAACATATCAGGAGGAATTGCATGGCTTCACCTATCTCAGCGCTCAACCACTACCGTCCACAAATTGAATATGGCGAAACCGCTGGCTGGCGGGAGGTTGCCGAATTTCTGGAAGCCCGCACGACATTAAGCAAAACGGACATCATCGCTACACTGACTGGGCTTCAAGATGCAGTGCTACACTTCAATCTTCAAGGGCGTGGGGTCAAGCTCGAAGGGCTGGGAACCTATCTTCCGAATATCAACTATCAGGGCGAGATCGATGCGGCGCATCGTCTGGATAGGAGATTAAAGCGTCAGTTGAACAACGGTTCCTTTAGTGGGAAAATCCGAAACAAGAAAAATATCGGCAAAACAGTGGAGCAAGTAGTTGCCATGTGGAATGCTGAACATCCTGATGACCCTGTGCTATACTGACAAAAGCCAAGAAAAAAATCTTTGTGCCCTTCGTGTGTGTAGCGGTAAATGATTTCAGGAGAACCGATATGAACATCTCAAACGTCCACCTCATGTACGAATACAACTACTGGGCAAGCGGAAGAATCCTTGCCGCCGCGGCAAAAGTGACCGCAGAACAATTCCTCGCTGCGGGTGAATATCCCTTCGGTGGCTTGCGCGGAACCCTCGTCCACATCATCGATGCGGAGTATGGCTGGCGCGGCTTGTTCGAAGAGAACAAATTCGGTGAAGAGATCAAACCAGAAGAATTCACCGACCTTGCCTCTCTCACCGAGCGCTTTCACATGGAAGAAGAAGCCATGCGTGCCTATCTCAATGGGCTCACCGATGAAGACATGGAAAGCCATAAAAAATATACTGCCGATAACGGCGAGCAACGTGACCGCATCTTGTGGCATTGCCTGTATCATGTAGTCAATCACGGCTCACAACATCGCAGTGAAGCCGCAGCCATCCTGACCAGTTTCAACGCCTCCCCTGGCGACCTGGACTTCACCGTTTTTCTAAACGAATACAACGCTCGTTAAAACACTCCGCCAGCATGGTGCATAACAAAACCTGAGCGAGTATGCTTCGAGGTTGAAGCATCCATTCTCTGAACAAAAGGAAACACACCATGACCGATCAACCCGCACGCCCCATTCGTTATGTCGTCTTGCACAAGCCCGGATCCAAGTGGCAAACCGGTGTGGACTATCGCCAACAAGCAGGCGTGAACGAGCATGTGCAGCATTATTTCAAACTACACCAACAAGGCAAACTACAACTCGGCGGACCGTTTCTTCTGCCAGACGCAGGCGGCATGATGGTCACCACCAAGGAAGTTTCTCTTGAAGAGATCGAAGCCTTCGCCGCCGAAGACCCCGCCGTAAAATCTGGCTTGCTCATCTACGAAGTCCGCCCGTGGATGACCGCCATGGAGCATACAGGATGAATGGACAAATTCGCGCAAACATTAAACCCGGCATCACGGTGATGATAGTCCTCAAACAAGATCAACGCACAGGCAAACTCACCAAAGGCATCGTCAAAGATATTCTCACCAGTTCGCCCAACCACCCGCACGGCATCAAAGTCCGCCTTACAGATGGGCAAGTTGGCAGAGTAAAAGAGATCGTGAATGTAAGTTAACATTGGATTAAGGCATCTATAAAGATGCTATGAACTCACTCAAACTCAACTACGACCAGATCGCATCTCAATACAATCAACGTTACCCTGCTTCCCAAACCTGGGAGCGTGGACAGGCACTTCTTGAACTCGCCGGACAAACAAATGCCAAAACCATTTTGGAAGTTGGCAGCGGCACTGGCTTTTGGCTGAACCTTTTGAATCAGACCGGCGCCGCCATGTATGGGCTGGATTATTCGATGGGCATGCTCCAACAGGCGAAGGGACAACCCGCGCCTCTTCATCTCAGCCGGGGCTTGGGCACTCAACTCCCCTACCGTTCTGCCACCTTTGACCTTCTTTATTGCGTAGACGCCATCCATCACTTCGGCGACCATCGCGCCTTCATCCTTGAAGCCTATCGTCTGCTCAAGCCGGGCGGAGCATTGGCGATCATTGGGCATGACCCACACGAAGGCTCTTCCAACTGGTACGCCTACGATTACTTCGATACCGTCTACGATACCGATCTGCGACGCTATCCCTCTGGCAATTCGGTGCTGACTTGGATGGAACAGGCTGGTTTTCATTCGATCACATCACAAGTCGTTGAACATATACAAAATGTGCATGTTGGTGAAGCGATCTTGAATGATCCCTTCCTAAAACATAACGCCACTTCTCAATTGGCATTGTTAGACGAGCAGACCTACGAAGCCGGGCTGGAGCGAATCAAGCAAGCCTTGAGCGCCGCAAAAGAAAGCGGAGAACAGATCCTCTTTCGTTCCGATATCCATGTGAAGATGTTCCTGGGGTATAAACCTCGCAGTATATACTCTGCTTGATGGTGAGCAGCAAGCACGAGCGTAGAATGAAGCGAATTGTCCGGTCTTTTAGACCGGGCAATTTTTTATTCACATGCTACCGGGTATCGCCTCATCCAAAAGTTTACATAAATACGAAACAAGCGATATACTCGCCTCGAACCATTACCTAGAGGAAAACCCATGAAAAAGTTTTTGTTCTCGTTTGTCATTATTTTTCTGCTCGCAGCCTGTGGGTCACCTGCCCCCTCAGACACTCCTACTCTGCTTCAGCCTTCACCCGCACCAGAAGGGTCAGAACCTGAGGCTGAGACCCTATTGGAGCCAGAGTCTGCCGAGCCGGTTTGTATTGCGCTGGAGCCCACCCAGGCAGATATTGATCGCGCGCTCAACTTTGCCGGTAAACTTTTTGAAACGCCCGATTGGGAAAGAACCTACACCGTGTCTGAAGATAGTGTGTCGGTGAGCTGGTATAGTGAAAATTTAATCTCGATCGTATTTTTGGAAGCGCTTGTTTTCCCATGTGGGTATGAAGACCTCGACCTCGATGCTTTCTTTAATCTCGAAAACTGGCAGATCATTCTGGGCAATTATCAGAGTTTTCAGCTTGAAGCCGAATGCCGCAATGACAGCGGCTTGCGGTTGTATGAATTCCTGGCAGTGGATCAGGGGTATGAATATGCGATCCGTTATTGGGCGGTGAGTGATACGGATACGCGTGTGTTGACCTTCATGGTGGTGCTGCCCGTTGAATCACCAGACCTCATGGAAGAATATGCCTACGCGCTCTTCCCACAGTTGACCAGTTGCGAATAAAACCAGGTAGACCTGACAGGTTTATAAACCTGTCAGGTCTTTTAAATGAGGAACTTATATGACCTCTCGTTACGATATTCTTTTTCAGCCCATCCAGATCGGACCCGTCACTGCACCGAATCGTTTTTATCAAGTGCCGCATTGCAATGGCTTTGGCTGGCGCATGCCCAAGGGACTCGCCGCCATGCGCGGCATGAAAGCGGAGGGCGGCTGGGGCGTGGTCTGCACTGAAGAAACCGAAATCCACTACACCAGTGATCTTTCGCCATTCATTGAAGGACACATTTGGGATGATGGCGATATTCCTTCCTTACAGTTGATGACTGATGCCGTGCATAAACACGGCTCACTGGCTGGTATTGAACTTTCCTACAACGGACGTGACGCCTCGAACCTCTACACCCGTGCCGCCCCCTTCGACCTCGCCTCACGCGGACTAGTCGGTGGCAGCGGCTATGAACCGGGTCAATCACGCGCCGCCAGCAAAGACGACCTCAAACAGATCCGCAAATGGCATCGCAATGCCGCCATCCGCGCCAAGCGGGCAGGCTTCGACATCATCTATTGCTACGCCGGGCATAATCTAACTCTCGCCTTCCATCTTCTCTCCAAAGACAACGACCGTTCCGATGAATACGGCGGCTCACTTGAAAACCGTGTTCGCTTCTTCCGCGAACTGATCGAAGACACCAAAGATGCCGTCGGTGATACCTGCGCCGTGGCTGTGCGTTTTGCCGTGGATGAACTCCTCGGCGCAGAAGGCATGCAGCATGACGGCGAAGCGAAAGAAATCGTAAGTATGCTCGCTGAACTTCCCGACCTTTGGGATGTCAACATCAGCGCCTGGAAAAATGATTCCATCACCTCGCGCTTTGGCAAAGAAGGACATCAAGAGAAATATATATCCTTCGTCAAGCAGCTCACCACCAAACCCGTCGTCGGTGTAGGACGATACACTTCACCAGACAGCATGGTCTCCGCCATCGAGCGCGGCATCATGGATATCATCGGTGCGGCGCGCCCGTCGATTGCCGATCCGTTCCTGCCGAACAAAATCAAAGAAGGCAGGCACGAAGATATCCGCGAGTGCATCGGCTGTAACATCTGTGTCACCGGCGATACGCGCTTCGTTCCGATCCGCTGCACACAGAATCCCACCATGGGTGAAGAGTTCCGCCGTGATTGGCATCCTGAGATCATCGCACCGAAAAAATCAGAAGAAGAGATCTTGATCGTCGGTGCAGGACCCGCCGGGTTGGAAGCGGCTCGGGCGTTGGGTCAGCGCGGGTACCGAGTCATTCTCACCGACGCGAAGCGTGAGGCAGGCGGGCGCGTCCTGCTTGAGTCCGCGTTGCCAAATCTGATCGAATGGCGGCGCGTCATCGATTGGCGTCTGACGCAGATTCAAAAACTTGAGAATGTTTTCTTTTATCCTTCGAGCAAAGTTTCCATGCAAGATGCACTCGAAGCGGGAGCACCTCACATCATCATCGCCACCGGTTCGGCATGGCGGCGCGATGGCATGGGGCGTTATCACTCGCGCCCCATCCCCGGCAACGGCAATGTCTTCACGCCCGATGATCTGATGAATGGGAAATTACCGACTGGAAAAATTTTGATCTACGATGACGACCATTACTACATGGGCGGCGTGCTAGCAGAACTTCTCGCCACAAACGGATGTGAAGTGACCCTGGTGACTCCCGCTCCCACCATCTCCGCATGGACAGAACACACACTTGAACAGGACCGCATCTACAAGCGACTCATCAGCCTAAACGTGACTCTGCTCTCGCACCATGCTCTCGCCTCTTTCTCAGCGAAAACTGCTACTGTTTCTCATACCATCACCTCCGCCGAGTTGGCTCTCGCCTGCGACGCCATCGTCATGGTCACAGATAGAATTCCTAACGACAGCCTGTATCACGAACTCAAGCCCGCCCTCGCGGATGGACTCCTAAAATCCCTGCGCCTCATCGGCGACGCGGAAGCACCCAATATCATCGCACAAGCAGTCTTTAGCGGTCACCTCGCTGCACGTGAATTCGACGAAGTCATTGATCCCGATGTGACACCCTTTAAAATAGAGAGATAGTTTTCACTCTTCACGTTTCACTTTTCATGGTGAAGCATGAAAAGTGAAACGTGAAAGATAACTCCATGCCTTCTCCCCTCATCCTTGTCACCGGCGCGACCGGGTACATCGCCAGTTTGCTCATTCCGCAATTACTCGAACGCGGCTATCACGTGCGCGCGATGGCACGTACGCCGGAACGACTGAAAAAACGGACATGGTACAAGCAAGTCGAAATGATCCGTGCCGATGTGATGGAGCCAGAGACTCTCATCACTGCCATGCAAGGCGTGCAGACCGCCTACTACCTCGTCCATAATATGGCATCCGGGCGTGGGTACACTACCATCGAGTTGGAAGGCGCGCGCAATTTTGCCCAAGCTGCTGAGAAAGCCGGGGTGGAACATATTATTTATCTCGGCGGCTTGGCAGACCCCGAACAACATATCGCACCGCATATGCGTTCGCGCATCGAAACCGGAGTGACCTTACGAAAAGGCAGCGTGCCAGTGACGGAATTCCGTGCGGGGGTGATTGCAGGTTCAGGCAGCATCTCTTTTGAGATGATCCGTTTTATGACGGAGTTATTTCCTATCATTCCTGGTCCGGTGTGGTTGAAGAACAAATCCCAGCCAATCGCCGTTCAAAATGTCATCGACTATTTACTGACAGCGCTGACCAACTCCAGCGGGCGCGGCGGCGTATTTGAGATTGGAATGCAGCAAGTTTTCCTTTATACCGATCTGATGAAAATGTACGCCAATGCGCGCGGACATAAACGCCGCATGATTCTGTTGCCATATGTACCCGTCTGGTTCATGGCATTCGGCATCGACATGATGACCCCTGTCCCCTACCCGATTGCGTACGCGTTGGTCGGTGGGCTTTCGAGTGACAGTCTGATACTGCACGACATAGCGCAGAAAACTTTCCCTGAGGTAAAGCTCATGGATTACGAATCAGCCATCGCCGAGGCTATGAAGCGTTTGCATCCGCTGAAAATTGAACGGGTATGGGATGACGGCTCGAGCGGAGTCAAAATCCTGAAGCATGAAGGTTTTTTCATCGATCACCGTGCTGTGGAAGTAAGTGTCTCTGCTGAAAAAATTATGGATGTTGTAAAGCGGTTCGATAAAAACGGCGATTGGCTCTTTGCCAATTGGCTGTGGCGTTTGCGTGGATGGTTGAATGGCAAGCAAAATAATTTTTCTAACGTGGAACTTCAGAATGAAAATCACATCCTGTTTCGCTCCACATTGAAAGCACCTGGCGAAGGCTGGATGGAATGGCGTGTGGAAGATGGGCTACTGATCCAGACCGCTTATTTTGCTCCACGCGGCTTGGGCGGATTTTTATACTGGTATTTGCTTACGCCATTTCATGCGTATGTGTTTCAAGGTTTGATAAAGACCATTGCCAAAAAAGCAGTGGTACAATAATTTTATATACGATCAGCAAGCGGCGAAGTCCGGTGAAAACCCGGCGCTGTCGCGCAACTGTAATTTAGCAAATAGCAGTTAGCTGGTAGCAATTAGCCTTTGGGCTAATCGCTAGTCGCTAATCGCTAATCGCTGATAAGCCAGGTCGCCCGCTCTGATCGGTTCAACCACTTCTCGCGGAAAGGAGGTGGAGAACGGGTCCCCAACCGGATTGCCTCTCCAACCTCCCCAGCCTATGCTGGGGATTTTCATTTGCGCTATCGCGCAGACCAAATACACACTAGGAGAAAAAGATGTTTCGTAAGACTTTAGTTTTGACATTATTGATCGCGTTGCTCGCTGCCTGCGCGCCAACGCCTCAGACCACACCGGTAGTTGATTCTGCTCCGACAGAAGTTGCTTCCACTGAAGCCGTTGCCACCGAGTCCGCTGCCTATCTCGTCACCTCTGATGGACTCGGACGTGAAGTGACTCTCACCGCGCCTGCCCAGCGTGTCGTTTCGCTTGCACCATCCATCACAGAAATCTTGTTTGCCGTCGGCGCCGGTGACCAGGTTGTGGGTCGCGATGAATTTTCTGATTATCCCGCTGAAGCCGCTTCGATTGACAGTGTTGGTGGCTCGATGGGCGAATACAGCGTGGAAGCCATTGTTGCCCTCGAACCCGACCTCGTGCTCGCCGCCGAGATCAACACGCCTGAATTAGTCAAACAATTAGAAGACCTCGGTCTGACCGTTTTCTACGTCAACAACCCGACCACCATCGAAGAAATGTACGGCAGCCTCGAAAACGTTGCCGCACTGACCGGGCACGACGTCACCGAATTAATTGAATCCCTCAAGGCTCGCGTAGCTGTGATTGACGAGAAGATCGCACCCATCAGCGCGCGCCCGTCCGTGTTCTATGAGATTGACGCATCTGACCCTGCCAAGCCATATACCTACGGACCCGGCACCTTTGGCAATCTTTTGATCGAACGCGCTGGCGGATTCAACATCGGCAGCGAAGCCACAGATGCGTATCCGCAGTTGAGCCTTGAACAGATCGTTGTCGCTAACCCATCCATCATCCTGCTTGGTGATGCAATGTGGGGCGTAACGACTGAATCCGTTCTCGCACGCCCCGGTTGGGAAACCATCGAAGCCGTAAAATCCAATCAAATTTTTCCGATCGATGACAACCTCATCAGCCGCCCCGGTCCACGTTTGGTGGACGGCCTCGAAGCGCTGGCGAAGATTTTGCATCCAGGGTTGTTTGAGTAGTGCAGTAAAAAAAAAAGTAAACAAGTAGACAAGTAAATAAGTATGCATGTACATGTATATTTGTTTACTTGTCTACATTAGCCCATGCGCAAACCGTTTCTTTCCTCTTTCCTCTTTCTTTTCTTCGCCTTCGTGCTTAGCCTCGCGATTGGCTCTGTTTTCATTTCCCCGGCTGAAATGTGGAAGATCCTACGCGGCATGGGTGACGAGAAATTCACCTTCATCATCTGGAACATTCGCCTGCCACGTACCATCCTGGTCGCATTGACCGGCGCAGCCTTAAGCGGAAGCGGCGCAGCCTATCAGGGACTTTTCCGCAACCCATTGGCGGATCCATTTCTTATTGGTGTGGCTTCCGGTGCAGGCTTGGGCGCAGTGATTGCCATGTCCATTCAATGGCCCTATACATTCTGGGGTTTGATGGCAATTCCTGCGGCTTCTTTTATTTTCGCCCTTCTGACCGTCTTCATCGTTTATTTCCTCGCCCGCGTTGGGCAGACCGTCCCCACAACTAATTTGATTCTCGCGGGTGTTGCCTTCTCTTCATTTGCAACATCATTAACATCCTTCCTCATGCTGCGCTCTACCAGTGAAGTCCGCCGCGCGTTGGGTTGGCTGCTCGGCGGAGCCAGCCAAGCCGGTTGGACGGCTATCCTCGCCATGCTTCCGTATCTTGTTATCGGCTTAGGCATCCTCATTATTTTCGGCTACCGGCTCAACCTCCTGCAATTCGGCGATGACCAGGCTCAGCACATGGGCGTGAACGTCAATCGCACAAAAACGATCCTGCTGATCGCATCCTCTCTGGCAACTGCAGCTGCCGTGGCATTCTCCGGCATCATTGGCTTTATCGGTCTGGTCGTGCCGCACATCATGCGCCTGTGGTTCGGCGCGGACTATCGCCGACTCATTCCGCTCTCTATCATCAGCGGCGCATCTGCCTTATTGCTATCGGACATCATCGCACGTGTGGTCTTAGCTCCGCAGGAAATCCCTGTTGGTATCATCACCGCATTGGTCGGCGCGCCCTTCTTCTTATGGGTTCTGCGCCGCGTAAAGAATCAAGGATATTGGTAATGGAAATCATCATCCGCGAAAAGACTCCAGAAGAGTCTGCTCACACAAAAGACTTCTCGCGCAAATCCATGGTGACTTCACGCCTCATGCTCAACATCGAAAATGAAAAGCTCGGCTACACCATTGTCGATGTCCAACCGCCATACGAACGTGAAATTCAACTCGAAGAGACAGATTACGGCTTCTCCGGCACACCGCCCACGGTCTTCTTCGCCGAAGTGGATGGCAAACTCGCAGGGCGCATCCGCGTGCTGACTTGGTGGAATCAATTTGGTTATATCGAAGACCTTGTGGTCAACCCCGAATTTCGTGGCTTAGATCTCGGGCGTAAATTGCTCGAACGTGGTATTCAATGGGCGCGCGAAAACAATCACCCCGGCGTCATGCTTGAAACGCAAGATGATAACGTCCCTGCCTGTACACTGTATGCATCCTGCGGTTTCGTCCTCAGCGGTTTTGATCGCAATGTCTATAAAGCCATCAACCCGCACGCCAAAGAAACCGCGTTGTATTGGTATTTGATTTTCTAACATGCTCAAAATCCAAAACCTCTCCGCCTCCTATCACGGACATCAAGTTCTACATGATGTTTCTTTTGAAGTTAAAAACGGTGAAGTGCTTGCACTCATCGGTCCAAATGGTGCGGGCAAATCCACCATCATCCGCGCCGCGAGCGGAGTAATTCCCTCCACAGGTTCCGTCCGCACCAATGGCGATGACTTCCATTCGCTTGACCCGATGCAACGCGCCAAATACGTCGCAGTCGTGCCGCAAGCGATTTCTCTCCCGCCCGCATTCACCGTCTGGGAAACGGTTTTGATGGGACGCACGCCCTACCTTGGTTTTCTCGGCAACGCCTCTTCCCATGACGAAGATCTGGCTCGCCAAGCCCTGACTCGAGTCAACGCCTTGAGCTTTATCGACCGACGCGTCGGCGAACTCTCCGGCGGTGAAGCCCAGCGGATTTTGCTCGCCCGCGCCTTGTGCCAATCCACGCCGATCTTGCTGCTCGATGAACCGACCTCTCATTTAGATTTGCAATATCAAGTCAGCCTATTAGAGTTGATTCGCGATCTCGCACGCAAAGAGAATCTTGCCGTGTTGATCGCGCTTCATGATCTCAATCTCGCCGCCCGCTATGCGGACAGAGTCGCTTTGTTGGTTGGTGGAAGATTAGATGCCATCGGTACACCAAGAGACGTACTTACCCCCGAAAAAATATCCAATGCCTATTGTTTACCCGTGCAGGTAGTGGAACATCCCTTTGCAGATTCCCCGCTTGTATTACCGGGTATTGCTCGAAAATAATCAGACCATTGACCGCAGACGACAGACCGCCGTCCGTGGTCGATGGTCTGCGGTCTGCTTTTATCTCACAAAATAAATGATCGCCACGATCACGCCGATCGTCACCACCGTCCACCGCAGCGTGGACGGTTTTATTTTCCCAGCCAGTCGTCCGCCCAGGTTACCACCAATGAGCGCACCCACTGCCATCACCAGTGCAACCGTCCACAGCACCTGACCGGAAAAGATAAAGAAGATCGCAGCAGCTACATTGACCGCGAAAGCAACGGCTTGTTTTAAGGCATTGAGTCGGGTGAGCGAATCCTCCAAGGTCAAGCCGAGAGCCGAAAGCACGATCACACTCAAGCCTGCGCCAAAATATCCGCCGTAGATCGAGGCGAATCCGATGGGCAGCCAAGTCCACTTTTCGAGATTCGCACCCTGATGCTCCCCCATCCGCTTGACCAACCACGCGCGGACCGGGTCTTGGATCGCCAATAAAACACAAGCTAAAAGAATCAAATAAGGCACAAGGTCAGTAAATAATTTTTCGCCAGTTCGTAGCAATAAAAATCCGCCCAACACGCCGCCTACAACGCTGGCGGGCAGCAACAGCCACAGGCGTTTGGTCTGGTCGCGCAGGTCTTTCATCTGTGCCAGTGTCCCGCCAAAGTAGCCGGGACAAAGTGCCACCGTATTCGTCACATTGGCCGCGACGGCTGGTATGCCTAAAAAAGTTAGAACTGGAAAGGTGATGAGCGTCCCGCCGCCAGCAAGGGCATTAATCGCTCCCGCTGCGAGAGCTGCAAGGGCGGCGAAGAGATAATCTAAGGGTGTGAGCATGATGAGATAGAAACTCCATGTATCCAGATTTAAAAAGAAAATATCGATAGGAGTATAGAAATGATAGAAATAAATAAAGATACAACAGCTAAGGTTATAGATGTTTGATGTCTTTTGTCCTCATCTCGTAAACCAGCTAATACGGATGCGGCAAGCGGAAAGTTTATACAGTGACGATCATTACCTATTTTCAAAGCAAACAAATACACTGATGAACCATCCTCGTTTTTATATCCATATTTTTTATCAAGATGATAATATAAGCGTCCAAAAACAATGTCTATATCAACACCTAATTTTTTTGAAATTTTTTCTATGTCAATGGGAATATATATTTTTGTGTCGCGATCCTTTTTATCATTGGAAAATGTGACAAATGAATTGTAATATTGCTCGTAAATCTGATTGAGAATTTGCAAATCGGTAGGTAGTTTCTTCATATTTTTTCCCTTTTAGCAGATACTATCTTGCTTTCGAAAATATTAAATTAGTATAGCATATTCATGCATGCTTGACTCTCTTACCCCTCCCGCATATAATCTCAGCCATTCAGAAGTAGTACGCGTGTAGTGACCTGATAGAGAAGGATGTGAATGGTGAAAGCATCCACAGGAATACAGCGCCGAAGTCGTCTGAGTTGACCTGCCGAAGAAATCCGCGTGAAAGTAGACCGGCACGGGATTGCCCGTTATAGCAAAAGCTGATGATTGTCAGCTACAGAGTGTCCCATAGTTGATGGGAAACCGAGGTGGTACCGCGGAGCTTGCGCTTCGTCCTCATAATGGACGAGGCGTTTTTATTTTAAATTCCCGTCATTGCGAGGAGGGTGCTCTTCCCGACGAAGCAATCTCATTAGCCAGAATACGAGATTGCTTCGTGCGAAAAGCGTCGCCCTCGCAATGACGATGACCAAGGAGCAAGAATGACCAAAGAATTACCCAAAGCCTACGACTTCAAAGACACCGAATCCCGCATTTACGCGATGTGGGAAGCGGGCAAGTACTTCAAGCCGCACAACGACCCGAACAAGCCGGACTTTGACCCGACCGTCAAACCGTTCGTCATCTCCATCCCGCCGCCGAACGTGACCGGCGAACTGCATCTTGGTCATGCCATGTTCGTCAGCGTGGAAGACTTGATGATCCGCTATCACCGCATGAAGGGCTACTCCACGCTTTGGGTTCCCGGCACCGACCATGCGGGCATCGCCACGCAGTTGATGGTGGAACGTGACCTGCTGCGAACCGAAGAGATCACCCGCGAAGAATATGGGCGTGAGAAATTCATCGAGCGCACCTGGGCATGGAAGAAAAAATACGGCGGACTCATCACCACACAGATTCGCCGCCTCGGCGCTTCTTGCGATTGGGATCGCGAACGCTTCACACTGGACGAGGGACTGAGTCGCGCCGTCCGTGAGGCTTTTGTGCGCCTGTATGAGAAAGGCATGATCTATCGCGGACCACGTCTCATCAACTGGTCACCGGGTCTCAAAACCGCCGTGTCTGATCTCGAAGTGGAATACTCCGAGGAAGATGCCACGTTGTATTACTTCAAATACAAACTAAAAGACTCTGACGACTTCATCCCCGTGGCAACCATCCGCCCCGAAACCATTTTGGGCGATACGGCTGTGGCAGTTCACCCCGAAGATGCTCGCTTCAAGAAGTTCATCGGCAAGACCGCCATCGTGCCCATGCTCGGACGTGAGATTCCTGTCATCGGCGATGAATATGTGAGCATGGAATTCGGAACCGGCGCGTTGAAGATCACACCGGGTCACGACCCGAACGACTATGCCATCGCGCATCGTCACAACCTGCCCATCATCTCGATGCTGGATAAAGAAGCCAAGGTCAACGAGAATGGCGGAAAATATCAAGGCTTGGATCGCTTCGAGGCGCGGAAACAACTCTGGGCGGAGATGAAAGAAGCGGGGCTTGTCATCAAGACCGAGCCCTACCGCACCACCATCCCACGCTCCCAGCGCGGCGGCGAGATCGTCGAGCCGATGATCTCCGAGCAATGGTTCGTAAAAATTGAATCGATGGCAAATGCCGGACTCGATGCTGTGAAAGATGGTCGCATCAAGATCGTGCCGGAGCGTTTTGAGAAAACTTACTTCAACTGGCTCGACAACATCAAGGACTGGTGCATCAGCCGTCAGTTGTGGTGGGGACATCGCATCCCGGTGTGGTACTGCGCCGATGGGCACATGACCTGCACGCGCGAAGACCCCAAGCAATGCGCGACCTGCGGCTCGAAAGACATTCATCAAGACGATGATGTGCTCGACACTTGGTTCTCGTCTGGCTTGTGGCCCTTCTCCACGCTTGGCTGGCCCGAACAAACACCCGACCTGAAGTACTTCTACCCCACCTCCTACATGGAGACGGGCTACGACATCCTCTTCTTCTGGGTGGCGCGCATGATCATGAGCGGTTTGGAATATACAGGTCAGGCTCCATTCCACACTGTGTACCTGCACGGGCTCATCCGCGACGAACACGGACGCAAGATGTCGAAGACTTACGGCAACGTGATCGACCCGCTCACCGTCATGGACGAACTCGGCACGGATGCGCTGCGCTTCACATTGTTAGTGGGTGCGACACCCGGCAACGACATGAATCTTTCTGTGAAGAAAGTGGAAGCGAACCGCAACTTCGCCAACAAGATTTGGAATGCCGGACGTTTTGTGATCAACGCGATCAACACGCTTCAACCCGGTGCCGAGCTTGGTGACTATACCCTAGCCGACTCTTGGATCTGGGCTCGTCTGCAAACTCTCATCCGCGACGTGGAGCGACAGTTCCAAAACTTCCAATACGGGCAAGCTGGTCAGCAGATCTATGACTTCCTCTGGGCAGACTTTGCCGACTGGTATGTGGAAATTGCCAAACAAGAATTAAACGAAGGCGGACCTCGAGCCGCCCGCGCCGCAGATACTCTTGCGCGTGTGTTCGATATCACTCTGCGCTTGCTGCATCCCTTTACTCCCTTCGTCACCGAAGAAATTTGGGGTCATCTGCACAGCGCCCTGCGTGAATCTCCGCTCAAGGATATTTGCGCAGACTGGCCCGATGCGCTCATCGTTGCCAAGTGGCCCGAACCGCGTGACCCCGAAGGCTGGGAAGCCGACAAAGTCGCTGACTTTGAACTCATTCAAGAGATGGTACGTTCCATCCGCAACCTGCGCGCGGAGAAGAATGTGGCGCCTTCCAAAAAGATCGCCGCGTTTATCTCTGCTGGAGCAAAAACAGACTTGCTGAATGAACAGTCGAAAGTCATCGCATCCCTCGCCGGACTCGATCATTCCCAACTCACGATTCACGCTTCACTCATCAATAAGCCTGCCGACTCCGCCGCCCTCGTCGTTGGCTCGGTAGAAATCTACCTTCCACTCGCAGGCATGGTGGACCTCGCCAGCGAAAAGACCCGCCTCGAAAAAGAACTCAAAGAAGCCGAGTCTCACATTCAGCGTTTGGAAAATCTACTCGGAGGCGACTTCGCAAACAAAGCCCCTGCCGCGCTCATCCAAAAAGAACGCGACAAGTTAAACGCGTACAAAGACACCGCTGAGAAGATCAAGGCGCAATTGAAGTAATAAAAGAAATCCCCGCCAAATTGGCGGGGATTTCTTTTATTTTATTCCTGCTTTCTTTTTTGCAATATTTAGATTTTCCTGCACATGTTCATCCGTACCGCCAACGTCAAAATATTTTTGATAATCAGCCACAGCAGAAAGATAATCTTCTTTCTGCCACCAAATATTTCCCCTCCCCCAATAGGAATCTGCATTGTCCGGCTTCAAGCGGATGGCCTCGTTGTAATCTTTGAAAGCTCCGTCCCAATCGCCTTTTTTGTAATAGGCATTTCCACGATTGGTGTATGCAGAAGCATAATCCGGCTTCAAGCGAATGATTTCAGAGTAATCCTTGATAGCTCCATCCAAATCGCCGTTATCAGAACGGGCGCTTCCGCGATTGTAGTATGCGGACACATAATCTGGCTTCAAGCGAATGATTTCAGAGTAATCCTTGATAGCTCCATCCAAATCGCCCTTTTTTTGGCGTACATCACCGCGATTATTGAGCGCTGAGATATCATCAGGCTTAAGACGAACAACTTCGGTAAAATCATTAATTGCGCTATCCAAATCCCTTATTTCAGTATAAGCGGAACCGCGAACGGTATAAACATCTTGCATTGTAATCTTTTGAGGCTTAAGACGAAGCGCCTCGGTAAAATCATCAATCGCGCCAATGAAATCGTCTTTTGTTGCGCGCGATATGCCTCGCATATAATAAATTTCAGCGGAATTGAAGTTAAGACGAATTGCATTGTCAAAATCATGCAATGCTTCATCAAAATCTCCATTCCCAGTATATATAGTTCCGCGTAATGCGTACCAAGAGCCATCCTCATCTGGCATTAGCCGAATTGCTTCTGTGAGATCTACAATTGCATCATCTATATTGCCTTTACTGTATTGAGCTACGCCTCGAAGGCTATAAGCTCTGGCATTTTCTGACATTAAGTAAATAGATTTATTGTAATCTTGAATAGCACTATCAAAATCTCCAACATCAAAATACGCAGCACCCCGCCTATTATAAACATCGGAGTCGTCTAATTTAAACTTGATTGCCTCAGTGTAGTCTTTAATTGCAAGATGAAAATCACCTTTACTAATATATACTCGAGCACGCCTATCATAAAATTTTGCTTCATCCGGTTTTAAGCGAATAGCTTCAGTGTAATCTTTGATGGCATAATCCAAATTACCGTTGTCCGAATAAGCAACCCCGCGATTAAAATAGGCGTTCGGAAAATTAGATTTAAGACGAACTGCTTCCGAATAATCTTTAATCGCACAATCTAGATCATTATTATTGTAACGCGCAATACCGCGGTTATTGTAAGCTTCAGAATAATGCGGATTGAGTTGGATGGCTTGGGTATAGTATTCTATCTGTTCATCCAAATCAGAAGACTTATATCCCTTTTCAAACCATCCCTGTGCTGTTAGCTCCTCTTCTATTGCCGGCACTGCTTTACTTGCAGCAGCCTGTTGTTTTTGAGCAGCCATTTGAACGATAGCAGAAACGGGGTGGTTCACAATATCCAAAGATACATTTAAATATCTATTTCGCAAACGCTCCATCGCTTCATTGAAATAACTTGCTGGGACATCAAATCCTGCATATTTTTTTAATAATTCTAATTTTCCTTTCAACCTATCAGCTATATACGAATCACTGAAATTAAATCCATCAAAAAACAATGGAATAATATTTCTTTTTTCATCAAGGGCGGTCTCGATCTCTCTCCTTACCCAATCATCAGGTTCGTTAATTCTCTCAAGCATTGATGGAGTCAAAACCACTAAAAAATGCGCACGTGCACGAATATTAGTAAGTATAAATTGCTCAAAATCCCCACTAGATATGCTTTCATAATCGAAAAACACGTCATACCCATGCGCGGTTAAATTTTGATAGATATTCAACGCCCATGGTAGATTGGTGCGACGATAACTAATGAAAACGGTTTTCTCGATTTGCCCCATAATAGGCTCCTTAGGTAGGTTAGGTAAATTATACAGGATTCTGTGCCCAAGAATGATTTACAAAAGCAAGATTCCCTCATAAGATATATCACCCTTAGAGGAATTCGCCATGGACAAACCCACCATCACCATCCGCCGCGCAGTAGCAACTGATGCAGAAGCCATCAAAAAGATATTTGAAGGTCCACGTGTCGTTTGGGGAACGTTGCAACTTCCCTACCCATTAACAGAGAAATGGGAAAAATGGATCACAGAACCGTCTGATAGCTTTTTCAGGTTTGTGGCATGTGTTGAAGAAGAAGTGGTCGGTGAGTTTGGACTTGATACATTTCCAACGCATCCCCGCCGCAAGCATGCGGGCGAAATAGGCATGGCAGTTCATCAAGACTGGCAAGGCAAAGGGGTTGGTTCTGCCATGATGCAAGCCGCTGTGGACCTTGCTGATAAGTGGCTCAACCTCACCCGCCTCGAATTGGGAGTTTATACAGATAATGAACCCGCCATTGCCTTATACAAAAAGTTCGGATTCGTCATTGAAGGCACCATGAAAAACTTCGCCTTCCGCGACGGACAATTTGTCGATGTGTATGCCATGGCAAGGTTAAGATAATACGGTTGTGAAAAATAAAAGAGGATGAACCTGAGTTCATCCTCTTTTATTTCATGAAACCCTACTTCATAAGGTCTTTCAATTTTTCCATAAACCGTTCCGGTTGATTAAAGAAATTCGCCACATGGATCTTCCCTGTGCGGATCAACGCTAACGCTTTCGCATCAAACACGATTCCAGTACTGGTATCAGCGATCACATCCGCAGTGCGCCCACTGCCTTCCGCAACAATGACCGGTCTGCCATACTGAATATTATTGCGCGCATCGTCCCAGGTGATCTGACCGCCATTGATCAAAATAGCAGCTGTCGGTTGCGCGTTAGATAATGCGCTGGCAGCCGCCGCGATCCACTCAGATTCATCGCCCCAATTCGACCCAGGACAAAAAATAAAATGCGAATGATGCGGCTCTAGTAATGCATCGATCATCTCAACTCCACGTGCCACCACACCCACCAGGGGAATATCCACTTTATGCGCCGCCAAGGCGCGCCCCATGGCAGCCATCACACCATTATCTGTACCACCATCAAGAATAGCGGCATTTTTTTCACGCGCAAAAGGGATCAACTCTTTTTCAAAGAACTCCTGCACTTTCCCCACATCATCACCACTCATCCCCCCAGCGCCGCCAACCAGCACGATCGTAGGCTGTTCTTTCACAAACCCAAGCAATCGCCAGGCTTCCTGCAGGTCTGTAAAAACATCCGGCAAAACCACAGGTTTGGAATGATTTTGGATAGTGACCGAATCTAGTTTCATTTTCAGATTATACGCTGGAAGATTCAGAAAAAAAGTATGAATTTCTCGCACAACCACAAATCCATTATTGAATTGACAGGGGTAATTTGGGTGGCTATAATCACGTCACAATTTATATAACCTTCGGGGCAGGGTGCAATTCCCGATCGGTGGTAGAGCCCACGAGCCTGTTTAGGTACATCGCTTTCCTTATTGGGAAAACGGGCATGATCCGGCGTAACTCCGGAGCCGACAGTATAGTCTGGATAGAAGAAGGTAACTGCACAAATCTGTATGGGATTTTGTGTGGATTCGCGCCCCGGAAACATTCACTGTTTTCGGGCTTTTTATTCCACGGATTCACACGCCTCCCGCCTGAACTGTTGCCTGTTTTCACGCCCCGGAGTTTTGATTACACCGAGGCGTTTTTATTTGCCATATGTATGTAGGGGCGGGGTCTCCCCGCCCAAGATTTGAAATAAAAAATAGGGCGAGATGACCTCGCCCCTACGAATGAAAATCATGAAACCTAACACCCTGCAAACCCTCTCCCGTTGGCTTGGACTCGTCTCTATTCTGCTGGCGATTCCACTCTGGGCGCTTGTCGTCCAACTCAGCGGACTTCCCAAATTCATCCTGCCCTCCCCCATAGACGTGTGGACTCGCTTCCTCATGGCAATGAAAGATGGCAGCCTACTCTTCCACACCGGCGTTACCTTGATCGAGATCCTGCTTGGGTTGTTGGCTGGCGTCTGCTTTGCCACCGTTGCAGGATATGCACTCGCCAAATCGCGTTCGCTGGAACAGATCCTTTCGCCGTATCTTGTGGCGAGTCAGGCGATTCCGATTGTGGCGATTGCGCCATTGCTCGTTATCTGGCTGGGAGACGGCATTCTCTCCAAAGTGGTCATTTGCGCGTTGATCGTGTTCTTCCCGGTATTGGTCAACACCATTGTGGGTATACGTGCGGTCTCCAAATCGCTATATGACTTAATGAATTCCCTGCATGCCACCCGCTGGCAGATTCTCTGGAAGCTCGAATTGCCCGCCTCTATGCCTATCCTGTTTGGCGGACTTCGTATCGGTGCAACTTTATCAGTCATTGGTGCCATCGTTGGCGAGTTGGTGGATGCCGAACAGGGACTGGGCTTCTTGCTAAAACTTGGTGATTTTCAATATGACACGTCCATGGTATTTGTGGCGGTGTTTATGTTGGTCGCATTGGCGCTGGCTTTATACGGCGTAGTGACTTTGCTTGAAAGACGATTTTTGAAATGGCAACAATAAAAAAAGACCTGACAGGTTTTTGAAACCTGTCAGGTCTGAATTCAAAGGAGACATTGTAATGAAGAAAGTAGTTTTACTCATGCTTGGGCTGGCACTCAGCCTGATGGCTTGTACCAGTTCACAGTCCGCGAATGAGGCGGGCGAGCTTCGCACGATCAAACTGCCGATGGGCTACATCCCAAACATCCAATATGCGCCGTTCTATGTCGCAGTGGATAAAGGCTATTTTGCCGAAGAAGGCATTCAGATCGAATTTGATTATTCCTTCGAAACGGACGGGATGAAATTGGTGGGTGCGGGCGAGTTACCTTTTGCGGTGGCTTCGGGTGAGCAGGTCTTGCTGGCGCGTTCACAGGGACTGCCCGTAGTGTACACATTTGCGTGGTATCAGCAGTTTCCCATTTCGGTGGTTGCCAAACCAGAGTTAAACATCAATGAACCTGCCGACCTGCGCGGAAAAAAGATCGGCTTGCCTGGTTTGTTTGGCGCGAATTATATCGGCGCAGAAGCATTATTATTCTCAGCAGGTGTTGATCCATCTGAAGTGACATTTGATGCGATTGGGTTCAATCAAGTGGAGTCTTTTGCAACCGGAACGAGTGACATCGTTGTGGTGTACACAGCCAATGAGCCGATCGTCTTGCGCGCACAAGGTTTGGAATTAACCGAATTGCGTGTTTCAGATCATGCGCAATTGATCGCGAATGGCATCGTCGCCAGTGAAATGGTCATCGCAGATGAACCGGAACTAGTTAGTGATATGGCGCGTGCTTTTTCACGCGGACTGGCAGACACCATTGCAAACCCCGATGAAGCCTATGAGATCAGTTTGAAGTTCGTAGAGAATTTGAAAGACCAAGACAAAGCTGTGCAGATGCAGGTCTTGAACACTTCCATTGAATTTTGGACGGCAGACCGCCTCGGCTTTTCTGACTCACAAGCATGGGAGAATATGAACGACCTTCTGGTGAAGATGGCGTTGATTCCCGAGCCGATCGATCTTAGCAAAGCGTTTACCAACGAATTCATTCCTTAAGGATCTTACGAGTCACGTTTCACTTATCATAGTGATAAGTGAAACGTGAAACAGACATGACTACCAAACCAATCCTCAGCGTCCGCAATCTTTCCATCACCTATCCTGATGCCAACGAAGGTCTTCACGCGCTTGACAATATTTCATTTGAAGTCCGTCCGCGCGAATTCGTTTGCTTCCTCGGTCCATCCGGTTCCGGCAAGACGACCTTTCTGCGTGTGTTGGCAGGGATTCTAAAACCGACTTCCGGCTCGGTCAGTTTTATGCATCATCACCAACCGCGCATTGGCATGGTTTTTCAACAGTCCAATCTCATGCCCTGGCGCACGGTGATGGAAAACATCATGTTGCCGCTTGAATTGGAAGGCGCTGGGACTATTAAGGCACAAAACAAAGCCCGTGAGATGATCAGCCTGGTGGGATTAAAAGGATTCGAGGATTCACTTCCGCGCGACCTTTCCGGCGGGATGGCGCAGCGCGTGGCAATCGCCCGCGCGCTCATTCACGACCCAGACCTGCTCCTGCTCGACGAGCCTTTTGCCTCGCTGGATGCTCTCACCCGTGAACGCATGTGGACGGAGCTTTCCAACATCTGGCAGGCGAAACAGAAAACCGTCATTATGGTGACTCACTCCATCAACGAGTCACTATTCCTCGCAGACCGCGTGCTTGTGTTGACCAAACGCCCCGGCAAAATAAAACTGGACGTGGCAGTTGACCTCCCTCGTCCGCGCACGGATGATATTCGCTATACTAGTCACTTCGGAAAGCTTGCAAAGAAACTACGCTCAGCGATTGAATAAGAAAATCCCCGCTTTGAAGGCGGGGATTTTTATTTAACTCAAGAGAAACCCATCCAAAATATCCTGCCGATGCTTACGATAATCACGGATAAGTGAATCGACACAACGCGCAATCGT
>JAFLCE010000053.1 GCA_017303655.1 Anaerolineae bacterium
AATGGGCAGTATTCCCACTGGGTGATACCTCCACCATTACCTTTACCGCCCGGCTGATCAGCTCGCCAGTGACCAATAGCGCCGCTGTCGCATGGACTTCACTCCCAATCGACCCGCAGATCAATGGGCTGCCGGTTCAGATCTCTACTCACAACACCCAGTCGACCGAACGCTGGTACGACCCGCTTGACGATGTGAACATTTATAGCGTGACTGACACAGTAGCCATCAACGCGCCTAACACAGGCGGCACAAATGATGACGACGAAGACGCATCTTTGCCGAATACTCTGCCGAAGACAGGCTTTGCTCCGAATCGTGTAACGCTGATCCCTGATCAGCCTGCTGAGAAGGAATACAGTGCTACCGAAGTCTGGTTGGAAGTGCCGCGCCTCGGGTTGAAGATGCCCATCGTTGGTGTGCCGGTTGTGGGTGCTGACTGGGATGTTTCGTGGCTATGGAACGAAGCCGGTTGGCTCGAAGGCACTGCCTTCCCCGGTTGGGAAGGGAACAGCGTCCTCACCAGCCATGTTACTTTAGCGAATGGTGCAGAAGGTCCCTTTGCGAAACTGGGTGACCTGAAATATGGTGACCGCATCATTGTCCATGCCTACGGTAGCTTGTATGTCTATGAAGTGCGTCAGAACCGCACCATTAGCCCGTACAACACCACCGTACTTCAGCACGAAGACGAAGCCTGGATCACATTGTTGACCTGTGAGGACTACAATGAAGATACGAACACCTATTCAAACCGCATCGCTGTGCGCGCAGTCTTGATCAGCGTGACAGAAGATAAAGCTAACAGCGCAGCATCAAACATCCGTTAGGAGAAACAGGCAAAGGCGGCGTCGAGAGGCGCCGCCTTTTGTTTTCCTGATTTATAATCAACACATGGCAGCCAAACATCCCCTCAAGATCTTCATTAGTTATGCATCTGGTGATCGTGTGCAGGCACAGAAACTGCATGACCATTTACATTCACTCGGCACCGACCCCTGGTTCGACGTGGAAGACCTCCTGCCTGGGCAGGATTGGAAAATGGAAATTTCAAAAGCGTTGGATGAAACCGACCTGATTCTGCTTTGCCTTTCGAAGAAGTCGGTAAGCAAAGAGGGATATGTGCAAAAGGAAATGCGCCTCGCTCTCGACCGGGCACTGGAGATTCCACCCGGAGAGATTTTCCTCGTTCCGGCTCGCTTCGAAGAATGTGACCTGCCCTACAGCCTGCGCGACTTTCAATGGGTAGACTTGTACACCGAAAGCGGCATGAAGAAGCTGATCAAAAGCCTCAGCCTGCGGGCTGCGAAAATCGGCGCTCAACCGATCGCTGTGGATTATGCGGCTGTGCCCGAGATCAAAAAAGAGAAGACTGCCCCCAAACGCAAAACCCCTGCCGAGAAATCTTCTGGCACGGTTATCAATATTCATGGCAACGTCAGCGGTTCTAATATTGTGATCGGGGATGGAAATACTGTAGATAACGATACAGAATAAAAACATTTATCAGGAGACTGAATGCGCGCGGTAGACATCATCATTAAAAAACGCGAAAAAGGACAGCTCACTGCTCAAGAGATTGACTTTTTTGTGCAAGGCTTTACCAATGGGGATATTCCAGATTATCAAGCTTCTGCTTTTGCCATGGCAGTTCTACTCAATGGCATGACTCCCTTTGAAACCACCGACTTAACCCTTTCAATGGCGCGTTCAGGGCAGGTGCTTGATCTTTCTAAAATTGTCGATGTGGTTGTCGATAAACATTCCTCCGGCGGGGTGGGAGATAAGACCAGCATTTCGGTCATGCCGATGGTGGCAGCCTGTGGGTTGCCGGTCGGCAAAATGTCGGGTCGCGGACTTGGCTTTAGCGGCGGCACTCTCGATAAATTAGAGTCCATCCCTGGCTACCGGGTGGATTTAACCACCGAAGAATTCAAAACTCAACTAAAAGAAAAAGGTATTGTTCTCACTGGGCAATCGCTCGACCTTGCTCCGGCGGATGGAAAAATGTATGCCCTGCGTGACGTGACCGGTACAGTGCCGTCCATGCCGTTGATCGCGTCATCGATTATGTGCAAGAAACTTGCCGCCGGTGCCACCGCCATTGTCTTGGATGTTAAAGTGGGTTTGGGCGCTTTCATGGAAACCCTTGAAGAAGGACGCGAACTCGCCGAATTGATGGTGGATATTGGTCGGCTGGCGGGTCGTAAAACGGTCGCCTTGCTTTCAGATATGAACCAGCCGCTTGGCTCGGCAGTCGGCAATTCTCTCGAGATGATCGAAGCTATCGAAACCCTGCGCGGAGTCGCGCCGCATGATTATATGGAGCATTGTCTGCATGTGACGGCGCATGTTCTCTTGCTGGGTGGGCGCGCAAAAGATCTCGAAGAAGGACGGGCTCTGGCGCAACAGTCCATTGCGAATGGCAGCGCTTTGGAGAAATTACGTCTGCTGGTCACTTCACAGGGCGGTGATGTTTCGTATGTAGATGACACCTCAAAATTTGAGCGTGCTAAACTCGTCGAGCTGGTTAAGGCTCCTCGTAGCGGATTCATTTCCCAGGTCCACGCTAGAACCGTGGGAGAGGCGGCGGTGGCATTGGGGGCAGGTCGCGCCAAAAAAGGCGATCCCATTGATCATGCAGTGGGGTTCCTCATCCTCAAAAAAGTGGGGGATGAAGTCCGTGAGGGTGAGCCGCTTTTTGAGATCCATGCCAATGACGAGGAAAAGCTGAAAGAGGCAAGGGCGGCGGTTTTGTCTGCACATCAATTTAGTAAGGAACCTGTGCCTCCATTACCGCTGTTTTACGAGTAAAATAGCGTATAGCCTTGCGATTTTCATTGGAATCAGGCATACTTACTTAACAGGAACCCGGTAATGGCAAAAGTATCATTGCGAATTTACAACCGAGAGATCGAGCGTTTTGTCGAAGGTGGTCATATCGATGAGGCGATTGCGCATTGCCGTCATATTCTCAGAACCTTCCCGAAACATCTTGAAACTTATCGCTTACTTGGCAAGGCGTATCTTGAGTCTCGCCGCTATGCAGACGCCGTAGATATTTTCGGTCGCTTGCTTATGGCTGTGCCCGATGACTTCGTAGCGCATGTAGGCTTGAGCATCATCCGTGATGAAGAAGGCAAACTCGATGATGCCATCTGGCATATGGAACGCGCCTTCGAGGTGCAATCTGCCAATGGTGCCATTCAAGGTGAGCTGCAACGTTTATATGGCAGGCGCGATGGCATGGAACCGCCCAAGGTCCGCATGACCCGCGGTGCTCTGGCTCGAATTTATGTGCATGGCGAACTTTATCCCCAAGCCATTTCAGAGATTCGTAGTGTCCTCGCAGAAGACCCACAACGAACGGATATGCAAGTACTGCTCGCGCATTCTTACTTTAAGAGCGGGCAAAAGACAGATGCCACCGATATCTGCAATCAATTACTAAAACGTTATGCCTATTGCTTTGATGCCAATCGCATCATGGTCGATCTATTACCTGCCACAAGCGGCAGTGTTGAGAGCACTCAGATCTATCGCATGCATATTGCCGAGATGGACCCCTACACAAATTTTGTGACCGGGTCGGTCTTCAATACCAATGATGTGCCCGATGCCTCCGTTAATTTGGAACGTTTCGAATATGCTGGCGAAGAAGTTCAAATGGGGCAGGATTGGAATAACTCCTCGCTCGGCTTTGCTTCTGTCCCGCCGTTGGGTGGTGGCACCTCCATGGTGGATGAAACCCCAGACTGGCTGCGGAACAGTGAAGCAGAAACGCCTCAAACCTCCGCCATGCCTGATTCTTCCTCCCAAGCTTCGGAAGAACTCCCAGACTTTTTACGTGCTGCGGGTTGGGGTGAATCTAACTCCCCAGAACAACCTACTTCTATTTTTGACGATGAACCCGGGGATAGCAGCTTGGTGCAGGGAGATATGCCCGACTGGCTCAAAGCTCAAGCGCCTGCTGAAGATGAACTCAGCAAAGCCGCTAGTTCTTCCATTGAAACTCCAGATTACTTAAACAAGCTCGATTCCTCTTTTGATCCATTTGCCGATGCCATGGCTCCCTCCATGGATAATACTTCCTGGCTTTCTGGCGAAGCCGCAGATGATGCCGCTTCGGCTCAACCTGCCGCCGCAACAGATCTGCCCGATTGGCTTTCTAGCCTTGGTTCAGGCTCAGACGTGGGTACTCCCGCGAATAATGCCGGTTCAGATGACTGGCTCACAAATTTGGGTGGCGTAGCGGCAACTGGCGCTGCTATCGAGTTGAGTGGTGATAACGATGATCAGCCTCTGGCTGAACCGGCTGATATCCCCGATTGGTTGAAAGGCTCCGAAGCCACTCCTCAAGCCCAGCCCGCTGCTTCTGTCGAAAGTTTAGGTGCATCCTCACAGGAACAAGATGATGCCGTAGCTTGGCTTGAATCACTAGCTGCCAAACATGGAGCTAAACCCGAAGAACTCGTTACTGACCCCAACAAACGTAGTGAGACTCCGCCCGATTGGGTGGCACAAGCTCAAACGATTGGTAATACACCTGCATCACAACTGAATGCCGAAAGCTTAGGCGCATCCTCACAAGAACAAGATGATGCAGTTGCCTGGCTGGAATCTCTGGCTGCCAAACATGGTGCCAAGCCTGAAGAACTCGTTACTGACCCCAACAAACGCAGTGAGACTCCGCCCGATTGGGTGGCGCAAGCCCAAACCATCGGCAATGCATCTGCCTCACAACCGAATATCGATACTTTAGGTTCATCTTCACAAGAACAGGATGATGCCGTTGCCTGGCTCGAATCTCTGGCAGCCAAGCACGGTGCCAAACCCGAAGAACTCGTTACTGATCCCAACAAACGCAGTGAGACTCCGCCCGATTGGGTGGCACAAGCCCAAACCATCGGATCGCAGACTCCCGCAACATCGGAGCCAGCTCCACAAAAAGAGTGGAGCGAAACCGCTCAAAACGTCGGCGAAGATTTCTTTGCCGAATTTGAGAAAGCTTCCACATCCGAACCTGCTGTTGATGCAACCGGCATGTGGCTGCGCTCGCACGAAGATGAAAAAGAAAATACAGTTGCTGCATCTGACTTGCCAGATTGGATGAAGACCGATGAAGAACAAGAACTTGAGCGCGGCGAGATTCCCGAATGGTTGAGTGACTCTCCGTCCTCTTCTGCCAAAGAAAAATCTTCAGATGCCTTGCCAGAATGGATCAGCGAAAAAGAGGATGCTTCTGAAAGCTCCACTTTCACCCTGGAAGAAGATATCGTCAAGAATCAAGACCTCTCTGATTGGCTAAGTGGCTTGGATAACGAACCTGGTTTGGATATTGACCCGAATGTGCTGCGCGCGCCTCAAACCCCGCCCATAGTGGATAATTCCACCCAGAGTGTTCCTGCCGCCTCATCCGCTTTACCCGATTGGATGAGCGATGTGGACGCTGAAGATGAACTCGAAGACGACCTTTGGAAACAACCGATTGCCCCATCACAAGTTGAGGCGCCTGCATCTGCTGTGGAGACTCCTGCCGTCTCCTTAAGCGCAGACTTGCCTGATTGGCTGCAAAATGTAGACGAAGAACAGAATCAAAACGATGCCAGCGGAGACGATGGTGAAGACCTGCCGCCTTGGGCGCATCGTGAGCAATGGGAAGCAGAAGAATCTTCCCCCAGCACACCCAAGCCTACATCGCCAGCCGATTGGCAGCCCGTAGCCGCGGCTCCGCGTAAAGAAGCTGCTCCCAAGGAAACACGTGCGGCTCAATATCCGCCTTCGCCAGAGCCAAACACTTCTGTTCAAAAGAAAAAAGCGCCAGCCAAACAAGGCTTGCCGCGTTCACGCAAGCCTGAAGCTCAGGGTACAGTTGCCATGCTGAGCCTCGCCAAATCAGAATTGGATCGCGGCGATATTCCTGAAGCCTTATCTCATTACGGCAAGCTCATTAAGAAAGGTAAGCATCTCGAAGAGATCATTGGCGAACTGTCCGAGTCCATTTACCGTTACCCGGTGGAAGTTGGCATCTGGCAGGCGCTTGGCGATGCTTATATGCGAGCCAACCGTTTGAAAGAAGCACTTGAATCCTATAATAAAGCGGAAGAACTAATTCGGTAATCAAAAACCTGACGAGACTCAAAGTCCCGTCAGGTTTTGTAATCATTTTTTGGAGGAACTCTGTGGAAAGAACGCTCGTACTAGTAAAACCCGATGGTGTCCAGCGCGGCTTGATCGGTGAAGTGATTTCTCGTTTTGAACGACGAGGCTTACGCCTTGTAGCGGCAAAATTCATTCAGGTCAGCCAGACATTGGCTGAAACGCATTATGCGGAGCACAAGGGCAAACCTTTTTATGATGGTTTGATCTCATACATTACTTCTGCGCCGGTCATGGCGATGGTGTGGGAAGGTCCCAATGCTGTTGCGGCTGTCCGCCAGACGGTTGGCTCGACCAAGCCCGTGGAATCTGCTCCCGGCACGATCCGTCACGACTTCGCCCTTGAAGTGGGACGTAACCTGATCCACGCTTCAGACAAGCCGGAAACTGGTGAACGCGAAGTGGGACTCTGGTTCAAAAAGGAAGAATTGGTAGACTGGAAGCGCGCAGTAGATGCGTGGGTGTTCGAAAAGTAATTCACCTCAATAAAGATAAAAACACCTTGATGAAATTTCATCAAGGTGTTTTTATTATCAATCACTTCAAAGAGGTAACATTATTTCACGCGTAACAGGATCTTTCCCTCTTCCCAAAGTTCTTCAAGCTGGTAGTATTCACGTTGGTCGGGGGATAACACATGCAAGACAACATCGCCAAAATCAACTACCACCCAACCATCGCGGGAATTGCCCTGCTTTTTAGCTTTCTTCTTGTGCTTTTTGCGAACCTCATCGATGGCGGTATTAGCAAGTGCATCTAGCATGCGGTCACTTGTACCAGTACAGATGACGAAATAATCGGTAAAGGAAGCGATTTCTTTCAGATCCATTAATACGATATCTTCGCCCTTTTTGTCTTCAAGAGCGTCTACGATTTCACGAGCAAGGGTTAATGCATTCAGGGTTCACCTCAAAGATGTGGAAAACAATTTTGTGTAGATCGACCCTTCGGAATTCAGGTCGCTTTGGTAAAGATGAAGAGAGTTTACTCTGGCTGTGCCAATTTTGCCAAGTTGAATTGTACTCAAGGTATTGCTTATTTTTTGGGTTTCTTGTGCTGTCAGCCTTTGGCGGACGCGCCCTAGGGTAAGGTGGGGAGAAAATGGTCTTTCTTCTTTCTCGTAGCCCAGACGGACGGTTCGTTCTTCAATACTTTTTTGCAGAGGGGCGAGCCCGGCTGGGGCGTAAATCCCAACCCAGATCACGCGCGGCCGTTTCAGGTTCGGGAAAGAGCCGATGCTTCCAATTTGCAGGTCAAATCCGGTGTGAGTTTCCGCTATTTGATTAAGCATGGATTTAATAAATTCCATGTGCGGGCTGGCTACATCCCCAAGAAATTTTAGGGTAAGGTGCATATTATGGGTGGGTACCCAGCGCACCAGATCATTTCCCAACTCAAGGCGCAGGCGGGTCGTTTGTTTTTCGATCGATTCTTGAATAAGCTGCGGAATTTCAAGAGCGATAAACGCTCGGACAGGGTTCATTCAGTGGTGGTTTCGTTCAGTACTTTTTGAACGGCGTTCTTTAGATCTTGAAACCCAACTGGTTTGGTCAGGTACATGGAGGCGCCCGCTTCAATTCCAGTTCTGATGTCGCTGGGCATGCTTTTGGCAGAAAGAATAATCACTGGAATGGCGGAAAGCTCTGGCTCACGGCGGATATAGCGTAGAACTTCCAACCCTGAGATATCGGGCATCATGACATCGAGCAGGATGACATCAGGCTTTTCCTGGGTAATCATCGGAATGGCGGGAGCGCTGGAGAACATTTTTATAACACGAAAGCCATTGAGACGCATCATTTCCGAAAACAGTTCAGCGGCATCAGCTTCATCTTCAATAATCATGACGGTTTTTTGTTTGAAATTCATTCCAATCCTCTTTCATACTAAAAATAGCATAAAGGCTATGAATTTGCAAGGGCGCTGAGTTGCGAAGCCATTGTAAGAATCGAGGCAGCCTTTTAGTCTAACAACATAACATCCTATTGTGATTGGAGCTTCTATGACAGAATTAAGCGCATTTCGAGCCGAGAAAGACGAATTCTTTGGCGGGCATCCGCAAAGTCCATTGACGCGTGACCAACGCAAAGAGTTTCAAGGATTAAAGTATTATCCTGAAAATGAGTCATGGCGATTCGAGGCGAAAGTGGAAGAATTTCAAGAGAAGGTCGGGTTTGAAATGCAGACATCCACTGGCGGCGTTCAGCATTATGAGCGCTTCGGCAAGTTTACCTTTCAAGTGGATGGAGAAACGGTGGAGTTGACCATTTATCAAAGTGAGAACGGCTATTTCCTGCCTTTTGTTGATTCTCAGGCTGGTAAAGAGACCTACCCTGCCGGGCGCTACCTGGAGCCTGAACCCTTGCCCGGTGGGCGCTTCCTCATTGATTTCAACTATGCATATAACCCGTATTGTGCCTACAACGATAGTTGGTCTTGCCCGATCACTCCGGCGGAAAATCGGCTAAAGGTTTCGATCCGCGCGGGGGAGAAGTTATTTCATGAATAAAAAGACGGGCTTATTGCCCGTTTTTTTTGTTTTCTAAATCTTCTGTGTTATGTTCAACGACCGCAAGAAGAGCTTCATACTCATCACAGCAGTCGGAGCACATATCCAAGTGTTCATGGATGAGCGGTGTGATCTGGGAGGCGTCTTTGCCTTCTTGAATTTCGGCTTCTACAAATTCATCGAGGCGGGCGTACATTTCGCTGCAAGAGAGGTCTTCCTCACGCACTTTATCCAGGACTTGCAAAAATCGAAGAACCATCTCATCAGTCATTTCTGGCTGAGAGGCGGGTTGATTTTGAGATGGAGTGGGTAAATTTTCTGTTTTCATTCTAAAGATATGACGATTAATAATAAATTAATCTTACTACTTTTGTTCAAAAGCAAGAAGGACATCTTGGGGGGAAAGTTCTTCAAGCGCCAGCCGTTTTTTGAGACGTAGACGGGCATCATGCAGGAGTTTGTAAAGGGCGTTGCGATTGGTCTTCATGCGGCGTGCGGCTTCGTCCATGGGGATGTCTTGCAAGCCTAGCAGAACCAATGCTTCACGTTGTTTGGGCGTGAGTTCCTCCTCCAAAATGCGGCGGACGCGTACGACCATGTCTTTGCGTTCTGCCGAGGTTTCGGGGGATGCCTGTGGGTCGGCGAGCAAGCCAGGTGGAGGAGGGGCATCTTCGTTCTCGGTCAACTCATCGAGGGAGGAGTCGCGCCAGCGTTTGCGGCGCAATTCGGTCAGGGCGATACGAATGGCGATCTTGTGGACCCAGGTCGTAAACAGACTGCGTCCTTCGAAGGTATCCAATTGATCCAATATGCGCAACAGGGTTTCCTGAGTCACTTCTTCTACTAATGGCTGAAAAAGCGGATCTGTGGAGGATAGCCAGCGCGACAGTGCGTATGGCAATCCCTTTTGGATGACATTTCGCAAATCGATAAGAGCGTCTTCATGGATGGCGCCTGTGCTTCGTAGGTCTCGAAGCCAGATTTCATTTGTTCTTGTAGTCATACTGTCTTTATTATACGAGAGGAAAGCTCGCTTTCTTTGGTTTCTGAGAGATTCTGATAGGACTATTATACAGCCCGAAAGATGAAATAAAACAAAAAACCGCTAAAAAGCGGTCTTTTGTGTGGGCGCGCAGGGACTCGAACCCCGGACCCCTACTGTGTGATAGTAGTGCTCTAACCAACTGAGCTACGCGCCCAACGAAGCGAGCGAGATTATAGCCCAGCCCCGTTTCTTTGGCAAGGATTATTAAGGCGGCGGGAGATAATCCCATGGGTTGACCTTGACCCCAGCCATGATCTCAAAGTGTAAATGCGAACCGGATGAACGACCGGTAGACCCCACAGCACCAATTACTTCTCCCTGCCCAACACTTTGCCCGCAGCCAACATTAAAAGCGCTCAAGTGAGCATACAAAGACTGGAAGCCATTGCCGTGATCAACCATGACCATGTTGCCATAACCGTAGTCGTTCCAACCGGCATAGACGATGACACCAGCATCAGAAGCATAGACGGCTTCGCCTGTGTTCCCTGCAAAGTCGAGTCCGTTATGATTTGTGCTGGGTGAAAAATCAAAACCTGAAAGATAATGCTTGTTGGTTGGGAAGATGAATGAGCCATAGCCCACAGCGCCGCCACTGACTGGGTCGCAGGCGCCCGCTCCAAGTACGCGTGCCGAGGCGGGGTTTTCACGAGTCACACCTAATGGGGCACTCCAACTGACAAAGTCGCGTTTTCCACCGGGGATGATTAACCATGTTCCAGTGCGGATGCTCGCGTTCTCGTAATCGCCAACCGTGGTTGAGTCGAGATTATTTCCAGGAAACTCAATCACTTCTGAGGCAGACACGCCATAAAAATTTGCCCATTCGCCGAACGGAATTCCGCCCAGCCATTCCCAATACACCCCGTCTACGGGCAGAATATTTAATTCTTGACCCGGCTTGAGTGAATGAGGATCATCGAGCAGGGTGCTGTAATTTCCCCAAAGGATTGTTTCTGGTTTCAAACCGAATTTTTCAGCGATACCAAAAACTGTATCGCCATCTTGAACGGTATATGCTTCGATCTCCACACGCGGGCGGCTTGGAATATTGGTGTGTAGCTGCGCAGAGCGATTAATGCTGCTCGTGGATGAGATATCGAGCGCAAGATTGTTGACGTCAACCGCTTCGGTCGCGGCTGGACCTGGAACCTGATTCTGCGTCTCCGCCGAACCTTCCGCTGACTGATAGAAGCTGCGCGCCAAAAAGATCACCAACACGATGGCAGCCACCGAAAACAGGTTAGAGCCCAGTTTCAAGATCGGTTCGCCCAACCCCATATTGATGAGATTGTTCATGAGTTTGGCGAAGATATTCTGGCGACTCGAAGAAAGCTCGGATGTTTGTTCCGCTTTGGTAGAGGGTTTTTCTGAATTAGACTGCATGGGTGTCATCATAACATGTTCAAAAAATCGAAGTCAAGTTGCGGACCAAAACCCTCATGCTTCGTTAATCCGGCTGACGGGTTTGTTAGTGAAAATCAGCCGTACCAGCCCGATTCCAAATAAACATGCGATTCCGCCGGAGAGGATGGCGGCTTGTACGCCCCAGGTTTGTGCCACCCAACCGATCAAAATACTGCCAAAGGGAGCCACGCCTTGCAGCCCCCAAAAATAAACACTAAACACGCGACCTCGTAATTCGTTGGGAACACGTACCTGAATCATAGTGTTCATGGTGACGAGTTGCACCACGGTTCCCCAACCGATCAGCAGAAGTAGAAAAAAAGTCAGCGTGGGGTCAGTGGTGGTTCCAAGCGCAATCACCGGCAGGATGAATAAAAGTTGCCCCCATAGTAAGGTGGAACTTTTATTTGCAGAGGCAAAGTACGCCATCATTAAGGCGGCGGTCACTGCGCCGATGCCTTGAGCTGTATATAAATTACTGGTACGTGCTGCGATCAGGGATTCTGAATTGAGCACCGGCAATAAGATGTCGCGGGCAACAGCGGGGATTTGTTGAACGAGTGGGATGCCGAAAAAGCCAAGCAGGGTAGACATCAAAATCGCAGACAATACTACGGCATTAGAGCTAATGTATTGCAGCCCTTGTTTGAATTGGCTTTGAATCCCTTGAGCTGGCTCTGCCTCTTTTTCAACCCTGAAACGAGTTTGTGCGAAAAACAATCCAATAATGACGAAGACATAGCTAATGCCATTTACTAGAAAGACCGTGCCTTCGTTACCGGTTGCGGCAATCAGCCAGGCTGCACATACAGGTCCGAGGACACGCCCAAGGTTGAATGCTGTCGTTTGCAGGGCGATGGCGCTTGGCAAGGCTTCTTTCCCGGCGAGTTCGATCAACATGGCTTGACGGGCAGTCACTTCCACAGCGATGGCGGAACCGTAGATAAATGCCAATACCAGAATGTGCCAGACTTCCAACCTGCCTGTACCTGCCAAAAATGCCAGCCCAAACGCTTGAATGGACATGACCGCTTGTAAAAGCATAACGGCTTTACGTTTGTCGAGGCGCTCAACGTACACCCCGGCTGGCAGCGCAAATAACAAAGTGGGCAAGGTAGTGGCGAATCCGATCAGACCGAGATCGAACGGGCGACCTGAAATGCGATAGGCAAGATAGGGCAGGGCGGTGGCTTGCATCCATGTGCCAATGACAGAGATGAATTGACCGATTAGAAAAAGAACAAAATCACGTGAGGCAAGTGCAGGGAAGCGGATGAGTAGCCAATTTTTGAGAGATGACATTTCATTTATGCCGGGACGACACACTCAGGGCGGTCATTGCCGGGTTTGTTGACCAATGTGGAGACAGGGTGAGCAGACATGGCATCAGTGGGGAAAGGCTTGATGAGATGAACCAATTTTTCGGGAGTCTGAGGCGCTGGGTCCAGCCAGAGAGCATAATCCTTGGGGGCGAGGATCACGGGCATGCGGTTGTGCAAGGTGGACATCAACTCATTGGGCTCGGTGGTGATGATGGTGCAAGTGCGTACGGCTCCGCCATCTGGAGATTGCCATTCATCCCAAAGACCGGCAAAGGCAAAGGGCTTGCGGTCTTTCATGTGGATGAAATAAGGCGTTTTTGTTTTTTCGCCGGGACTGGCTTTCCATTCGTAAAAACCATCGGTGGGAATGATACAGCGTTTGTATTTGAAGCCGCCGCGAAAGGACGGTTTCTCTGCGATGGTTTCACCACGGGCATTGATAAGTTTGTTGCCAATGCTGGGGTCTTTTGCCCATGAGGGAATAAGCCCCCAGATAAAGAAGTCGGCTTTGCGATCTGGGTTGTTTGGAATGGCAAGGACAGGTTGAGTAGGTGCAATGTTATAGCGTGGTGAAAATTGAGTTGGGAATGTGAAATCACCGAATACATCGATGATCTCTGCTGGGTCGGCTGTGAGTGTGAATCGTCCGCACATGGACTGCTCCTATTTTTGATTTTTGGCGGGATGAGGAATTGTAAAATAAAAAGTGGTTCCCTTGCCTGCTTCAGATTCGATCCAGATGGAACCGCCATGTACTTCAATGATGCGTTTGACAAGCGTTAATCCGATGCCTGTGCCTGTAGTGTTGGCATCGAGCTTATTGAATAATCCGAAAATACGGTCTTTGTATTGCGGGTCGATGCCGATACCGTTGTCTTGAACAAAAAAGACCGGTTCATTCTCTGAATTTTTTATGGACCCGATCCGAACTTGTGGCGTGGGCTGGCTTTTCATGAACTTGATGGCATTATCTATCAGGTTTTGAAGCACCTCAAGCAGGCGCACTCTATCACCAAAGACAGTGTGTCCTTCGTCGACAAACTCAATGCTGACATGACTGGCTTTGATGGCACCATCTAATAGTGAAAGGGCGTCGCGGACCAGGGCACCATAAGAGATCTCGACCGGGTCATTGACGATCCGCCCAATGCGGGAAAGTTCCAAAAGGTCGTTTAGCAGGGTTTGCATCTTATCCACTGCCTGATGAATTCGGTTGATATCTTTGCTGAAAGAATCGAACTTGCCAGCGCGGGCATCCTGGTCAAGGTATCCTAGAAAACCAGTAATGGTTACAAGTGGAGATTTGAGATCGTGTGAAACTGTGTAGGTGAAGCGTTCAAGCTCTGCATTTTTGGCACCCAGCTCGTCAATGAACCCTTGGCGGTTCTGCAATTCTTTTTGAAGTGCGTCGTGTAGCCGCGCATTTTCTATGGCAAGCCCGGCGTACCCGGCAAAGAGGCGCAGGGCTTCCAATTGCTCTGGTGAGATGTTGCGCTGTGAGTGAAGTTGATCTACTGAAATTGCAGCAACCAAGCGATTGCCGCCCCACACGGCAACTGCGGCATAATCTTTGACGCCATACATTTCATGTCCAAATGGTATCTTGTTCTCTGCTGTGTAATTGTGGGTGAAGTACAGCCCATCTGATTGTTTCAGCAGAAGGCTGAAGCCTTCTGATTCTTCCAACGAAAACCATTGATCATGCGTATCTTGAATCTTTCCCTGGCTATCGGTACCAAGAGCGCTATCCATGGAGTTTCTGTCTGCATTATAGAGAAAGATTCCAAGGCGGTCAAAGTCGAGATCATTGTGAACCCCATACCAGATCCGTTCGAGGGTGGTCTTTAGGTCGCTTACTTCAGCCACTTGTTTGCCAAGCTTGACGACTTTTTCAAGCATTTCCCGGCGGATCTGTTCAGATTGTTCTGTCTTTTTACGCTGCGTGATCTCCCGGGCGATCCCAGTAGTGCCAATCACTTCGCCGCGTTCATTGCGGATAGGGGTCTTGGTGGTCTCAACCCAATACTCCCGCCCATTGTTATCTTTTTGTATTTCTTCCACGGTTTTTCGCAATCCGCTATTCATTACCTCAATATCATCTTTGCGGTATAACTCTGCGAAACCTAGCTCCCAAATATTGAAATCGGTCTTTCCGATCACATCCTCACGCTGTAGACCACTGATCTGCAAAAATTGATCATTGATGGCAATATAGCGGCTATCCAGGTCTTTAAGCCATGCCATATCTGGAATATTATTAAGGATTGCTTTTTGTTGAAGCAATGTATCTTCAAATTTCTTTTCTGCTTCTTTTTGTTCAGTGATGTCTTGCACCGCACCTATGATTCCAACAAGGCGATTTTCTTCTTCATCCCATATGGGGTGGGCAAAGACACGCTCCCAACGAATCTCACCGTTCTTTGCAAACGTCCGGATCTCCGACCCGATAACATCCTGATTGTTCAACAGTTTTTGCATATCGGCTGCATCTTTATGCAGATCATCGGGATGAATATGCGCGTACCAACCACCGGCTTTCATATATTCTTCCGATGTGTAGCCCGTCATTTTCTCCAAAGCCCCTGCCAACCAGATGGTTTCCCCTTCGTCATTCGCATTTAGCTTGCTTTCAAATGCATAGTCAGAACTGACCCTTGAGATCAGCTTATATTTTTCTTCGTTCTCTCGCGCACGTTTCAGCGCTCTGTTGACTGTGCGCGAAGATAGATATTGCAAGACCGCTCCCATCGGGAAGATGGCGAGGCTGAGTACCCATGTGAGAAATGGCGGTCGCATCACATCCATGTTGAGCATGCCATTGTTTTGTGCAACTACCATAAACAACCCTGCGGTTATCGAAAGCACAGTGACAGTTATGGCGGCTCGATTGCCAAGTAATATCCCAGTGATCACAATGACCAGCGGATAGCCTAACAGATAAGACTCGCCTTGTACGCCGATGCCCGTTACGGCAGATACAGTAAAGAAGACCCAGAATGTCCCAACCTGTAGAATAGATCCCGCACGAACATATCCTCGTCTCAACAGGATAAACAGAAAGATATTGATCGCTTCACCAATTCCCGCCTGTATTAATGCTCGCGAGGCAGTCTCTGGTGACGCCACCAAAGCATAAGTTAGATACGGAATTGGAATCACAAGCAAGCCCAAAGTAATGATGTTGAGCAAATATGCCTGATGGTTCTTTTGCTCATCCTCAAAAAATGGCGGCTTCAGGAATTCTCTAAGGTGTTTCATTTTGTTGTTCACCTTCTTAATTTCCTTGCGTCTCCATCTCGTATCGTCACACCGATGGCATCTAAATGCTCCAACAGTGCCTGCCCATATTTTCGAGTCGTGTTAAATAGATCACGCACTTCTGCCAGCGTGACCTGACCTTGAGCCTTGATCGTCGCTTCAATTCGCGCCACCATCGCATCATAATCCGTTTTGCGGAAGATGACCTCTTGCGAGACGAGGATCAATTCGCCCAGCTCGATCAAGGCATTGAGGATTTCCTCGCCCGCCTCTGCCTGACATTCTTTGACACTGGGCGTGGAATACGGATTCGACTCAAACTTGCGCCTCAATGCTTCGACCCTGGCTTGATTCTGACCATCAAATGTGATCTCATGCCCCGGCTTTGCTACCGCTCCGCGTTCATCGAACAGCAACTGTTGAGCCACAAGGTACGAGAGCACAGCATTAAAGACTTTGGGAACTAGCTTTAGCTTACTTTTTAACTCTTCACGCGGAATTCCGCGCCGTAGTGGATATTGCCTGTGATAGCCTTCAACCAGGGCTTGAATATTCGTTTGCAATCCGCTCCACTGAGTGCTGGCAACAGCCAGCACTTCCGGTTTGACGGAATCTTCCAAGGCAATGAGTTGCTCATTCTTCAGTAATTCTTCCAAAGCGGATGCGGCAGCTTTCGCTTCCAGGCGTGACTTGCTAATCATTTCCTTGATGGGTGCGATTTGTAAAGCTAGCGCGGCTTCAAGTAATATATCTGCGGGCGAGCCTTGGGCGAGTGACTCGAGCGATTTAATCACACCCACATCAAAGCGTTTATGCCTGCCTTTCGGTAGATGGTCGATGACTGAGCCGCCGCCGAGGGTTTCGCCGGGTGAGGGTCTGCGCAAAATGTAACGGTCACCGCGCAAAGCGACGATTGGGTCGCGTAATTCGAGCTGAACCCAACCTTCTTCGCCTGCATTGATCTCTTCTGTGCCGAGAATCCTCAGCGTAGCAACTGACTCACTCGCACCTACAAAAAACTTAACCTCATCACCGTGAATTAATGGTTTGTGAATATCGTCGAGTGCTTTAAAGCGTGCATCAATGCGGCGGGTGGCTTGGTATTGCCGCGGGTGTACCACAACATCGCCTCGGCGGATTTTTTCCATATCCACGCCAGAGATATTGACGGCTGTTCTTGAACCCGGAACGGTGCTTTCTTCTTTTTTCTTATGAGTTTGTAATCCACGTATACGACCCTGCATGCCGCTTGGCAAAATTTCCACTTCGTCGCCAATCGTGAAGTGACCATCTCGCAATGTGCCAGTGACGACGGTTCCAAATCCGCTGATAGTAAAGACACGGTCGATTGGCAGGCGTGGACGGTTAAGGTCTGGGCGGGCGGGTTTGTCTTGCAATAAGGTTTCGAGGGCGTGGGTGAGTTCTTTGAGTCCTGTGCCTGTTCTGGCAGAGACTCTCAGGATTGGAGCGTCTTTGAGGGCGGTCTTGCTTACAGCGGCGCGAATGTCTGTTTCAACAAGATCAAGCCAACTTAAATCTGAGGCGAGATCGGTCTTTGTCAGCACGATCAACCCCGCAGGGATTTGAAGTAGATCCAAAATGGCGAGGTGTTCTTTCGTTTGCGGCATGATGCCTTCATCGGCAGCAATGACTAATAGCGCTGCGTCGATGCCACCCACGCCAGAGAGCATGTTTTCAATAAAGTCACGATGACCGGGCACATCGACAATGCCTACTTCTTCGCCGTTTGGCAGGATCAGCCAGCCGAAGCCAAGTTCGATGGTCATCTCGCGGGCTTTCTCTTCTTTGAGGCGGTCGGGATGTGTGCCGGTTAACGCTTCAATCAGTGTTGATTTGCCGTGATCTACGTGACCTGCTGTGCCGATAACTCTCATAGTTTCAATTTAACCACACTTTGTTTGCAGAGCATGAAACAAAAAAGTGGAATGCGATAGATTCCACTTTTTTGTTTGAAGGATTTCTTTTATTTTTTAGTTGTTTTCTTTCCATGCCCCATGATGCGCTGGTAGGAGGTCATCCACTCATGGACGACGTTCATCATTTCCTGTAATTGTTTTTCAGAGACGTCTGTGGTCTGTTGAATTTGATCTTGTAAGACTTGTGCGATCTCATTAAAGCCAGAGATGCGTTCTTCGTATTTACTTACTTCTTTGCGAATATCACGAAAGGATTCTTCAGAAGAGAGACTGTAACCGGTCCAGCGTTTTTGGTCGTCGGCTTTGAAGCTGATCCATTCCTGGCGCAGACGTTCTTCGGTAAGGCGCTGCATTTCTGTCACTTCGTTGATGCGCCGTTCGAGGCGGGTGTTCAATTCCAAATAGGAGTCTTGCGCCTTTTTAGCGCCGCGCAGGGCCTCATCCATTTTTTGAATTTGTGCGTCGAGCGCTTCGGCTTCTTTTTGGAAGGAGTTGAATTTTTCCTGCCAGTCTTTCCAGGCGCGTTCGCGGTCGATCTGGGCAACGCTTTGTTGTTCAATAAAGACTTTTTGTGCCTGTTTGCGTTCTAATTCAGAAGCGAGTAATTCGGTGATGCGGGTTTCGACGTTCTTGATGGTATCGCTCTGAATAGTGGATTTTTCTCTATTTTCGTCAATGCGTTTGCGCAGAGATGTCAATTCGCCTTGCACATCGGCAATGCGTTTCAGGTCGTTCTTGCGGGCTTCTTCGTTGGCTGCCAGAATATGACGGACGTCGTCGTTGGCACGTTTTGTGTCTTCCACGGCAGATTTCATGTCGAGAATATTGTTCAACGCTCGTTGGGTTTCATCCGTGCGTTCTTTAAATTGTTTCTTGATCTCTGCCGGGTTATATGTGGATTTGAACTGAGCAAATGACTTGTTGACTTCGGTCAGTTCATTTTGCATCCACTTCGTACTTTCTTTTTCGGTCTTGGTACGGGCTTTGTCATTGTCCTCGATCATTTTCACGAGGTCTGTACGCTGTTTTGTGATGAGGTGTTCGAATTGGTCGATCCGCTTGATGGATGGAGTGATATTGGTGACCTGCGTGCTTAATGTTTTGATCTGTTTTGAGACAGCTGTAACCGAAGAATCGAAAGATGCCAGGTTTTCTTTCAGGGTAACTAGGGTTTCTTTGAGGTCACGTTGTTGTTTATCTAAAAACTCAAGACGCTTTATGATCTGTTCAAATTCCATGAGATAAGGGCTCCGTAAGGTGATTGGTTAAAATTATACCCCTGCCTTGCTAAGAAGCGCATCCCAGTGATTATAGAGGATGCGCTTGAAAACAAGCCTTTACTGGATGAGATGTTCGAAAAGTTGAGGGAGACTCGTAAGGAAAGGCTGTAATACTTGTGGAAAGACGCCCAACACGAACAGCCCTAGCATACCAATGCCGAGCATGGATATCTGAACCCAGGTTTCGCGAACCTTCCACGTCTCAAGTTCCTCTGCCATAACGAAGACTGCCAGCGTACGAATGGCAGCCACGAGCAAGCCAAATAGCCCGACGAATATCCAAACCGCGGCAGTGGATGACTGAAGTGCCAATTGCTGCCAGATCGCCAACCGTGAAGGGAAGCCAGCCAACATTGGGAAACCGACCATGGAAAGCTGGGCAAGCAACACAGCTGCAACGGCTATTGGATATTTTCGTGCCAGTCCTTGTACGTCACTAAGCTGTAGTGGATACGCTTCCCGTTTGATAATGGAAAGCGCCAATGCCCAAACGCTCAACTCCAGTCCCCGCGGGATGAGGATTAGAAAAACAATGGTTACCATATCAGGGCTTTGCAAGCCCAACGCAAGTAACAGAAAGCCTGCCTCTGCCACAGCGGTGTACCCAAGTATCTTTCCAATATGCCGTTGAAGCGCTGCAAAAACCCCGCCGCTGACCACCATGATGACACCTGAAAAAAGAATGGCATTGGCGATTTGCGGAGTTGTTCTTAACCACGTGTAACGATCTAAAAATCCGAGCGCAAAAATGACCGTGAAGGTGGGGAGTGCCCATAATAAGAACCCTGCGGCAAATGGAGAACTCTCCTCCATCAATTGCGGGACCCAGTTGTAGAGTGGGAAAATAGCAAAGAGGAAGGCGAAGCCCATGCTCAGCATCACACCAGACTGGATGGTGGTTCCCACGTTCCCAGGGCTGGCTTCTACGCCGGTGAGCATCCAGCCTGAGAAAAGGATGAAGGGCATTGCCAGAGTCTGATAAATGATGAAGCGTACAACACCGCGACCGGGCTTTTGGTATATCGGCGTTAATAATGGAACGACCAGCATGGCTGCCATTTCCAACAGAAGCGCGGCATATAGGAAAGGCTCCACCGCAATCGAAGCTGTGAGGAAGGCGATGATCATCAAACCTAGTGAAACAAATCGATGAGAGGTTCCTGAAACTTCTGTGCCGAAGAACCAAAGGGCAGCTAGCCCATAAATAACGGCAAGCAGTGGACCGTCAGCAGAAGTCAACTCAAAACTGCGCCCAAAGAATTGAACTGCAGGAGATATTTTGAGCGATAGCGACCCCAGCAAAAGCGCCTGGTCAATTGGAATGAAAAATGCAGTTAAAGAAAAAGCAACGCAAAGCCCACCACCAACATACGCAGAAAATTTTTCGTTCAACAAAAAGAGCATGAACACACCCGCCGCAAAGGGGAGAGCGATCCATATTAACGGCGCGCTCATTCTTCCTCCAGTGTAGCAAGTGGCACAGAGCCAGCTATGAGTAGATAGGAACCTAAAATACCCAACCCTAAGTTGACCACTGCCAACAGACCGTTGACTAGAATCGCGCTTTCTACGGCGGCATAAAGACATTCAAAGCCTGCCAGCACAGTCAGCAAGCCAAGGGTGACTCTTAATAAATCGTTAGTCACACCGAGATGTGCCACGCCTGCGCCAATCAGTAATAAACCACCAGTGATGACTGGTAGACCCAAGCCCGGAATGGCAGCTTCAATGCGTGGAGATGCTCCTACTGCCGCGAGGGTTACAATACCCATCAATGCCACCCGAAAGAAGCCCCCACGTGGGAAGAATGAATCACTTTCTTGAGAATCTGTTGTGGACAGGCTGAGACGAGTCATGCCGAGGATCGCGATTGCGATCCATCCTACGATTAATTTAACAGAGCCCATGGCAATGGGCAAATGCCGAATGACCAGCCATGCCACCGCTAAGTATTGAATTGCCAAAACACCCAGGCTTACGCGCCAGTCTCGATTTGTAAGGGCAGTTGTGGCGGTGATAAAGATGAGTACCACCGCGGCCCAGGAGATCACTTCTATCCACATGGTTATTGAATTCCCTGCGCAACGATGATAACGAACAAAACCAGGAAGAGCAGAGTCCACATAATGCCGCCTTCACCTTCAAGGGCTTGTGCAACTGCTTGGGCAACCCGTGCCAGCCCGCGATATAAAGACCATAATCCTTGATAAATATTATTCACACTGGTTCCCGCCGAGTTGACCCAATGGGCGCGGGCAGGGTTGAAGATGCGAAACCGCCTGGATGCCCAAACCAAGCCCAATGCAAGCAGCGAAGCGATAAGCGCTAAAACCAATCCACCAAAACGGAAGGCGCCATCCCAGCCGATCAAGCCGAGCAGCACAAGAACAATGAACAAGATCATGTTTCCAGCAGGGTAGAGGATTTGTGCCCAACCGGGTTGTGATTCGAGCATGCTGCCGCTGGGTGTACGTAACGCATGGCGGATAAACCCGGCAGCCAATAAGGCTTGAGCAGCCAGCATGAAAGGTACAAAAAAATTTAAATCTCCAAGCCATGCGCTTGCGGTCATTGAAAGTGGAAGCGAGGAAAGCCCCCACACTCCAATCGGAATGATGCGGTTAAGCAAAGGATGCGTAACTGAAAATAGAAAGAGCATACCGCCTGCGAGGACTAAGGCAGTTGCCCAGGCAACCGCTCCAATGGAATTGCCACTTAGTGCCGATAGCACTGCAAGCGAAGCCATGCCGATCATCCAATACGGACGCCCGCTTAATTCTTCGGGGGCGCGCAGCCACATCCAACCACCATACAAAGCGGCGATCATTGCCAACAAAATCAGAATGGGAGTGAAACTTGAGACCGGTTCGGTAATGCGCCCCAAGATGCTTAAACTAGAGGCGGCTCCAACCAAACGTAGAGCGGTTCCAAACCCACGACGCAGATTTGAATCGGGAGAAAAAGGCAAATTAAGCGGGAACACGCCAAGGCGCAGTCCTGCTGCGAGAATCAAGTAAATCGTTGCATTTGCAGGCATCGATTGAAAATCAAAAACAACCCCATTCACACTGCCCGTCACATTTGCCCAGAATAAAAGTCCGATGCCCATTGCCCGCATTGCAAATGAGATCACAACACTTTCGTTGTTTTGGCGCCCATTAACCACGATCAATTGTGAGAAGAGTTCTGCGAGATCAAGCAGTGCCCAGATCAATAACAACGTAAGTGGGTTATTGGCAGTTACCGCCAGAATTCCCAACCCGCCCAATATCAAAATGCCAGCCCATGAGGGTGAATTGGTAAACACCGGGCGTGTGACGGCGGTTAACAGCGTAGCCAGAGTCAAAGCAGCAATGCTCAACGCCAACGGGTAGGTAACCCCATCGGCTTGGAACATGACCGGCGTGGGAAACAATGTCACCGGCAGCCAAACTGGCAGGGCGAAAACCATCGGCAAACGCCCTAGCCAAAGGATCGTGCTAATGAAAGCCAGCAATGCCCCGCTCGCAGCAAGCATCCAACCGTAACGTGCTGTAGGCTGAAACACGCGCAAGATTACCAGCGCGAACGCAGTTATAAAAAGAAAAAGACAAGTAACCAGGATCAACATGGGAGAGCATAATTGTATCAGTTTTATTACTGCGGCGTTTTGCCCGAACGCATTTGGTACAATCGCTGCATGATGATTTTGACTCGGCGCTCTTCCCGGCTGGGATATTTTTTTTTATCCTCAGCCTTTCTGCTAATTCTCTCTTGTTCTGCCCCCAACCCCGCGCCCGCCTCCTTCACCGAGCCGACAGTTGAATCGCTCTTATCCAATCCTTTTCCCACGCCGACGCCTTTTCAACCTCAACAATCCAGCTCAGACGATCCTTTTGCTGCTCTGGCCACACCTGAAGCGGTTGTGGCTACCTTCACGCCCTACCCAACCAAATATGTTCTGCCTGCCGATATTTCAGTGCCGGTGGATGTGGTGCCCTCGCCGAATAGCGGCTTGATCACCTACAATCCATTGACTGGTTTGCCAGTGACCGATGCGACATTCCTACAATACAGACCACTTGCCATTAAGGTGGGGAACTCGCCAGATTACGTTCGCCCGCAATCTTCGTTGACCCTTGCCGATGTGGTCTATGAATATTATATAGAATGGGGCGATACGCGTTTCATTGCTGTTTACTATAGCAATCTTTATAAAATGGAGCGGGTCGGACCTGTTCGTTCTGGGCGTTACTTCGATGAACACATTGCCCGCATGTACCATGCCTTTGTGATGTTTAAAGGTGCAGACCCGCGTGAGTTAGATTACTTCAACTCGCTGGATATCAGCGAGCAATTTGTTTCGGTGGGGATCGGAAATTGCCCGCCTTACTTTTACGGCCCCTACAAACGCGACTCATACAACAATATCTTTTTTAATACGACAAAATGGGAAGCCTGTGCAACAAAGAAGGGCTTCGATAACAGTCCACAAGTGATTTCGGGCGGCTTCTTTTCTGAGGAAGTACCAGAAAGCCCGCTTACGGTGACTCGCATCTATCATTATTACTCGGCATACAACTATGGTTATTGGGAGTACGACCCGATTGAGCGCATCTATGTTCGTTATCAAGAAGCCAAGGACTTAGTCAACCGAAAAGTGGAGACCTATCTGCCATTAACCGACGATTACACCAAGCAACCCGTCACGGCAGAAAATGTTGTCACGTTATTCGTGCCATATATTTTTACCAACCAGAATCAAGCAGAAGATGAAGTTTATAACCCTTCTTTGATTGATTATGGTAATGCCTATGTTTTTCGTGATGGCATTGCTATCCCTGCCCGCTGGAATCGGACTGCGATTGACCAGCCCATTTTGCTCACGAATTTAGACGGTAGCCCTATTTATTTACGCCCAGGGCAGACGTTTTATCAGGTGGTAGGCGTCACCTCTAATTTCATCCAGAATGGAACCGAATGGCGTTTTGAGTTCGCCACACCATAATCAACCATGCTCTTTCAGGGACTTAATCCCCTGAAAGAGTATGACCCATGTTTTATGCATTAAAATGAACCCACCTCGGAGTTCACATGACATTTGACCCTGTTTTCCTAGCTAACCTCACCCTTGTTCTTACCGCCTTTGCAGGTGCATTTCTCGTTGCCTTGTGGGTCAGCCTCGTAGTGTGGACCTATCGTGACATCCGCTCGCGGGCGCGTGACCCATTGGTGCAGACTCTCTCGGCTTTATTAGTTGCCGTGCTGAATCTGCCCGGTGTACTGGTTTATCTCATCCTTCGTCCGCCGCGCACATTGGAAGAAGAATATCAACGCACGTTGGAAGAAGAGGCCCTGCTTCAAGCACTTGAAGATCTGCCACTTTGCCCGGGCTGTGAACGTCGCGTTAAAGAAGATTGGCAAGTGTGCCCCAATTGTCACACCAAGCTCAAAAAAGCTTGTCACAACTGCTCTAAGTTCATGGAACTTCCGTGGAATATCTGCCCGTATTGCGGAACTCCCGCTCCTGGCGTGCGCGTCGAAGCGACTAGTCTCGATGATGCCTTGCGCGGAATTAAAGTGACAGATGAACAGGGCAATACAGGTCTATAAATCAATGTTTTTTTATTTAGTTGGCTGATCCTCAAGGGATGACTTTAGTTTGAGTAGGTGTCACTCTTCGAGTTTGCTTTCTTAAGTTTCAAATTCTATTAATGAACACTACCAAAAGATGAGATAGTAATTATGAAAAGACTTAATATTTTGTATTATGGCTTTTTAACTTGCTTAATGTATGGACTTGTTTTGTCACTACCTATTTCAATTTTTGTAGTAGGTGGTGGAGGTGGAAGGTTTTTCTTAATTTTGCCTGCTTTATTTATCCTTTTATTACAATTCTTTTTTAAGCCTGCTTTTCTTGATAAAGTAACTGATAAGAGTTTAATCTCAAAATTGGAAATGTTTTTTTTCTGCTACTCTTATTAACCATCGCTATGGCTTTCTTGTTTAATATATCAATCGGGTTAACTTCGGGCGATAGAATTGAAAGAATGGCAGAGGGTTTAACAGGAAGTGTTGGCTTTATTAGTGCAATTACGCTTCTAATTTGGACTGTAAGTAGAATCGCTTCTACCGAAACTTATAATAACAATTAGGATAATATGAAAATCGAATCCCTAACTTTCCATCATATCTCCATGCCGCTCGTAGCAGCTTTTGAAACTTCCTTCGGGCGCGAGACTGTTCGAGAATGTATCATCATCGAAATCCGCTCTGAAGGATTGATCGGTTGGGGCGAGTGCGTCGCTTCATATAACCCCGGCTACAACTACGAGACTACCGGCACTGCAATGCACATCCTCAAGGAATTCATCTCACCGTTGATCCTTGGCAAAGATATCAAAGACGCTCTTGATTTTCAAAAACATGTCGAAGGCATTCGTGGACATCACCTCGCCAAAGCCGGTGTAGAAATGGCGCTTTGGGATCTGATCGGCAAGCGCGAAGGAAAATCACTCAAGCAATTATTCGGCGGTGTTCGCGAAAAAGTGGAAGTAGGTGTTTCTGTCGGCATTCAAGAGTCGCCGCAGAAAATGGTCGAAACCGTCACAGACTTTGTGAATTCTGGCTACGCCCGCGTTAAGATCAAGATCAAACCGGGCAAGGCGGTCGCAGAGTCACAAGCTGTACGCAACGCCTTTCCGAATATCCGCTTGCAAGTGGATGCCAACTCCGCGTTTACACTCGACGATATGGACCACCTCAAACCACTCGACGAACTGAATCTTCTATTGATTGAACAACCGCTCTTTGAAGATGACATCTGGGATCATCACAAATTTCAGGCGAAGTTCAAAACGCCAGTATGTCTCGATGAAAGCATCGTCTCACCGCGCCATGCCCGTTATGCCATCGAAATGAATGCCTGCAAGATCATCAACATCAAAGCAGGCAGGCTGGGCGGATTAAGTCAGGGCATTCAGGTGCATGACCTTGCCCAACAGAACAACATGCCCGTTTGGTGCGGCGGCATGTTAGAGACTGGCATTGGGCGCGCTTCGAATCTCGCCCTCTCATCCATGTCCAATTTCATTTTGCCGGGTGATGTCTCCGCATCTGATCGTTATTACACACGTGACATCACGCATGAACGTTTTGTCCTCAACGCCGACTCGACAATTGATGTTCCGAACAAGCCCGGCTTGGGTGTTACTGTCGATGAAGAAGCGCTCGCATCCTACACCTTGGCGAAAGTGGTAGTCTAGCACCCAAACTGGGTGTAAACTAACGCTCACGTCCGCTTAAGCAAAGTCTTTTATAAGTACGAGGCGTTTATCGCTTCGTACTTTTTATTCTGGAAATCAAATGAAAAAACTTTCTCTATTCATCATCGTGTCTCTCTTGCTTGCCGCTTGTGCATCTGCAACCGAAACACCCATTGCGCCGATTGCAACGGCTCCTATTTTGCCAACAGCCACGCAACCACCCATTGCCGATGCGTTGTGGGTAAGCCCTGCTGTGCCAGATGATTTGCGTGAGATTGCAACACAAACCGGCTTACCCCTTGCCAATACTCCTGACGCTGCAACTCAAATACTGGATGTATCTGATTCAGGCTCGCTTTGGATCTATGCCCTTGTTATGCCTTTCCCTACAGTGACAGATGGAGTCTCGTCCGCAGACCTGATCAGCGCCTGGCAGAGCGGCTCTTCCTTAACTGGGAACGGTCAACCGTTGCTCATGGCAGAATCCACCCTGAGGGCGCTGACTGCCCTGTGGGGTGATCCCGCTTCCGGCGCGGTGAGAAGCGTTGATTCAGATCAGTTATTGGATGAGGCGTGGAAAAATCCATTTAGCTGGGCGATCATCCCGTTTGAAGAGATCCAACCGAAGTGGAAAGTTTTGAACGTGGATGGTCAATCGCCGATCCATAAAGATTTTGACGCGAGTCTGTATTCGTTGAAAGTGACGTTTGGGATTTCGAATTCAAGTTTTGAATTGCCTGCATCGAATCGTGATGCTTCCAAATTAGCAACGGTGGTGATGACCGGTGTGACCGCGATGGTGCGCGCGACGGCGTTCACGATGGAGACCAAAGGCGTGACCCGCCCCGGTGAGTTGATCCACGATTGGCTGGCGACTGCGGATGTGACCCACATCAGTAATGAAGTGCCGTTTGACCCAAGCTGCCCGGAACCACAGCCGGGGCATAAGAATTTCATTTTGTGCAGTGACCCGAAATATCTTGAGTTGCTTCAATATGTGGGCGTGGATATTATTGAATTGACTGGCGATCACTTTGCTGATCGCGGTACGCAAGCCATGCGCGATACTTTGCAAATGTATCGCGACAATAACATCCCTTATTATGGCGGCGGCGCAAATGAAGAAGAAGCACGCAAGCCGGTGTTGACGGAAGTAAATGGCAATAAGATCGCGTTCATGGGTTGTAATGGCAAGGTGAAATACACCTTCGTCAAAGCGACAGATACCCGCCCCGGTGCGGCAAATTGTGATTACAAGTTTTTCACGCAGCAAATTCAAGATGTGACCGCGCAAGGTTATATGGTCATTTTTACGTTTCAGCATGAAGAGTGCTATCACTTTGGTCCGTGTTATAAGCATGAAGAAGGTTTTCATGCAGTGGCGGATGCCGGTGCGGCGATCGTGAGCGGAAGTCAGGCACATTATCCGCACTTGATGGAGTTCCGTGCTGACACATTCATTCACTTTGGCTTGGGAAATTTGTTTTTCGACCAGATGACTTATGAACTGCCCGATGGTTCGGTCATTGATGAAACTCGTCGCGAGTTTATTGACCGGCATGTTTTCTACGATGGTAAATATCTCGGCGTGGAATTGCTTACCGCCATGCTGGAAGATTTCTCTCGCCCGCGCCCGATGAACGAGCGTGAGCGTACGCAATTCCTCTCGGAATATTTTGCCTACAGCGGGTGGGCAGATTTGCAGCCAACACCCGTTCCGCAGCCGACGGTGACGTTGACGCCGATTGTATTGCCAACGCCATAGTTAAATGAGACTTCTGAGTTCTTTAAGAACTCAGAAGTCTTTTTGAAATTTACAACCTTTTTACATTCCTACTACACCCAGCTAACTCCAAAGTCCTAAAATCACATCGTAACCTAAAGGAGGTTCACGATGAAAAATATCATTTCAAAGATCATGGTGGCGTTTCTCGCCGTCGCCCTGGCTGTAGCTGCTTTCCCTGTTACTAACGCCTTTGCTGCCGATGAGACTCCGCCTGCGCCGACAGATGAAAAGCTTGAAGCTGCCTGGGCGAAAGTGCTAAAAGTCTACGAACGCACCGGCAAAGCATTTGAAGATACGGATGCACATATTGCCAAATTTCAGGGCATGATCGATAAAGCGGCTGAAAAAGGCAAGGATATTTCCAGCCTGCAAACCGCTTTAGATGCCTATGAAACGGCTTTGCTTGCCTCCAAACCGCAGTATGATGCACTCGGACAGACGGTTTCTACGCATGCCGGTTTCGACGCGAATGGAAACCTCATCGACTCTGAGCAAGCACTCGCCACCCTAAAAGAAGTCCGCGAGCAGACGAAGAGCATCAAGGAATCGATGGGCGGTACCTTCAAGGCATTGCGTGAGGCACTCAAAGCCTTCCGTGAGGCGAACAAGCCTGCCGATATTGAAACCGAAAGAGAATAAAACAACCGTGGTGTGGATGTTGGGCTATCCCTGCATCCACACCACGAGTCTGCTAGAGCCGATTTCCTTGGATAATCTCGGTTAAAATATCAATGAATTTCATCTCCCGAATTGAAACGAGGAAATCATGAACAAACGCGTGATTCACACAGAAAAAGCTCCTAAAGCCATTGGTCCATATTCGCAAGCCATTCATATCGGTGAGCTAGTGTACACAGCAGGTCAGGTTGCGCTCGACCCTGCTACTATGGAACTAGTCCCCGGCGGGATTGAAGAACAAACTCGTCAGGTGCTTGCCAACCTTACGAATGTTTTGGAAGCCGCAGGCACCAGCATGAACAAAGTCGTGAAGACCACTGTTTTTCTGACGACCATGGACGATTTCGCAAAGATGAATACCATCTATGCCGAAACTTTCAGTGAGAATCCGCCAGCCCGAACGACTGTGGCTGTTTCAGGCTTGCCCAAAGGTGCGCTGGTTGAGATCGAATGTGTGGCACTGGCATAAATGTCTTCTGAACTCATTCTGCTCGTGGATGACGAACCTTCCATTACACAACTAGCGCGCATGTATTTGGAGCGTGACGGGTTTCGCATCCACGAGGCTGTGGATGGTGAAGCTGCCTTGGAAGCGATCACGAAACATAAGCCTGCTTTGATCGTGCTGGATGTGATGCTCCCAAAGTTGGATGGTTTCGATGTCTGTCGCAGCTTGCGCTCAAATGGCGATCAAACTCCCATTATCATGCTCACCGCTCGCGATGAAGATATCGACAAGATCCTGGGTCTTGAACTCGGCGCAGACGATTACCTGACCAAGCCGTTCAACCCGCGTGAGTTGGTGGCACGGGTGAAAGCTATTCTACGAAGAAGTGAAGCGAAGAAAACTACGGATGAGAAACCGCTCCATCGCGGTGAGTTGACCATCGATCCTACTTCAAGAGAAGTCCGCCTCGCTGCGCGGACCCTCGACCTGCGTGCCCAGGAATTTGACCTTTTACTCACTCTGGCAGAGTCACCGGGTCGCGTCTTCTCGCGAGAGCAGTTGTTACAACTCGCTTGGGGCTTTGACTACTATGGTCAGACCCGCACCGTGGATGTACACATTGCTCATCTTCGTAAAAAAATGGAAGGCGGCAGCGTAAAGATCGAAACGGTGACAGGGGTCGGGTATAAGCTGGTCATTTAATACAAAATGTTTTCATCCCTACGTTCCCGCCTTTGGTTGAGTTATGCCTTTCTCATCGTCACAGCATTAACTGTTGTGACGATTGTTCTGTTTGTCTCCCTCTTTCGCAATCCGCTTTTGTACCGACAGACGACCGAACGTTTGAAAGCAGTTCAGGTAGTGTTGGTCGAACGCTCAAAGGAGCCACAATCACCGCCCATGTCCGTTCTCGCGGAACGCAGCGCGCGGACGTTTGATGTGCGTGTAATTGTGTTTTCTAAAGACCGCGAGATGATGTTTGACTCAGCTTCAGGAACCGAAGTCTCTTTGAGCCTTCCTGAAAATAGAAGGTTTACAAGATCACTTCCCATTATCAGAGATGAAAATGGTGGCGCATGGTTATATTCCATTGAAAAACTGAGTGATGGAACATTCCTAATGGTAACGGCTCCACGTCCGCGTTTTTCTATTCTGAATGTGTTCGGTGATGATTTCATGCCGATCATTGGGATTGGCGGCGGCATTGCCCTGTTGCTATCTTTACTTGTTGCTTTCCTCGTCTCTGGTTGGATCGCCAGCCCGCTGCAAAAAGTCGTCAATGCGGCGCGCGACATGCCCTCAGCCGAGTCTAAACCTGTAATGGTCAGTGGACCGTATGAGGTCCAGGAATTGACGCGTGCGTTCAATAATATGGTCGAACGTGTACAGTCGAGTCAAACGTCTCAAAGGGAGTTCGTTGCCAACGTCTCGCACGAATTGAAGACTCCGCTCACCTCCGTGCAAGGATTCGCGCAAGCATTGCTGGATGGCACAGCCGATACGGATGAGTCTCGGCAGAAAGCTGCACAAGTCATCTTTAGTGAATCCGAGCGGATGCATCGTATGGTGCTGGATCTGCTTGACCTTGCCAAATTGGATGCAGGCACAGCCGACCTGAAAATGACACCTTTGAACATGCGAGCTTTGTTGAGTTCGATTCAGGAAAAGTTCATGCCCCAGTCTCAACGTGCAGGCGTGAAAATCGAAACTGAAATCCCAGCCGATCTGCCGTCTCTCATTGCCGACGGCGACCGTATGGCGCAAGTCTTCACGAACTTAATAGATAATGCTCTCAAATTTACCCCACGAGGCGGGAGTGTATCTCTCATCGCTTCTCTAGAACTAGACAATATGCGCGTCACTGTGACGGATACAGGTGCGGGAATCCCTGAAAAAGATTTGCAAAATATCTTTCAAAGGTTTTATCAAGCAGACCCGGCGCGTAAGGGTGGAGAGGCGCACGGTGCAGGCTTGGGGCTGGCAATTGCACATGAGATTGTGGCGGCGCATGGTGGTAAAATTAGCGTCCGCAGTCAAGTTGTCACGGGTACCACAATGGAAGTGATCCTTCCACTGGCGCCGCCAGACGCGACAAAGCTCGTACGCAAAAAGTGAACTTGAAAACCCATCGCCGCCTCTCACTGGCGGCGACTTCATGCCAGAACCATGTCTGACCAACCTACCGTTTCTGTGATTATCCCCTGTTATAACGAAGAAGCCACCATCCACAAATTGTTGGAGGCTTTGCGTTCG
>JAFLCE010000054.1 GCA_017303655.1 Anaerolineae bacterium
GGGCAGCCCAGTTATCGTTTCAGAAGAGAGCCGCGGCACTTCATCCAATAATGAAGAGAATGGTTGGCGGGGAATCGTCAGTGCGATTCGCAGAGATGCCATTCAGGTGGCGTTGAATGAATTCATTGAGACGGAAGCCGAGAAGCCGATGTTTCGGATCGACCGGGCTTCGGATGAGATCGCGCGCTTTCGTCAGCGGCAAGCCATGGAGGCGGCGCGGACGGCGGGCGGTAACTCGCGGCTTGAAATTTTGCGCGATGTGCTGATCGGAAACGCTGGCGCGCTCTTTGAAAAAAGTGAGCCGCTGGAAGCCTTCAATAAAAACTTGAATGCTTCGCAGATCGAAGCGGTGCAATTTGCATTGAGTGCTGAAGATGTTGCCATCATCCATGGTCCGCCGGGAACGGGCAAGACCACCACGCTGGTAGAGTTGATAAAGCAAATTACACGGCGGGGGCAAAGTGTGCTGGCAGTGGCTGCGAGCAATTTGGCTGTAGATAATTTGCTTGAGAAATTAATTGCGGCAGGCGAGCACGCCATTCGGTTGGGACACCCGGCACGCGTGACAGCGGATCTGCGCGCACACACACTTGACCTGTTGGTTGAAAATCATCCTGATATTAAGATCGCAAATAAACTCACGCGTGATGCGTATGCCTTGCGTGATCAATCTTTTAAATACACACGCGCCAAGCCAGAGCGTGGTGAGAAACAAGCCATGCGCGATGAAGCCAAAGAGATGCTGCGTGAGGCGCGGCAGATCGAAGATCAGATCACTTCGAGCATTCTGATCAAGGCGCGCATCATTTGCGCCACCGCCACCGGGCTCGACCGTGAGCGCCTGGGTGGAAAACATTTCGATTGGTGCATCATGGATGAGGCGAGTCAATGCACTGAGCCTGCGGCGTGGATCCCGATCCAATATTCGCAACGGCTGGTGTTGGCGGGCGACCCGTGTCAACTTCCGCCTACGGTGATTTCGCCAGAAGCGGCACGCGGCGGGTTCAACATCAGTTTGATGGAGCGCCTGCTCAATGAGGGTGGTCCGCGCAAGCTGCTGGATGTGCAATACCGCATGCATGCCGACATTATGAATTTTTCTTCGGATGTTTTTTACGAAGGGCATTTGCAAGCGGATGAGTCGGTTCGTTCCGCGCTGTTGGTTGATCTGCCGCATGTGACTTCATCGCCGCTGACAGAGAGTGCCATCCACTTCATCGACACGGCAGGCGCCAGCTACGACGAGGAACCAGAACCCGATGGTGAGAGTCGCCTGAACCCGCTTGAGGCGGAGTTGGTGGTGAAAAAAGTTAATGAGTTAATGGATCATGGCGTTTCTGCCGAAGACATCGCGGTCATCTCGCCGTATTCAGCGCAGGTAAAGTTGTTACGTCAAAAGTTATCCAAAACCGCCGCCGGGGACGGCGACTTGAGCGGAATCGAGATCGATAGCGTTGACGGTTTTCAAGGACGCGAGAAAGAAGCCATCATTGTGAGTCTCGTGCGCTCAAACCGTGACGGTGATGTAGGCTTTCTCGCCGATACACGCCGCATGAACGTCGCCCTCACCCGTGCCCGGCGCAAGCTAATCGTCATTGGCGATAGCGCCACGATCACAGCGCATCCGTTCTACGAGAAGCTGGTGAAGTATTTTGAATCTGTAGGAGCCTATCACTCCGTGTGGGAGGAGTGATAATATATTCTCAAATTAACTTAATTCATAAAACTCAATGGTTTCTAATCACTTTACGGAGAATTACTTACCATGACTGATGTCTTTATTTCCTACTCACGCAAAGACAAAGATTTCATCGGAATGCTCAACAGCGCCCTTGCCAAGATCAACCGCGATGTTTGGGTAGATTGGGAGGATATTCCGTTAACCTCTGAATGGTGGAAAGAAATACAACGAGGAATTGAAGCGGCGGGGACCTTTATCTTCATTATCACCCCCAATTCCGCAGCATCCGCTGTCTGCCGGGATGAAGTTGAACACGCAGTAAAGCTCAATAAACGGCTGGTGCCTATTGTGCGCGACGACAGCTTTGACAAAGATAAAATTCACCCAGCCTTAGGGAAATACAACTGGTTATTCTTTCGAGAAAGTGATAATTTTGATGAGGCTTTTCTGTCTCTCATCAAGGCTCTGGATACCGATCTGGAACATGTGCGGACGCACACCAGATTGTTGCTCTGGGCAATTCAATGGAAAGACAAGGGAAAAAGTGACGACCTGATCCTAAGAGGCAGGGATTTTGAAGATGCAAGTGTATGGCTGGAACAGAGTAAAAAAAGCAAAAAGACACCCTCTGCCAAAGGCATTATTACAGATTATATAAAAGTAAGTCGGTTAAATTATGAACGCGAAAAGAAAGTGGAACAATATAATGCGCTAATAGATAAAACCATGAGAAGCTATGTACGTGGTTATCTTGAAAACAGGAAGAAAGAGATCGAACAAAACATTCAAGAGATCATGGCTTCAGAGTATTACAAAAAAATGAGGACAACCTCCGAACTGCAAATAGCACGAGAGAACCTGAGCATCGTTCAGAACCTATTGGGAGAAAAAGCCCGATGGCATCCACAAGAAGCTGTTATGACGGGAAACACAGGCGCGGAGGGAGATTATGTTGATGTATACACGTTTCCATGCTGCAATCGAGCTGTCGCCGTAGACACGGGTCCATCACAGTTCCGGGAAGATGGCTGTGAAGAATCTCCGTAGTGAGTTGGCTAATAGCTGTTGGCGGTTGGCGATTAGAAGGGATTGGTAATTGGATCGATGTGGAGCAGGTTTTATTCCGCTTTCATTCGGAGTGACGTATAATTTATATATTCATACTAAGGATGTTATGCTGAATTTTTCAGCATAACTCCTCACATTGGGCAAAAAGCCGAACGGCTCCGTTAAAACACAGTTGGGCATTGGTAATTAATATTATGTTTAAAGCAAATATAAAACTCCTTTGTTGTATCTTTTTTTCATTCTTACTATCCTGTTGTTCTAAAAATGGGACACCTTTATTCAACCCATTTGCTACTGCATTGTTTTCAACATGCTCTCTGAATAATTCTTATATTGGATCGTGGACTGCAAAAGAGGATGGAATTTTTTTCGAGGCGTTCCTCTGCCCTGACGATACACTCATCGCAGTTTTTCATAACCAAGATTACCCAGACCTTATAAACGTCAATCCAAACCTTTTTATATCACCAGAAGAATATGTCTGGAAAGTTTATGTGGATGTTGATTCCAACAAAAAAACAGGGCTATCTGAAACGGAAATTACAAAAAAAGAGCATATCTCAATTTCTGGATCCGATTACATCTTGTCACTCGGCTATCCGTTATTTGGACGAAAAGAACCAATCCCTTTCGATCAACTCCCAACAAATGTGTGGAAGTGTGATGGTGATTACACTGAATTAGATTCTTATGCTAAGAAATTCACAGACAAAACAAATAGAATTATTATTCTAAAGGGAAAAATTCCTGGAATAAATAAAAATAGCCAAATATCTTTTCTCAGGGTTAATTTGAACGAAGACGACAAAGTAACCTATCATACTGATTGGATTACATTTATACTCGCTCCATAAAAGCCGTCAAACAAAGCGTGCGGCAACTGTCTTGAAAGTCAGGGCAAAACCATTTTTCTGGTGGGACGGCTTCGCCAAGTCCACGTGACGGGCGGGTCCACACAGGTCAAGCCGTAAATCGTTAGCGCGTTCATGCAGAAGTTTTGAGAAAACTTCAAAGGGACAAGAAAATGTATAAATGTGCAATTAGAAGGGAAATCCATATTTTTCTGGCGACGATTCTGCCCATGCTTGTATTAATCAGTTGCCAATCAACATCTTTCGAAACTGCAACTACTCAGCCTATTTTCGACCCAGTTTCTACTGAAGAATCGCACACGCAATCTGAAATAGTGGTGCCATCAAGGACGCCTTCTCCAACTTTAACGCCGCAGGCATCAACACCAGATACTAATTCTCTTGAACTGCCAATATGGGTAAAAAGCCCTTTAAGTCAAATTGTATTGTTTAAATACGACGCCTACTCAGGTCGCTCTTCCGAAATTGGTTTTTTCAATGCTGCTAGTGGAGAGCAAGCAATTATTAAGTTGCCATTCGAGATTTACCAATATTATTGGAAGGATGCCAAACATATTGTATTTTTAGAAGGATACTGTAGCGAACCCATCGTACAGGTCACAGAGTTAGATATTTCTCAGGGCATTTTATCTCCCTCAACTGCTGAAAATCTCCCAGAAGATATAGCTCAATGTTACGGTTTAGAAGATAAAACAGAAAAATTCAAGTTAGATGCAACATTACTTGAACCTACAATCGAGGAACTTGATCCATCATCAAACACATGGTTTCGACTAACTGATCCAAATGATGGGATTAGTGATATACATTTTGAATTATCACCTAACGGAGATTACTTGGGGATTGTTCAAATTCAGGGCAATTATGATTTCCCTGAATTATGGCAGCCTTTGTTTGGCACTCAAGTTTCTGTTTATCATTTACCTGACAGAAAACTAGTTGCATCTTTTGCGGAGGAGAAAGAAGTTTCCGCGATGCTTTTATTCACAGATAATGAAAACTTAGTATATGTTCGGGAAAACATGCCTTGTGTCATTTCAATTGTAGAGAAAACAAAGAAGTGTATTCACGCTATCGCGGATAGGTTTCCAGAATCCACGATCATTTTGGGCGATCCACTAAAAGACAGAGAGAAACTTGGGTTTTTATATTTTAGTAATTATCTTTACCAAGGAGGATGGTGTATTTATAATCTTTTTTCAGGAGCGTTAGTTTGCCCCACTGATGAGTTTGAGGATTTAAAGGAACAAATTGTTCTTAACTATGCTCTTTCTCCTGACGGTAATTATCTTTTAATTGAATATGACGATAAAGGTTGTCCTGCACCTTGGTGTGATTATGCAAACAATCCACAAGTTGCTGTTATTGATATTTCTAGAAAGAAAATTTTCCATCTTGGAGACTCAGACACATATCAAGTAATAGACATCTTTGGATATCCAAAACCTTGGCGACCATCACCATAGGACAGTTTGCACAAAGGACACATGAGATTATAACTACATGACAAACAAGTAGTTTTATGGCAAAATTCGTGCTAACAAAGTGCGCAGCAACCCTGAAAGAGCATCAGGACAGGCTGTCTTGAAAGTCAAGAGCAAAACCATCTTTCTGGTGGAACGGATTCGCCAAGTCCGCGTGACGGGGCGGTGTCCATGGGTCAAGCCGCAAGGCGTTGGGTGCTTGGCTTTTGAAGTGAAAAAATGCGAAAAATAACTTTCTTAATATTTGTTTTTTCAGGATTTTTAATTAGTTGTCTTTCTCAAGAACCACATACTTATTCTGCTGCCACCCCCACGGGTGTTTCTCCAATAGTACTTACTCAGCTAGCAAAACCAATTTCTACTTCCGCTGTCAATGATATATCAAGAGAAGTAAATGAATTTATACCTAACCCAACAACAACGCCAGATTTAGAACGAAGAACGGCTGAGGAGATTGCAATTTATTCAGCCTTTCTAAAAGAAGCCTGTAAGACTCCTACCCTCGTTTTAGATGAGGTGTCGTATTATGAAGGTGTTAATGATATAGATCTTTTACAAAAGGAACCGTCTTTATCTGTACAAACTTTAGAGGATTATCGAAGAAATCAGAATAAAAAGTTTTTACCTTCAGAGCTACTCCCTGAAAATAGCCTCTGCAAATTTATCAGTTCAGATGAAGTAGCAGCCCGAATTGACAGTTGGGATAATAAATATATGCTCTTACATTTTTCAACGATAGGTTTCAATGAAAAATTTGACCAAGCTGTAATTTACACTGGGTATTATTGCGGAAAATTATGTGCGGGAGAAAACTTTTATATCTTGTTTCGTAACAATAATGTTTGGAGTATCAAAAATTGGATTCCACTATGGATATCATAATTGGTAAGCAAAGCGCACAGCCTGACGCTGGGCACTAAAGTATTTTCTGGCTGGACGGATTCGCCAAGTCCGCGTGATGGGGCGGGTCCGCAAATCGTTAGGCACTTCCCAAAACAACAGCAAATATGAAAACTTATAAAGAGTTCTCTGTTCAATTTAATAGAAAAAAACTAATAAACACAATATCTAGTTTATTTTTCGTTACAACCCTTTTCTTATTTTTCTATCTTCTAGATCGAGATAGCCAAAACTTCTGGGGAATTTTCGACAGGTACATAACACCAATAATCCTTATTTTTTTGATCAGCGAGTTGATAAACTTTACTAGAAAACTAAGAAATAATTCATCTGCCCTCATAATTAATGATAAAGGAATCACTGAAAATATATCTTCATCGTTCGCTACTACAATTCCTTGGAGCGAAATTACTGATATTTGTGAAACTGGGATTAATTCAGAAAGATTTCTAACTTTAAAAATCCAAAGCCCTAATAAGTTTTTTGCACAAGGCAATTTGATTCAACGGGGTACAAAAAGAATAAAGTTTCTGTTCTCGAAGAATTCAATACACATATCATCAACTTTATTGGATATTAAGTTTGAGGAGTTAAGAGATAAAATTGACAAGTATCGTGAAAAATATGATCGCGCCTAACAAAGTGTGCGGCAACTGTCTTGAAAGTCCAGAGCAACACCTGATTTCTGGTGGGACAGCTTCAGCAAGTCCACGTGACGGGGCGGGGCCAGACAGGTCAAGCCGTAAATCCGTTCTCAGTAAACTACCTATCTTTTCGGAAACTAGTAACTTCGTAATAAAAGAGTAATTCATGATTTTTGGTATAGTTATTTCGTTTTTATTCCTTTTTGATGGATTAAGAAAAATCTCTCAATTTATTATTTTATCTTTTCAATGGAAGCAAAGCCAAGATTGGCAATCATCTCAGGGTAAAATCATTCAATCTAACTTACAAAGTGTGCTTGTTCCGAGTGGAGGCAGAAGGAGCCGGAACCTTGATGGCTCAGTTCGATTGATTACGGCTTATATCCCTAATATCCTTTATGAATATCGCGCAAACGCAGAATCTTTTCAATCCGGGCTTATTTTTTTAGGGCAATCGTTTCCAACAGACCACATTACTGCAAGTAATTTTGTTGAGCAATATCCCGTAGATAAAAGAGTAGTAGTTTATTTCAATCCAGAGAAACCTGATTGTTCCGTTTTAGAGCGAAGTTGGCACAAAGAATTGTTTGGTTACTTAATAGGTGGCATACTATATTTATTATTTGGTTTTGGAATACTAATTCAGGTCATACGTGAATAAATAATAGCAATGATTTTTTTATGCAGCGAGACTTGCTTAATAAAAACCAGCCAGCAAGCGTCCCGGACGATTGCCGGGATATTACACCTGATTTCTGGTGGGACGGCTTTGCCAAGTCCGCGTGACGGGGCGGGCGTCCACGGGTCAATCCGTAAATTTTGTTGGGCACTTGAAAGTCGAAAATCATGTCAAAAACGCATCCATTAACAATAATCCAATTCTTTCTGGCAATATTATGGGCTATCCCATCCTTTATTCTTATAGAGGTTGAAGAAGCAAAACAATTTACTTGGTTTTTTATTAGCATTGTCCCATTTATAGGTTTAAGTGTGGTTACCACTTATTTGGGGTGGCTAATGATTTTCAAAAAGGTGGATATTGTCTATCCTTTTGAAAATTTTGGAGTTAAAGTCACAAAGAAACTTTATGGCAAGCAAGCTGCAAAAAATCTAATTGCACAATATTCCAACACAAGTAGGAAAATATTGATAGGTAGAATGAATATATTTTCAGGGCTGCTTTGTTTTATTGGCGTAATTGCAGGGATTGTGATAATTCTTAGTACAGTGTAGTGAAACAGCTAGTATGATTGGTGTGACGACTTCGCTAAGTCCGCGTGACGGGGCGGGTGTCCACGGGTCAATTTGCAAAGCGTTGGGTCTTTACAACAGCATTGAATTGGATGGAAAAATTATGAGCACGGTTACTTTACGCCCAGCCGACCCACAACGAGATTTTGAACAAATTGCTGAATGGTTCTCAATTATGGAAGATGAGCCAACATCGAAATCTCGTCTCATTGAATATTACAAAAAGCACATAGATCGCATTATTCAAAAAGTGGCTGAAAATGAATACGGGCAACTGGTGGGGTTTTGTTGGATCGTTCGCATTCGATTAAAACCAGAATCAGCAGCCATTCACTTATTTGTCAAACCAGAAGAACGTGGGAAAGGAATTGGTCGTCAATTGTACGAAGACCTGGTAAAAGCTACGGAAAACACACAACTAAAACAATTGCATGTCAACGTTTCAGATATCTGCCCAGCCTGTCAGTCCTTTGCGAAACAGCGCGGCTTCGTTGAACGACGGCATGAATTTAAAATGATGATCGATTTAGTGGCTTTTGAAGAACAGCTTTATGATGAGGTCATAACAAAATTAAAGAACGAAGGATTCCAATTTACTTCGCTGGAAAAATTGGGAGATACGGAAGAAGCGCGCCGGAAGCTATATACCCTGAACATCACCACAGATATGGAAACCCTTGGTTCAAGTGGGAAACCGGCTTGGGATTCGTTTGATGAGTTTCAAAAAAGAGTATGCCAATCAGATTGGTATAAACCCAGCGGACAGATCGTAGCGATTGACTCAGCAACCGGTGCCTGGGTCGCTATATGCGCCATTACTCGTCTGGATTGGCATGACCATCACGCTAATATTCTATTTACCGGGGTGCTTGCTCCCTACCGCGGACGTAAACTAGCACAGGCTGTGAAGGTCCTAGCTCTACGGTACGCCAGAGATATATTAAAGGTGAACGTGGTATATACCGATAATAATGCCGAAAATCTACCGATGATCGCCATTAATCGCAAACTAGGTTACACGATGTTGCCTGGAACTTTCTCCATGGAGAAAGTATTTGAATAATGTAAAAGTCGCTAACAAAGTATCTAGACGAGCTGGTCTTATATTTTTATTCATTGCTTTTTGTGTTGCATGTCAACCTCAACACGCAATACAGATTTCAACTACAACAAGCCCAGTAATCGGCAATCCTGCCATAATAGAAACTTCTCCCCCAAGTGTTACTGCTTCTGCAACTGAATCACTTTTATACGGCGCACATTTATTGCCTCAATCGGGGTTAATATATAATCTAGAATCGGAATCAACTTCTTATCAAAAACTATGGCGAATTACTAAAAACAAGGGTACGATTGTCACTGTTTATAACGGAAGTAATTTGCATTTATCGTCCGACTTGCAATATGGGGCATATCTTTCTAATGGAGATATTTGGTTACTAGAGTTAAATACTGGTATGCAATCCAACTTAACAAACACGCCAGGGTGTTCCGAAAGCAGCAATTACGAATGGTCTCCTGACAGCAAAAAACTTCTATACTTTGGTTGTTCCAACGAAGAAAAAATGGATGACCTATACACAATAGAAATATCTACCAGACAAATTCACAATCTAACAAACACAACAGACAGGTATGAGAATTTATTTATACAATGGAGGGGAACACAACCCAATACTATATTTTTCGGTTCAGGTATCCCAGAAAAAACTACTCTTGGCGCACCTCTATCAGGGCAATGTCATACCTTTTTAGGAAAATGCCTTTATTTTCTGTCTTCTATTCAAACAGATGGCACGAGTTATACAATAATTGATAATGTTAGCGGAATTCAATTTCAACCCGCCTTATCTCCAGATGGGAAAACCCTTGCCTACGATGGCGGGATTTTATACGATATTGAGACTGGAATTTTTCAAATAAATAATCCGTCAGATTTCGGAATAGCACCTAGCGTAATAGTTAATGATGATGGTCTAGAATTAGTACATCCTGTATGGTCTCCATCAGGGAATCAAATTATCTGGCTAGGCCATACCGCTAATGAGACTTATAGCCAAACAGCAATTTACCTTTTTGACCTAACATCAAGAACCGGTAAAATATTACATCGTTATGACCCATACTATTACAGTCTTACTCTTCCGCCATGGCAAAGATGGAGTGATATAGAAATTAGTTGGAGTCCTGATGAAAAATATCTCGCTATAATAAGTGATGAATTTCTTCAAAATCGTGGTTCACTTATCTTACGAGTAATTGATAACCAAGGTAACGTTGTTCAAAAACACGAAGGTTCTTTCAATAATTTGGTTTGGAGTCCTGATAGTAAATTTTTGACTTTTGGCTATTTTGAACAGAAAAGCCGAAATTTGATTACTTTGATTTTGAATGTTGAAAACTGGCAACTAAATGCTCTTGATATTCCAGCAAACTCTAAAGTAGTAAAGTGGGTTGCCTAACAATAACAATATATGAATACGATCAAGTTTAGAGCCAAAATCGAAATTATCGGGGTAAATCCTTTTGTGTTCTTGCCTGAACGTGTGTTGAGCGAAGTTTTCAAACAGGCAGGTAAGAACAAAGGGAAAATCCCCGTCAAAATGAAAATTGACGGGCATGAGTTTGTGCAGACTCTGGTGAAATGGAAAAGTGCCTGGCGGCTCTACTTAAACATGCCAATGCGAAAAGCTGCCCAAAAAGCTGTTGGCGATGTAGCTAATTTTGAAATTATTTACGATCCCATCGAACGAGTTTTTCCGATCCACCCGAAATTTGAGAAGGCGCTAAAGAAAAATAAACAAGCACAAGAAGTTTTCAACTCATTACGCCCATCTTTGCAATTAGAGATCAACCGTTATTTCAGCTTCTTGAAAACAGAAGCAACTGTTGATAAAAATGTAGAAAGAGCAATTCAATTTCTTTTAGGAAAAGGCAGGTTTGTTGGCAGAGATAAGCCATAACCAATACTATACATATGAACGCATCTCAGAAAAAATCATTCAAGACCAAGATCCAACAGGAAGGCAAATTCACATTCGTAGCAATCCCCTTCTCACCGCGTGAAGCCTGGGGAGCCCATCCGCGCTATTACGTCATCGGAACCATAAACGGCTACTCCGTTCGCGGCACTCTGGGTGTAGAAAAACAAGACTATTTTCTGCGGCTAAGTGCGGCATGGCTGCGCGAAAATAGTCTCGCTGTAGACGCAGATGTGAAAGTAGAACTTTCACTGGAAGATAGAAAATAGAGTGATCTAGCTACGAACATATTCATGTAAAAAGAGCAACTGCATAAAAACAGTTGCTCTTTTCTTTTTATACAATCTCAGACTTTACAAAGGGACGGTGAAGAAGAAGGAGCTACCCGCTCCAGCCTTGCTCTCGAACCAGGTCTCACCATCATGCAGATCAACAATATGTTCAACGATCTTTAAGCCCAAGCCAAAACCAAGGCGCGGATCGCTCTTATCCTCAAGAATGGTCTCGAAAGGTTCAAAGACCTTTTCTTGATTCTCTTCTGCAATGCCAATGCCAGAGTCGCTGACCTCAAACAAGATCCGGTCTGGTTCACGCACCACACGGATGGTCACTGTGCCATTATCCGTAAACTTCACAGCATTGTGGATGTAATTCAGCAAAGCTTGCGAAAGCCGGGTCGGGTCGCCTTCGATAGAGGGTAGTTTTTCAGGAATATCCTCTTCGATCTCAATGCCGCCTTTATGTTCGGCAAGTTGATCTGCCATCATCAACACGCCGTCCATCAAAGCGTGGATATCCACCTCTTGCAAATCCAATTCCATACGGTTCGTAACCGTCTCGGCATAATCTTGAAAATCGTTCACCTGCACCACCAACGGCATCAACGCCGCCTTGATATGTTCGATGGGAGAGTCGGGAATATCCATGTAATCTTCCAACTCTTCTATTTTATACAGGTCATTGACCTTCGCATTCACTTCGGCGAGTCCCTTGCGCAGGTGATTGGACATTTTATATAAAAATTCATTTTGCAATTCGGTCATGGTTCACTCCTGAAAGCCCGTCTTGTATAGTTCAAAATAGCGACCTTGTAAGCCAAGTAGTTCAACATGCGTCCCCATTTCGACGATCTGTCCACCGTCGATGACCACAATTTTATCTGAATTTGTGATCGTAGACAAACGATGTGCGATTACGAAAGAAGTCCGCCCCTTGAGGAGAATGGACAAGGCAGACTGAATGATATGTTCGGTTTGGGTATCCACTGAAGATGTCGCTTCATCCAAGATCAAAATGCGCGGATTCGCCAGCAGCGCACGCGCAAATGAGATCAACTGACGCTGCCCCACACTTAACGTCGCGCCGCCTTCTTCCACGGTGGTTTCGTATCCGTTCTTCAAGTTGGAAATAAACTCATGTGCGCCAACCGCCTTCGCCGCCGCCACAACTTCATTCTCTGTAGCATTCAAACGCCCGAACAAAATATTTTCCTTCACCGTACCGCTAAAAAGGAAAGGGTCTTGCAACACCATGCCCATCTGCTCACGCAGCGAGCGCTGAGTCACTGTCCGCAAGTCCACACCGTCTACGAGCACGCCACCCGCAGTTGGGTCATGGAAGCGTGCCAGTAATTTGACAATAGTCGTCTTGCCAGCGCCCGTCTCCCCCACCAACGCCACCGTCTCGCCAGGATTAACATCCAATTGGATGCGATCCAGCACCAGCGTTGGGTCATCGGAATAATGAAAGGTGACGTTATCGAATCGCACCGCGCCGTTAATGGGTGGCAGTTCCCGGGAATTTTCTACATCCTGAACTTCGATCGGCGTCTTGAGCAATTCAAGGATGCGTTCCCCACCCGCAATGGTCGATTGCAGCGTATCAAAGCGGCGGCTCAGATCACGGATCGGTTCGAAGAAACGGTCGATATACAAAACAAAGGTGATGAGTGCGCCTGCGGTCAGCACTTCACCAAAAAGTGCCGTGCCGCCAACATACACCACCAAAGCCGTTGCCAGTGCACCAAGCACATCCACCATAGGAGCGAACAATGATGCCACCCAGGCTGCATCGAGACTGGTCTCTAGAAAATAGCGATTGACATATCCGCTGAAATTTTTGAAATTCCATTCCTGGCGTGAGAACGCCTGCACCACCCGCACCCCGTTGACATTTTCTGCCAGCACCGAGTTACCCCAGGAAACAGCCGCACGCACTTTTCGATAATTTTTTCGTGCCACACTACGAAAGGCAAGCGTCCCCCAAACCATTACCGGCAGCACCGCAAAGGTCAACAGCGATAACTTAAAGTTCACTGCCATCATCGCCGCAACCGTGCCGATGATACCCAACAAATTGCGGACAATTGCCAACACTGCCCAGGTGATGAACTCACGCAAGGTACCCACATCATTAATCACGCGGGTGATGACCCGCCCAACACTATATCGATTATAGAAACTCAACGACAATCGCTGCAAATGCGTGAACATAGCAGTGCGCACATCGAAGAGCACATGCTGCCCAACACGGGACATAACGCGCACGCGCCAATAGTTCAAGCCTAATTGTGCAATGGAAATTGCGAGATAGATCAGAATAATATTTCTTAATTCAACCGGGTCATTAGCGCGAATGCCACGGTCCACGGCGAGACCTACGAAATAGGGACCTGATACCGAAGCCGCCGTCACCAGCACCATCAGGAACAAGGCAAAGATAAACTGTTGGGAATATGGTTTTAAAAAGATAGACAAGCCCTGCAAGACTTTAGGATCGTAGCCTTTATCCAAGTTTTCTTCAGATTTGGTAATGAATTCAGGAGGAGTGATCTTGGTCATTATATTTTTATCCTGAGTTCGATCTGCCGGATATCATTGTGTTCTCGTGCCCCGGCTTTTCACCGCGGATTGGTTCGATCACATTCGGGTCCAAGCGTTGCATCAATTGCAGGTCGTGAATTTCTTTATATAAGCCATTGCGCTCAAGCAGTTCATTATGAGTACCGCGCTCCACGATCTGCCCCTTATCCATGACGACGATCAAGTTGGCACGCCGAACCGTGCTAAGCCGATGAGCGATCACAAAGGTAGTCCGTCCTTCCATCAACTCATCCAACGCCGCCTGGATCAGTTTCTCGGTTTGAGTATCCACACTCGAAAGCGAGTCGTCGAGGATCAAAATACGCGGGTCCATTAACAAGGCGCGTGCAATCGCAATGCGCTGACGCTGCCCACCAGACAACGTCACACCGCGCTCGCCCACAATGGTCGCATATCCGCTCGTAAAGCCTTCAATAAACTCATGCGCTTGCGCCGCCTTCGCCGCCGCCACAACTTCTTCGTCGGTCGCATCAGGCTTGCCATAGGCAATGTTCGCGCGAATGGTATCGGAGAACAGTAAAGAGGTTTGCAAGACAATGCCGATCTGCCTGCGAAGCGAGGTTAACTCAACCTCGCGCACGTCTTGTCCATCCACAAGCACAGAGCCGCTGGTGACGTCATAAAAGCGAGGAATCAAATTCACCAACGAAGTCTTGCCTGAACCCGTCTGCCCGATCAGCGCCACGATCTGATTTTGTTTTACTTCCAGGTTGATATCAGTCAACGAACTAACTTTTTCATCCTGATATTTCAACGAGACATTCTTAAACTCCACCACCCCATGCAATGTGGATAAAACCCGCGCCTCTACTTTCGACTTTATAGCGGGTTCTGTATCCAAAACTTCGAATACGCGTTGAGCGCCTGCCGCAGCTTCGCCACCCGCGTTGACGAGTCCCGTCAACGCCTGCGCCGGTTCGCCCATCATCAAGAGATAGGCATTGAAAGCCGCCACCATGCCAATCGTCAGCGAGCCCTCCATCACCATCTGTCCGCCAAAGAAAAGAATCAAAATCGTCCCGATAGTGATCAGCCAGTTCGTCGTTGGCATGATCTTTGCCCACTCATCAATGACGCGCACCCATTTTGTAAACACTTCTTGGTTGGCAGTGTCAAAGCGACGGATCTCATACTCTTCGCGTGCAAACGCACGGACAACCTGCACACCGGTCACATTCTCTTGCAAACGATTCGAAACATCGCCCACAGCAGCATCCACCGCGAAGAACAATTTGCCGATCTTCGTCCCAAAATTCGCTGTCATCAGAATTAGAGGAACCATTGGAATCAAAGCAATAACTGCCAGGCTGGCATTCGCAGACAGCATCACAAGCAAAATGCCAACCGTCAACATTACGAAACGGAAGAGTTCCGGAATAGATGACCCCGCAAAACGCTCAATTGCGCGGACATCTTCGATACAACGCGAGATCAATTGACCCGATTGGGCGTGGTCATGATAGGCAAAGGGCAAATATTGAATGTGGTCATACATGCGGTTACGCAAGTCATAGCCCACATGTGCCGCCACCCATTCAGAGGTATAACGGTTGCCCAAGCCCAGCAGCGCCGTCACCAGCCCCAACACAAGGAGCAGAAGCGCTGAACGGATTAGATAGGGGGTATCACCACGCAAGAGTCCATCATCGATCACTGTCTGGATAATGCGCGGGACCAACAAGTTGAGTCCCGTGAGCGTGAGCAGCATCAGCAGGGCGGCAGCCACCTGCCACGCATACGGTTTAAGAAATGCGGCAGTGCGAATTAAATTTTTCATAAGCGGGATTCAAGCATACCATAAACAAAAAGCGGACATCTAAAGATGTCCGCTAGGAGATTACGTAGGAAGTGGGTCTGGTTTATATACTTTCAAACCGCGAAAGACCAGCCTTGCCAGCAGAGATAATATCAAAAAGGCGAACCAATCAATAAAAAATATGCTACGAGGGAAATTCTCAAGCCAGCCTGTGGTGTATCCGGCATAGATCCCTGCTGCTATTAAGATAGAAGCAAGGGACGTGGATAAGAGTAGTGGGCGAATAACCTGACGCCAAGAGGCATGCAGATTTTCGAGGTGGTAGGCACCGAAGACCAATCCCATTATCGGACGAATAAAAAATGCCAGCCAGAACATCAGACGTTCCATCTCACGATACGATTGATACTCACGTCCATCGCCAAAGCGCCAACGGAAGATCGTGAAGACGATCAGTGACAGAAAAGCCAGATCCAGTAACAATAAACGCAGGCTAATTCGTTTCAACAAATTACGTAACCATCGTCGCAAAGGTATATCCAAAAAGAAGTGCGCCAGCAAGCCAATCGCGAGCATTATCGGGAGAAAGGTCGTGGCAAAGATATTCTGTGGGTCAGCAAAGCCTGACGTTTCAAGCCAACGTTCATATAACCAGAACAAAGGTACGTGCAAAATATAAATGGCATACGATGCCTCGCCTAGGCTCACAAGCACGGGGTGACTTAATCCGTTTGCCAGCTTTGATTTATCCAATGCCAGAGCCACAATGAAGAGGATCATGAGCGGCGAAAGCAAACCACCCATCGGTTCCATACGATGCGGCAGATCTGTCCAGATCGCATCACTAACGACCGTATAGACTGCGATCATGAGGAAACTTCCCAAGAGTGTGGCATAAACAACAGCCGGTTTGAGTGACAGGTCTTTGCCCACTCGTAAATACCAAATGCCGCCCACCACCCCCAGAACAAATGAATTCAAATGAAACAAGGGGAAATAATTCATGAAGTCTGAATAGGCGCCAAGGATATCGCGCCACATCAAAAAGTGAATGGCTTGACTCACAGCCCAAAGTGCCAATGAGCCCCAAATCAGTAATTTAGTAGAACGACGATATGCCCAAAACACAAAAAAAGGAAAGATGGCATAAAAGAAAAACTCAACCGTCATCGACCATGATGAATAATTGAAAGACTGTGCATACGCGGGGAACCAAGCCTGCACAACAAATAGGTTGGCAACGATCTTCTGCGGCTTGATCCGAAAAAGCGAATCAGCGTAATAGAGGCAGGTCAATGCAAAGGAGATAATGTATAAGGGATAAATACGAACGAAGCGAGCTTTCCAATATTCCAATACATTGAACTTTTCACCAGGGCGGAAGTAGACCAATGCCATCACAAAGCCTGAAAGCACATACAGATAACTCACCGCCGTTGGGGCAGAGCGAAGTAACTGCGAAAAGGGAAAAACATCAATGGCAGCTGTGTAAATGCCGCCAGTGTTATGAAAGAACAATACCAACAGAACCATGACAAAGCGTGTGAATGTGATCTGATCTAGCCGTTTCATTATTTCCTCAAAGTGCGCCTATTCTACCCGAAGCGGCGTGATATTAATCCTGCGATTTATTTCGGTTGCGGCTCAAGAAAGCACCCAATCCAGCCGCGAGCAGGGCAATAAGAACAATGCCGCCTACGACCAATCCGCCGCTTTGCAGGGATGCGGGCGCGGTGGGAACTGGCGTGAAAGTCGGTGTGATGGTGGCGGGCGCTGGTACAGTTGCTGTAGATGTGGGAATCCCCAACGTCGCCGTCACCGGCGCAGGCGATGCCGTCGGCGTTTCGGTTGCGGCGCGCCGAATCAACAACTTTTGTCCTTCGTAGATATCATCTAATAAAAGCCCATTCAGGCGCTTCAACTCATCGATGGTGACGCCATAAGCAATGGCAATGCTCCACAGCGCCTCATTTTTTTGAACGACATGATAGATCTCGCCATTCTCAAGCGGAGTGCTGATGGCGCTTGAAAGCACCGTGCCTGTGATGGTTGGCGCAGAAGTAGCAGGCGTGCCTGTCGTAGTAACAGACTCAGTCCGTGCGCCAACATTGAGGACGTAATAGTTAATTCCATTCGCAGCGGTGACCGCCGCGCCAATATCTTCAAACTCGGTTGAAAGCAAAGCATTCGAATCAGCCGGGCTGGCTTGCCAGGCGCTAACCACTTCTTCAAACGAAAGGTTACTGCCAGAAGTAATCGCCTCGGCAAAGAGACCGCCAAAAGAAATATCGCCTGCTACTTTATAACCTGCATCCAATGCACGTTCATAGGGTCGGTTCCCAAGCGCATCAAAATGAGTCAACACGCCGGTACTGGCAATATATTGAGCATGCGTATTCGCAATATCCATCAAGATCGCGTCCGTACGATAGGGCGGCAAACCTTCTGCCTCACGCAAGTCATTCACAGCTTCGATCAGATTCTGCGCGGCAGGTGCGGGGGCATACGGCTGGGGCTGGGCACTCACCCCCATGGACGGGATCAGGTTCAAGGTCAGCAAGAGAAGCGGGGCAATTCCTAAAAATCGTTTCATTGGTAAAAATTATACCCAGTCTGGCAATTTATCCCTTCCCAAGAATCGCGAGTCGCAGGTAAAATTATATATAATATATAATTCCTAGGAGAAGCTGCCATGCCCGGGTTTACGCCAGGTCGACGCTATCAACCGCCTTTTATGCCATTTAAACGCCAACCGCTGAAAAAGCGCGCGCTGGCTGCCATTGAGCTCGCGGTTAAGGGTCCGCTGTTTGGCTGCCGGATGTGTGGAAACTGCCTCTTGCAAGAGACCGCGTTGATCTGCCCGATGGAATGCCCAAAAGGGTTGCGCAATGGACCCTGCGGCGGTTCGACTCCTGAAACATGTTATGTGGACGAATCGCGTCCGTGCATTTGGTACAAAATTTATGAACGATCTTTTCAATTAGGGCGTGAAGCGTTATTGCTCGAAGTGCTACCCCCCATGGATTGGGAACAAGCCGGGATGGATGCCTGGAGCGGAGTCTTTGAACAGGCGCGTAAAATCGGTGTGCGGAATTTAGTAACGCATCTTTCTTCGGGCGAGCCGGGTGCAGTTGCCAAGACGCTTGATTCAGTCTTTCGACCGGTTCGGCAGCCCGCATGGTGGCAGGGCGATTCTAAATATCATGCGCCTGCCTACAGTGAACCCGTCTCAGAATTGGAAAGACGGCTCAAAGCAGGCGAGTTCGTAGTTACTGCCGAGATCGCTCCCCCACTCACCGTCAAGACCGATAAACTCAAATACAATATCGCAGCGCTAAAGAATTACGTTGCCGCGCTCAACTTTACAGACAATGCCTCAGCCGTGCCGCGCATGTCTTCTGTGGCTTGCAGCAAGATCGCCATTGAAGAAGGCGCGGAACCTGTGATGCAGATAAGCGCCCGTGATAAGACTCGCGTTGGTTTGCAATCGGAAGTGATCGGGGCGGCGGCATTAGGCATACGCAATATGCTTTGCCTGACCGGCGACAGCATGGCACTGACGCCGGGACCCAAAGGTCGCATGGACATCGTCGATATCGACTCGATTCAAATGTTGTGGATCCTGCGCCGCATGCGTGATGAAGGCAAATATTTAGACGGGCGCGAGATCAAAACGCCGCCACAATACTTCCTCGGTGCGGCAGCTTCACCCTTTGCCTCGAATATGAAATTTCAGGCACTGCGCGAACAGAAGAAGGTCAACGCGGGGGCGCAGTTCTTCCAAACCAATGTGGTCTTCGAAGCTGATGACCTAGACCTTTGGCTGAGCGAGCTCGCCAAGCGTGATGTACTAGAGAAGGTTTATATTCTGATTGGCATCTCTCCCCTAAAAAGCTATCGTATGGCAAAATTCATGAATGAGAAAGTGCCCGGAATCTTTGTACCCGAAAGAGTCATGCAGCGCATGGAAGTCGCGGAACAAAAAGGAAACGCGGAAGAAGAAGGTGTGCAGATCACGCTGGAGCTGATCGAAAAACTGCGTAACAAACCCGGCGTGAATGGATTTCACATCATGGCAGTCGGTTGGGAAGAGATCGTCCCCAGGATCATTGAAGAGGCGGGGCTCGCAAAACCGCTCAGGGTCGAAGAGTAAACATCAATGTAATAGTCAAAACTCGCCAATGATGCCAAGCCACAGGGACGAGGCCCACCAACTACTCCTACACCACAGATTTCGGTCGCATATATTACAATGCCCGTTGGTACGACCCCGCATTCGGACGTTTCGCCCAAGCGGACACGATTGTCCCCGGCGGTCTGCAGGGTTGGATCGGTATGTGCTTTAAAAGGTCACATGAAAAAGATTAAGCTACTTGTATTCTCAATATTAATCATTGTCGCATTAATATCAGGTGAATTTATCTATATACATGCGACCAATTGCCTTCCCCCACGTATCTTCTCCGTTCCAGACTCAATAGGGGAACCAGATTCAATAAGATTCAGTTTAGGTTCAATTCCCACAATGATATTAGGAGTTCCATCCTGGTGGGAATTACAACCAAAGTCAACATCTCTATTCGAATCAGAAGAACATTACTTATCTGTGGCTGATACTGTTGCAACAGACGAAGAGATTTGGCTTGCACGAGGCAGGGAGGGCATTCTTCGTTATAACAACCAGACTGGAGAACATAAATATTATTCCATTCAAGACGAGAGAAATGAGCCTTTTCGAAACATTGATATTTTATTATCAGAAAATGGTACGCTATGGGTACTCATGGAATCAATTAATAAAATGGGGTATGTGGCTTTAGCCCGCTATAACCCAATTAAGGATACCTTTGAGGTCATAACAGATAAAAGCAGTATTTTACAACAACGTGAGATGCAGGATAATGCAGCAAATTATGTAGATTCGCAGGTATTGGCAGAAACTGATGATGGAAAAATCATTATGCCATTTGCAGGAAGATTACTTGTTTATGACCCCATGACAAATATGGCTGAATATTTGTTACCAGAAGATTTTGTCACGCCTCAATTAAACCGTTATTATCCCATAACCGCTATCGCTATTTCTGAAAATCAGGTATGGTTCACGGTAGCAAAAGATATGGACTTAAGAAGCTTGAATTTGGAAACTCGTGAACTCAAGAATTATGGACATGCCCAAAGCATCTTGGCTGACCCAAACTGGAGGTCTCTTGATATGTCTTATCGCCCAATTGCAATTGATGGTCGTGGGCGTGTATGGATGGGGTACTTTACCAGGCTAGTTAAGGATGAAGATGGAAATTACTCATGGGAACAAATCTCCCTTCCGCCTCACTTTGTTAATAGAGATATTGAAAGGAATGCATATGTGTGGGGACGTTTAAGATCAATTTATACTTCTTCGGATGGAGACCTGTGGTTTAATACACCTGTTGGCTTGATAAAATATGATGTCGACACAGATAGTTGGTGTAACAGTATGCCTGTTGAAGAATTTTTTGTTGTCACTGAAGATGAAAATAATACCCTATGGTTGGTGCTTGGCGATAAAAAATGGTTAACCCTTGGTAGATACTCTGCAGGGATATATAAATATCCCTTACAACCTTGATTTACGAACCTTTGCTAACGACAAAATCCGCGATGAAGAGAAAGTAAGGCGAAGAACGCGCAAGACCTACCTGGTCTGGCAGGCAAACAAAAAGGGACAGCCTCACGGCTATCCCTTTACTATTCTATTTACGTTCCAACAACATTTCACGATCAAAAATAGAGGGGTTGGTATACAAGCCCGCCCGTAATTGCACACAAGCCAGCTCCAGATCACTGATGATCTCGTCTGAGTTCTGATACTCAGAATCACAGAGCAAGACTCCCAAATTCGCTCGCAAGCCTAAGCCTCTATCATTCGATTCGAGGAAGCGTTTCATACTATCGCGCACCCGCCCGGCAATGCGTAAGGGAGCCTCAGGCGTGGGGATTTCTTCGATTAGGGTCAGGAAAAGTTTACGTTCGGGAGACCAAGCCATGGTGTCGGTAGGGCGAAGCGTGATGCGGAATTGATCCGCCAGTTTGCGCAGGAAGGTACGCAGCTCCGCTTCGTTGAGGTGATCTTTCACTTCATCCAAACGGTCCACTTCTGCGAACAAAACCCCAAAGCGGCGGAATGAGCTTTGCCGGATGCGCTCAAGGGAAAAGGTCATTCGTACCGAAAAGAAAGGCAATGTATACAAGCCAGTAATCTCTTCGTGGATAGGTTCGCTCAAGGCACCCTGAGTTACTTGCAAGCGCTGCACGAGATTACTCAACTGATTAATATCAACGGGTTTGAGCAGCAGCAGGTCTGGTTCGACGGGCAAACTGTCAGCATAGGGAGCATAGGCAGTGATGACAACCACCGGAACGCGTTTGAGGCGTTCGTCATCACGGATGCGTTTGAGGATCTCAATACCCGATACGCGCGGCAATTGCAGATCCAGCAAAACAATCTGCGGGGTAAGTACATCCAGCCGGTCCATGGCATCTTTGCCATCCAGCACGATCTCGGTGTGGTACCCAGCAACATCCAACACGTGCCGAAATAAGGCAACAATATCACGGTCATCTTCAACAATTAATGCAATCGGTTTTTCCATCGTACAGCCTCTATCTTGATAAAAACAATTAATTCATTTTCTATTATACGACCATCATCCGCAGACAGCCTGCCGATTTGAAGGTTTTATCATACAATTGCATTGCATAAAATGAATCTCTCTCAAGCGCTTCGCCTCAACTCTCATTCGGTCGCTCCCATTATTGCCTTTACAGGTTCGGGCGGCAAGACCACTGCCCTCTTTCAACTCGCACGCCAACTCACTACTTTTTCTTCTGTGCTGGTAACAGCCAGCAGTCATTTAGGGACTTGGCAAACTTCACTGGCAGATCATCATCGTATTACGAACCAGATCTCTGATCTTGAAAACTTACCCAGCAATGGAGTGACACTCATTACAGGTGAAGTAGATGGAGAACGCACGAAACCTGTAAATGAAATCATCATAAACTGGCTACGCGCAAAATCAAAAACGGACCATCTACCCCTGCTCATTGAAGCAGATGGTTCGCGCCAGAAATCTCTTAAAGCTCCCGCCGAACATGAACCGCCGATCCCAGAATTTTCAGAACTTGTCATCCACGTTACCGGGTTGAGCGGTCTTGGCAAACAGCTGAACAATGAGCATGTCCATCGCGCTGAAATTTTTTCGCAGCTCAGTGGGCTTGTCATCGGCGAAACCGTAACAGCGCAGGCACTCTTCACCTACCTCACCCACTCGCAAGGCGCATTGAAAGATATTCCGCCAAACGCAAAACGCGTGGCATTGCTCAATCAGGCAGATACGCCCGAACTTCTCTCCATCGGCGGCGGGCTTGCACATGACCTGCTCAATGTATACGACTCGGTCATCATCGGCTCGTTACAGCAAAACAACTTGCAAGTCGCAGAAAAGACAGCGGGCATCATCCTCGCTGCGGGAAGCTCTAGCCGATATGGTCAGCCCAAGCAATTACTGGAATGGAAAGGGAAATCTTTCATTCGACATGTGACGGAGACCGCGCTTCGCTCCGCACTCGAACCTGTCGTGGTGGTTACTGGTTTTCAACACGCTGAGATCGAATCGCAAATCCAAGACCTGCCCGTGAGCATCGTCTACAACGCGGACTACGAGCAGGGACAAAGTACGTCCATCAAGGCAGGCATTTCTGTATTGCCAGCCAATGTCGGAGCAGCAGTATTTCTTTTAGCCGATCAGCCTCAGATTCCCGTAGAGGTCATCCGCGCTTTGGTCGAAGCGCATGCCAGTGACTTGCAAGCGATTCTTGCGCCGCTGGTGTTGGAAGAAAAACGAGCCAACCCGGTCTTATTTGACCAAGTCACCTTCCCAAGCCTCTTAACGCTTCAAGGAGATGTGGGCGGGCGCGGCATTTTTGATAAGCACAAAGTCTCATATCTGCCCTGGCATGACGACATCCTGATCTTTGACGTGGACAAGCCAGAAGACTATGAAAGGCTGAAAAATTTCGAATGAAAAATATCTCAGCTTTGATTCTCGCTGCAGGAAAGTCCACGCGCATGGGACAGCAAAAAATGCTCATGCCCTGGGGTGATACAACCGTGCTTGGGAAAGTCATCCACACCTTACAAGATGCGGGCATGGAGGATATTGTGCTCGTGACCAATTCTGATATTTCGCCCAGCGTTTCACACCTCCCGATACGGATGATGCTCAATGACGACGGCGATATGCTCTCCTCCATGAAAGTTGGGCTGCGGACTCAAAAGCCGTCAGCGCAGGCAGCGCTGGTTTGTTTGGGTGACCAGCCCCAAATTGAGGAAGGAAGCGTGCGCAGCGTCTGCGAAGCCTTCGTCAAAAGCAAGTCGAACCTGGTGGTGCCGAGTTATCAAATGCGGCGCGGACATCCCTGGTTGGTGGCGCGCCCGTTATGGGAGGAGATCCTCAGTTTGGAGGCAGCGTCGCTTCGTGATTTTTTGAATGTCCATACAAATGAGATCGAATATATAAATGTGGAAACTCCCTCGATCTTACAGGACCTCGACACGCCCGAAGATTACTTGAAATATAAACCGTCCCTGTGATACACTCGCCACACTTTTGTATTGGGAGCGCACATGAAATATTTTGTGATCGTCAATCCGACTTCGGGGCGCGGGCTTGGGGAAAAGTCCATTTCACAGATCGAATCATTTTTGCAGGAACACAGCTTCGACTTTAAGCTGGTACGCACAGAACGGGTGTGGCATGCTGCCGAGCTCAGTGAGGGTGCCGTGCGCGACGGCTATGATGTGATCGTATGCGCCAGCGGCGATGGGACCGTGAACGAAGCCCTCAACGGCATGATGCGTGCCAAGAAAGCCGGGCATGGCAGTGCGGCGTTTACGGTGCTGGGCATCGGCACTGGCAACGACTTTGCAGGCGGAACGGGCATCCCGACAAACTTAGATGAAGGCTTGCAGGCATTGAAGGCGAACAAGCGCAAAAAAATCGACCTCGGTGTAGTCAAAGGCGGCGATTACCCGGATGGACGTTATTTTGGGAACGGCATTGGCGTGGGCTTTGATGCAGCGGTTGGCAATGAAGCCATCAAGATCCGCTGGACGCGCGGACTGTTGGCGTATCTCATCGGCGTGATCAAGACCGTCTTCCTTTATTACAACCCGGCGCAAGTGGAAATTATTTTGGACGATTCAGAAACGATCAAACAGACTTCGTTGATGATCTCCGTAATGAACGGACGGCGCATGGGCGGTGGTTTTCAAATGGCGCCCGACTCGAAAGCCGATGACGGCATGTTCGACCTGTGCATCGCCGAAACCGCTTCGAAGGGACGCATCATGCAGATGATCCCGCACTTCATCAAAGGTACACAGGCAACTTTGCCCGAGATCCAAATGAAGCGCGCGAAAAAGGTTTCGATTACATCGTTGGATAGAACCTTCCCTGCGCATGCCGATGGGGAGTTTATCTGCCTGGAAGGCAAACACTTAACGCTTGAAATTCTGCCGCAGGAACTTGAGATCATTCACGCATGAAAACTTTTTCACTTTGGTTAATTACATTTTTACTGCGCATTTACTTTTGGCTAACGCTGAGAATTGACGCCCCGGGTGGGTTGAGCAGTGTCCCTGAAAAAGGTCCGTTGATCGTGATCACGAATCATACCGGGCAGGTGGAAGTGCCTGTCTTTGCGAACTTGTTACAGCCACGCAGAATCACCGGTTGGGGCAAGGCGGAAGCATTTGATAATTTATTTTTACGGTGGGTCTTTAGCGCATGGGACATTATCCCTGTGCATCGCGGTGAAGCGGATCTGACCGCGCTCAAAACTGCCTTCCGAATGCTGGAAGAGGGTCGCATCTTTGGGGTGGCTCCCGAAGGGACGCGTAACAAGACCGGCATTCTACGGCGCGGACTGCCCGGTGCGGCGATCTTGGCGTTGAAATCGGGTGCGCCAGTGCTACCGATCGTGCATTGGGGCGGCGAGAAATTCCTTAAGAATCTCAAGAGCTTCAAACGTACGGATTTTCATATCCGCATTGGGGAGCCGTTTTATGTCAAAGCGGATGGCAAGGTAACTGGTGAGATGCGGCAAGAGATGGTGGATGAAATGATGTACCGCATCGCTGAGCTGATGCCGGAAGAATATCGTGGGGAATACAGCGATCTGAGTAAGGCAAGTAGCAAGTATTTGGTTAAATAAAAAAGGAGGACAAGTTTATAGACTTGTCCTCCTTTTTACATTGCGGTGTAAGGTCACTTGCTTAATTTCATTTGGTAGGCGTTCGTCTCTCGTTTTTCAAAGCCCATCTTTAAATAAAGTTTATTTGCCGCCACCCGTAGCGGATTGGACGTGAGCGTGATATTGCTCGCGCCTTTCTCTTTGGCGATCTCGATAGCACGTACCATCAAGGCATCGCCAATTCCCTGCCCGCGGGCGGAGATGTCGACGATGACGTCTTCGATGATGGAGCGGATGCCGGTTGGGACGCGGTAGACGGTGAGAGTCAATGCGCCGACGATCTGTCCGTCATCATTGCGGGCGATCATCAGCGTGGACGAAGGCTCCTGAATAAGAGTAGACAGGTCTGCGCGAGTCGGAGGCGGATTGTTATTGGTCAATTGCGGGACGAGGCGTTGAAACGCTTCGTAGAGTTCATCATCCGCTTGATAGACGATTTCAATTTGCATGGGCGGGGGTATTCTTGTTTTTGGGGATCAGGCTGAGGACGAGATAATAGGCGACATAGATCAAGGAAGCCCACGCCACCCAACCGGGTTGATTGGGATATTGCAGCAAGCCCCAAATGCCAATGGCGCCATACAGATAGGTGAGCACGAGGGTGAGCGTGCGCAGATAACTATTGCGGCTGGGGTAAATATATTTAACCGGGATGAAGACCATGATATTGAAGAGCATTAGAAAACCAAAGTTGACCCACGGCGGCAGGTTCATGAGCAGCATGTAGAGCGCGGCGACGTTCCAATAGGACGGGAAGCCCTTGAAGTGATGGTCGTCGGTCTTGGCGTCGGTTTGAGTGAATTGATAGGCGGACGAAAGCAGGATGAGACAAGCCGTGAGCCACTTGACCGGCTCGGGCAGAAGGTCGGTGTGGATCATGAAAATAGCAGGGACGACCACGTAGTTAAGGTAGTCGAGGATGTTATCGAGCAGAGCGCCGTCGATGCCGTCCGCATATTTTTTCACGTCTGCCCAGCGCGCGAGCATGCCGTCGAAACCGTCTACGAGCATGGCAACGATCATCCAGACAATCATCATCTTGTAGTCGTTCTCAAAGATGGCGAAGATGCCGAGCAAGCCCCAGATAGCGCCGGTGGCAGTGAAGAGATGCACTCCCCAGGCAAGGATGGAGCGGATCAGGTTGGGTTTGGTTTGTGCAGAGGAGGTCATGAAAGGTCCTTGGTAATTGGTAATTGGTAATTGGTAATTGGTAATTGGTAATTGGTAATTGAGTAAACACAGGAAGAGGTTTATGGTTATGGAATTATACGAGTAGAACCTGAGAAGTGGGAAGTGAAACCGAAGACGAAAGGATGAGCCTAATTTTTCAGTGTAAAATACGCTGATGAGTTGAGAATTAAGGCAAACCCTACAAGGATGGAAATCATGAAAAAAACGCCTGATGAAAAAGCCCTCGAACGTATTCAAAATGCTGTGGAAAGTGAAGCAAATGAACTTGACCTTAGCGGGTTAAGTTTGAAGTCTGTTCCGCCTGAAATCGTTAAACTCCAAAAGGTCACCTCACTTAACCTTGGTAGCAATCAACTCACCAACCTGCCAAACGAGATCACTCAACTCCAGAAGCTTACCTCATTGAATATTTCGGACAACCGGATCGTCGACATGCCTAATGAGATCACTCAATTCCAGAACCTTACATCATTGAACATTTCGGGCAACCGGATCGCTGACATACCTAATGAAATCAATCAACTCCAAACCCTTACCACATTAGATATTTCGCGCAATCAGCTTATCAAACTGCCTATTGAGATTGTTCAGCTCCAGAGGCTTACCTCGTTGAATGTTTCAGACAATCGACTTATCAACATGTCTAATGAAATCATTCATCTCCCGAAGCTTACTTCGTTAAGCATTTCGGGAATTCAACTTAACAAGCTACCAAGCGAGATTACCCAACTCCAGAACCTCACTATGTTGAATATTTCGCGCAATCAACTTACCAGGCTACCAAGCGAGATTACTCAACTCCAGAACCTTACCACATTGAACATTTCGGGCAACCAACTCACCGAATTGCCTAATGAGATTACTCAGCTCCATAACCTTACCTCATTGAATATTTCAGGCAACCAACTCACCGAATTGCCTAATGAGATTACTCAACTTCATAACCTTACCACATTGAACATTTCAGGCAACCAACTCACCGGCTTGCCGAATGAGATTACTCAACTTCAGAACCTTACTTTGTTGAATGTTTCGCACAATCAACTTACCAACCTGCCGAATGAGATTACTCAACTTCAGAACCTTACTTTGTTGAATGTTTCGCACAATCGACTTACCAACCTGCCGAATGAGATTGCTCAACTCCAAAACCTTACCTCATTAGATATTTCGCACAACCAACTTACCAACCTACCAAGCAAGATTACTCAACTCCAGAATCTTACCATGTTGAGTATTTCGGGGATTCAACTCATCGACCTGTCTAGTGAGATTGCTCAACTCCATAACCTTACCTCATTAGATATTTCAGGCAATCAACTCACCGACCTGCCTAATGAGATTACTCAACTCCAGAACCTTACCTCATTAGATATTTCAGGCAATCAACTCACCAAACTGCCAAGCGGGATTACTCAACTCCAGAACCTTACCAAGTTGAATGTTTCGGGAATTCAACTTAACAACCTGCCTAATGAGATCGCTCAACTCCAGAACCTTACCTCATTAGATATTTCGCGCAACCAACTCACCGGCTTGCCTAATGAGATTATTCAACTCCAGAACCTCACCTCATTAGATATTTCGCGCAACCAATTCATCAATCTACCTAATGAGATTACTCAACTCCATAACCTTACCAAGTTATATCTTTCAGGCAACCGGCTCACCGACATGCCCAATGAGATAAATCAACTCCAGAACCTTACCTCATTAGAAATTTCAGGCAATCAACTCACCAAACTGCCAAGCGGGATTACTCAACTCCAGAACCTTACTATGTTGAATGTTTCGCACAATCAACTTACCAACCTGCCGAATGAGATCATTCAACTCCAGAACCTTACCTCATTAGATATTTCAGGCAATCAACTCACCGACTTATCTATTGAGATTACTCAACTACAGAGCCTTACTTACCTCGAGGTTTCAGATAATTATTTAACCGACATTCCTTCAGACATTAAGAATCTCCAAAATCTTATAATCCTTGACCTTGGAGGTAACAAAATAACTACGCTATCTTTAGAAGTCACACAGCTAAAACATCTGGTTTTACTTGGCATTGGCAACAACAACCTCAACAATCTACCAATTGAAATTAATAACCTTAGAAATCTTATTTACATTTTTACAGGCGGCAACCCGCTAGAAATTGCCATTCCTCAAAAATGGGTTGATGGCTTCAGTGCCAAAGAAATCATGAAATATTATAAAAAATTGCATGAGGAAGGTGGGTGTCCACTGGGAGAGGCACGGGTGTTGGTGGTAGGCGAAGCCAATGCTGGGAAAACAAAATTAATCCGTGGACTGTTGTTTGATGAATACGGAGAAAAATTCAAAGACTCTCGTACGCCCACAGATGGTATTGAAGTGACATTAAATGAAGAGGAAGGAATTAGCTTAAGGTTTTGGGATTTTGGCGGGCAAGAAATGATGCACTCCACGCATACCTTTTTCCTATCTCAACGCTGTGTGTATGTATTGCTCGCAGACTCAACTGAAAACCCAGACCAAATTGAAGAAAAGATCGAATCCTGGCTGGAACGCATTCAGGTTTACGGTAAAAACTCGCCGGTGATTTTGGTCGCTAGCAAGCTGGAAGATATGCCCTTTAGCATCAACGAACGCCGATTAAAAGAGAAATATCCAAATCTGGTTCTGCCAGAAGCCATACGAACTTCCACCAAAACAGGCAGGGGCATCAACGATTTACGCCATGTCATTTTTGAACAAGCAAAAAAATTACCTACTCTCAATGTCCCCTTGCCACGTTCTTTTCTTGCCGTCAAAGACGAGCTTGAAAGAATGAAGAGTGATGAAAAAGTCAAAACCATCGAAGAAGCGGATTATCGTCGTGTATGTCAAGCAAATGGTGTAGATGAAGAAGAACGCCAGAATACCCTGTTGCAATTACTTCATGACATGGGAGTGGTTTTTCACTATGAAGACCCCCGTTTGAATCACTTCGCCATTTTCAACCCCAATTGGGCAACAGGTGCAGTCTATAAAGTGATTACCAGCCTCCAAGTCAATGACTCGCATGGCAGGTTCTCGCTAGAAGGACTAAAAGAGATTCTTAAAGACGAAGACTTGTATCCAGCTTCGATGCATCCGCGCATTGTGGATCTCATGCAATTCTTTGAGTTGATCTATGAACTGCATGGAAAACGCGATCATTACATTCTACCCAGTTCGCTCAACAAAGAACAACCTATCTTGAAAGAGTGGGATGTTCCTGCCATGAAGTTTGAATACCATTACAAACCTGCTTTGCTTATTAGTGTCTTGCATCGCTTCATTGTCGCCCAACACGACTACGTGGACGAACGTTTTCTTTGGTACAGTGGTGTAGTATTAAATTACAAAGATAATCGCGTCTTGATCCAGGCAGATACCCGTGCCAAATGCATCATCATAAAAATCATCGGCGAGGAAAAAACGCGCAAAGAACTTCTGTATGCCATCCGCATGGAATTTGATCGGATTCATGGAGAGATCAAACCTGAAGAGAATATATATCCACCTGAATATCCTAATCTTCGGCTCAATTTCAGCCATATGAAAACCATGTCTGAAACTGAAAATGAGTTCAAGACAGTGTATAACGAAAAAACTGTTTCCATTAATTTGCGTTCTTTGCTGGAAGGTTTTGTAACCGAAGAAGAACGCAAAAAAGATGAAGAACGAAGACGGAACGAATTGGGTATCAAAGAAGGTCAAGTAGAAAACCTCAAGCAGTCACATCAGATCAATAATTATTACGCCCCTGTTATACATGGTGATGTAGAAGGCGATAATGTAAGCGTAGGAAACCAAAACCAAATTGCTCAATCGATTTCCAACGCCAATCTTGCGCCTGAAATGAAAGAAACACTTTTACAACTCAATGAAGCCATCAAACAAATTCTGCCAGCTCTGACGGAAATAGAAGCTAAAAAGACGGAAAAACATCTAAAGAGATTAGTAGAAGAAGTTAAAGAATCAGAACCAGATAGAGAATGGTATTCCGTCAGTATCGAAGGGCTGATCAAAGCTGCTGAAAATCTGAATGATCTTGGTAAGCCTGTCATCAGTCTCGCTGGAAAAGTATTGAAGTTACTTAGCCCATTACCTTAAAGAAAAAGACCTCGGAGATTTATAAAACCTCCGAGGTCTTCCTATTCACGATCAAATATCCCCTATTCACTACTCTTACTAACTCTTCACCAAGCCCACCTTCAAGGTCTCGCCTTCAAAGGCATCTTCCACCACAGATGCATT
>JAFLCE010000055.1 GCA_017303655.1 Anaerolineae bacterium
CCGATTATTTTATTGATTATGTCAAATCTTTCAAGGATGACGCGGAACTTCCGCATGTCCTTGACCTTGAAACAAATGACGGATCGACCAAGGAAAAAATTGTCCCCGCTGCCAAGGTCTGGTTGGACCGTGTAGAAGCCGCCTTCGGCAAAAAGCCGATCATCTATTCGGGTCAATATTTTTTGCAAGATTATTTTGTCGTCGCTGGCGGCGGACCTCCCGCCTGGGCAAAGGATTATCCGCTTTGGCTTGCGCAATATCCCAACCAATATTTCGAAGAATCAAAACCGTTCCTGCCGCGCGGTTGGTTTAACTGGGCATTCTGGCAATATAGCGACAAAGGTGTCGTGAATGGTATTAATGCTTCGGTAGATATGAACGTCTTCAATGGCACCCTTGAAGAATTATATAAATTCGCTGACGCTAAGATTCCCGACCAAGCGCCAAAAATACATACTGTGAAAAAAGGCGATAGTTTTGAATCCATCGCCAACGATTACGGCGTCACTGTCCGCGAACTGGTGATGGCGAATCCGCAACTGCTTGTCAGTGGCGATAAATTGACTGTCCCTGTGGCAATCGCTATTCCTCAAGAGAGCGCCTCATCTTCCACGCCGTCAACTGGTTCAACTACTGACACATCCGCTACTTCCAAACGGACATATATTGTTAAAACGGGCGACAATCTTTCACTGATTGCTGTCAAATTTGGTACGACAGTAGCAGCGATTGCTTCTGCCAACAACCTGAAAAATATCAACAACATCAGTGTTGGGCAGGAATTGGTGATACCGTAAAGCGCGTGCAAGAATGTAGGCACGTAAACAAGTAAAAAGGACTCTGGGCATTTGCCCAGAGTCCTTTTTACTTGTTTATCTGTTTACTTGTATAGGTTCTTCCCTACGGATAAATTCTCTTGATTGTGCGTGGGAACGGAATAGCCTCGCGGATATGCTCAATGCCGCACATCCATGCGGTGACGCGTTCAGTGCCCATGCCAAAGCCAGAGTGCGGTACGGACCCGTACTTGCGAAGTTCCAAATACCACTTGAACGCTTCTTCTGGCAGCCCTTCTTTTTGGATGCGTGCCAGCAATTTGTCGGGGTCGCTCATGCGCTCGGAGCCGCCGCAAATTTCGCCGTAGCCTTCGGGAGCGAGCAGGTCCACTGATTTACAGACTTCGGGGCGATCGGGCCAGGGTTCCATATAGAATGCCTTGACCGCGGACGGATAGCCATAGACAAACACAGGCTTGTCGTACAGCTTGGTAATCTCGGTCTCGTGTGGAGCGCCGAAGTCCATGCCCCATTCGAACTTGAGCAATTCCTTCTTTTCGGGGTCTGTCTCTTTTTCGTAGAGTTCGATCAAGTACTTTGCTGCATCGTCATAGGACATGCGCGGGAATGGACCGACAACACTTTCCAGCTTGGAAATGTCGCGCCCGAGGAATTTCAACTCGGCGGAGCAATCCTTCAACACGGACTGGGCGATGTGAGTGATGAGTCCTTCTTCGATATCCATCAACTGATCCAGATCGCAGAAAGCGATCTCGGGTTCGAGCATCCAGAATTCGGTCAGATGACGACGCGTCTTTGACTTCTCCGCGCGGAAGGTGGGACCATAGCAATAGACTTTGCCGAACGCAAAGATATTCGCTTCGTTATACAGTTGGCCTGTTTGCGCCAAATAGGCAAATCCCTCATCGAAGTAGGGAGTCTCAAAGAGCGTGGTGGTGCCTTCGGCAGCAGCGGGAGTGAGGATGGGGGTGTCGAGGTTGAAGAAACCCTGACCGTCCAAATACTCGCGCACAGCAGACATGACCCGCACGCGGATACGCAGGATCGCCCACTGACTCTGCATACGGATCCACAGGTGACGGTTATCGAGCGCAAAATCCACACCGTGGTCTTTGAGCGCCATCGGATAATCAATATCCGCGGCTTGGACGACTTGCAGATCCTTGATACCAACTTCAAAACCGCCAGGGATGCCAGGCGCGCGCTTGTCTTCACGGACAGCGCCTGTGATGATGACTGACGATTCCTGCGGCAGTTTGGAAACCGTCTCGAAGAGTTCGGGTGTCAGGTCACCTTTGAAGGCAACGCACTGCACAAAGCCTGAGCCGTCACGGATGAGTAAAAAGACCAGCTTACCTTTATCTGTGCGGTTATAGACCCAACCCTTGAGGATGACGTCTTGTCCTACGTAGTTTGAAATTTTTGAAACGCTGATATGTTCAGCCATGAAAACCTCGTTTTATGATTGGATGGCAATCTTTGAATTGCCGCTTATTATATTATGGTTAGTGGGGAATTGGCGGTCTTGGGGATAAGCCGACTAAACTTGCCAAAGGACGAGGTGACAGTCACTTTCAAAGTGACTGTCACCTGATATTCCCTACTTCAAATACTTATCTATCCACCTCAAAATGTGATTGAGCCGTGCAATATGCTGGTCCGTGCGACACATGCGCGAGAGTCCATGCGGTTCTTCGGGATGAGTGCCTTAAAGCAATTTCTATTTTCCCCTTAGCTTTTTATGATATCGGCGCATCTTATCGTGTACGCCGCAGGTATTCATACTGCACCAGCGGCGGCTCTGATTTTTCGAGGTATCTAAAAACAGCCAACCACAGTTGGGGCACTCCTTTACGCGGGCAACTTCCTTGGAGGAAAGCAATGATTGTGCCGAGGCGACGATCTGCCATAGAATGCCATCGAGAGATTTGTGTGGTTCCCATTTGAATATAAATAGAACATCTGTTTTCACAAGTTGACCGTTCCCGATCGCTTCTTGATACAACCCGGCGATCAAGTTCAAGTCTGCTTCTTTAGGGTTTGTCCCTTTTGCGATGGCGAAAAAGACCCGGAAGATTGTTTCTCTGGCATCTTTTGTATTTTTTAAAATATTCTCTGCCTTGCTTGATTCTTGCGAGGCTTTTTGTTTCAGGGTCTTGGCTTGGGTGGGGGAGAATAGCTCCATTTTGGCTGCCCAGTCCACAAGGTCCGCATAGGAGGCGATGTAATCATGTTCCGGCTCATCACGTGAAATAACCGTGTTGACGAAGTCTAGGCACAAGACTCCGCCCACCAATTCCAAGGCTTCAAGGGTGCGTTTTGCTCCGCTCATTTTTACCACCATTCTTGTCTTGACAGGTAAAATAATTTCAAGTACTATTTTACCATCAAATCAAATTTAGATGGTAAAAATGGAAACCGAACCGATTATCTCCTCTACCGCTCTGCCTGCTTCTGAATCGTCCACATTCAATTTTAGAAAACTCTGGTTTGCCAACGGCTTCTCGAATCTCGCCGACGGACTGTATCAAATTACCCTGCCCCTCATCATCGTCCAATTGACGGATTCGCCAACTCGCGTTGCAGGCTTAAGCATTATGTTGAGCCTGCCATGGCTGGTCTTTGCTTTGCAAGCAGGCAGCATCGTAGACCGCTTTGATCGTCGTCAGGTTATGGTATGGGTCACGGGCGGGCGCATGTTGATCCTGCTTGGGCTTACGCTTGCTGTGATGATGGATAAGGTCTCATTACCTTTGTTGTATATCGTTGCTTTCGCTCTGGGCATTGGAGAGACACTTGTGGATACGGCACTTACATCCATTGTGCCTTCGATCATACCTACTGACCGTTTGAATTGGGCGAACGCGCAGATCACTGCCATGCAAACGGTCACAAACACTTTCATTGGACCGCCCCTTGCAGGCTTTCTTGCCGGAGTCGGTTTGGGAATTGCAACGGGTTCGAGTGCTGTGTTGTATCTGTCTGCTGCATTTGCTTTGTATCTGATACAGGGAGCGTTCATTCCCGGCTCTCAAGAGGATACATCACTAAAGCCTGAATTTTGGACTCATCTCACAGGCGGTCTGCATTTTTTGTGGGATAACCGCCTCATTCGTGACCTGACCTTGTTCACTGCTTCGATGAACATTTTCTGGGCTGGATGGAGTGCCCTCTTGGTGCTCTACGCCGTCAAACCGGGAGCCATGGGGCTGAATGAGTTCGAATATGGTCTATTGCTGACGGCAATGGCAGTGGGTGGTCTCTTGGGTTCGATGGTGGTGGAGAAACTTCAAAAGCGCATTGGCACACGAAACGCACTTGTGCTCGATTTTATAGGAACGATCATGTTGGTTGGCATCCCTGCATTGACCACGAATGTATGGTGGGTAGGGTTCTCCGCGTTCATGGCAGGCTTTGGCGCTTCAGTCTGGGTTGTCATCGTCGCTTCGATCCGTCAAATGACCATTCCAAGTGACCTCTTGGGAAGGGTATATAGTTCCAGCCGTTTTATCAGTTGGGGAATTGGACCTATCGGGGCTGCGCTGGCAGGTTTCATTGCTGAGTGGTTAGGCATCCGCACGATGTTTGCGATCAGTGGGTTGTTGAGTGTGATCGTACTGTTCGTGTTTCTAAGAGCGGTGCCATCTCGTCTTCTAGAGAGTTTTGATCGTTCTGCTTAAAAAATACACAATTGAATTGACATATAAAAAGTGACAGTCACCTATAAGGTGACTGTCACTTCAACTTAACTTTTCTCTACTTCAAATACTTATCCATCCACCGCAAAATATGATTGAGTCGTGCGATGCGCCTATCCGTGCGACCGACACGGGATAAACCATGCGGTTCTTCAGGGAAGCGCACGAACTCCGTTTCCACGCCAGCGCGTTTGAGCGCCACAAAGGCTTGCTCGCCTTGTTCAATGGGACAGCGATGGTCGTGCTCGTTATGAATGATGAGCGTGGGAGTCTTGGCATCACCCAGATATTTGACGGGCGACATATTCCACAGCCTGTCCATGCCTTCCTGCGGCGCTCCTGACTTTGCCCAGAACTGGAAGATCCAGTTGAAATCGCTTGAGCCCCACATGCTGACCCAATTGGTCACACTACGCTGCGCCACAGCGGATTTAAATCGATTGGTATGCCCGACGATCCACAAGGTCATAAAACCGCCGTAGGAGCCGCCTGTCACGCCCATGCGTTTGGTGTCAATATAGGGTTTCTTCGCCACTAGGTCAGCGAACTTCATCAGGTCGTCATAATCAGGCCCGCCGAAATCGCCCCAGATGGCTTTCGAGTGCTTCTCGCCATAGCCCCGTCCGCCGCGCGGATTGGTGAAGTACACCACATAGCCGTTCGACGCAAAGTAATTGAACTCGTGCATGAAGAACTTGCCGTACTGCGTCCACGGGCCGCCGTGAATTTCGAAGATGGACGGATATTTTTTATTTGCATCGAAATTGGGCGGGAACATGATCCAACCTTGCAGATCGGTGCCGTCCGCACCTTTGTACCAGACCTCTTCCACCTTGGGTAATTTGATGGATGCAAACAGATCATGGTTGACATGCGTCAGGTAGCGGATGGTAGTGCCGTCCATCTCGCGCAAGTGAACTTGGGGCGTGTCCTGCATCTCGCCATAGAAATAAGCGACATGCTTCTGTGACTTATCGAAAGAGAATGTGCCAAGTGCTCCACCTTCGCCAATGATCTCGGTTATTTCTTTCCCATCTATGCTGATGCGCTTCAAAACTGTTGAACCGTGAATCGCGGCTTGGAAGTAGATGTATTTGCCGTCGTTCGACCACACAGGTGGGACAGTTTCTGCTGCACCAAAATCGGTGATGACATCAGCCATGGCGTGCAGATCATATTTCTCGGTCAGGTTCTTCGCGGGTTGCGAACCGTCCACAGGTGCAATCCACAGACAGGTATTCTTGTAATGTAAATTCTCGCCGTCACTTGCGAGATATGCCAGCCACTTGCCATCGGGTGAGAACGAAAGCATGGATTTTCCACCGATTGGCATTTCGAGTTTGCGTGGTGTGCCGCCATCGGCAGGCATGATGAAAATATCATCGTAGTCTGGGTAGGCGTCTGGTTCATCGGTGCGGTTGGATACGAATGCGATCGTCCTGCCATCGGGTGAGAAAGTGGGGAAGGTCTCATCGTGAATGGCGCCTTCGGTCAGTTGTTTGCCTTTGCCTGTGCGTACATCCACAAGCCAGATGTGAGTCCGTTCGTGCGGCAGATAGCCGTATCCATCCAGCTTGTAGAAGAGACGGTCATAATGCCGCACAACCACACCAAGCTTTTTCTTTTGCTCATCCTTCTCGCGTTCCAATACTTCTGCGTCCGTCTTGCGAATGTTACACAAAAGTTTGCGCCCATCAGGTGACCAGCCAACGAGAGTGATCTCGCCATCGATCGAGGTCAACTTACGCGCTTCGCCGCCATCGAATGGGATGAGATGAATTTGTGAGGGCTTGCCGTTATTGGCACGATTGGAAAGAAATGCGATGGAAGTTCCATCTGGTGACCATCGTGGCGATGAATCAGATTGGTCACCGTATGTGAATTGACGCGGCTCACCGCCTCCGCTTGGAACGATCCACAAGTTTCCATATTTCTTCTCGGTCTTTTTATCCACTCGTTGCAGACGATAGACAACGTGTTCGCCGTCAGGCGAAATATGCACATCGGACAGTTGTTGCAAGTTATATAGATCTTCAGCAGCGATCAGGCGCTTCTTTGGGGTTGGCATGGAATACTCCTTTTCGGAATGTTGTTTCAGGAAAAGCAGGTTGATTGTATATCAATCTTTTCCATTGTGAAAGAAAACATTTTGTCGTATTACTTTTTCAACATACTTGCCATAGTTTTCAAATCCACGAATTGAAGGGAATCACTTTCCTATTGAAAGTTCCACCACAACTGGAAAATGGTCGGAGCCACCAGCGTTCGTCAGTGTGCGAGCGCTGATCGCAGAAAAGTGATGACTATGGAAAACATAGTCGATTCGCCAGAGCGGACCTGTTTGAAATGGCATATCCATAAAACTATAAGGTGAAGCTGGGTAGCTGAAGCCAAATCCCCAGCCAGTTTCCCAATAAGCGTCTTGTAGATAATGATTGAATTTTCGATAGACTTCTGACTGGTCGGTGGCATTCATGTCACCTGCTACGATCAAAGGACCTTCTACTTGAGGGATGTCTTCTGCTAAAGCAGTCATTTGTGCATCAAACTCTTCAGGAGGGATAAGAAATGGAGGGATGGGATGTATATTCCAGACTTCGATTGAACCTGTGGGTAGCTCTATTTCTACTTTCTGAGTTCGCCCCTTTTCATATTCAACCCTGATGAGCTTAATAGGATATCGGCTAAATGCTGCCTGTCTAAAATCTTTTGATGCCACTTCCATATACAGTTCGGGGTAAAGCTTATCAAGTCCATGAAAGGATGGCGAAAACAACCTATTTGAATATTCCTGAATAAGCAGGATGTCTGGATTCTCCTGACGGATCACCTCCGCGATACCTCTGACATCTTTGATGGCATGCATGTTGTAGGTCATAATTTTCAGCGTGAATCTGTCAGCGGATGGGGATGTTTGAAATCTGGGTAAAAATAAAGGGGCAAAGGTAAAGGCGATTGTTACAATTGGGATTGCCGTTACAAACGCAAGTTGTTTACGGCGACTTAATACTGCAATGACCAACAATGGCATGAAAAAGATCAAAAGCCAGGGAGCCACATAAGAAACCATTCTCACAGGTTCTGTGGTGTCTCCAGATATCCATCGTAATGAATAGAGCAATAAAAAGCATAAGCTTGGAATATATGAGATTGCCCATAAAACAGTACGGCTGGCGGATGTTAAGTTTTTGAAGAGAGAGTTTGATTGAGCTTTGGTCATGAAAATTTATCCGAATACCCTGATTTATTGTTACAACTTTCTTATTCAACTGGCAAAGCAGTTGAATTGTATATCACCTGACAAAAAAAGAGACAGCCATCTTGTAAAGATGACTGTCTCTTTACTGTTATTTTCTCCGTTCTTCCAACCCCTTTACCATCATTTCTTTCGCCATGTTCGGGTCAGCTTTGCCTTTTGTGGCTCTCGCAACCTGACCCATGAACCACTGGAACAAGGTCTCTTTGCCTGCGTTGTACTCGTCCACTTCTTTGGGGTTGTCGTTGAGTATCTTCGTCACGATCTCTTGAATGGCGCTCACATCGGTCATTTGCAAGAGATTCTTTTCTTTGACGATCTGAGCCGGGTCACCGCCGTTTTTGAAGAGTTCGGTAAGCACGGTCTTGCCTGCGCTCGCGCCGATGGTCTTGTCCGTCACCATATCGATCAGTTTGGCAAGCGTTTCGGGGGCGAGGGTCACATCGTCAATGCTCAAGCCTGAGTCATTCAAGTAGCGCATGAACTCGCCCGCGATCCACGAGTGGATTGTTTTGGCAGGGCTTTTCGATTTCGCGACCACACTCTCGAAGTAGTTGGCGAGAGTCCGCTCGGAGGTGAGGAAACGCGCCTCGGACGGAGTCAAGCCAAAGTCCGAAATGAAGCGGGCGGTCTTTGCTTCTGGTAGTTCGGGCAGTTGACTTCGAATCGATTCGATCCATGAATCCGATAACTGAAGGGGAGGAAGGTCGGGCTCGGGGAAGTAGCGATAGTCATGCGCCTCTTCCTTCGACCGTTGGCTGGTCGTCACGCCCCGCACATCGTCCCAGCCGAGAGTTTCCTGCACGACCGTGCCGCCCTCTTCGTAAATTTTGATCTGGCGTTCGATCTCATATTGCGAAGCACGGACGAGTGCGCGGAAACTATTGAGGTTCTTGATCTCGGTGCGCGTACGGAATTCATCGCTGCCAACGGGACGCACAGAAATGTTCGCCTCAAACCGTAGCACGCCTTTTTCCATGTCGCCAGAATTCACACCGAGGTAACGCAAGATCGCGCGGACTTTCGTGGCGTAATCGAGCGCAGCTTCAACGGTGCGAATATCGGGCTCGGAGACGATCTCAAGCAGTGGAACACCTGCACGATTGAAATCGACCAGCGCATAATTTTTTTCGTGCGCGAGTTTCGCCGTATCTTCTTCGATGTGAACCCGCCTCACTCTCACTTTGAGTTGATTCTCGCTGCCATCATTGACATCGAGCGAGCCTTTTTCTGCAATTGGCAATTCGTATTGCGAGATCTGATATCCCTTTGGCAGGTCGGGGTAATAATAGTTTTTGCGCGCAAATGTGTTGTGCTTGTTGATGGAGCAGTTCAACGCGAGACCAACCAACGCGGCAAGTTCCGTTGCCTTTTTGTTAGCGACTGGCATGGCACCCGGCAACCCTGTGCAAACGGGGCAGATGTTGCTATTGGGCTCAGGCGCGGAGCCGTAGTCCGCAGAGCAGCTGCAGAACATTTTGGAGTTGGTGAGCAACTCGCCGTGAATTTCAAGTCCGATTACGGGTTCGTATTGGGTCATGTATGATCTCGCTGTGAATGAATTGACGATGGGCCATGTTTGTCTATTGTCAGTCGTCTATCGTCTATGGTTCTAAGAGGTTTCAACTCGTTTTTTCAACGACTGCGCTTCGGTTTGGACGTACTCTTCGGTCATTTTGCCATATAACTTGCCAATGAGATTTCCAAGCCAGTCATTGAAGGCAAGGGTCAATGTGACTTCAGATTGATTTGCGTTGACTGACTTGACAACATGTTCTGCCACCATGTGCATGCCGGGTACTTTTGATTCCCATGTGAAGTTGGATGTGGTGAGTTCCGTCACGATCCATTCGGCAGGTTGGAGTTTGGGTTGATAGAGCTTGTAACGATTACCAAGTTTCAACTCGGGCGTATTCAGCACTTCGACCTTGGTCACGGTCGGAGTCCACTCGTGCCAACGGGCAACATCGGATAAAACTTTCCAGACGGCTTCCTGGCTGGCATTAATGGTGAGGGAGGTTGAAAATTTGGTCATTTTATATTCCTAGAACATTTGCGCTATAATAGACTCAATAATAAGGAGAAACTTTATGAATACAGATGCTTTTCGTCATTTCTATAACTATCACTTTGCCGAGAACCGCAAGGTCTGGGAGCATGTCGCTTCGTTGACCTTTGAGCAATTCAACCAGCCGATCGGGTATTCACGCGGATCCATCCGTGAACAGGTCGTTCACTTGCTGGATGTGGAAGACGTTTGGTTCAGCGAGTTGCAGGGCATCCAGCCCAGCGATCCATTGCCAGAGACTGTCACTGCTGATGACCGCGATGCCATCCGCGCTCACTGGGATAAGGTGGAAGAAAAAGTCCGCGCTTATCTTGCTGCATTACAGGACGAGCAATTGTTCTCCAAGCCAATCACCGATCCCGAAGAGGATAAGGACTTGATCGTCTGGCAAGTCTTGCTTCACGTTGTTAATCATGCCACAGATCATCGTGCTCAACTTCTACGTGCCTTGCATGATCTGGGCGTGGACACGAAATCTCAGGATTACATTTTTTACGTGTACGAAAATCCGTGACCATGGACGATTGACGATGGACGATGAGGAACGTCTATGGTCGATGATGGTCTATCGTCCATCGTCACAGATTCGGAGTCTGCTTATGCCAATCGGTTACTTGCTGATAGGCATGAGCGACTTGGAACAGAGTTGACTCATCCAAGTGCTTGCCGATGAGTTGCATACCAACGGGCATGTTGTTGGAGAAGCCAGCGGGGAGTGCTAACGCGGGAACGCCAGCGGGGTTGGTCGCGACGACATAAATATCGGAGAGGTACATTTCGAGCGGGTCGCTGGTCTTTTCGCCGAGTTTGAATGCCGTGGTGGGGCAGGTCGGGGCGAGGAGAATGTCCACTTTGGAAAAAGCAGTTTCAAAGTCCCGACGAAGAAGCGTGCGCACTTTTTGTGCCTTCAAGTAATACGCGTCGTAATATCCCGCTGAGAGGGCGTATGCGCCAAGCATGATGCGGCGCTTGACTTCATCCCCGAAACCTTCGTGGCGAGTCTTGAGATAGATGTCGATGACATCCTTCGCGCCATCTGAAACGGAGAGACCGAAGCGCGTGCCGTCCATGCGGGCAAGGTTGGCGCTGGCTTCGGCGAAGAGCAGCAGATAATAAACGGGCAAACCGTATTTGGTGTGGGGGAGCGAGACTTCGTGAATCTCCATGCCAAGTTTTTCAAACTGACGAATTGATTCTTGCAGCGCGGACTCAACGCCCGCTTCCATGCCTTCCACAAAATATTCTTTCGGAATGCCGAGCTTCATGCCCTTGACGGGCTTGTTGATATTTTTTGTATAACTAGTGATTGGTGATTGGTACGTTGTGCTATCGTTGGGGTCGTGCCCCGCAATGTGTTCGAGAACTGTTGCACAGTCGTACGCATCACGTGCCATTGGACCAATACAATCAAAAGATGATGCCAATGCAATTAAGCCATAGCGCGAAACGCGACCATAGGTGGGTTTGATGCCAGTGACGTTACAAAAGCCCGCAGGCATGCGGACTGATCCGCCCGTGTCTTCGCCAATAGCGAATGTTGCAAGGCTTGCAGACATACTCGCTGCCGCGCCGCCGCTGGAACCGCCTGGGACATAATCAAGATTCCAAGGGTTGTGCGTGGTGAAGAGACCAGAGTTCTCAGTAGAGGAACCCATGCCGAATTCATCCATGTTGGTCTTGCCGACGAGAACAGCGCCCGAGTCCGCGAGTTTGTTTGTGACCGTCGCGTTGTATTGCGGGACGTAGTTTTCGAGAATCTTTGAAGAGCAGGTCGTGCGGACATCGCGCGTGGAGATGCAGTCCTTCATTGAGAAGGGGATGCCCGTCAGCGGGGTGACGTTCTCGCCTTTGGCAATGCGCTCATCGGCTTGACGCGCCTGTTCGAGTGCGAGATCGTCCGTGACGGTGACGTAGGACTTGACCTTCTCATCTACAGCGTGGATGCGGTCAAGCATGGCTTGCGTCAGTTCGACGGAGGAGATTTTCTTGGTGGTGAGAAGTTCGTGGGCTTCTCGAATGGTGAGGTTGGTTAGTTGCATAGGCTCTCTGAGCGATCATCGATATTCGATACTTGATTATTCGAACGCCGAACATCTAATCTCGAATATCGTCTTTACTCATCTCCCAAAACAGTCGGCACTTTGACATATCCACGTTCGGATTGTGGCGCGTTCTTGAGAAATTCTTCGCGGCTCATGGACGGTTTGACCACGTCTTCGCGCAGGACGTTTTCGGCATTGGCGATATCCGAAGCAGGCGGGACGTTCTCCGTGTCCACTTCGTTGAGCATGTTGAAGTAGTCAATGATGGACGAGAATTGTCCGCTGAATTTCTGCGCTTCCTCTTCAGATATTCCGAGTCGGACGAGGTAAGCGACATGCTGAACGGTTTTGGTATCGATTGTTTGGGTCATAAAGCCTCTTGATCTTTATTCGTGGCGCTGTGTCATGGTCTGCAAAAAGCGGATACCAGCCAACACTTGCTGAATTCTTTTCTCTGTTAGCGTACCGATAAATTCGCCTAATTGAGTTTCATCCACTGTAGAGACTTGCGATGAGACGATAACACTTTGTTTTAGAAGACCTGCTTCGCCATCATCAAGCAATACGTTGCCTGGCTCTTTGGCGCGCTTTAGGTTGGAAGTCAACGCACAAACGGTGACAGTATTTTGTGCGTTGACCTGAACGACAACATGTGGATGAGTTCTATTCCGTTCATTTCATTTGGCGAAATCCAAAAAATATCGCCCTGGCTGACATTCATCCGAATTTTTACCTAATTATTCGACTGTGCGCTTCGCTGTGACTCGTTATCTTCCAACTGTTTTCGTATCCAGCGCATCAGGTTGATCGCCTTGTGTTCAGGCTTGAAATAGGCACCCACAGTTTCTTCGAATGGGACAGGGAAACGAAAACCGTCGACGTCATACCACAGCGCTCCGTCAGTGCAGTAAACAAACTTCGCTGTTTTATTGACGATCAATTCTTTTATGTTCATGGTTTTGTTTCCTTTCTATTTATCCTATGTGAATTTGATATGTAACTCTTTCAACTGCTTCGGTTCGACTTCCGACGGAGCATCCGCCATCACATCGCGTCCGTTCTGATTCTTCGGGAAGGCGATCACTTCGCGGATGTTGGGCTCGTCCGCCAACAGCATCACCAAACGATCAATGCCAGGTGCCATGCCGCCGTGTGGTGGAGCACCATACTCGAACGCTTCGAGCATGTGACCGAACTTCGCCTGAATATCTTCTTCGCTCAAACCGAGCATCTGGAACATCTTCATCTGAATATCGCGGCGATGAATGCGGATCGAGCCAGACGCCGTCTCATAGCCATTGCAAACCATATCGTACGCGTCAGACATAACCGCACCAGGGTCGGTATCGAACTTCGGCAGGTCGTCCATCTTCGGCATCGTGAATGGATGATGCTCCGACTCCCAAGCCTGTGTCTCTTCGTTGAACGCGAAGAACGGGAAGTCCACGACCCATGCGAACGCCATCATGTCCTTGTCAGCCAGATCCAATTTGTCGCGGAACCACAAGCGCAGTCCGCCGAGAACTTTATTGGCAACCGCACGAGCATCAGATGCGAAGACGATCAGATCGCCGACGCCTGCTCCCGTTTTGGATTTCAACGCCTCGGCTTCTTCTGGCGTCACAAACTTTGCCGCGCTTCCTTTCATGCCTTCGGCTGTTACTGCCAAATAGGGCATTCCCTTCGCCCCAAACGACTTCGCCACTTCCGTGAGCGCATCGAGTTCCTTGCGAGACATCTCCGCAGATTTCGGCGCGACGACACACTTGATCACACCGCCCGCCTCCAACGCGGATTGGAACACTTTGAATTCGCTCTTGGCGAAAACGTCAGAGACGTCGACCAACTCCACGCCGAAGCGCAGGTCAGGCTTATCTGAGCCGAAGCGTTCGAGTACTTCCTTATAAGAGAACTTGGGCCACGGCGAAGAATATAACTTCTTGTGCGGCGCCACGGCGGGAATCATTTTGGTGAATAGCCCTTCAACCAAGTCCAGCACATCGTCCCGGTGGACGTAGGACATCTCAAGGTCGAGCTGAGTGAACTCAGGCTGGCGGTCACCGCGCAAGTCTTCATCGCGGAAACAGCGCGCGATCTGGAAGTACTTGTCCATGCCTGCCACCATCAGCAATTGCTTCAACTGTTGGGGTGACTGGGGCAGGGCGTAGAACTGTCCCGGGTAAACGCGGGAAGGCACGAGGTAGTCACGCGCGCCTTCAGGAGTCGCTTTGAACATGATCGGTGTTTCAATTTCAATGAAACCCTCTTCATCGAGATAGTCGCGCATGAACTTGATGACCTTGTGGCGCAGCACCATATTCTTGGTCAAGCGCTCGCGGCGCAGGTCAAGATAACGATACTTGAGACGTGTGTTCTCGTCTGGCAAATCCGCATCTGAGCTGACCATGAAGGGCAGAGTCTTGGCGGGGTTTAAGATGGTGATGTTCTTGGCAATGATCTCAATCTCGCCAGTTACCATGTTGGGGTTTTCATTCCCAGCTGGGCGCTTTTGTACCACGCCTTCGATCTGCAATACCCACTCAAAGCGGACGTTTGCCACTTGGTCGAGCATTTCTTTGGGTAAGTCAGGATTAATGGTGATCTGAACGAGACCTGCGCGGTCACGCAGATCAAAGAATGCCACCCCGCCGTGGTCACGCCGACGATTGACCCAACCAGAAAGCGTGACGGTTTGCCCCGCATGACTGGCGCGTAATTCTCCGCAAGTATGTGTTCTGTACATGGTGCGCCTCCGATTTGTTTTGAACCGCTAAGAGCGCAAAGGTCGCAAAGAAAGAAAAAGAATCTTGGCGTTCTTCGCATGCTTGGCGGTTAATCTTAGATAAAATAAATCGCCCTTCGCGTTTGCGTCGGGCGATTTGGTTTCGACTTCGTTATTCGTCAACCAGCAAAGCTTCGCCCAACGATTCTGTGATCGTCATTATTATTATCATTATTATTGGCGAAGTAGTTGTAATAGAACATTGTGGCGGCATTATAGCACAAAGTTTTATCCTCGCCTGATTGAATTATGCTTCGATTTATGTCATAATAGAAAATATTTGCGCGTAGACATTTTGAAGGAGATGGTTATGAAAATGCAGGTCAGCGAAATGGAAAACGGGATTCGGCTGCTCAAACTGAGCGGAAAACTAGATAGTGTTGGCGTCTACAACGTGGAGGTGGATTTCATTTCACAATGTTCGGGTGATAAAAGAAATATTCTGGTCGATATTTCCAAAGTGACTTACATATCATCCATTGGCATTCCCATGCTGGTCAATGCGGCAAAATTGGTCACGAGACATGGCGGTAAATTTGCCTTGCTCAGCCCGCAAAAATCGGTCATGGATGTTTTAGAGATGGTGGGGGTGTCTGGCATCATTCATGTGTATCACGATACAAAAATAGCAAAGAATTCTTTTCTCACCGCCTAAGCTCTTCTGCATTCTGGCACCTTTAAACCATAACCTATTGTTAATATTATTTTCACTGGTATTAATATAATTGCTCAACTTCAAAAACAAAAAGGTGCCTACATGCAACTCGAATATACCGAACAAGAAAACACCATCCGCCTTATCAAGCTGACTGGCATGCTGGATATTATGGGCGCAAACGAGATCGATACTCGTTTTGCGGCATATTGCTCTGGTGAGAAAGCACTCGTACTGGTGGATCTAACCAACGTCAATTACCTGGCTTCGATCGGCATCCGCTTGCTGACCTCTAATGCCAAGTCGCTTGCATCTCGTGGCGGGAAGCTTGTGCTCTTCAACCCCAACGAAGATGTGCGCGGCGTGCTGGATACGACCGGCATTCTCACGATTATCCCGACATTTGACCAGGTCGAAGTGGCGGAGGCTGCGCTCTTGGCATAGCTTCAGTGGGGCACCAAGCAAATGGATAGAACCCCGCCTCTCTCCTAGGCTGAGGCGGGTTCACATCCCAAACCGAGGCTTCTCTGGGGGTGAATCCAACAAAACTGAAAACCTGGCTTTCAGGGCTGTTTATGATTTTCCAATACTTTTGAGGTACGATGGTAATGTCGTATGAAAGAAGCCGAAATATTGGAGTAATAAGATGATTACAGGTTTTTTACTTTTCGGCGCCGCGCTTTTGATCTTGTATGGCATGATCGCATCGACTGAAAAAGTGCTCGACGCCCGCCAGCAGTATGTTGTGATCGATGAACGGATGACAGACCATCGCTCACGGCTTTAGGCGCAATGCCTTTGCTGGATTCAACAAAAAAGTCCCAGATTTCTGGGACTTTTTTGTTTTTTTTACTTAGCCGGGCGTTTGGCTTTGTTTGTATCGGTGCTGGGTACGCTGAGCTTGCGAGCTTCTTGCTTGACCTTGCGGTTGTGCTTGCGCATTCCTTTGGAAGGGCGCTTGGGTTTGACTTTGGTATTTTCGATGGGTGTATTCACGTGAATTGGCTCCTTTAAGCCTTGCTTTTATTTTTTGGTTCTGTCTCTGCCCAGAGTTTGCTGATCTCTTCTCTGGCTTGTTGGCGGGTGTACCCGTATTTGACCTGTAGCATGGTGACGAACTTATCGAACTTCACCTCGGCTTTGTCCACTTTGGCGAGATCATATTCAACCATCAGACTCCAACGGGCATTGATCTGACCGCGGATCAGCTTCCATTTTTCTTCGAATATAGATTTGTTCATATTGCGCTTCTCCTCAAGGCGGCGCTTTTGTATAACCATGATACGGGTTGGGAGTTTTGCGATTTCGTTCCTATCCATCTCCCCCATGAACAGGTGTGACAAAATTTGAAACTCAAAAAGTCGGTTCATTGTACTATGGATGTTTGAAAATTCTGGTTTTGGTCGTTTGCGCAGGGGATACTAAAGTACTCTGGCGGGTCTGTGCCAAAGGTATAAAATCCCTCACATGATTAAGGAGTTTTCAATGGAAGAGCAGACATTAATGGATTATTTTCACTTTGATGAGACAGACCTGAACTTGAACCGCAATGGGCAGCTCTCTGAAAAGCAGAAAACTCGGCTGACAGCAGAATTAAATTCCAACAGCAAGGGCAGAACTCGCTTTGCCTACTTTATGTTCTTTCTGGCATTGATTGGGGTTGCAATTGCGGTGGGAGTTTGGTTCATCCCTGACTCTGGTCTAGGGATGCGGATCGGGTTTGGCATTGGCTTTGGAGTGGTCTGGCCCGCTTTATATGGGTTGGTTGGTTTTGCATTCATTCCCACACCGGCATATATGGAGTTGGGTCTTGCCAGCCAAAACGGGCGGGTTAATATTGTGAAGGCAGTCGCGCAAAACACTCAGACTCACACACAAAGTGTCCGCTATGACCTGTACGTTGGCGGTCGTAGGTTCCTTGTCGAAGCAGGCGTGGGTGCGGTGTTGATCCAAGGGGATGAATACAATGTGTATTATTTGAAAAACTCAAACCGTATCGTTTCAGCGGAATTTGTTTCGCGAGGGAAATGATCGGTGGTGATAAAAGAAGAGGTCTCGGCGATATTCCGAGACCTCTTCTTTTACTTCTTCTTTAGCCGATACGGCAAAATGACAGGGTCGAGCCGTTCGGGGTAGCCATCCATGTGATAGGCGACGAGATAGCCTTGGTGTTCATCCACAGAAAAGGGCCAGGGTGAGACGTTGATCTCGCCATCCTGCACCTGATAGTGGATGGTCACTTCGGTGTCTTCATTATTGCGGGGGAAGATCGCAAGGCTGCCGGAGGCGGGAGTATCAAAACAGAATTCAAAAGATAGGGTGTCACACAGGTCGGTGATGCGGTCGATCCGGTCAAAGAGAGTTCTTGAAAGCTGATGACGTTCCAGATGGTCATCAAGGATCTGTGTGAAATCGGCGTACATGGTTTCACGAATCGTGGACGTGCCATGACTGGCAAGCCGCCGAAAGTGATATTTGACGATGGTGTCCGCGATGACGTCTGAGCAGGGCATGTTGTATCCGCGCCGACCGATGACTTCCCATTCTTCATCGGGCATGCCGCCAACAGGAGAATTATCGAGGTAACCGTAGCCGCGGTCGTGCAACCCAACCCCGGCGATGAAAGAGGCGCGTTCAATCGGTGGACTATCGAATTGCTCATTGCCCCACAACATTGCCAACGTCCCAACCAATTTTAGATGTTCCGATTGTGGAGTGACGATCTGCCTGCTTTTTGATCTGAACATGTTGATTCTCCTTTACCATTAAGATAAATCAATTTTACACAATCAACGCATTTTGTGGCTGGTAAGAATACCCGTTGGAAAAGCATCTTCCAATTAAAGATTAGGAGATATATATGAATAGTGTGAACGATTGGAATAAGAAAGTGATCGAGGAATTTCGCGCCAATGGCGGCAAAGTGGGCGGGAACTTTGAAGGCAAGTCTTTATTACTTTTACATAGCAAAGGCGCCAAAAGCGGACAGGAACGAGTCAACCCGGTTGCTTGTGTACGAGACGGTGAACGGCTGGTGGTGATCGCCTCCAAAGGTGGCGCGCCGACTCACCCAGACTGGTATTACAACCTGGTCGCCAACCCGCTGGTGACGGTTGAATTTGGCGCTGATACGTTTCAAGCCCAGGCGAATGTTGCCGAAGAACCCGAACGCACCCGCCTTTACGATAAGATGGTGGAAGTGATGCCGGGTTTCGCGGACTATCGCGCTAAAGCCACCCGTGTGATTCCCGTGCTGGTTCTAACGCCTGTGAAATAAAGTTTAGGTATGTAAAAACGGTCTCAGGTATTACCTGAGACCGTTTTTTGTTTTCATCCCTTATTTAGACTTTAACCCAGTTGTTGCTGGTTTGAACGGCTTCGGTCAAGGTTCTTTGATTGCCGTACTCTGTGCTGCTTTCTGAGACTTGAATATCAAGGTGACGACAGTCGAGGCACAGATATGCCTGGGTTTGGAAGTGAGCTGGGAACATATCTACAGCGAGCATTTGAAGGACAACGCCATCTTGATGCCAATCTTTGCCGGTGTTCTTATATACGTTGAGCGAACCACATTGCGAACATTTTCGAGCTTGCATGAGAAACTCCTTCACGGATTAAAACGCACCTGTTCTGCCTTTCAAAGCAGACCCGGTTCAATAGTTGGTTTTCTGGAAGGTATTTTGTTGCAGGTCGCAAGCCGTTGATCGATCTCCCCCGCTTGGATGTGTTTTTACCATCTAGTTGCCTGATTTCATTGTACTACCTTCGCTGAATAAAGATAGCACGTGCCTTCTATAAGAAACACAAAAACGGTCTCGTGGACAATTGCCAGAGACCGTTTCTATTGTATGTGGACTCAACGCTTAGGAGTTGGTGGTGCTTTGTGCCCGGTCGAACGCCGCCCATTGCTTGTTGATCTCGACCCTGGCTTGTTCACGGGTGTAGCCGTATTTGACCTGCAAGATGGTCATGAATTTATTGAGCTTATCGTCGGCTTTATCCACCTTTTTCAGGTCGTGTTCGGCGACAAGGCTCCACCATTGCATGGATTGCTTTCGGATGACTTTCCACTTCAGGTCGAATTTCGATTTTGGCTGTGCCATGGGCATGCTCCTCAAAGAGTAAATATGGTTGGACTCAATTTGGAGTTTTCGAGATTTCGTTTTTCATGACTATCCATTCCCCACGAATAGGCAAAACAAAATTGTCAAACTCTTTCACATTCATTGTACTACGTGTATGCAGAAAAATCGATTTTTTTCGTAATACATTTCATAATTGAAAACGGTCTCGTGGATATTACGTCCCGAGACCGTTTTTGTTTATTTCATGTTTACGATTTGACTACTTCATGCGCTGTCGGGGCGGGCATCCATTTGAGGATGAGCTTGCCCAGTAATGGATATTTGAAATCATGGCCGCGTAAGGTGCGGATGGTGGCAACCCCGGCGGTGATGAGGTAGGCTGGGTAGAGGATCATCCATGCCAACCAGAAGATCATGAACAAAGCCATGATGACGATGAAGACGATTTCAAATTCAGGGGAGACTGTGGTCTGAGATGGGTCGGACATTATGCCGCTGGCAGCAAAAATGGCAATCCCAAAGATATATGCAATGAAGAACCCGACATAGGAGACGATATATGCAACAGTAACGATCAGTTGATACACAAAAGCCTGCATCGACTGGAACTTGAGGCGGGCGGAGCGCTCCTTTTGCGAGAACCAGACGATGATGGGCATGATCATGCCCCATAGTTGTAGGATGGCGGTGGCATGACAGATGCTTGCGACCCAGGCGTCTTCCCACCTTTCGGCTTCTTCCTCAGTGGGGGCATGGAGGACTTTATTTTGCAGCCAGCTTCCGATAAATGGGTAGCGAAAATCTTTTCCCATCATGCAGAAGACGGCGCCAATAAACCCGAATAAAAACATCAACCCCCACAAGCCAAAGAGGAAAAGCATGAACAAGGGTTGAATGAAAAAAATGAAATCAGGCGGCGTACTGGAGGCGGAGTCGCTGGTGATGATTGAGAGCACAACTATAAGCCCAAAAAATAGGAGCATGAACAGGAATATGACGATCATCCATGCCCAGAAGGAAAACGTTTGGTAGCCCATGGCTTGCAATGCATGGTAACGGACATATTTTGATTTGGTGCGTTGAATTGCCCAAATGATCACTGCCCCGAACGGACCTAAAAACATGAGGATGACGGAGCCATGAGCCAGGGCGGCAAGGACTTTTTCTTCTGATGTGGGTTGTTCCATTGATTTCCTCCTAACGGATATTGTGTATGCCCATATGATACTCCTTTTTATGGAAAACAAAAACGGTCTCGCGGATATTACATCCCGAGACCATTTTCTAACTTTAAGCAAAAAGCACTTATTTACGTGCCATGAAGAAATTGCTAATGGCTGCACCTGCCAATGCCCCGCTGGCAAAGAGACCGACAACATCCACGGTGCGGACTCCGCTTGAGAATTGCCAAAGCCCAGCTGCAGCCAGTACGATAAAAATGATCATTACAGAACGATTTTTTGTATTCATGATTTTCTCCATTGAACTAAATCTATATAGAAATTATTATATGAGCGATACGCGAAAGGAGAGAACCCCTCTTTGGTCATGCGAGACCGTTTTATAATACCCACATGATACACATCAAAACGGACAGACTCATCCTTCGGCAATTTGACTTGACCGACGCAGATTTCATGCTTGCGTTATTGAATGAACCCTCGTTCATTCAAAATATCGGTGACCGCGGCGTGCGGACTCGCGCCGATGCGGAGAAATATCTCGAAAATGGACCGATGGCTAGCTACGCCAAGAACGGATTCGGTTTGCTCGCCGTCACATTGACTGAAACAGGGGAGACCATCGGCATGTGCGGATTGATCAAACGCGACGCCTTGGAAGATGTGGACATCGGCTATGCATTTTTGCCGAAATTCTGGTCGCAGGGATATGCGATTGAGTCGGCGCAGGGAGTGATGAAATTTGCCAAAGAGGTGCTGGGATTGAAGCGCATCGTCGCCATCGTGGACCCTGCCAATGCGGGCTCGGTCCGTGTGCTGGAGAAGCTCGGCATGACCTTTGAGAAGATGATGAAATTGTCTGAGGATGATATTGAGTTGAAATTGTTTTCGGTAAGTTTGTAAATAAAAACGGTCTCGCGGACTTGATGTCCCGAGACCGTTTTTATTTCGACTTGCAAACCCCTCTCCTGTCTCGCCCACGGGAGAGACGCTTAAACCATTCTTAAACCAAACATTGACTTGCAACCTCACCACCTCATCCTTCAGAAAAGGACGCAACTCCATGCCATTTTCTTTAAGAGAGGGATAAATCGACACGCCAATCAATCGTCCTCATCTTCAAAAATTGACAATCAAAGAATAGACGAAATGGTAGAGCTTAATTCAGCCTTTAGTTTTTCGTAACCATCCATATTGTCTTGATAAATTATGTGACGATAGCGGTTCAAGTCAAAAGGAATGTCTTTTACATCCTGTGTTAGGAGGACAACCTCTTTTCCAAGTGTATGAGCCAACCCAAGTTCGTAAAACACATTTGGATTTCGACCTGTAATATCAGCAATCACAATTCTGGCTGAACAAATGCTTTGCCAAACGTCCTCCATAATATCCCGACCAAACAGGTCATCAGCGCGAATAGGATTCATGCCTGCATCGATGCATATTGGTTTAATAAGTTTTGTCCAAATTCTATCAGACCATGGTTCTGAGAAAGGCATAAGTACAAAAATACTTTTGTCATTGACGGTGGCATTTCGGCCACGGAATATAGGGTTTATTATCATAGCTTGTGATCTCCTCTGAAATAGGTGCTCTATTGATCTCTGAAATAAACGCGTTGTAAAGTCTAGGGTGCTTATAGATGATTGGCGATCAAAGTAAATCGTTTCTGATGCAAATGCAAAGATAAATGCGGCTATTGGAACTTTATTGCTTAGGATAGGAACAATAATAAAAAAATGGGCTATTTCATCCTTAAAGTTAGTACGAACATCTAGCATGGGTTCGAGAGGAAAATCATCTGCATTTGCTGCCCAAAAAAAAATATGTCCTTCTTTGCATTTCTCGATAAAAGCCTCACTTAATCGGCTTGGAGGAGAAGGTTGGATTACCTTAGCTCTAGTAAGACCGCCTCGATACCACGGCTTCACACAATATTCTATATAACATTCGTTTTGGTAAATTGTACAGAAAAAGGAGTAAGCTGCATCAACTGATCCATCAATTTTAGCGAGAGCTCTTGCTAATTTTGTGCCAGGTTTTGTTTTGTTATCCTGTGCTATCGAGATCAATTCTTGTTGGATTTTCGCCGAGCGTCGCAAGACAAATATACGTGTGCGATTTGTAATGTAATCTCCTAAAAAGTGTGCAATTTGATCAAGCAGGGCTACTTGAGAAGGATCGAAGCCAATTTCCTTATACACTGCAATATAACCAAAGCAAGGCGACAAACCATCTTGCAATCTGTTTTTGTCAGCTAGCTCAGAGAAAGTAAAGCGTGCATCAGTTCGTTTCAGGTTTTTCAGCCGTTTAACATAGCTGTTGGTAACCGGGGCTACTAAGCGTATTTCTTCTACTTTTTGACCAATTCTCCTCTGTTGCTGGAGCATTCCCTCTGTTGTATAAAGATATATAATGATAGTGTCAGCTTGAAGTTTGTTTCGCAACCAAGCTATATAGCTAATTGGAAGTACTGTTCTCTCTCCCCGCGACTGGCTCTCTTGAAAAGGATAAGACCGTATCTTCCGAATACTTTCAAGAATAAGTTCAGATGAAATCGTATTGGAACTATCAATGGATGATGTCACAACAGCCGTTCCTGAGGTTTTGATAGATTTACCTAATAGAGTTTGCTCTAAAAATTTTGAAATTTTAATAAGTAATTGTATTCATTACAGCGTAAATTAAGTTTCTGAATATTCTTCTTCAGTTCACTTTCTTTACATAGTATTCATTTTAGCACATTTGAATAAACCTTCTATCCTTACTGAATTGTCCTCCGTCAAGCGGAATTCCCACAAAGGGATGATGTTTTGCCAAGGATAGTTTTATTTTATCTGCGTTACTTATTGAGCCTCCCACCAACCCATCAACTCACTCAACGCCAAGGACGGCGTCGCATCACCCTGCCTGCCTGAATTCCAGGTCACGATCAAATCACGTTTCGCGCGGGTGATGCCCACGTATAACAGGCGCAATCTCTCTTTGACGTAATCCAAGCGCGAGCGCATGGTGGCTGCGCCTTCTTCGTACCAATCATATTCACCCGTTGACTCAAGCGCGGTCAACTGCGCCAGCGACTCAGCCGCCAAGTCCAACCCGCCGCGGATGAACCACTTCTCCGAAATAAAACGATCATTCGGCATGTTCGAAGGGAAGTCATAATTATTGACCGACATCATATACACGCGGTCCCACTCCATGCCCTTCGCCTTGTGCATCGTCGTCACCACCACCCGTCCGCGATGGCGCTCGGGGTCAAAGCCCGAATCATCCGACGAGAACCCAATGAAGCGCCGTTCATTCTTCGCGATCACCGCCAGCTCCGCCGTCAACTCCGGCAGGCGCCAATCCGCGTGATCGTCCGCCGCGCTGCGCAGCACCAACGCCAGCTTATTCGCCAACGCCAGGTCCGACACATCACTGAACACATCCTGCGCCAGCGTCAACACCAATTGATCGATGGGCAGCGAAACCGCATTCAACCAACGCTGAACGTTGACTCTGAATTGCATCAACTCTTCGATGACTTGCACCGGCTCCGACTCACTCAAGCCTGCCAGCCAATCATTGGCATTTTGTGGTGCGATGAAGTTTTCTACATTAACCATGCGGCGGAGAAGAAGGGGAATCTGCTCGATGTACGGGCGACCCTCGTGGGCACCCTCTTCTTCATCTTGGGCGGACACAAGATCCGCCCCTACGGCTCGTTTTGTTCCAAATACATCCCTGCGATACACTTCATACGCCTTCGCCAATTTGCGCGCATTGCCTGGCTCGGACAAATACGAAAGCAAATGACTCAACGCTCCCGCCGCCGCCCGCGTCTCAGACGTGGACGAGATCAACTCGATCGGCTCGATGCCGCGTTGACGCAGCGCATTGACCATCTCCACGCCGCGTTGGTTGCGCGGCACAAGCACCGCAATCGTCGGCTGCTCTTCAATGGGGGACTCGGCAAACGAATCGACAAATCCCTTAATAGACTTCGCCACCGCTTCAAGTTCCAGCTCTGGCGTGTACTTCGTCGAGATAAATTTAATCCCTTCCGGGTTATCGGGCGGATTCTGCTGTGGGTCATTCTCCGGCACTGGCACGATATACGGCACAGACAACGCCGTCCGCACATTTGGGTCGGGATGCGAGTTCATCACCCAATCGATCAAATGATTCGCCAACGCCAACACCGAAGGCTGCGACCGCCCCGACTCGGGCATGTCCACGCTGGGGTTTTCGCGAATGAAGGCACGCAAAAGTTCCGGCGATGCCGTGGTAAATGTTTCAAAGATCGCTTGGTTCGGGTCACCCACACGCACCCAATTGCCTCCACCCGTAGGGGCGGGGTCCCCCCGCCCTACGCTACCCGATAACAAACTCAAAATTCTCTCTTGCGTCTGACTCGAATCCTGTGCTTCATCTTCCAAAATAAATGGATAGCGATATTGCAAACGCTCGCGGAATTCATCGTCGCTTTCGAGCAAGGTCAACGCCAAACGGATGAGATCATCAAAGTCCACGGCACCGCGATACGCGAGAGCACGTTGATAGTCAGCGTAGATACTGTAGCCAAGCTCCGCCAAAGGCAACGGGGCGAACGAAGCGTCGAGTTGCAGACGCAGCTTCTCTGGAGTCAAGAGCCGGTCTTTGGAAGAACGAATAAAGGCGAGGGCGAGCGAGTCCATTAAATCTGGCAGTTGCTGACGTTTAACCCAATCCCGTTTGGAGTTGTCGAGCGCCGGGTCGAGGTAATCATCCAGTGAATGACTCGCCAACCAGGCATTGACCGACTCGCGGCGAATGAAACCCGCCTCACGCTCGTCAATGATGCTAAAGCGTTCATCCAAGCCTACGCTGGTCGGCTTCTCGCGGACGATGTCATGCGCCAGCCCATGCAGAGTACGCACGCGATATTTATATAAAACTTGAATGGGGTTATCGAAGAAGCGTTTGATGCGCGTTTCGAAATTATCCACCGCCGAGTTGACGAGCGTAACGATGAGCACTTCCTGATCGTCGCCGAGCCGCCCTTCTTGAATCAGCTTCGCCGCGAGAGCCGAGAGAATATGCGTCTTGCCCGCACCAGGAACGGCGGCAATACCTAACCTCCCGCCGTTATACCGGAGGATCTGTTGTTGAGAGGGGCGTGGAGTGAAGGTCATGGTTTATTAACCGCTAAGCACGCTAAGAGCGCAAAGATTTTTTTCTTGGCGTACTTAGCGGTAAAAATCTTAAGTCTTTTTGATGAAGCCTACTCGATTGGGTGGTTCTTCGAGTCCGTTTACGACTCTTTGGATTCCATTTTTGATCAACTTTACATTCCAGTTTATCAGAAAGCCAAGTTTGATGTTTTTGAGCTTCATGTAGGTAAGGAGTTGCGCCATGTGGATTGGATGTACATCGTCAACAACTTTGTTTTCAACAATCACCATCCCGTCCACCAGTTCATCGATCCGATACCCCTCGTCAAACTCTTGACCATCATACTCAATAGGCAAAGTCAATTCAGCTTGCACGATCCTGCCGCACTTGTGAAGTTCGTATACATGACACGCCTGATATGCAGACTCCAATAATCTAGGTCCAAACTGCTTGTGAATTTTGTAAGCGGCATCAACAATATCTTTCCCAATTGCTTCAATGTCCTTACTCATCCTTGGCTCCTTATTTGAACCGCAAAGTACGCTAAGAGAACGAAAATTAAAAGGTTTTCTTAGCGCACTTCGCGTTCTTAGCGGTTAACCTTTACTTTGCCTCTCCCGAATCGATATCCACGATCATTCCCGAAGCATCTACCACCTCGAAATCACTTCCGACTAGCACATCCAGCAAATGCAGCATGTCATTATCCCAGCGTTCATCGGGTGCACCGCTCACGTACCAATTCGAGCCGTTATCTGCCAGGAACATGCCGTAGGTTTTCAAGGCTTGCAAGATGACCTGCATTTCAGGTGGGAAACCGGAAATGTCGTAATCTGCTTTCAAGCGGAAACGCGCGCCCAGCGGAGGGATGCCATCCTGTGGGTCATCGGTTAGGTGACGTCCGGGCCAGAGATAACCTGCGGTTACTTCTGCGGTAAATCGCAGGGCATGTTTGATCTCACCTGCAACGACCTCATCGTAACGGACCAAGCCAGGCAAGATCGGCAGACCCGCTGCATCGGCAGATGTCCATTCATCGGGGCGTAGCGCGTTGGAGTTCAAGTCCCAGATCGCGCCGCCACCGCCATTCCAATTTGTGCCGTCGAAGCTCGCATCAAAAATTTCATACAACACGCAGGTCTCAGTATCCACAACGAGAATATGATGATCAGAGCCGTACTCGATGCTTGGATTATCAGGGATCGGATACGGACCTGCATCCGATTCGTCGGGATAGTAAAACACCGCTTCAAACTTCGGGGTGGCTGACCCTGCCACGATGTTATATGGGATTCCGATCACGCCGCCGTCCCATAAACCTGAGCCAAAGTCCATGCGAAGCTCTTCAGCGGAGCCAATGCTTTCGACCCATGCATCAGACATTGCATGAACTGGAAGCGAATCAATCGGCGTGTTCCAAACATTATTTTCAGGGAACATCGGGCAGTTCGCAATTGTCGGTCCGTTCCCTATCGCTTGCTCAGGAGCAGAGTCCGTGTCTTGCGGCGCTGCATCCTCTGTCGGAGCGGTTTCCTCGACAGATGCAGGCTCTTCGGCAGGCGGTGTGAGCGCAAGACATGCAAAAAGAAAAATCGAAGTGACTGCAATTAAAAGTTTGATTTTCATTATTAAACCTTTCTTGATACCTGTAATGGATGTTCTTAGAATGATTTTACGGCATTTCCACTGTGGGTGGGGAACTGGTCTGGTACCAGTTCGCAGTGTTGAAGCTGAGATGAAAATATTAACTGTGTGCAGGCAAGACCAAGACTAATCCGAAAGGAAGTAGCACTTTCTTTTTTATGATTCCTTTAAAGACTTGAGCTGACGGCGAATAATAAAGAAGACCAGTACGGTGTTGATCAACGCAGCTGGGAGAGCCAAAATGGGCGGCATTTGAAAGGGAAAGATCATATAAACCAAGCCAGAACTTATTTGGAAAAGGAAGGCGAAGAACCAGAGTTCAGGCATAAATAAAGCGGTCACAAATGAAAACAGATCGGCGGGGTAGAAGTACCGATCTAACATTTTTGGTAAAAGGAAGGGTACCAACGCAGCGCTTGCCAATGCTGTGAGTACAAGTTGATTCTCAGTCACGGGTGGTTTTGCCTTCCAATTCACCCATGCCCACGCCAGCATCGCCAAGAAAAAGATGGTCATGCCGATCTCGAAACCGGGGTGAAGGGGTTCGCCTGCCATCAGGATATACAAGTTTGGTGCATAACGTGCCAGTTCGGTGAATTGACCGGCTTGTCCTACGTATAAGGAAAGGATGCTTTCCCAACTTCTGCCGAGCCATACGGTAGGGATGGCTAAGACAAGGTAAATGACCGGGACAATTAGGAAGTCATACCAGCGGAGCTGTTTTCGTAAAAAAAGAATACCCAGAAATGGCAGAATGAAAATGGACTGTGCTTTGAAGGAGAAGCCAACTCCAAATGCGACCATCGCCCAAAAAGGACGTTTTGTCAGTAATAAGTAAAAACAAACTAATAGAAATGAACCATACATGCTATCGATCTGACCCCAGCTTGAACTGTTCATTATTACGGTTGGCATTAGGTAGAAGAGAGAAGTGAGAAAAAACGATTTGTCGCTATCGTACTTTGTACGCGCGATCTTGTAGACAGCAAAGGCTGAGATGAAGTCGAACGCACTAGGTAATAGTTTTAGAGCAATAAACGAGTCGAGCCAGGAATGGGTCAGTGTGGCGAAGTATAAAAGGTAGAGATAGGCAGGCGGGTAATTTGAGAACTCTCCATTCCCAAGACCTTTATATCCGTTTTGCAGTAAAAAGTCATACCACTCGTGGATCAGATATATATCACCGTTCCTAAAGCCTAGTGTGAAAAATCGAATAACGAGCGAAAGCAAAAACAATAAAATGCCTACGGCAAGATACGGTCGTTTTCGAATATTCATACACAAGTTCCTTTTGAATGGAAAGTTTATTGCCCGGCTTGATGTTGCAGCACTTTTTGAAATGCCCTTAGCAGCGTTCCACGCTGTTCAAAGCCAGCCGCACCAAGGTCAGATAATGCCAAAAATATTTTTTCGCGGCAGCGCGCGAGCAACCCGCCTGTCAGCCGGGCAAGGGTTTCGACCTCTTGTGCGATTTCATCGGTGTCCAACCATAGCCGACCTTGAGAAGGGTCCCATGCTCGCGAAAGGACATAGGGATGCGTCAGCGGTTGTGACACACGCTGTGACCAGCCATCCGAACCGGGGTCCAGCCAAAATTGGAAAGAAGCCGGTCGGTTCATCATTAGGAAGGTGTAAGCGGGTGTGAGCAAAACTGCATCCTTGTTCTCACTGCGCCAAGACTCCAGGTATTGCGCCGCGATGACTCCGTCTTGCAGCATGCGGATATATTCCATGCCAAGGTCCAAGCTTATGTTGGCGATCATGGGTTCCATGGCATTTCTAAATTTCTTGATCGACTCTGCCAAACTCGCCGCAATACGAACAGAATCCAAATTGGCATGATAGCCAAAGCCCGGTTGTGATAGGACTTCACCAAAAAACTTTTTCAAAAAGAAATCCAACGGCAAGGGCTGGTCAGTGCGATAGCTTTCAAGCCAATCTCGCAGGGTAGAGTAGCGGGACCCAAGGGCATAGGTAATGCGTTCCTGGGTTTCCGGTTTGATCTGGTCAAAGGTTGAAAGCCGCAGGTCACGTTGACCATAAATAATATCTGTCAGCAATTGGGCGCGCACTAGATCAGTATCCAAAGCAAACATCAAGGCATGCGCCACATCAAACTTGGGCGGATGCACATCCCATTGCGGGTGGGCGAGTGCAGATAAGGTCAGGAGCGATTTACTGGCAGGTTCATCACGCAACGAACGGGATGGACGATTGCTGCGCCACGGAATACCGGCAAGCTCCAAACGGTTCGAAATTGAGAAGCGTAACGAGTCTGAAAGATAAGGCGCAAGCACAACGATCTCAGCGGGCGGCACTCCGCCTTCAATCAGGGCGCGAATTTTTCCCACAACCTCATCCAACATTTCCGGATGAAAATGACTCAGGATGAATTCCATTGCCGGTTCACT
>JAFLCE010000056.1 GCA_017303655.1 Anaerolineae bacterium
AACTGAACCGCATGACCACCGATGGCAAGACTGTCAATGCGGTCTGGTCACCCGAAGGCGACCGAATTGCCTATCAGTCCGAACGCGATGGTAACCTTGATGTGTACAGCTACGATTTCAGGAACAACAAGGAATACCGCGTCACTGATTACGAAGGACCGGATTCTGGTCCCACCTGGGATTGCGGTGGTACAAACCTCGCCTTTACCTCCACCCGGGATGGCAACCCCAACGTCTTGCAGGTCTTCTGGCAGGGCGGTGTCGCAAGCAATATGACCATCGACCCGGCAACAGATAAATGGTCGCAGTGGCGCCCGACCAACGACATCTCTAGTATTGGGTACTAACCAACCTCAACATGGCTCCTCACCGCAAGGTGAGGAGCCATTCCTTGCAACACCCAAAGACCTGATGGGACCCAAGCCCGTCAGGTCTTTTATCTCTAGCCACGATTCGCCACTCATTGGTATAATCCGCCCGCTTCAAAAACAATAAGACAAGGAAAGCCAGATATGATCGATGTAAATGAACTTCGCAAGGGCGTAACTTTCGAACTGGATGGAAATCTCTATAAAGTTGTGGATTATAGCCACAATAAGACCGGACGCGGCAACGCCAACATCCGTATCAAAGCCCGCAACCTGATCACCGGCGCTAATATTGAGCGCACCTTCAATTCGGGTTTATCCGTACAGGATGTTAGCCTTGATTTTGCCAATGTCTCCTATCTGTATAACGACGGCGACGTCTACTACTTCATGGACAAAGAGACCTTTGAGCAGCCCGGCATTCGGCGTGAATCTCTGGGTGATAGCGCCCAGTTCCTGCAAGAAGGCATGGAAGTGAAACTAACCTTCTACAAGGGTGAAGCAATTGATGTGGAAATGCCCACCTCCGTGGACTTAAAGGTCGTGGAAGCCGAAATGGCGATCCGTGGCGATACTGCCACTGGCGTTACCAAGAAGGTCACCACCGAAACCGGTTTAACTGTACAGTGCCCGAACTTCGTCAATGTGGGCGATACCATCCGGGTAGACACCCGCACCGGCGAATACGTGACTCGCGTCTAAACATGAAGACTCCTGCCGGGCACGAGTGTCCGCATTTTTATGGCGATTACTTCCGCGGCAAGAATGTGGAAGAATGTCGCCTGCTTAAATCGCAAAACCAATCCTGGTCTCCTGACCTCTGCCGTTCGTGTCCGGTGCCAGCCATTGCGCGTGCAAACTCTTGTACACATATGAAACTGAATGTGCATGTGGCGCGTCCGTTGACCGCTTTGTTTCAACGGCGGGTTCAGGTTCAGGCGTATTGCGAAAAATCCAATCAAAATGTTTCCGAACCGCAGGTGGGGTGTGGCGAATGCCATGCCCTGCCGTTTAAGTTCGAAATAAAAGAAGAATAGCTCAACACGACTCCGGGGGAGTCTGCCAACAAATGAAGCCAATCCTCCTGCTAGACCTTGATGACACCCTGCTGAATACAAACCAGGACGTTTTTGTCCCTGCATACTTTCAGGCATTATCCACCGGCTTTAATCCTCGTTTGGATCCTGCCGCTGTTGGGCGTGCTTTGCTCACCAGCACCGCACAAATGAATCAAAGCGAAGATTTCTCGCGCACATTACGCGAGGTCTTTGAGGTGACATTTAGCCCGCAATTTGGGCTCGATACCCAGGAATTTGATTCTCATATTGAGAAATTCTACAGCCAGATCTTCCCAACCTTGCAGGGTATAACCTCTCAAAACCCGCATGCAAAACCCTTTATTGACTGGGCATTCGCGCAAGGCTTTCGTGTGCTGATTGCAACCGACCCGCTTCTGCCCCGTGCGGCAACCTGGCACAGAGTCCGTTGGGCGGGCTTGGACCCGGAGCGTTTCGAGCTGATCTCCACCTTTGACGATTTCCATTTTTCCAAGACTCACGCGGCATATTATGCCGAGGTGCTTGGGCGCGTCGGCTGGCCCGAGGGACCTGTTTTGATGGTAGGGAATGACATGGAACGGGATATCCTTCCGGCGAAAAAGCTTGGGCTGGCTACCTTTTTTGTGGATGCAGAACCCGGCTCAACCTCTGGACCGGAAGCGGGGCACCACGGCAATTTGCAGGATCTACGCCGATATCTTGAGTCCACCGATCTGGCAACACTGACTCCATCTTTCAAATCAAAAGAATCTATTATGGCGATCTATTTATCTACTCCCGCCGTGTTAGATGGTTTGCTGCGTAACTTGACATCGGATGAATGGAAAAGCAAACCTTCAGCAAGCGAGTGGACGTTGACCGAGTTGATCTGTCACTTGCGCGATACTGAACGCGAGATCCACTATATGCAATTGAAATTATTCAACGGGCAGGATGAGCCCTTCATTCCACGCCCGGATACTGGCGTGTGGGCGAATCAACGTGACTATTTACATGAAGATGGTTTGGCAGCCCTGCGTGAATTCAATGAAGCTCGGCGTGTTAACTTAGAGCTATTGAAGAATACTTCTGAAGAGGCTTGGGAGCGAAAAGCCCGGCACGCTATTTTTGGACCGACCAATTTCCGTGAAATCGTAGGATTCATGACGGATCACGACCGGATGCACATTCAGCAGACGTACGCGCTCTTGAAAAAATTGTAAATCCCTGCGTGTCCAAACCTCATATTTTGTGTTAATTAGGACAAGCTTGCTTGTCCTAATTTTTTAGCGATACGATGTATGTGAACAAGCGATTGAAATTTACTCAAGGAGTATAGGTTAGATGAGAAAACGAGTAGTTGTAACCGGGTTGGGATGTATCAGCCCTGTGGGAAATAATGTAAAAGACACCTGGGATGCCCTGCTGGCGGGGAAGTCTGGTGCGGCTCCCATTACGGCGTTTGATGCCAGTGGGCATAAAACGAAGTTTGCGGCAGAGGTAAAAGGATTCGACGCCGTTGCCATGTTTGGTACACGCGAAGCACGTAAGATGGATCGCTTTACTCATTTTGCAACAGCCGCAGCTTTGGAAGCTATTGAGCAATCTGGTTTGAAGATCACCGAAGAGAATCGTGACCGCGTCGGCATTCTGATCGGTTCTGGCATTGGCGGCGTGATTTCCATCATCGAACAATATGAAGCCATGCGAGAGCGTGGGCCTGACCGGGTCAGCCCTTTCCTTATCCCAATGATGATCTCTGATAGTGCCGCTGGAAACCTTGCCATTCGCATTGGCGCCCGCGGACCTAACATGGCTCTGGCGACCGCCTGCGCCTCTGGTACGAATGCGCTGGGCGAAGCTGCAGAAATGATCCGCCGTGGTGCCGCCGATGTGATGGTGGCTGGCGCTTCTGAGGCGGGCATCTCTGCCTTAACCATGGCTGGCATGAATGTGATGACGGCGCTTTCCACGCGCAATGATGACCCGCAGCGGGCATCCCGTCCATTCGATAAGAGCCGCGATGGCTTTTTGATGGGGGAGGGCGCGGGGATCTTGATCCTTGAATCGCTCGAATATGCCCAGGCACGCGGCGCGAAGATCATATGTGAATTTACTGGATATGGCACGTCCGACGATGCCCACCATATTTCGGCTCCGGCTGAAAATGGGGCTGGGGCTGCGATTTCGATGAGCCTTGCTTTGAAAGATGCCGGGCTGGGTGTAACGGATATTCAGTACATCAATGCGCATGGCACATCCACGCAATTGAACGATAAAAGTGAGACCGCCGCCATCAAAACAGTCTTTGGCGAACAGGCGTATAAAACAGCCGTCTCTTCTACTAAATCCATGACAGGTCACCTTTTGGGTGCATCGGGTGCGTTAGAAGCAGTTGTTGCTGCCCTGGCGATCACAAACGGCATTCTCCCGCCGACTATTAACTATGAAACTCCCGACCCCAACTGCGACCTGGACTATGTGCCCAACCAACCACGCAAGGCAGATGTGGAAAACGTCATGTCTAACTCATTCGGCTTCGGCGGACATAACGCAACGTTGATTCTCAGCCGCTACACGTAAGGAGCAAACATGCCAAACGCGCATATTACAGGCTGGGGCATTAGTGTCCCAGAGCCTATCTTGACCAATGAAGACATTGCCAAAATGGTGGATACTAATGATGAATGGATCCGTGACCGTACAGGGATTCGTGAGCGTCGCATCGCCCGTGAAGAGCAATCCACATCCACGCTGGCAGTGGAGGCGGCTATCAAGGCATTGCAGGTGGCAAACCTTGCGCCCACCGAATTGGACTTGATCATCGTTTCTTCTTCTTCGCCGGAATATATTTTCCCTGCCACGGCTTGTCTCGTACAAGACCAGATCGGCGCTACAAAAGCTGGCGCATTCGATTTACTGGCAGCTTGTTCGGGTTTTATTTATGCCACGAACATGGCAGCACAGTCGATTCGCAGCGGGTCGATTAAAAATGCTTTGGTGATCGGTTCTGAAACCCTTTCACGTTTTGTGAATTGGAAAGACCGCAGCACCTGCATCCTCTTTGGGGATGGTGCCGGGGCATTTATCCTTCAAGCCAGTGATAGACCCGGCGGCGTGCTCTCTGCTGTTATGCATTCAGACGGCTCAGGTGCCGACTCATTAACCCTGCTTGGCGGCGGGGCTCGTTTCCCAGCCACCGAAGCTACTTTACATGAAGGCAAGCATTACGTGCAAATGGATGGTAAAGCCGTATTCCGCTTTGCCACCCGTGTGATGGGCTCTGCGACAAAAGAAGCGCTTGAGCTTGCCGGGCTCACCACCGCCGACGTGGATTTGATCGTCCCACATCAGGCAAATTTACGCATTATTGAAACGGCAGCCAAATACCTCAAGATGCCGCTCGATAAATTCATGATCAATGTGGATCGTTACGGTAATACATCCACGGCTTCGATTCCAATTGCGGCAGTGGAAGCAGTTGAAAAGGGCAGACTTAAAAGCGGCAACAAGGTGGTCTTCGTTGGTTTTGGCGCCGGGCTCACCTGGGGTGCCTTGGTTGCCGAATGGACTGGACCCATCCCTACCAAAAAACAGGTTCGTCCAGAGCAATATCGCTTATTCGCCCGTTTGCGCTCACTCTTGCGCCGCGGCTTGCGCTTTATCGAAGGGTTGTTCTCGCGCCGCGAACTCTAACGGCTTACTTATCTTATTTGTGGTAGGATAATTAAAAAGCAAAGGAGTATAAAATGCCAATTAGATTTGGACCGCTTGAACTTACAATCCTTCTGGTCATAGTCATCCTGTTGTTCGGACCAGGGCGCATTGGTAAAATCGCTGGTGAGATCGGCAAGAGCATCAAGTCTTTCCGTGACGGGCTGGGCAACAAAGATGAAGAAGGCGAGAATAAGCCTTCTGACACCGAGACAAAAAATTGAATTACAAAAACAGACCGGGTGAACGGTCTGTTTTTGTTTAAGAACTGATCACTCCAATTGCTTTATTAAATCCGCAATAGCTGTCACTGGCATCTTGCACACAAAACCCTCACACACATAAACCGTTGCCTTGCCATCTATCATGTTGCGGTCATGCAGGAGGGCGGGGGTATTTTCTTTTTTGGAAGAAGACGAAGCTGCCACCACCACGTTCGGGCGGTATTCACTTCGAAGAGTCTGGATCAAACGTTGGAAGTTTAGGTCTCCCGCTTCGCCCACCGCCGCTACCTGTTTCAACGTCCCCGAAGCGAGGTGCGCCGCTGTAAGCCATCTGGCAAAGCCTAGGGGATAGCGCAAGCTGAACTTCGTTACCAACCCCAATGCTTTTTCTGCAAGGTCGCGGTACTTGCCTTCATCGGTGTATGCCGCTAGTTTGATAAGTGCTTCACATGCCAAGGCATTGCCTGAAGGCGTAGCATTATCCTGCACATCCTTTGGGCGGATTAAAAGATTTTCTTCATCGCTTGCAGTATCAAAGAAACCACCATTAGGATCATTGAACTTCTCGATCATTTCGTCGGCGAGTTCTTTGGCAGTAGCAAACCATTTCACGTTGAAATCAGTTTGATATAGTTCCAGCAAGCCAAGGATCAGTGCTGCATAGTCTTCAAGAAATACTTCATTGGTAGTTTTGCCTTCGCGCCATGAACGGCGCAGTTGACCATTTGGGCGCAGGTTTGAGGTCAGAAACTCCGCGCTGCGCGTAGCCAGATTGGAGTAATTGCTTGCTTTCGGGCTGACCTCTGCGAGGACTCTAGTAGCTTCGGCAACAGCAGCAAGCATCAATCCATTCCATGCGGTGAGAACTTTGTCATCTATGCCGGGGCGGATGCGCAAGGAACGGGCGGTATAAAGCTTAGAGTGGCAATCAGCTAATTTTGTTTGAACCAATTCAAGGTTAAGTCCGAAGCGGGCGGCAAGGGTGGCATCATCTAAAACGCGCTGCAAGACCGTTTTGCCTTCCCAATTCCCTTTGGCAGTGACACCGTACGCCGCTTCAAAAAAAGTAGATTCCTCATTGAGGACTGCGCGAATTTCATCGAGCGACCAAACATAGAACTTGCCTTCTTCGCCTTCTGAGTCGGCGTCGAGCGAAGAGTAAAAGCCGCCCTGTTCATGGGTCATTTCTTTTTCTATGAACGCCAGGGTTTCTTCTACAACGCGTTGGTAGAACGGATCTTTGGTGATCTGCCAAGCATGCAAGTAGGTGCGGATAAGCAGGGCATTATCGTATAACATTTTTTCAAAATGTGGCAGGCGCCATTGATTGTCTGTGCTATAACGCGAGAAGCCGCCACCAACTACGTCGTACATGCCGCCGCGTGCCATGGCATATAGATAATGTTTGATGAGCTTGGCATATGTATCTGTTTTGGCTGTGACGGAATGCTGCATTAAGAATTCAAGCGCCATCGCTTGTGGAAATTTAGGTGCATCACCCCAGCCGCCATAGCCCCAGTCGTAAGACTCTTGCATGGCTTTGGCGATCGGTTCGAAGTGCTCTTGGGTAAGCAAGTCATTTCCCTGTATCTTGGCTTGTGATTGCAGATGTTCGAGGACTTTTGCACTGGTCTTTTCCACTTCATCGCGATCATTTTGCCAGGCGTTCGATAAGCCGCTTAGCACTTCTTTGAAGGAGGGCATGTTATATCTGCGTACGGGCGGGAAGTATGTGCCTGTGTAGAATGGCTTGAGATCTGGTGTGAGAAAGACAGACATGGGCCAGCCTCCCGAGCCGGTCATGGCAATTGTCGCTTGCATATAAATATTATCGAGGTCGGGGCGTTCTTCGCGATCTACTTTGATGTTGATGAAATGCTCGTTCATGAATTCGGCGGTTTCAGGGTCTTCAAACGACTCGTGCGCCATGACATGACACCAATGACAGGCGGCGTACCCAATTGATAAAAAGATGGGTTTATTTTCTTCTTTAGCTTTGTGGAGTGCTTCATCTCCCCAAGGATACCAATCCACGGGGTTATTGGCATGTTGAAGTAGATAAGGGGAACTTGATTTTGATAATTGATTGAGCATTTATAACCTCTGCTGTCGGCTTCGTATGGTGGCGATTATAGTCGAATGAAGAGATTGCTCATTGCATGTATTAAGAATTTATCATCTGCTCAACGGCGAAGGAGACGATACTCTCGATATTTTTTTTCTCCAAAAGGGTATGAGATATCTGTCCTTCCAGTGCCAGTGACACGATGCCATGCACCTGACCCCAAACGGAAACCGCCATCAGGTTCGCAGGAGCAGTGGGTAAGACTCCAGCATTTTGGCAGGCTTGTACAACTTCCATGACCAGCTTAAACGTTTTGCTTGATATCTCTACAAAGGATGGATAGTCTTTTTCTTTTTCCAACACGCCTGAGAACATGATCTTGAAGGTGTCTGAGTTCTTAAGCGCAAAGCGGACATACGCTTGCGCGCCTTCAATCAATTGTTTCTTCGGAGTTTTTGCATGCGGAGAAATTGCCGCTTCCAGCTTGTTGTAAAGTTGATTAAATCCTTCGGTGGAGATCGCCGCGATCAGCGACTGTTTATCAAGGAAGTGCGCATACGGTGCAGAGTGACTCACACCAGCCCGCTGCGCCACTTTGCGCAGGCTTAATCCACCCATACCTTCCTTCGCCAGAATTTCCACTCCTGCTTTGATGAGGGCATTCTTCAGATCTCCATGATGATACTTTTTGGATGGCATAGGGGAGATGTTAAGCGAAAATCTTGACACCGTCAAGATTGTGCCCTAAAATCTGGACAGTGTCTAGTTAAGAAGGATTATTCTATGGGATGTTTTGACTCTGAAAAGAAGTTGATTGTTGAAACTGCGCACGAATTAGTGCGCAAAGGTTTCTTAATGGCAACGGGTGGGAATTTGTCTGTGCGGGTCAAGGGACAAAGCGCCTTTGCCATCACTCCGTCAAACTACGATTATATGAAGATGACGTCGGACGACGTTTGTATTTTGGATTTTGACTTGAACATGCTTGAAGGTCATCTCAAGCCTTCGGTCGAGTCTGCCATGCATGGGGCGGTGTATCAGGCACGAGCGGATGTGAACGCCATCGTCCATACGCATCAGGTCTACACCAGCGCATTGACCTTGATCAAGTGCCCGATCCCGGCTTTATTCGATGAGCAGGCGCGCTTTTTAGGTCGTAGTGTCGAGATCATTCCATATGCGCCTTCTGGGACGGGCATGCTAAAGAATACTGTGGCAAAGCATGTAAAGAATCACAACAATGCTTTCATGATGCAAAACCATGGTGCATTGGTCTTTGGTCATGACATGGAACGAGCCGTGCATAATGTAGAAATTCTTGAGAAGTGTGCCATGGCATATCTGTTGGCGATTTGCACTGAGAAGAAGATCAGCAAAATTCCATTAGCCGTACGTGAGATTGCCTTTGCCAAGTTGCGCAACGATCAGAAGAAAACAGAAAAGGGTGAGAAAGTTAAGAGTGGTGAATAGAATGAGTGAACAGAAATATGCAATCAGTGAATATCACGATGTGGATGAAGTTTATAAAAAATTAAATAACCTCATTAGTCAACCTATGCGTCATGTGAAGCGCGAGAAGATGCAGGAATTTCTCGGCTATTTTGAGAACCAGTGCAAGCGCTCCAAAGAACTCACCGACGAAGCCAAGAAGTTCATCCCTGGCGGGGTGCAGCATAATTTAGCGTTCAATTATCCCTTCCCAATCGCCATCGAAAAAACGGATGGTGCCTATCTTTGGGATGCGGATGGGAATGAATACATCGACTTTTTACAGGCGGGCGGTCCAACTGTGTTGGGCAGTAATTATGCGCCCGTACGCGAAAAAGTTTTTGAGATGTTGAACGAATGCGGACCGGTGACTGGCCTGTTCCATGAATATGAATTGAAACTGGCAGAGCTGGTCAATCGCTTCATGCCTGCAGTGGAGATGTTCCGCATGTTGGGCTCAGGCACAGAGAGCGTGATGGCGGCTGTCCGTGCGGCGCGGGCGTTCACCAAAAAGAAATATGTCATAAAAGTCGGCGGCGCGTATCACGGCTGGAGCGACCCGATGGTCTACGGCTTGCACATCCCCGGCACGGGGCGGCTTGAGGCGACGGGCATTCCGCGTGGAGCGAGCGCTGCAACAAAAGAATTTTTCCCGAACAGTCTCGGGGCGTTGAAACGTCAACTTTGGCTGAACAGGCTGCGGGGTGGTACCGCGGCGGTCATCGTCGAGCCGTTAGGACCGGAATCAGGGACTCGCCCTGTGCCGTTCGACTTCAATCAAAAAATCCGTGAACTATGCGATGAATTCGGCGCGCTTCTTATCTTCGACGAAGTTGTGACCGGCTTTCGAGTGGGCTTGGGTGGTGCTCAAGGCTATTTCGGCGTTAAGCCCGATCTGACGGTGTTCGGTAAATGCATCACGGGTGGCTACCCCATGGCAGGCGGCGTGGGCGGACGTGCCGAAGTCGTTTCGCGTTTTGCGGCGGGCATTGGCGGCATTGGTGAGCGTGCTTACGTGGGTGGAACACTTTCTGCGAACCCACTTTCATGTGTGGCGGGTTATTACTCTTTGTTGGAGATGGAACGTACGAACGCGGCGGTGATTGCTGGCAAAGCCGGTGACAGACTCACCAAAGGCTTGCAAGCCATTATTGAAAAATTCAGCTTACCGTTCGTAGCATATAACCAAGGTTCGATTGTGCATTTGGAAACCTCAGGTGTGATGTTGTTGGACTTGCGTAACCCAGTCCGCTTGGCGAAGGAACTCAAGCCGCGCAAGCACATGATCGAAGAAATGGGTGCTGCGTATATGTCACAGGGACTCGTCACCTTGGCGGGTTCACGTATGTACACGTCAATGGCAGATACGGATGAAGTGATCGATAGTGCCTTGAGCAAGTTTGAGACCGTTTTAGCGGCGTGTGTGTAAACATAATTACCACGGAGAGCACAGTGTGCACGGAGATTCATAAGGATTTCCTCAGTGTTCTCCGTGCTCTCTGTGGTGAAATTTGAATCAATGAGGAGCATCATGACAGACAAATTCAAACTTTATGGGTACCGCTGGGTGGTATTGGGTGTGTTCATGTTTATCAACCTGACCATTCAGATGTTGTGGATCACGTATGCGCCGATCACAGGTCCTGCCGCTGCTTTCTATGGCGTAACCGATCTGCAGATCGGCTTGCTGGCAATGTCGTTCATGATCGCTTTCATTCCGCTTTCGATCCCGGTTTCATGGGTAATCGATACCTACGGATTTCGTATCGCGGTCAGTATCGGCGCAGTGATGATGGGAATTTTTGGTATCTTACGCGGATTCGCTGGAGCGAATTACTCCCTCGTTTTGTGGAGTACAGTCGGCATCGCAGCCGCTCAACCCTTCCTGCTCAATGCGTGGACGAAAGTCCCCGCGAATTGGTTCGCCATTGAAGAACGTGCCACCGCGGTTGGACTTGTCACGCTTGCCAATCTGGTCGGGACTGCATTAGGCATGGTGTTGACGCCTATGTTGACTGAAACCATGTCAATTCCAACCGTGCAATTAATCTATGGTGGGATTGCGGCTGTATCGTCTGTGCTGTTCATTATCTTTGCTAAAGAAAATCCGCCCACGCCTCCCGGACCAGCTGGTAGCGAAGTCCGCGCGTTGATGCTGGATGGCTTGAAGCATGCTTTCACAGTCAAGTCGTTTTGGTTGTATCTGTTCGTTTCGTTTGTTGGCTTGGGCATCTTCAACGGTGTCACCACCTGGGTGGAGAATATCATCCGTCCGCGTGGGTTTACACCGACTGATGCAGGCACGCTTGGTGCGTTGATGTTGGTCGGTGGGGTGTTGGGCGCGGTTATCATCCCGCCGTTTTCGGATAAGACGCGCAAACGTCAGCCGTATATTTTGGCTGGCATGTTATTGGCGATTCCCGGGTTGATCGGTTTGGCATTTGCTACAACCGGCTGGCTGTTATTCGTCTCTGCCTTCGCAATGGGATTCTTCCTTGTGAGCACTAGCCCCATTGGGATGCAGTACGCCTCCGAAGTGACCCAGCCGACACCTGAGGGAACATCCAATGGCTTGATACAATTGTTCGGTCAGGCGTCAGTGGTGTTCGTATACATCATGGAAGCGTTGAAGACCGAAGACGGCTCATTCACTCCTGCTTTGTTATTGGCAATAGGATTATTAGTCGTAAGCGCTGCACTCGTTACTCAAATGAAGGATCCGCAGAGATAACTGATGACAAATGAAAAACTGATTCTCGCAATTGACCTTGGCACTTCCGGCATGAAAGTTGCGCTGATCTCCGTCAGCGGAAAGGTGCTGGGGTGGGAAGCCGAACCCGTGCGCCTCATTCTCACACCGGATGGCGGTGCGGAACAATCACCGGAAGAATGGTGGCAGGCGTTTCTGTCTGCAGCGGGAATGTTGATGAAGAAGAATCAGGGCGCCAATGTGATCGCGGTTTGTGCATCTACACAAGGAGAAGGGACTGTCGCGGTCGATAAAGATGGTAACGCTCTCGGCAACGCTATCCTGTGGATGGACATGCGTGGTGCTGCAAATTTGAAAAAACAAATTGGTGGGTTGATCAATATCGACGGCGCGGGGATTTCGAACGTGCTGCGCTTCGTGCGTCTGACAGGTGGCATGCCTTCGATGACCGGCAAAGACCCGGCGGCGCATATGCTTTTTATCCGCGATACGATGCCGGAGATTTATAAAAAGACTCACAAGTTTTTGAATGTGCTCGATTACATTAACTTGCGCCTGACCGGCGATTTCGTGGCGAGTTTTGATTCGATCGTCACTTCGTGGGTGACGGATAACCGCAACCCTGATGATATTCATTACGATGATTCGTTGATTCGTGCGCTCGGCATTGATCGCGACAAATTGCCTGATGTTGTTGCTTGCACAAAAATAATTGGCAATCTTCGCAGTGATGTTGCCAATTTACTTGGCTTATCTTCAAAAGTGAAAGTGGTGGCGGGTGCCATTGATAACACAGCCGCTGCAATCGGTGCAGGTGCTGTGGACGATTACGCGCTACATCTTTACATCGGCACGTCCTCGTGGATGGCGGCGCATGTGCCGTTCAAAAAAACGGATGTGGCTTCCAGTATGGCGTCGATTCCTTGTGCGGTGCCAGGGCGCTATCTTCTCACGGCGCTGCAAGCCACGGCGGGCGGCAACCTCACGTTCTTGCGCGACAACATCATCTATCACAAGGATGAGTTGCTGCAAGAAGCCGATGTGCCAGATATTTTTAAAGTACTTGATCAGATCGCGAAGCGCGTCCCTGCTGGCGCGAATGGAGTCATGTATACGCCATGGATCTGGGGTGAGCGTGCGCCGGTGGATGATAAAACGCTTCGTGCCGGACTTTACAACTTGTCGCTGAACTCCACACGGGAGGATATCATCCGCGCCTTTTTGGAAGGCATTGCTTACAACACGCGCTGGTTATTATCGCCTGTAGAAAAATTCCTGGGTCGCAAAGTGAAAAGCATCAACATCGTTGGTGGGGGAGCACAGTCTGATGTGTGGTGTCAGATCTTTGCAGATGTAATGAATGTGGAGATCAGGCAGGTCACAGACCCGATCTACGCCAATGCGCGCGGCGCAGCGTGGATCGCGGCGGTGGGTTTGGGCGAAATTAAGTTTGCCGATATTCCAGCGATGATCCAATTTCGAAAGGCGTATCAACCCAAAATCGAGAACCGAGCCGTGTATGATCGTGGATTTGAAAACTTCCAATTGATTTATAAACAAATGAAAGGTGTCTATCGCCGTTTGAATCAATAAGAGTGTGGTTTACGAAACCCTTAAAAGGCAGTATCATCTTTGTTTGTTGTTAATAAAAATAGAAGGAATTGTATATTGCATGTCAGAAAATAATTTGCCAGTTTATATTGTCTCCGGTTTGCCGCGTTCAGGCACATCCATGATGATGAAAATGCTAGAGGTAGGCGGGTTGAGAATTCTTACAGATAACATCCGCTCTGCTGATGATGACAATTTGCAGGGGTATTATGAGTTTGAACGTGTCAAGCAATTAAAAGAAGGTGATGTAGATTGGCTAAAAGATGCGAAGGGAAGTGTCGTTAAGGTGATTTCTGCCTTGCTCGCACATTTGCCCGCGGGTCAGCACTATAAGGTCATTTTCATGGAGCGCGAGATGATGGAGATTCTGTCTTCCCAGCGGAAAATGCTGGAACGTCGTGGAAAACCCGGCAACCCCGCTGAAGATGGCAAGTTTGCCGAACTTTACGGAAAACACCTTGAAAAAATTAAGGGTTGGCTTGCACATCAAACGAACATGGAAGTTTTGTATATTCATTATAACGATATGGTAAAACAACCAGCTGAATACGCTGCCAAGGTTGCCGAGTTTCTAGGTATTCCAATGGATGCAAGAGCAATGGGCGAAGTGCCGCAGGATCAATTCTATCGTCAGAGAAAATAAAAATAAGCCGCGAGAATTTCTCGCGGCTTATTTTTATAGATAGGGCTTGTTTGATTCGTCAAGTTTTTGTTTGATGATGTTGAGCAGATCACTGCCAATTTCTCTATTAGTCTGCGATAGGTCATTGAGTTCTTCTGGGTCAGACTTAATGTCATACAACAGAAAGCGTTCTTTCTCTGCTCCGAACTCTTCGTACCCGAGATAATAAATAAGCTTGTAGTTATCTTGAATGTGCATCGCGCTAACTTGCGTGATTGGGAAGGTTGGTTCATTGTATCTTGCTTGTACCGCGAATACGCCTTTATTTGGCGGTAGTGGCGAAGTGACGTATGGTGGGAGGATGGAACCTTCAACCCATGAAGGAATCTCATGCCCAGTTAAGTGGAGAAGCGTGGGCATAAGGTCGATCGCGCTGGTTGCTTCATATACATCCCGCCCAGTTGAATTGCCTGGTTCAAAGATCAAAAGGGGAACGCGAACCACAGGCTGGTACAAGGCGGCTGTGGAATGTGTCCAGATGCCGCGCTCAAAGAGCTCGCCGTGATCTGAGGTGAAGATGAGCCATGTATTTTCCAAGATACCAGAAGACTCAAGCATCTCGAACAAGCGTGCAAATTCATGGTCGGCATTCAGAATGAACTCATCATATGGAGCACGTTGTTTATCCAGAAATTCGTCGGATCTACCTTCGCTGAAGATATCTTCAGGTTTGCTTAAAGATTTGAATGAGTCGCCGGTAAAGGCTCCTGCAAAATCTTTATGGGGCTTGTAGGGATAGTGCGGCGGCAGAAAGTGAAAGTATCCCATGAATGGCTGCGGTATTTCCGTAAGGCGGCTTGCGAGGGTATCAATACTTTGGTCGAGAGTAAAGTAGTTATCGTTGTTGACACTGGGTAAGCCATTTGGATAAAGCTTGGATACATCCTTTACTTTATTATCTCGATAGGCTTCATATAACTGTGAAAGAAAGAGAGAATAAGAAAACCCTTCGGTTCGTTTGACGGTTCGCGCCCAGCTAACGGTGGCGGTATCTTCGTCGTTACCAAACACGGTGCGAATAAACCCATCATTGAAAAGAAAGAGATCTTCTTGTGGCACATGTTCGCTGATATCGCTAATGAATTGCTTGAACAGAGTATTGACCAGCGTATTGTGTGAGTATGCAATTCGGTGATAATCGTCGAATGCGTGAAAGATACTCTTTGCAGCAAAATCATTCTTAACACCATCATTGAAGCGAATGGCGCGATGAGTCCACGGTAGGGTGCCAGTTAGGAGAGAAGCCGTTCCTGGGGTCGTGTAGTTTCCACCTGCGTAATGGTTGTGAAAGACAGTTGCGCGTTTTGATAGGCGTGCTAGGTTGGGTGTTGTCTCGCGAGCATATCCATGCAGTGAAATGTTGTAGGCGGTCAGTGCATCAAAGACAATAATTAATACATTTTTTTTATCATTTTGCAGCTGTTGGCTTTTTTGTTGTACAGAAGGCGGAACGACCATGCCCAGGGAGGCAAGCCCAGCCAGTTTTAGGAAATCACGTCGGGAAATTTTACTCACTGAACCCTTAGAAATTACGGATCACGATCATTATCAAAGCGGCGGCATCAAAAACAAGATATAGCATCATCAATAAAGATAGACGGTCAATCACTTCTTGAAGAATTTGCATTGTTTTATTTGAATTTAATATCAGATATGCAGGAATTGAAAAAGAGGCGATTGTTATGAGGATTCCCAAGATATATAACATCACCAGTGGGCGCCCAGTTTGAATAATAAGCTGTGTAAGCCATACTGGTAGTTCCCACTCATTCAAGAAATAGGATTGATTGAAAATAGACCATAATGAAAGAATTATGATCATTGCGCTCATAAATGTGATGCGCCTCTTCTCTTCCCATTTGTTTGATATTAAGAATCCAAACAGAGTCACAACAATGAAAAGAAGTAGGCTTTCAAGTATGGCGGCGATTAATCCATATGCTACGACGCCAATCGCATCCCATGAGTTGGTACGGGCTGAGATCCAATCAAAATCGCGAAATGCAAGCACGATCGTCCAAATGTGGAGCGGCAGGGCGGTCATCAGGAACAAGGTCCATAAACCCTGTTTTGAATAGAAATTCTTATAGGTAGCCAAGGTCTTTTAATCTCTTCTCGATCTCGTCCTGATCTTCGTCGCTATATTTGGGCGGCGGGGCAGAGGCTTGAGCCTTCAAATCCTTGCCAATCGTTAATGCAGGAATATCGCGATAGGAAGGTGAGGGGAAATTATTCAAACTTTCGTTTGAGAACAGCACACCTGGGACAGCTCGTGAATCGAAACAATGATCAGCTTCCCAATGCTCACTATTTTTCTCAATCGCTTCGCTTCGCCACTGCCCTAAGCCGGTCTCTGCAGAGCCACGATAAGGTGGGCGATAACCAACAAAGATATCTGGTCCATATGCTGAGAGCGGACCATCAAAAACTTCTTTCCGTATCAGAGCAGATTGGACAACAGATTCGCCGTTCGGTCCCTTCCATTGCAGAAGGTCCTCTTTAAGTTTAGCAAGCGTTTGTATCGCATCACCTTCATTAACAATGCCTTTGCCTTCGCGACCCGTGATGTTGAGATAGAGGCTATTCAAACCTAAAGCGTAGGCTTGAGTCTGAGACCAGTCAACAGCTCGGAGGTCGGAGGAGGCGAGATCTGTCGTCTTGAGGTATCCGCGCTCGACGAGCCATTTGTTTAAATGCACCTTGTAATCGAATCGTCCAAATCCATGATCAGAGACGATCAGGATGCGAGTTTTCTTTTTGCGTGCGGCACGCTCCATGATGCGCCCGATCATCTGGTCGAGGCGAATGTACCAACTTTCGATGATATCCTCACGACCTTTGAAGAACATGTGTTGAACGCGGTCGAGACTATCAAATACGCATGCAAGCAAGCCTTCATCGAATGAGTCGAGTGAATGATTGATGACGCGTTCGCGCTCGTCATCGATCATTTCGCAGAGCTTGAGGAATTGCTCATCATTGATGAGGTTTTCATTGAGGGCAGTAGTATCTTGCGGCCAGCCGAGTGTAAGGAAGGGTCCATTCTTCTTCCACTGGTCTTGAATAAAATTTTTCGGCGTTGCATATGGCCACGGCGAACCAAGTGGATGCAGTTGTAGCGGCAAGAAATAAATGGAAACTGGGTTTAGGCTTGTAAGGATCGCGCGGCTGATGGCTTTGACCGTCATACCGAACCCAACAGAGAAAGGCAGTTCCACGATCGCACCCCATTCACCAACTTTGAGATTAACTTTTTGCTTGGCAACTTGTAATATTGCTGTATTGCCATCGAGCTCGAATTCAAAATCAATGTTGACGGTGCCGTTCTTCTTGGCGGGTCCTTCAAGTGTGCCGCTATATTTCGATGAGCTTTTTTTTGTCAACTTGCGTACGGCTGTTTTTCGTTCGGTGTCAGCTGGCAGGTCTTCAAGAGAGAAGTGTGTTCCAACCCCGAGGCGTCCCAAAATGTCGGGCGTGCCAAGCCCTGGGATGGTCTGAACCGGTGAAGCTTGTTTTGCAGGGAAGGTGGCTGGCCACCACATCGAAGTGGCGGGGTAACCATCTTCCACAGTTTCATCGAAAATAGTGCGCGCGTTGTAGGGCGGTACGAATTGAAGACCAATCAAATTCTTTTGTGTTGGCAGTAGCGAAACTTGCAGGCTGTAATTGGCAGGGTTGCGATGCACGAAATCGAACATGCCATGGCCGCCTGGATTCATGCCGGTGGCAATACTCGTCCATGAGACTTCACTTTGTGGCGGGTCAGAAACACGAAAACGAGAATATCCGCCTGCTTCGAGCAATTTGCTCAAGTGCGGAGTCTTACCTTGTGAATGAAGTTTTTCAAAGAATGCGGGGTCGAATGCATCTAACCCAATGATAAGTGTTCGCATAAATTCCTATTAACGAGTTGACAGTCACTTTTTCGAATGACTGTCAACATGACGCGACTGAATTATTTTTGTTCAGTATTTTCTTCAGTATTCTCTTCTTCTTTCCGCATCGCGCGGCGCCATTTGGCGATGGTCATCTTGATTCTGCTAGAGAACATAAGTACTGTGCCAGAGATCAAACCAAACGCAACGGCGAGAATTTGGAATAACATTCCGCCAGAACCGGGGTCAATATACATAATTTCCTCTTTCTTTCTGATGTTTTGCTCAGCTAGGTATTATAACAAAGAACTAATTCTTCTTTTGGATACTAGCTGACCTTCACTTGTACCCATTTTCTGAGCGAGTTGATTAAAAACACCGCCTCAAACTCTGCCAGGTCCTGTTTCTTGAGTACCCGTTCCTTTACCTCGCCGAGAGCGACTAGCTCCGCCCGGAATGTGCCAGCCAACAGCCCGCATTCCACTGGCGGCGTGAACAGTTCTCCGTTTAGCTTCACGACAAGATTGCCGATGGTGAACTCGGTCAGCTCGTCATTTTCGTTGAATAACAGCACATCATCGACCCCTTGAATTGCAGCTTGCTCATATACAGCTCTGTTTGTTGTTTTATGAAATAGAAAACGGTCATTCGAGTTTACGGGTTCTTTTGCCAAACAGACTTTGAATACCTTTTTGCTTGCCTGAAAGTCTTTAGCTTCGCCTGATATTTCTCCATGTGAATTCATCAACAACTTTACTCGTTTGGGTGAAATGGCGCTTGTCACTAACCCAGTCAAAAATTCTTTAATACTTCCCTCTGTATTCTCTGTAGTAAGACCAAAATATTCTGCAGAATCCATCATCCTCGTAATGTGCCTATTCATTAGAAAATAGCCATCTTCTGGTGTCCAGAGTAATGTCTCGAAGAGAGAGAGTTCTTTTTGCGGAAGGTCGGTCATCACCCGTGCTTTAAGCAGGGCTTCGTCATATTCATCACCAGAGGTTGAGTCCCATACGATGCCGCCGCCTACACCATATTCAGTTGCGCTATTCTGTTTATCTACCAACGCCGTGCGGATCGAAACATTGAATCGCGCCTTGCGATTTGGGGCAATATAGCCGATGCTGCCGCAGTAGATCTTGCGCGGACTGGTCTCCAACTCTGCGATGATATTCATGGTGCTAACTTTTGGCGCACCAGTGATAGATGCACAAGGGAACAACGCAGAGAATATTTCTGTCACCGACGCCGTAGTCTTCGCTTTTACTGTAGACGTCATTTGGAAGAGGGTGGCGTATTTCTCGATGGTAAATAATTCTGGCACGTGGACACTGCCAACTTCAGCAATTCTCCCAATGTCGTTGCGGATCATGTCCACAATCATCACGTTCTCGGCGCGGTTTTTGGTGGATGCGCGTAGCCAGTTTGCGATATTATTATCTTCGTCTGTAGTACGCCCACGCTTGGCCGTCCCTTTCATAGGACGACCTGTGATGATTTCGTCGTTGAGGTCAAAGAATAATTCGTGTGATGCAGAACAAATTGCCCAATCGCCAATATCTAAATAAGCGGCATATTTGTTTTGCGAGTGGGCGAGGTGACTGAATAATTGCCAAGCCTGTAGATCCGCTTCTATCCGCTTATCCGTTTCAAAGTCCGCCTTCAGGCGCATGGTGTAGTTGACCTGATAGGTCATCCCCTGTGCAATGCGGTCTTTCACGCTTTGAATGGCGGCGTTATAGGCCTCTTCTTTTGTATCCGGCTGCCAATTTAATGGCACAAGACTTCCGAAATCTTCGATGACTTCGGAAGTCTGAAGAATCTGCGGCGCATCATATAAGCCAAACCAAAGTAAGGGAAACCCGTGAGATGGGATAACCTGCAATGATGAGTCGAACGCAGGAGCAGCTTCGTAGCTGACAAAGCCTACGGCTGTCCAGCCATGTTCGTTGACCAGACTTTCCACTTCTTGTAACCCTTTGCGGACATCTTCCAGCTTCTCGGTTAAAATCACGCGATGCGGATTACCAAACTTCCACCAAACATCGTCGTTTTTGAGTATTACATCACCGGTCAAGTAAACCTCTCATGAGTAAATTCTCTGCAATTGTACCGCGATGGCTTCCAGCGCTTTTGATGATGATTGCTATCTTTGCATTTTCTTCACGCACAAGCAATGAGTTGCCGAACTTTGGAGGCTGGGACTATTTTGTCAAGAAAAGTGCGCACGGAGTTGGCTACGGTTTGTTAGCAATATCGTATTTACGAGCCCTGCCGAGGCGTAACTATGTGTTGGCATGGTTTCTGGCTGTATTGTATTCCGCTACGGACGAGTTCCACCAGTCATTTGTCCCCGGACGTCATGCCGCAATTACAGACGTTTTGGTGTTTGATAATCTCGGCGCGATGATTACGCTTTTTCTACATCACAGATTTTACGGAGCCAACCATGAAAAAGAAATTCAATAGACGAGATTTTCTAAAAATCGCTGCGATCGGGACAGCATCCGCGCTTGCCCTTTCGTGCGGAGTGATAACCCCAGACGAGGAGACTGAACTTATGCCAAATCAAAATTCATCCACCAGCGCAGATGTAATTGTACTTGGCGCAGGGATTGCTGGACTCGCCGCCGCGCGCACATTGACCGATAAGGGGCTGAGTGTCATTGTTCTTGAAGCACGAGATCGTGTGGGCGGGCGCATGTGGACGGATTCGTCGCTGGGATTGCCGCTTGATCTTGGCGCATCTTGGATTCATGGTGTGAAGGGAAATCCGATTACGAAGTTAGTAAAGCAATTTGGCGTGAAGACTATTCCTACGGATGACGAGAATGGCATTGCGTTTGCCGCTGACGGAAGTGCATTGCCAGATGATGAATTCACGCGCATGGAAGCGTTGTTCGAGGATATTTACGAAGAAGTTGCGGCGATGCAAGAAGACACAGATGAAGATATGTCTTTACAGCAGGCATTTGATGAAGTCATCGCCAGTAGAAATTTATCTGAAGCAGATTTGCGCCGACTAAACTATTACGCCTATCTTGGCACATCACTGGAATACGGCGCGGACATGAATGACTTGTCGCTTTGGGAGTGGGATCAAGACGAGGAATTCGGCGGCGAGGAAGTCATTTTTCCTGGCGGCTACAACCAGATCACGGATGGGCTTGCAAAAGATTTAGCTATCCGCTTGGAGGAGGTTGTAAAGAGTGTCAGATACGGTGATGATGGAGTTGAAGTTGAAACTTCGCAGGGGAACTATGTGGCAAATAGGGCTGTGGTGACGTTTCCGCTTGGGGTGTTAAAGCAGGCGTCGGTTAAGTTTGAGCCACCGCTTCCTGCGTCCAAACAAGCAGCAATTGAGCGACTCGGAATGGGAGTCCTCAATAAAGTCTATTTGAAATTTCCAGAAATATTTTGGGATGAGGATGTGCAGACGATCAGTTATATGGGCGAGGAGTTGGGCGAGTGGAGCGACTGGTTGAGTTTTGCGCCGTTCACGGGCGAGCCGGTGTTGATGGCTTTTCATGGCGGCGACAAAGGTTTTGAGATCGAAGACTTGAGTGATGATGAGATTCGCGCAGGTGCGATGAAAACCTTGCGTGTGATGTTTGGGGATGATATTCCTGAGCCCGAAGGGATGCTGGTGACGCGTTGGGGTAAAGACCCGTTTGCGTTCGGCGCGTATTCGCACATCCCGCCTTTTGCAAGTGGTGACGATTATGATTCGCTCTTTGCACCTGTTGATGACGTCTTGTATTTTGCAGGCGAGGCGACTTCGCGTGAGTATCCCAGTACGGTACACGGGGCGTATTTATCGGGTATTGCGGCAGCCAGTGAGATGTAATGGAATATTGAGTAGGTGACGAAAAACCTCTCTATTCTGAGAGAGGTTTTTCATTTTTTGAGGATAGTGAATCTATTGATTTATTACTGGGAGTGAACTGTGTTATTAGCGTCGTAGACCTAAAAAAACCATAAACATACCTACAAAACCGAGAATTGTATAAATTGCTACTAGCAAAGTGTTTCCACTCGATAATTCAGAAACAAAACCTTGAATAAATGCGCCTGTAAATGTGCCACCCAAGATTATTAGCAACTCTCGAGACCACGATTGTTTTTTTTCGCTGTTTATTGTATCAAGGGCTTCATCAATATGTTGTGCTAGTACAATATCTGCTTTTGTCCGATAAGCAATAATTTTCGCCTGCAATATTAAGGATGTTGAGAATTGGTTTATATGTTGCCTTGCTTTTTTTGGGGCATTTTCGTGCATTTCCATTTCAACGGCGCGTAGTTGACCATTCTCCATTATTGCACTTCCTTGTTCAAGATTGATAAAAAGTCGTTCTCAATGCTCTCAAAAAAAACAACTTCTTTTTCACGTAATCTCTTTACAATCAAGTTTGCTTCTGTAATCTTTTTTTGGTAATAAACCATTAAAGTCCATGCAATTAATAAGGCTGTGATTATGCTGACAAGAACAATGATGACCAATCTTGTAAACTCAATTACAACATCCGAAAATAAGAATTCGGTAATTCCTGACCAAGATGATATTAAGGTGATGATAATAGTGCCAATAAGTCCTATTAGGGCAACTATGATGGAAAAGGAAGAACTTGTCGATCTAGTATATCCTTTACCTTTCTTTCTGGCAGGTTTTGTGACGTCATTTCCTGAGATTAATCTTATGACATTCCCATCGCCACGAATTATAACGCTTTCACTTATATCACCCGCTATTTCTATGTCGTCAATTTTTTCAGGTTTGGTGGATTTAACTTTCACGAAGTCCTCCATTTGTGTTTTTTAATCTGTTGATATTACAAATATACAATTAATCTCCTCGTTTGACAATATTCTCCACACTGTATTGGTAGGATAAACTTATTACGTCTAGGACTTTTTTTACTCTTCTCTGCCCTTACTCAAACTCAATATCGATTTCTTCGTCTTCTTTCCATTCTTCACTGCGTTCAAATTCAATATCACCGAACAGCACATCCTGTTTGGCTGTGATGTGATAACGCTTGACCAACTCCAGCAACGCGAGGAAGGTCACCACGATCTCTACGCGGGTGGCTTTGTCGGTGATCAGTCCACTGAATGACATGCGTTGGATGTTCTTCAACGTCTTGGTGATGAAGTCAATTTTCTCGCGGATAGTGACTCTCGGTGCGCTGATGACCGTCCCTAGCGGCTTCTTGTCTTTGCCTTTCGAGAGCGCTGACTCCGCTGCAGAGATAAGCTTCTCCAAAGTCAGGTTCGAGAGGTCAAGTTTCGGTTCCACTTTGGGCGGCGGCGCCACACGCAGGAACGTCCGCAGGTTATTGGTCTGGCGTTCTTCCATCCACCCCGCGATTTCCTTATAACGCTTGTATAGCTTCAACTGCTCCACAAGCGAAATGCCGGGGTCTTCCTCACCAACTTCGCGTTCAGGCGGGCGTGGCAGCAGGGCTTCTGATTTGATCTGCACCAGCTTCGCCGCGATCACCAAAAACGCTGAGATCTCTTCGGGTAGTTGATTTTCCACCGCCCGCAAATGCTCAAGATACTGATCTGTCACCGAACCCAGCGACACCGACGTAATATCCAATTCGGCGCGTTCGATTAGGCTCAACAACAAGTCAAGCGGACCCTCATAATCTGGGGTCAGAACCTTATACGTGCCGAGTTGATTTCCAAAAATTCCATCCATAGCGGGCGAATTATACACTAGGTGGTTATAATAGCTCCTATGTCCAAACTAACGCACCTCGATGAACACGGTCGCGCCAAAATGGTGGATGTGAGTGATAAGCCCGACACCTCACGCACCGCTATCGCGCGCGGCGAAGTCCACATGAAAAAAGAGACATTGGAATTGATCCGTGCCGGGCAGATAAAGAAGGGTGACGTGTTGACCGTGGCACAAATTGCGGGCATCACCGCCTCCAAACGGACCTCGGACCTGATTCCGTTATGTCATCCTCTTCCACTCTCAAAGGTGGATGTCGACCTCGAGCTGGATGACACACTTCCTGGTGTGGTCATCACCGCCACTGCCAAAGTCACTGGCAAGACCGGCGTTGAAATGGAAGCTCTGACAGCCGTCTCTGTTGCGGCACTCACTGTCTACGATATGGCGAAAGCCGCCGAGAAAACCATGCGGATCCAGAATATCCGTCTCATTGAGAAGCATGGCGGGCAATCGGGAGATATTGTCAACCCGTGAGGGCGACCCTTCAATCCTGTCCAGATACCTTGCTTTCACTGGGCGGGTCGCCCCTACTTATTGGTAAACCTATGAATTACTCTTCCATCAACCTGCAAGAAAAACTCACCAAGTTTTCCGAGCACTGGTCACCAAAGATCATTGCTCAACTCAACGACTATCATCTCAAACTTGCCAAAGTTCAGGGTGAATTTGTCTGGCATGACCACCCCGAAACTGACGAAGTCTTCATCGTCGTCAATGGTCACCTCGAGATTCTCTTCCGCGACGGTAAAGTCTCACTCAACGAAGGCGAGATGTTTGTTGTGCCAAAAGGTGTGGAACACAAACCTGTCGCCGAACAGGAATGTCATATTTTGTTGATCGAACCTGCGGGCTTGGTCAACACAGGCAATGCAACCGATTCTGAGTTAACCGCGCCGAATGATGTTTGGATATAAAAATTCCCGTCATTGCCTGTACCGTGCGCAGGCACGCGTGCGAGGAGGGTGTTCTTCCCGACGAAGCAATCTCATTCTTTTTATATTGGATTGCTTCGGGCAAAGAGCAAGAGCGCCCCGCAATGACAGAATCAAAGGAAAAAATGAATCATATAAAACTTTTGTTCTTCGCCACCATCCGTGACCGTGCTGGGACCAAGTCCATGGAAATGGATATCCCCGCCGACATGACCATCCTGCAATTAAAGGAAAAACTCGGCACCGATTATCCCAACCTGAAAGAGTCTATGAAATCCGTGCTCATCACCATCAACCGTGAATACGCGTTTGATGAAGCCATCGTTCCAAGTAGTGCTGAGATCGCGCTATTCCCACCTGTCTCTGGCGGATAACCTTCAACATGCAACCTTCCAACCTTCCAACTATCTACTCCATTACCGAATCTGAAATTGACCTGAACGACCTGCTTGCCAAGATCACACTCACGTCCACTGGCGCGGCGGCAATATTCACCGGCATGGTGCGCGGAGTCACCTCGCGCGGCGATGCGCATGAGACGGAATATCTCGAATATGAGTCATACGTCCCGATGGCAGAAGCCAAGATGAAACAAGTCGCCGATGAGATCCGCGAGAAGTGGCCCGTCGTGGAGGGGATTGCCATCATTCAACGCATCGGTAAGCTGTATCCAAAGACTCCAACCGTTCTCATCGCCTGCACCGCCGCTCACCGCGACACAGGCGTCTTTGAAGCTGCCCGCTATGGTATTGACCGCCTCAAAGAAATCGTCCCCGTCTGGAAGAAAGAAGTCGGACCTGGTGGTCAGGAATGGGTCGAAGGCGATTACATTCCGAAGCCGGGAGAATAATTTGTAGGGGCGAGGTGACCTCGCCCTGTTTTTAGAAAATCATGTTCCTACATACCCAACGTCTGCTTCTTAGAAATTTCACTGCCTCCGACCTGGAGGCGTTTTTAGCATATCGAAACGATCCTGATGTTGCAAAATATCAGAGTTGGTCATTGCCTTATTCGCGCGAGAAAGCTCAGGCATTAATTCGTGAGATGCAGGATGTCCACGCTCCTAAAGTGGATGACTGGTTGCAACTTGCCATCGAGCTAAAGGAAACTGGCGAATTGATCGGCGATCTTGCTTTCGTCATAAAAGCAGACGATGCCCGTCAAGCCATTATTGGTTTTACCATCGCTTCTGCCCACCAAAAGAAGGGATACGTCACCGAAGCCGTGACTATTCTATTGGATTATCTCTTCGAAGACATGGATATGCACCGTGTCATTGCAGACTGTGACACGGAAAACATAGGCTCCTGGAAGACTCTGGAGAAGTTAGGTTTTCGAAGGGAAGCTCACTTTGTAGAAAGCCTGCTTGTTGGCAATGAATATACAAGTGAATATCACTATGGTTTGCTTCAACGCGAGTGGCGGGCAAAGGCAGCGTTCCGAAATTGCTAAGGAGGAACTATGGTTGAGGTCCGTAAGGCAACACTTGCAGATGCTTCAGCAATTGCCACTGTCCATGTGGCGGCGTGGAAGGAGTCGTATCGAGGGATTGTCGCAGATGAGGTTTTGGCTAATCTCTCCATTCAGCGGCGGACGGAGCAGTGGACTAACTCGCTTTCAGATGAAGCACATCCGTATCATCGTGCCTTTGTAGCTGAGGTAAATGGGCAAGTGGTGGGGTTTTCAAATTTCGGCGTACCCCAAATAAAAGACACGGGCTTTGATGGTGAGTTGTTTGCGATCTACATTTTGAAAGCCGCCCACAAAATGGGTGTTGGCAGGATGTTAGTACAAGCAGTTGTGAATGGGTTGCGTGAGTTGGGCAGTAAGTCTATGATGGTGTGGGCACTGAAAGATAACCCAGCATGTGGGTTTTACGAAAGGTTGGGTGGCGAGTATCTGTATGAGAAGCCAATTGAAATTGGAAATGAGACTCTGATGGAATCTGCATATGGCTGGCGAAGTTTAGACATTTTCCCAGCGTAGTTCAGGCTTCGAGAAGGAGAGACAGGCATCGGCTGAGTCAGAGGCGCAGCGTCACGAATTTGAAAAATCCGTGTTCTTATTATCGCTATATATTGATCAATTTTATCGGAGGAAGAATGCAGGATCGAATCGTTATCACTGGTATGGGCACGGTCAACCCACTTGGTCTGAATGTTCAGGAAAGTTGGGAAAATGTGATTGCCGGAAAATCGGGGGTGGGGCCCATCACTCTTTTTGATTCTCACGCGGCAAAATTACAAGTGCATATTGCAGCAGAGGTGAAAAACTTCAACCCCGAAAACTTCATGGATGCACGCGAAGCGCGCCGTCGGGATCGTTTTGAACAATTTGCAGTAGCAGCGGCAAAAGAAGCCATTTCGAATTCTGGGTTGCAGGTTACAGATGCAAACTCAGGGCGAATCGGTGTGATCATCTCATCGGCGATCGGTGGTTTGCATTCACTTCAAGAAGCGATCTTGACGAATCATAAAGAGGGACCGCGCAAGGTCAGCCCGTTTTTGATCCCAATGTTGATGGCGAACGGCGGCGCGGGCATGACGGCGATCGAGTTTGGCATCAAAGGACCTTGTTTCTCTGTGGCTTCAGCTTGCGCTTCCGGCGCAGATGGAATTGGCACGGCGTTGATGATGCTGCGCACTGGGATGATCGATGCGGCTGTGACCGGCGCTGCAGAAACGACGATCACGACCACGGGTGTGGCGGCGTTTGACCGGGTGGGTGCCATGTCCCGCCGGAATAATGATGAGTATTCAATGACTCCCCAGCCATTCGATAAGAATCGCGACGGACTGGTGATGGGCGAAGGCGCGGCGGTTATCGTGCTCGAGCGCGAGACGGATGCGAAGGCGCGCGGCGCGAATATTCTCGCCGAGTTGGCGGGCTATGGCGCAACAGCCGATGCATTTCACGTGACGGCTCCGCACGAACATGGCGCAGGCGGAGCGGCGGCGATGCGCATGGCGCTCTCTTCTGCTCAAGCAAACATCGATGAAGTTGGTTATATCAATGCCCATGGAACGGGGACTTCGCTGAACGACCAGGCAGAGACCCGTGCGGTCAAAGCGGCGTTTGGCGACCTAGCGAAGAAAGTACCGATTTCCTCTACTAAGTCCATGACTGGGCATATGATGGGTGCAACAGGGGCATTGGAAGTCTTGTTCTGTGTGAATGCCATCCGTGAAGGAATCCTGCCGCCAACCATTCATTATGAAACGCCCGACCCTGAATGTGATCTGGATTACATCCCCAACAAGGCGCGCGAGGCAAAGATTTCCCTGGCGATCAGTAACGCCTTCGGGTTTGGCGGGCATAATGCGGTGCTGGCAATTCGAAAATACAGTTGATCAGTATTAGAAAGATTTTCAGGCTACCTGCTCTGTTTTGAAAATAAGCAATACAGAGCAGGAAAAATTTTATTAAAAGCCTTGTCCATTGGAGTTGGTGTGATTTTAGCTGCGGATGTTCAATACGAAGGCAATTCTGCTTTTGCCGCAGGAATTTTGTTTCAAAATTGGGATTCCAATTCTGTCCAAAAAGTCATTCGTAAGCGTGTAGATGGTGTTCAAGATTATGAACCTGGTTCATTTTACAAACGCGAGTTACCCTGCCTTTTGGCTTTACTTTCTGAAGTAGATGTCGAACCCGAAGCAATTCTTGTCGATGGGTATGTAACCCTCGGTGCAGAGGCTGTACCCGGACTGGGGCGTCATCTTTATGAAGCCATGCACGGGAAAGTGCCAGTGATTGGGGTGGCCAAGTCTTATTATTTGGGCACTCCACAGGCTTGCGAGTTGGTACGGGGCATCAGTCAAAAACCGCTCTATATAACGGTAGCAGGTATCCCGTTGGAAGAGGCGCAAACCTTGGTCCGCTCGATGCAAGGCAGGGGCAGAGTCCCTGATTTGTTGGTTGAAGTGGACCGGCTGGCTCGGGAATTGATCGGGTAAAACACCCTGATTTTTCTTGTCTCTTGAGAACATCCATGCTATAATCCGCCCTCGCGTATATTGAAAACCTAATCATAAAGTAAGGAAGACGGAAATGGCAGACCTGATCAAAGCCGTAGAGGCAAAAGACAACGAAAAGATCCCCCAGCTTGCTGCTGGCGATACTGTTAGCGTCCACGTTAAGATCAAAGAAGGTGAACGTGAGCGTATTCAGGAATTCAAGGGCTTGGTAATTCGCCTGCGAAACAGCGGCAACAACTCGTCGGTAACCGTCCGCCGTATGGCGTCGAACGGTATCGGCGTGGAGCGCACCTTCCTGCTCCGCTCACCGCGTGTGGACAAGATCGTGGTGGAACGCCACGGCAAGGTCCGCCGCGCCCAGCTTTACTACATGCGTGACCGCACCGGCAAGAGCGCCCGCATCAAGGAAAAGTTCTCCTAGTTTTTCCTTATCAAACTCCGATGAAACTCTCATCGGAGTTTTTTTGTTTAATTTCAGCCACAATCTGCTTGTGGTATCCTTAAAGTTGATATTATAAATTTCCCTTTTGGAGGATGATGTGGCAAAACCTTTGATCGGAATTACCACACTGAATGGAAAGAACGATTACGGCAGGCTGATCTCTGGCGTACAACATACGTATATCCGTGCTGTGGCACAGGGTGGCGGCATTCCCGTTTTGATCCCTGCTATTCTCGATGAAGCCGACCGCAACGAGTTGTATCCTCATTTGCAAGGCATTCTTTTCTCAGGCGGCGGGGATATGGATATTAAATATTTCAATGGCGTCGATCATCCTCAGATCCATGACGTGGATGATGATCGCGATATCACAGAAATTTCACTGATCAAACGTACCATCGATGATGGCAAACCATTTCTGGCGATCTGCCGCGGCGTACAAGTAATGAACGTTGCCCTC
>JAFLCE010000057.1 GCA_017303655.1 Anaerolineae bacterium
TTGGCGCGCGTGTATTTAAAAGATTGATCGCGCAAGGCATACGCATCACGCGTGAGTTTATTTGCGATCTTAATATCAGGATGATTTTCAACCAACAGGTCAAGTGTGTGTGCGCGCAGATCCGCTGTCACGCGTGCCGGATGTCCCAACCGAATGGCGTGCTCGCCTGCCGCAATTAATTTCTCAAGCAAGTTATCAACAGCCAGGTTGCTCGCAGCCACAGCCAACACGCTTTGCCCTCGCCGTGTAATTTGCTTTATCAACTCTACTAGCGTAGTGGTCTTGCCCGTTCCAGGCGGACCATGAATGATGGCAACATCTTCAGCACTCAATGCAAATTGCACAGCCTCGATCTGCGAAGCATTCAAGTTTTTATTGAAGGCTTGCAACGGCTCACTTTTCTCAAAGAGCGCACCGGCATTCCCGATCAGCACATCGCGCAAAATTTCAAGCCGCGAGTTACCGCCCGCCGTCCGTGCCGCCTCCATGGCTTGCCGCTGACGAAAGCGCGCGATCTCATCCGAAGCCCGGTCGATCCGAAACATCGGCTTCTCGGCTTCCGTCTCAATGAATTCATTCAACGCCACCTGAATCGCATCTCTACGGATCGCACTGACGATTCCCCGCCAACCATTCTCTTCATTATTGGATGAAGTGCCGCGGCTCTCTTCTGAAACGATGACTGGGCTGCCCACCCCAAGCCTTGTCCACGGTAGGGGCAGAGTCTCATTGCGTTTGCCGAACCCCAGCAGGAAATGCCCGCCCAAGCCAAACCCCTCCTCACGGATCACAAGGTTGACAATGGTATTCCCCGTCGCCTCCGCTTCGGCAGGCGAGTACTTAACACGCTCACGCACCGCCTCCTTTTTCTCGGCTTCGGCTTCAAGGTCTAACAACAGAGCAAGATTCCCAAAATACTGCGTCGGTGAAATTTTCATGGCAAATCATTTTATCGTATCCTCCCCCAAATTCGACAGCACTATCGTCGCATTTGGGGGAGGTGCCTGCGTAGCAGGCGGAGGGGGCGGGCTTGCGCATTATAATGACCGCATGAATTCCCTCCTATTTCGCGCCCATGCGGTGCAACGAATGTTCGAACGCGGCGTCTCCGTGGGCAAAGTCCGCGAGGCGTTGAAAGCCGAAGATGTCATCGAAGACTACACCTCCGAAATGCCCGAGCCGAGCCGCTTATTATTTGGTATGCAAGGCAGGCGTCCCTTTCACGTCGTCACCTCCGAAAACGAAAAACACACCACCGTCATTACCGTCTACTTGCCTTCCCCCGACAAATGGAAAAAAGACTCACGGAGCCGCCGATGATCTGTGTCGTTTGCCGAGAGTCCCACACCGTGAGCGGATTTTCCTCCATCAGCTTCGCACGAGACGAATTTCGGGCAGTCGTTCATCAAGTCCCAGCCCAGGTCTGCCCAGCCTGTGGCGAATCCTTTCTAGATGAAGCCACCACCATTGACCTCTTGAAACGGGTCGAGCAAATCTTAGAAGAAGGCGTACTGGACGTCGTTCACGATTACGCATGAAAAGATACCTGCTGACTTTATCGGTATTTCTGGTTGCTTGTTCGTCAACTCCTGCATTACCTACTGAGACCCTTCCGCCGCCAGTTGTGACGGTGATTCACCCAACCGAAACTTACACACCAACTTCAACTTCGCAAGTGACACCCACCGCTACCGCCTTGCCTCATCTCATGTATCCCTACACCATTGCGGGTTTGCGCGAACGTCAATTTGCAGGCGGAGTGATCGAGATCGGCGCGCGTATCGCCTTCAACGACCAATTCAGTAGCTACCTCATCTCCTATCCCTCAGACGGATTACGCATCACTGGCGTGGTCAACATCCCGGCAGGGGAGGGGACTTTTCCCGTGATTGTCATGAACCATGGTTTTTATCCGCGTAGTGAATACACTTCAGGCGATGGCTCACAGCGTGCGGCAGAATATCTCACACAGCGCGGCTACATCACTATCTCTTCCGATTATCGCACCTGGGGCACATCAGACTTCGGTGTCTCCTTCTTCCACACCGGCTTGGTTGCAGATGTAATGAACCTGCTTGCTTCACTCGATTCCATTCCGCAGGCAGACGTATCTCGCATTGGCATGTGGGGACATTCGATGGGCGGTGGCATCACGACAAAAATCCTCACGCTTGAGTCTCCCGTGAGAGCGGCAGTGCTATACGCGCCCAACTCAGCTGATGATGCCGACCTGATCGCACGCTGGGGCTACGGCTGCATCGGTGACATTGCCGCCGGTGAACTGCTTGAAACCTGCAACTCAGCAGATGTGCTCCCCGAGTCGCTGCCAGCGGATATTATTGCTGCGTATAAAGAATCAGCTCAAAGCGTAGACAGAATGCGCGAGGTCGCTCCGTTCTACCATTTGGATTTAGTATCGGTCCCGGTGCAGATCCACATTGGTTCTGCCGACGGCGATTACATTGGCTCGACTCCACCAGAATGGTCGTATAAATTAAATCAAGGACTGCTCGATGCCGGTAAAGATGTCGAACTGTTCGTGTACCAAAATCAGCGCCACTCCTTCACCGGCGACGCCTGGACCATGTTCATGGATCGCGCCGTTGCATTTTTTGATGAGAACTTAAAATGAGACTATATACCGTTCTTTTGATTGCCTTGATTATTTCTGCATGTAGTACTTCCACTGTTACACCCGTCATACCAGAATTAGTTGTCACCATCGTCCCGCCGACTTCTGTGCCAAGCAAAATTCCGCAGCCCACAGCAACTCTCACCACCGAGCAGGCAATGCAGCCATACACCATCGCAGGGTTACGTGAGCGTGAATACGAAAGCGGCACCATCAAACGCGGCGAACCCGTCTTGGAAACAGACAACTTTATCCGCTATCTCATCTCATACCCAAGTGATGGGCTGACCATTACCGGCGTTTTGCAAATTCCAAAAGTAGGAGATGCGCCTTACCCAGTCATCGTCATGAATCACGGATTCTTTTCGCGCTACATCTATAACTCTGGCGATGGCACCGACCGCGCCGCCGAATTTCTCAACCGCCGCGGCTATCTCACCGTCTCATCCGATTATCGCAGTTGGGCAAGCTCCGATACGGGCGAGAGCTTGTTTTATTCCGGGCAGGTTATCGACGTTATCAATCTAATGAATGCACTCTCATCCATCCCCGAAGCCGACACAGAGCGCATTGGCATGTGGGGGCATAGTATGGGCGGCGGCATCACGGCGAAAGTTCTCACCATCGTTGGCGCGCGTGTCAAAGCGGCGGTGTTATATTCATCTGTCAGCGCCGACTTTGCAGATGTCATCGGTCGTTGGGGTCCCGGCTGTGTGGGGGACGTTTACGAAGGCGAAGCAACCTTCGGATGCAATTCCTCTGACATCCTGCCATTGGATTTGCCACCCAACCTCACCGCCTCCTACTTCGACGCGACAACGGATCCGGTTATGCTGGAAGCGGTTTCTCCCATCTATCATTTTGAAAACGTCACTGCCCCTGTCCAGGTCGTGTATGGCACCGAAGATGGTAAGACTTCCGCAGGCACACCGCCTGAGTGGTCAAAGAAAATGTACAACGCCTTCGTTGAAGCCGGTGTCGATGCTGAGATTTTCGCCTATCAAGGCGAAGAACATTCATTTATTGGCGACCCGTGGTTCGTGTTCATGGCAAAGACTCAATTGTTCTTTGATAAGCATGTGAAGTAGTATCGCAAGATTTATCTTGCGCGTCGTAGGTTTGTTATAAAAATACGCGCAACGTTCACGTTGCGGCACGAAAGATCTACTAAACTGAATCGAGACCTCATGACTGAAACTTCAACGCACCTCCCAGATAATAAAACCCTCGCCGCATTTATCCTTGTCATCCTCCTTGGCGGCTCGAACTCGGTCGCCATCCGTTTCAGTAACCAAGAGCTCGCCCCATTCTGGAGTGCCTTTCTTCGACTCATGCCTGCCGCATTGATCTTTTGGGGGATCTTTTTCGGACGAAAAATGTCCATGCCCGTGTTCAAAGACACCGCCGTGATCGCCATCAATGGATTTATCTCCACCGGCATGGGTTTTGCATTGTTATATTGGGGCTTGCAAACGGTGCCGGTCAGCCTTGCCACCGTCGTCATCTCAACCGGTCCCTTATTTACATTGATATTGGCAGTGTTGCATCGCCTTGAGACCTTCCGAGTGCAGGCTCTCATTGGCGGGTTGATCGCTTTTGCTGGACTGGCAATTGCCGTTCGTGCCCAACCCGGCAGCAGCGACTTAATTCCCGGAATCCTTGCCTTGCTTTTAGGGGCATTGATCAGTGCTGAAGGCAATATCATTTTCAAGATATATTCTGTCAACAGTAATCCGGTCATTATCAATGCGCTTTCCTTGTTTTCTGCGGCACTCTTTGTTGGAGGTGTTTCCTTTTTCGCACAGGAAACCTGGAATTTGCCTTCCACGTCAACCGTATGGACGGCACTTGCCTACCTTGTCATTTTCGGCTCGGTGTTGATGTTCTACTTATTCGTGTACGTCCTCACGCGTTGGACTGCATCCGCAGCTTCATATTCCATTCTGTTCTTTCCGCTGGTTGCCACCTTGCTTGCCGCCTGGCTGGCAAACGAGACCGTTACTTTCCCATTCATCCTCGGCGGGGCGATCGTCCTTCTCGGGGTGTGGGTGGGTGCCTTTTACGCGAAAACTGGGTCTTGACGCACTCTTGTGGTTGTTATAAAATTTGTTCACTATCTTATTCCACTGAAAGGAGGCTCGAAAACATGCAAGCAATCTTGGTATCTGCAATTCTATTGTTTAGCGCGCCTCCACGTGAGTTGATCTAGTTCCTTTTTGTTGAACTTCAACCGCAGGCGTGCTCCGCCTGCGGTTTTCATTTAATGATTTTGAACCGCAGGGCATTGAATCCTGTGGTTTTTTGTTAAATAAGGTTGAATAACGATGAGTAAGAATCAGTTGAATGATTATTTTGACGAACTGGATGACCTGGACGACTCTCAGGACTCTTCCAGAAAGCGAATATCTGTAAAGCGCGAGTCCAAGAGAAAAGAGGTGGAGGCGAAGCTTTTCATCCGCGCGCAGGAAATTGCCAAGGAATTTAAGTTCACCTACAAAGCTGCTCGTTTTGAAGAAGCATGGCTACTGGATTCGTTGACAGACATCTACGAACACCAGTGGATCTCGGATGTATTGCGACAGGTCAAAGGCGGCAAAGAAGCCTCGGTCTACCTGTGCAAGTCTGGTACCGATATGAACGTGCCTTTCGTCGCCGCTAAGATCTATCGCCCACGCGCGTTGAGAAACCTCAAGAACGATGCCGAGTATCGCGTTGGCCGCGTGGACCTGGATGCCGATGGCACCGCCTTATGGAAGGAAGCCGATGTCAATGCCATTGCCAAGCGGTCTACTTATGGCGAAGAAGTCCGCCATAAATCATGGATCGCGTATGAGTTCAAGACCATGGAAAAGCTCTTCGAAGTGGGTGTTGATGTCCCCAGACCGTATGCCATGGAAAAGAATGCCATCGTCATGGATTTTATTGGGGATGAGTCTGCTGCAGCACCAATCTTGAATTCAGTCAATCTTTCTTCCAACGAAGCGCATGAGTTATTTGATAAAGTGCTTCGCAATATTGACGTCATGCTTGCCAATGACTGTATCCATGGTGACTTATCAGCCTACAATATCTTGTATTGGAACGGCGCTATTACGTTGATCGATTTTCCGCAGATTGTTCTGCCGAAGTCCAACCCAACGGCTTGGAATATCTTTCAACGCGACGTTATCCGCGTATGTGACTATTTCTCTGCTCAAGGCGTCCGCTGTGATGGACGTAAGATCGCCGCCGATATCTGGACGTCACATGGTTATCGAATTGGGAAACAGCTAGATCCAAAATTTCTTGACCCCGAAGACCCTGCCGACCGCAAGTTATGGGAGAAGCAGAAGTGAACGAAAGCCAGTGTGATGTTCATCGCACTGGCTTTTTCTTTCCTCTTTCTTCTTCCTCCATTACAATCAAGGCTAGGAGATTAACTTTATGAACAACGTCCGCCCGCGAATAACGATGATGAGTGCAGAACAAATTCAGGAAGCGCATAAGAATGTTCTGAAGGTATTAAGTGAAACTGGCGTGCGCGTCGATTCCCCTGAGATATTGCAATTGCTCGAACGGAAGTTGGGCTTGAAGTCACAGGATCGCAATATCAAATTTCCGCCAGAGGTTGTGGAAGAAGCAATCAAGTCTGCGCCCAAAACTATTGATATCTATGACCGGCGCGGCGAGCACAAACTCAAACTGGGTGAAGACCGTCTGCGCTTTGGGGTGGGGGTGACGGCGCTGTTCTATCAAAATCCCGTAGATGAGACCCTCGATATTTTTAAACGCGATAACTTCCGTGATCTGGTACGGCTCGGCTCGAGTCTGAAGCATTATGATGTTATCTCAACGGTCGGCATTGTTCGCGACGTCAAAGAAGAATTGGGCGATATGTACGGCTCGCTCGAACATATTTCCAATACCACCAAGCCTTTAGTTTTACTCGTATCCGATGAAAACCGTTTCCCTGACGTGCTTGATATGTTCGAACATCTGCATGGCAAAGAAGTCGGTGATAAGCCCTTTGTGATTCCCTATTTCAACCCGGTTAGTCCGCTTGTGATGAATGCAGGCACGGTCGATAAGATGAAAGTCGCCATCGAGCGCGGACTTCCCATCATCTTCTCCAACTACAGCATGGCGGGCGCATCCACACCGCTTACCCCGGCAGGCACGCTCACATTACTCATGGCAGAATTGTTGGCAGGTTTGGTCATCAGTCAGACAATCAAAAAAGGCGCGCAAATTTTGCTGGGCATGCTACCAGTCTACTTTGACATGCGTACCATGCTCAACTTCTATGATCCGCAAAGCATCCTCATCAGCGTTGCCTGTTCCGAGATGATGAAACATTATGGCATCCCGCATTGCTCCACATCGGGTAGTGGCACCGGCTGGGGCATGGACTTGATCGCCGCAGATACCTATTGGATGAACACCCTCGCGCTTCTTCTCTCTAACGGACATTTGGCTCCGTTCATTGGAGATTCTCTCGGCTCGAAGTCGATCTCGCCAACTACCTTTGTCCATTGTCATGAGATCATCGACCAGGCATTGCGCCTTCACAATGGCTTTCAATTGGATGATGAAAATTCAGCCGTCGCTGAAATTTTCAAAGTAGGTCCCGGTAAGAGCTTCTTAAATCAACCGTCCACCTTGAAGAACTACAAGACCGGCTACTACGTCAGCGGAGTCTATCCGCGCTACAGCATGGAGAAATGGATGGATGCTGGTCAACCGCCTGCCCGCCAGGTGTTACGCCAGAAAACACAAGATTTAATGGCATCTGCGCCTGCACCCGAAGAATATGCTGAGTTCATTGCAAAAGGAGAGGAATTTATCAAGCAGAGATTTCACGATATACTTTAAGTAGGAGTCCGCGTGCGTAAATTCACCCTGATCGCCACTTTATTACTTGTCACCTTGGCTTGTGCTTTGCCCGGCACAGTGGCACCTGCTGGTGTCGCGCCTGCAGATGCACCCTTTGACCCCGCCATTCTTAACACGGCAGTTGTAGAAACGGCTGGCGCGGCTCAAACGCAGACTGCGTTGGCGTTGCCAACTGCTACACGTACAGCCACGTCTACTCGTATTCCCACCCTCACGCAAACATACACGCCGACCTTCATCTTTTCGCTCGCTACCTTTACTCCATTGCCTACATATACAATGCCTGGTTCTATTTCAGAAGGAGCCTTGGCGATCACTGGTACCCCGGGACCAGACGACGGTTTTAAGATGAGTGATGAGGAATGGCATTGCATTGTGGCAGCTACTTTGCCCCCGCGTAATACTGAATTCGATCAAGGCGCACATTTTGACGTGTATTGGACTTTATTTAACAATGGCACAAAAGCCTGGCCCTTCTACGGCGTGGATTTGGTATACACAGGTGGTTTTCGCCATGAAGGCAAAAAGATCCAAGATTTTACCCGCACCGTTTCTCCGGGTCAGCGGGTGACTGTAGGCGCTTCATTTATTGCCCCTAAACTGGCTGGGCAATATCAAACGTTCTTTAAACTCATGGTTGGCAAACGTCTATTTTGCGGTATCAAATATACCTTCGTCGTGCGCGAAGGAAAGTAAAATTTATTTGAACTTTCCCCAAAGCCCAAAGCCTGCATTCCTGCGTTTCTCACGCCGTTCATGTTGTTCATGGATTTGTTCAACATGGTCGGCTTTTTCTTTGATGGCAGCCTCTAGCCACAGGCGACCTTTTTCTGCTGTGGCATGACTCCCGGCTCCATACGCGCCGGTTTTTGTATCATCGTCCCAAGGCGGATTCGCCACCAAAGACCCACCTTCGATCCAGTCCATATAATAATCTGGGGTGGCTACAAAATCAGTTTCATCCACAACTCTTTCCATTTGGCAAAGGTCTGGGCGTAGATGCAATAAGTAGGAGGTTTCCAACTCTCCTGCGTGCCCCATTCCGCCAATGGCGCTTGTGCGATATTGGCTCAACGCTTCAGCGCCAATGCGCCCAGAGGTGTGGAGGAAGGCAGTCGCGCAGAAAATACGGCGGTGCCGTTCCCCGGCGTACTTAACGATATTTACGAGAAACGACATATTGCCGCCGTGCCCACTCATGAAATAAAAGCGGTCAAAACCTTTCGCAACCAAGACGTCGATAACGGCCACCCAAAAATCTTCAAAGGCGCGTCCGCCTGCATTCATTGTTCCTGCAAACGAGGCGCGATGTGTGCTGACTCCATAGGGCATCACAGGTAAAGAGAAACTGCGCGTAGCCGATATGGATATATTGGGTTCTTCTGAAGTGGGGTGGGGGTATGCAACTGTACCATTAGCAATCGCGTCAATAATGATCGTGTCTACAGACAATGGTAGATGAAAGCCATGCTGCTCGGTATGACCAATTGGGATCAAGATTACTTTTCCTTTTTCAGATTCCTGCGGTAGATGACGCACTTCTTGATATTGAACGCGATGTGGCTGACGAAGGATAGAATCAGTGTTTGCAAGTGAAGTGCCTTGTGGGTCGATCCCTTGCGGTGCAAGGCAATAGACATGGCTGAAACCATCGTCGCGTAAACTGTCTAGCAAGTTGGTAATGTATTTCCAAAATAATACATCTGGCACTTCGAGTCCACTGCCTCGCCAACCGAATGGAAAGGCTGGCAGTATTCCGATACGGGGTGGAAAATTTAATTGGTCAGCGAGCAGCCCAAAGTTATAGTCTGAGCCGAGTGGTAATACGAGTGGTGTATTGCGCGGCAGATCGGCAACTGCATCCCATGTGAGGTCATCGTAATTAAAAAAAGTAGAATTGCGCGTAGTCATATAAGGCGAATATCCTTTCTTCATATAAGTAACAAATCAAAATAATTGTACTATTTATCGAATACCAAATGTAAAGTAAAATTCAGGTATTAATGAGTACCAACTTGTTAGTACACCCACGCTAAACTTCTCTGCGCCGTGACAGTTCCCTGTCATGGCGCTTGCTATTTTGGGTGTAAGCGAGCCATAAAAACCAAAGGATAGAGAGAGGATGCCATGAAAAGAAAAATCTTATACATATTCTTGTTCGCAAGCCTTGTGTTGTCAGCTTGTGCCGGAGGTGGGGGAGCTAATCAACCTGCCATCGTCCGCATCGGCACATCTGTCAGCCCGGATACGCTCAACCCTGGGAACGCTATTCTAGCGGCTTCGTACTCCATATTTGAACTGGTCTACGATTCTATGTACGAATTAAATCTGGATGGAAGCTTCCGCCTCACGCTCGCCGAGAGTGCCACAGTTTCTGACGATGGTACCGTCTGGACGTTTAAAATCCGCGATGGCATTAAGTGGCATGATGGTGAAGCCCTCACCGCAGAAGATGTGTCATGGACCTATAACTTGTATAAAGATACGCCAGAGTATCCTTATTTGAATGGGTATTACACAACTTATTTTGAATCAATTACCTCGAATGAAAATAATGAGGTCATCCTTACGCTCACAGAGGCGATCCCGAACATCGAAAGTCAGTTGGTGTTCTTGTATATTCTTCCAAAACATATTTGGGAGAATGAAAACAAACTTGAATATGAAAACACTGCCATGATCGGTTCTGGTCCCTTCAAAATGGCGGAATATTCCCAGAATGAGTTCGTGCGCTTGACGGCAAACAAAGAGCATTTTGAAACGCCCCCAAAAGTGGATGAAGTAGTATTCCAGACCTTTGAAAGCCAGGATGCGCTGGTGCAAGCCATCAAATCTGGCAGTGTGGATATGATCACAAGCATGCCGAATACTGCGGCTCAATCATTAAAGGAAGAAGAAAATATTGAGCTAGTGGTCGGCGCACCATTTTCACCGGGTGTGACGGATATTATTTTCAATCAGATCGACCCTGAAAATTGTCCCACAGAAGAGGGCGGCATTTGTACCGGTCACCCAGCATTGCTTGACCGCAACGTGCGTCTTGCAATGTCCCACGCCACCGACAAACAGAAATTAATTGATTTGATTCTGCTTGGTCTTGGCACACCCGGTCTAACGCTGATCCCCGATGGTATTGGTGTTTGGTACAACTCCTCGATAACAGACTATGAATATAACGTCGATAAAGCCAATCAGATCCTTGATGATGAAGGCTATGTTGATACCGATGGTGATGGAGTTCGCGAAATGCCGGATGGCTCACGCCCGTTAACCTTCCGCTTGAACTGGCCTAACACGGATACAGATGCTCCCCGTATGGCGGAACTACTCGCTGAAATGTGGGGCGCGATCGGTATTACGCTTGAAACCGGTGCAGTAGACCCTGATGCTCTTACGGCTCAATGCTGCCCTGCTTTCGATTTCGATATTATGATCTGGGGCTGGGCTTCTGACCCTGATCCGAGTGCCTTGTTGTATGTGTACACGAGTGAAGCCATTCCATATGGCTCCAGCGAGACGGGCTACTCAAACCCAACATATGACGAATTGTATGCCCAGCAGCAGGTGACATTAGACTTTGAAGCCCGCAAGGATATCGTTTGGGAAATGCAGAAGATGGTCCATGATGATGTGGTCTACATCATTCCGTACTATGCATCCAGTGTGCAAGCCTTCCGCACAGATCGCTTCACGGGGTGGATCACGGATCAGTCCAAGCTTGAGCTTTCCGATGTCACTTCGCTGGTTGTGATCGAGCCAGTCAAATAGTTTTAATTTTTTCAAGTTAGGCATCCCATGGAGCTTAAAACACTCCGTGGGATGCCTTATAGATTGATAATCCTGTTTAAAGAGAGACTCTCTTGAACCGTACTCGTGCAATTCTCCGTAAGGCAGGCTGGGCTGTCTTTACCATCGTGTTTGTGATTATCCTGAATTTCTTTCTTTTTCGGGTTCTGCCAGGCGACCCAGCACGTGCCGGGGTTCGCGACCCACGCCTGAAAAAAGAAGCGATCGAAGCATTGCAGGTACGCTTTGGGTTGGATAAACCTGTTATCAATTGTTTTGAGACACTCAATCCCATCAAACTCGGCAGTTGCACGGTTAACCCAATGGAGACCCAGTTCTTCATTTATGTGGGTAACCTGTTCAAGGGAGAGCTTGGTTTTAGCTATCACACCAATCGGCCTGTAGCAGACATCCTCGCCCAACGATTGGGGAATACTGTCTTGTTGATCGGTGCGGGACAAATCCTTGCCGTTATTTTAGGTGTGGTTTTTGGGATCTTTGCAGCCTGGAAGGCACGCACAGCAATTGATTATGCCGCCCTTGCCACCAGCCTCATGGCATGGAGCTTGCCTACTTTTTGGCTGGCGATCATTTTGCTCTTTTGGGGCAGTACGATGGGGTTGCCTGTGGCAGGGAAAGCCACGCCTGGAATGAGCTCCATGCCACTTCTTCAACAATGGTGGGATATTGCCAGGCATATGTTGTTGCCAACCATCACCTACACCATTATTTATATGGGCGAATATACATTGATCATGCGATCCAGTCTCATGGACGTTCTTTCTGAAGATTATATTTTGACGGCAAAAGCCAAGGGGCTGAATGCCGTGCAGGTTTTGCGTGACCATGCTCTCAAGAATGCCATGCTGCCCTTGGTGACGGTGATCGCCATCAATCTTGGTTTTACAGTGGCAGGTGCGATTCAGATCGAAGCGGTCTTTTCTTGGCCCGGCTTGGGGAGTGCAATCTATGAAGCGGTGGTGCGAAGGGATTTCCCCGTGCTGCAAGGGGCTTTCCTCTTGATTGCTGTGACGGTCATCATCGCAAACCTGCTTGCGGATCTTACCTACACGTATCTTGACCCACGCGTGGAGGTGGAGTGATGCAAAACATAAATGTAGTAGCTCCTGTGGAAGATTCCAGAACTTCGCAGTTTGTTACCTTCTGGCGGAAGTTTCGTAAGAATCTCGGCGGCGTCATCGGCTTGTGGATGCTAACCGCCACTATTTTGGTCGCCATCCTAGCACCGGTTCTCACGCCCTATGACCAGTCATCGTCTGCATCTGTGGGGATCAGTGATATTTATCAACCTCCCAGCACCACGCATTGGTTCGGCACGGACGATGCCGGGCAGGATGTGTTTACCAACTTCATTTTTGGTGCCCGCATTTCGCTGTTTGTTGGCTTCTTTGCTGCGTTTATTTCGATTGTGATTGGCGGATTATTTGGTCTGGTAGCAGGCTTCTTTGGCGGGCGATGGGAAACCTTCTTAATGCGCTTTACAGATGTGATGCTGGTCATCCCTGACCTGCCTTTAATCGTTGTCATCGTTGCGTTAACAAAGCCATCCCTCCTGAATATTATTTTTGTCATTGGCATTCTCGGTTGGACCACCACTGCCCGCGTCGTGCGTTCGCAAACCTTGGCAGTAAAGTCGCGTAAATTTGTATTACGTGCCAGAGCCATCGGGGCTGGGAAGGGTCATATTGTTAGTCGGCATATTCTGCCCTTAGTGATGCCCATCCTTGTGGTGCAGGCAGTGCTTGCCATCTCTCTTGCAATTTTGAATGAAAGCGCACTTGCCTTCATTGGTTTGGGTGATCCTTCTGCACTCTCTTGGGGACAAATGTTGAACTATGCCTTCGGGCGTGGCGCCATGTCTTCAGGTGCGTGGTGGGCATTAGTCGTACCAGGCTTTGGCATTGTATGGATCGTATTGGCACTCACCCTGCTTGGGCAGGGGTTGGAACAGGTTTTAAACCCCAGATTAGATACCCACCACTTAATGCCGAGCCGCCCAAAGGTTAAGGGAGAGGCGGCATCTCAAGCCACTCCAGAGGATGTCATCCTTGATGTCCAAAATATATCGATTAATTACATCAATGAAGGCAAGCCACCCGCCCGCGCAGTAGAGAAGATCAGTTTTACGTTGAAAGCTGGCGAGTTGATCGGTTTGGTAGGGGAGAGCGGTTGTGGAAAAACCACATTGATGCTCTCTCTCTTGCGTCTTTTACCCGCGGCTGGGCAGATCGTAAATGGAAACGTTTTTTATAATGGAAAAGATCTCACGGCGATGAATGAAGATGAGATCAATGAAGTGCGTTGGAGCCGGATCTCGATCATTTTCCAGGGAGCTATGAATGCGCTGAACCCTGTGCGAACTGTCGGCAACCAAATTGAAGAAGCCATCCTCAAACACGACCCCAGTTTTGCGCGTGAAAAGCTTTCTGCGCGTGTTTCAGAACTATTGGATCTTGTCGGCATTGCTGCTGCTCAAAAAGATCAATTCCCGCATCAATACTCCGGTGGTATGCGTCAACGTGCCATGATCGCGATGGCGTTGGCATGTAACCCGCAGGTCGTGATCGCCGACGAACCGACGACTGCTCTCGACGTCATGATCCAGGCGCAGATTCTGGAACTGCTGGATTCATTGAGAAAGAAACTGGGGCTGGCGGTCATCTTTGTGACGCATGATCTTGGGGTCGTGGCAGAGTTGTGCGATAAGGTTCTAGTGATGTATGGCGGCGTGACTGCTGAATATGCCACTGTGGATGCGATCTACAACAACCCGCGCCACCCCTATACCCAAGAATTGCTCAAAGCCTTCCCCGACCTGACCAAGCCAAAGAAGAAGCTTTCTTCGATTCCAGGCTACCCCCCGTCATTGGAAAACCTGCCAGCCGGTTGCCGTTTTGCGCCTCGCTGCCCGTCGGCATTTGATCGCTGCCATAAAGAGCAGCCTGCGCTTCACTCTACAGAGAGCGGACATTTCGCCAGTTGCCACCTTGTTGAGGCTGTTAAATGACAACGAAACAAACCGAAAAGTTTTTAGAAATACGCGGCTTGAAAAAATATTTCCCAGCGGGGCGCCCCACGTTCTTCTCGCGCGATGTTCAAAACGTCCATGCAGTAGATGGAGTTAGTCTAACTCTGCGCCGTAGTGAAGTGATCGCCCTGGTCGGCGAGAGCGGCTGCGGAAAGTCTACACTTGCCTTATTGCTCATGGGCTTGGAAGACCCCACAGATGGGACTGTTGTATTTGAAGGACAGGACATTACCCACCTCAATGACAATCAGCGCAAAGGCTTACGCCGCAAAATTCAAATGGTCTTTCAAGACCCCTATGAATCGCTGAACCCTACCCAAACCATTGAAGAGATCATTCTTGAGCCTCTTCAAGTTCATGGCATTGGTGATGCCGCTGAACGCAATGAACGAGTGACCAAAGCTCTCGAAGATGCCGGGCTGAAGCCTGCTGAAACTTATATGAAACGCTACCCTCACGAACTTTCCGGTGGGCAGCGCCAACGTGTGGTGATCGCCTCGGCGCTGGTGCTTGAGCCAGAAGTCATCATTGCTGATGAACCTGTCTCAATGCTGGATGTTTCCATCCGTGCAGAAGTCATCAACCTGCTAGCCGAATTGCGCATTACCCGTCAGATCGCCGTCATCTTCATCACGCACGATCTAGGCTCAGTCGGTTTCTTTGCAGACCGGGTTGCGGTTATGTATCTTGGGCGCATCGTGGAGATTGGCACCATGCTTGAAGTATTAGAGAAGCCCAGGCACCCTTATACCAAGGCGCTCATATCCGTCATCCCGGTTCCCAATCCGCGCATGCGGCGCGAACGTATTATTCTACAAGGCGAAACTCCCAACCCGATCAATCTCCCATCCGGGTGTCGGTTCCATCCGCGCTGCCCGGTGGCATTTGATGCCTGCAAACTCAGCGACCCGCCCATGGAAACACTTTCAAAAACACATCAAGCTGCCTGCTTGTTAATCACTGACAACAAGTAAAATAGATGGAATGGACATCACCAGCTTACAGAACCCGCGCGTTAAACATCTGGTAAAACTTCGCGAGGATAAAAAACAACGCCAGAAAGATGGTGTCATCCTAGTCGAAGGGTATGATGAATTGACCCTCGCCCTGGCTTGTGGATATAAACCCATCACGCTTCTTACCGCGCCGGAACTTGTCAGCCAGACCCTAACTGTTCCTAACGCTGAAAATTTAATCTTAAGCCGTGCCGTCTTCGAAAAAATATCGTATCGCGATAACCCCGATGGTTTGTTGGGTGTATTCGCCATGCCTGCTCACACCCTCGCGGACCTCACTCTTTCTGAAGCTCCCCTAGTCATCGTCGCAGAGTCTGTTGAGAAGCCCGGCAATCTTGGCGCGATTCTCCGCACTGCCGATGCCGCACACGTAGATGCTGTTCTGGTTTGTGACCCGCGTGTGGATGTATGGAATCCCAACGTCATTCGTGCCAGCCGCGGAGCGGTCTTTGCCGTACCCGTCGTGGAGGTAAGATCGCCCGAAGCGCTGAGCTGGCTCAAAGAAGGCAGGATGCGCGTGCTTGCCGCTACTCCATCCGCTGAGACCTTGTACACATCCGTAAAAATGACAGATCCACTTGCCATTGCCGTTGGCACAGAAGATGAAGGCTTAACCGATTTCTGGATGCAAAACGCAGACCTGCGTGTGAAAATTCCGATGGCGGGGAAAGTTAATTCACTGAATGTTTCCATTGCAACTGCTTTGATGACTTTCGAAGCAGTGCGGCAAAGAAGTGCATGAACCAGATCAAAAATTCCCGCAGTAGTGTTGGCATCTTTGCAAATCTTGGCAAAGACCTTGCATCCACCGCATCTGCGGAGGCGGCGGCGCAGATCATCGTTGAAGCTGCCAACACCTTGATCGGCTGGGATGCTTGCTATCTCATTTTGTATGACCCGCAAAAAGGCGGCACCCCGCGCCCTTTATTATCCATTGATACGACAAAGGGCATGCGCCTTACCCAGCGTGATGCATTCCCAAAAACGCCAAGCGAGAACATGCTCAGAGCCATTGCCGAAGGTGGCTTTATTTCGCTTTACGCTGGTTTTTTTGAAATGGAGCCTACACAAACCTTTGGAGACCGCACTCAACGGACCCTCTCTCAAATGTTCGTGCCCGTGGTGAGCGGCTCCCGTACGATTGGAGTTCTTTCTATTCAAAGCTATACCCGCAATGCCTACCAAAACCCGCAATTGGAATTGTTGCAAACATTGGCGAGTCATTGTGCCGGTGCGTTGGAGCGTATTTGGGCACAGGAAGCCCTTGGCGATTTTGTGGAGCGCTTGAAGGTTTTGCATGCTGCCGTGAGTGCCATCAATGCCAGTCTTGAAATGGAACGTGTCTGCCAGGTGGTGTATGAGACCGTTTCAAAAGTGATGCCTTGTAACGATTTTGTGATCGACGGCTATGATGCTGACAGCAATGAGATTGTGCCCATTTACGCCATCGAAGACCCGGGAAAACGTGTGATCACAAATCGTTATGTTGCTGACCATGGCATGGCAGGCGAGATCGTCACAACCAAAAAAAGCCTGCTGTTTAACAACGTAAAACAAATGGACGAAAGCGGCATCCATTTTGAACTGTACGGTTCATTAGGGGAAGAAGACCGCACCAAGTCGATCCTTGCCGTCCCAATGATATTGCATGGTGAGATCTATGGCATGGTTTCAGCACAATCCTATCAAGAAGACGCCTACAATAACGACGATCTGTATTTATTGGAAGTACTGGCTTCTCATGCCGCGATTGCAATTGAGAATGCCCGCCTATTTGTTTCCATTCATAATCTGGCGAACACAGACCCGCTGACCGATATTTTGAATCGACGGCGATTTTTCGAGCTGGCAGAGTTGGAATTTACCAAGGCGGGTATCACCCTCCAGCCGCTTTCCGTCATTATGCTGGATGTTGACGATTTCAAAAAATTCAACGATCAATATGGACACAAAATTGGGGATGATGTTTTGATCTTGACAGCGGATACTTGTAAATCATCATTGCGTACTGATGATATTCTTGGCAGGCTGGGTGGAGAAGAATTCGCGGTCGTGTTACCAAATACACGTCTCGCCGACGCATACGAAGTTGCCTCCCGGCTCCGGCTGGCAGTGCAAAGTATTACGCTCTCCAATATCGCGCCTCAAGCCGTTACGGTCAGTATTGGCGTTGCCGATTACACCCTCTCTTGCAAATCTTTCGATGTGCTGCTCGAACGCGCCGACAAAGCCATGTATGCTGCAAAAACCGCAGGCAGAAACCAGATTGTCATCTGGTCTGGTTGAAAACTTGATACTTTCTTGACGCTGTCTTTCCTTCTCTTAACCCCAATTTGACCTACAACTGAATACACTGCTTCCATTGGAGGCACGTATGAACGACATCCTGGTTATTGCTTTAACCGTTCTGTTCTTTGCGCTTTCCCTTTGGCTGATCAACGCTCTTGATGGCTTACGGGAGGATAAATCATGAATCCTCTCTATATCATCACAGGCGTAGTCGCGCTGGGATTGCTGCTGTATCTCGTATTGGCTCTTGTAAAACCGGAGTGGTTTGGATGAACATCTACAGTTGGGTTCAATTGATTTTATATATCGTGGTTTTGCTAGCATTGGCGAAACCACTTGGCTCATACATGGCGAAGGTGTATCAAAACGAACGCCTCTTTCTGGACCGTGTACTGGGTCCCGTTGAAAGATTCCTTTATCGCATCTCAGGCATTGACCCGCAAACCGAAATGACATGGAAAACCTACGCGGTTGCCATGCTGGTCTTCAACATCATTGGCTTAATCTTCGTTTACGCATTACTACGTTTCCAAGCCGTCTTACCCCTCAACCCGCAAGGACTTGGCGCGGTCACCCCTGACTCGTCTTGGAACACGGCAGTGAGTTTTGCCAGCAATACCAACTGGCAAGGCTACGGCGGCGAGACGACGATGAGCTACCTCACGCAGATGCTCGGTCTCACCGTGCAGAACTTCGTCTCTGCCGCGACGGGTATGGCGGTGTTGGTTGCGCTCATTCGCGGCATTATGCGCCACACAACCAAAGAGATTGGCAACTTCTGGGTGGATATGACCCGTTCTACGCTCTACATTCTTTTGCCGCTTTCACTCGTTGTTGCTTTGACGTTGGTTTCACAAGGTGTGGTGCAAACTTTCAGCCAGTATCAGACCGCGTCGCTGATTCAACCGTCGGGTGAGAGTGAGGCGCAACTCATCGCGGTGGGACCAGCCGCTTCGCAGATCGCTATCAAGCAACTCGGCACAAACGGCGGTGGATTCTTTAATGTCAATTCGGCTCATCCGTTGGAAAATCCAACTCCGTTCTCGAACTTTGTAGAGATGTTGTCTATCCTCATCATTCCCGCCGCGCTTTGTTACACCTACGGCAAACTGGTCGGTGATACGCGCCAGGGTTGGGCGCTGCTGGCAGTGATGACGATTATCTTTGTGACGCTACTTGGCGTGGCAATTTGGTCGGAGCAGGGTGGTAACCCAATGCTGACTGCGATGGGCATTGACCAAACACAGACCTATACCAACCCTGGCGGCAACATGGAAGGCAAGGAAGTCCGCTTCGGTATTGTCAACTCGGCGCTTTGGGCAACGGCGACAACAGCTGCGTCGAACGGATCGGTCAACTCCATGCACGATTCATTTATGCCGCTAGGCGGACTCGTCCCAATGTGGCTCATGCAACTGGGTGAAATTATTTATGGCGGCGTTGGCTCAGGCTTGTATGGCATGTTGGCATTCGTCATCATTGCTGTCTTCGTCTCTGGCTTGATGGTCGGACGCACGCCCGAATACCTGGGCAAGAAGATCGAAGCCTATGAGATGAAGATGGCGTCCATCATCATTCTGATACCCGTTTTCCTGGTTCTGTCTGGAACCGCGATTGCTCTGATGAGCGAAGCTGGGCGAGCGACGATCTACAACCCATCTGCGCATGGGTTCAGTGAAGTGTTGTATGCCTTTTCCTCTGCCGCAAATAATAACGGCTCAGCATTTGCCGGTTTGGGCGCGAACAATCCATTCTACAACATCGCGTTGGGTATTGCCATGTTCGTCGCACGCTATTGGCTGGCGATTCCTATGCTGGCAATTGCAGGTTCGTTAGCGAACAAGAAGAAAGTTCCCGCAAGCGCAGGGACGTTACCCACGCATACCCCGCTTTTCATTGTCTGGGTCATCGGTGTCATCATCATCGTGGGAGCATTGAGCTTCCTGCCCGCCCTGGCGCTCGGACCGATCGTGGAACACTTGATGATCTTCGGATAACTAATGCAGAGCGATCAACCGTGAAGACCGCAAAGTGCGCGAAGGTTTTAAAAGATTTTCTTAGCGATCTTAGCGTGTTTAGCGGTTCAGGAACCTCTGTGTGAAAAGAGAATTTCTATGACAACTAAAAACAAAACCCAAGCCCGCCGTGAAATGTATCAACGCGCTGTGCTGGAATCCTTTATCAAACTCAACCCACGCTGGATGGTACGCAACCCCGTCATGTTCGTCGTGGAAGTGGGCAGTGTGCTAACAACCATCTTGTGGATTCAATCCCTGATCGGTCAAGGCGAAGCGCCTGCGGGTTTCATCGGCGCGATCGCGCTTTGGCTGTGGTTCACCGTGTTATTCGCCAACTTCTCCGAAGCCGTGGCTGAAGGACGAGGTAAGGCGCAAGCCGAGTCACTGCGTAAGGCGCGGCAAGATACGCCCGCGAAAAAAGTTCAAGGCAAGGCGAACGATATTCAAACCGCGCGCTCAAATGTGGAAGTAATTTCATCCACTTCACTACGAAAAGATGATCTGTATCTCGTCGAAGCGGGTGATATTCTTCCCGCTGACGGCGAGATCGTAGTTGGAATCGCTTCCGTGGATGAAAGCGCTGTGACGGGCGAATCCGCTCCCGTTGTGCGTGAGGCGGGCGGTGACCGTTCCGCTGTCACGGGCGGCACGCGCCTCCTCTCTGACTGGCTCATCATCCGTGTCAGTGCCGACCCAGGGCAGGGATTCCTTGACCGCATGATCAGCATGGTTGAAGGTGCAAAGCGCCAGAAGACTCCTAATGAAATTGCACTCAATATTTTGTTGGCAGGCTTCACCATCATTTTTCTTGTGGTGGTCGCCACACTGCTGCCGTATTCCATTTACAGCGTGAATGCAAGCGGACAGGGTACGCCCATCACCATTACCGTGCTGATCGCCTTGCTTGTCTGTCTCATTCCGACCACAATTGGCGGGTTGCTTTCTGCCATTGGCATCGCAGGCATGGATCGCATGATCCAGCGCAATGTCATCGCCATGTCGGGTCGCGCCGTTGAAGCGGCGGGCGATGTGGATGTGTTGCTGCTCGACAAAACTGGAACCATCACGCTCGGCAATCGTCAGGCGGTCGAGTTCATCTCTGTCAACGGCGCCACGCCAAATGAACTTGCCGAAGCCGCACAACTCGCTTCCCTTGCCGACGAAACTCCCGAAGGTCGCTCCATCGTTGTGCTTGCCAAGGAGAAATATAACCTACGCGGTCATACCATGGACGGCATGCACTTCATCCCGTTCACTGCGCAAACGCGTATGAGCGGCGTGGACTTCAACGGGACAGAGATTCGCAAAGGCGCGCCGGATACGATGATCGGCATGATCCAATCCAATGGAAATGGCATCGCCTCAGACCTCAAGCCGACAGTTGATTCTATTGCCCGGGCAGGCGGCACGCCTTTAGTTGTGACTCGCGACAACAAGGCACTGGGAGTCATCCACTTGAAAGACATCGTCAAAGGCGGCATGAAAGAACGCTTTGCTCAACTCCGCAAGATGGGCATCAAGACCGTGATGATCACGGGAGATAACCCACTAACGGCGGCTGCCATCGCCGCCGAAGCAGGCGTTGACGATTTCCTGGCGCAAGCCACGCCCGAAGCCAAACTTAAACTGATCCGCGAATATCAAACGGGTGGGCGTTTGGTCGCGATGACCGGCGACGGCACGAACGACGCGCCTGCCCTCGCTCAAGCTGACGTCGCCGTGGCAATGAACACAGGCACGCAGCCCGCCCGCGAAGCCGCCAACATGGTGGACCTGGATAGCAACCCCACGAAATTAATCGAGATCGTGGAGATCGGCAAGCAGTTACTCATGACTCGCGGCGCGTTGACTACGTTTAGTCTCGCCAATGACGTGAGCAAGTACTTCGCCATCATCCCTGCTGCGTTTGCCACGACCTATCCGCAATTGAACGCGCTTAATATCATGCGCCTTGCCACCCCCGAAAGCGCCATTATGTCGGCAGTGATCTTCAATGCGCTCATCATCATTACCTTGATTCCGCTCGCCTTGCGTGGCGTGCCCTATCGCGCTGTCGGCGCGGCGCAACTCTTACGCGACAACCTCTTGATCTACGGTCTTGGTGGTTTGCTCGTACCGTTCATCGGAATTAAAGCGATTGATATGTTGTTGGTTGCATTCGGATTGGTTTAGCACTTCGCAAGATAAATCTTGCGTTACAAGGAGAATCTCATGAAAACAAAACTTTCCCTCTCTACATTGGCTGGTGTCTTTTCTGCCATTGGGCTCATCGCTGCCAGCGTTGCACCGAATACCTTGCACATACCTGCACCCATGCGCCCGTGGATCTTCATGTTCACTGTCGCTTGGACGTTGCTTCTCGCCTCTGGAGTCTTTTCGTCATGAAAGCACAACTTCGCCCAGCCCTTACCCTGCTGGCATTCCTTACCCTCATTACTGGCGTGATCTATCCCCTCACCGTAACAGGTCTTGCCCAAGTTCTCTTCCCGCATCAAGCGGATGGAAGTCTCATCGTCATTGACGGAAAGACCTACGGCTCAGAACTCATCGGTCAGCAATTTGATAACCCGAAATATTTCTGGGGTCGTCCCTCTGCGGCTGGGTACAATGCCGCCGCTTCGTCTGGCTCTAACTATGGACCGATGAATCCGTCTCTCGAAGAAGCCGTGCAAGCCCGCATCGACGCGCTCCAAGCGGCGGACCCGAATAATACGCTTCCGATTCCCGTTGACTTGGTCACCGCTTCGGGTAGCGGACTCGACCCGCACATCAGCGTGCCTGCGGCGTTGTATCAGGTCGCTCGTGTGGCAACAGCTCGCGGCTTGAGTGAGGCGGAAGTCACATCCTTGGTTGAAAAATATACCGAAGCTCGTCAGTTCGGCTTTCTGGGTGAACCACGCGTTAATGTCCTTAAGCTGAATTTAGCTTTGGATGGGATACAATAATTTTGATGGACACACGCCCCGACCCTGATGAATTACTAAAAAATATCAAAGCCGAAGAAGGCAAGCGCGGTAGACTCAAGATATTTCTTGGGTATGTTGCAGGCGTTGGGAAAACATATGCCATGCTCGAAGCCGCGCATCAACGCAAGGCACAAGGCTTGGATGTGGTCGTGGGGTACATCGAAACGCACAAACGCGCCGAAACTGAAGAGCTAGTGGAAGGCTTGGAAGTTCTGCCGCGCAAGCAGGTGGAATATCACAAGGTGAGTTTGCCTGAGATGAATGTGGACGGAGTCATTGCACGCCATCCACAATTGGTATTGGTAGATGAATTTGCTCACACCAACGCGCCGGGTTCGCGTCACCCGAAACGTTATCAGGATGTGCAAGAGATCCTTGCGGCAGGCATCGATGTGTATACCACGCTCAACATTCAGCACCTTGAAAGTTTGAATGACATTGTGGCGCAGGTGACGGGTGTCATCGTTCGCGAGACGATACCAGACCGCGTCATTGACGAAGCTGCTGAGATCGAAGTGATCGACCTGCCGCCCGATGAATTGTTGGTGCGCTTGAAAGAGGGCAAGATCTATGTGCCGGATCAGGCGGCACGGGCGATTCAGAAATTTTTCCGCAAGGGGAACCTGACCGCCTTACGCGAGATGTCTTTGCGACGTGCGGCGGAACGGGTCGAAGACCAGATGCACGCCTACATGAAAACGCGTGCCATTCAAGGGATTTGGGCGGCCAGTGAACGTTTGCTAGTGTGTATCAGTCCCAGCCCGTTAAGTGAAAGACTCGTCCGCACGACAAGACGGCTTGCCGACGAACTCAATGCAGAGTGGATCGCTTTATATGTAGAGACGCCGCAGTTCGCTTCCATGTCGCAGGAAAAGCGTGAGCGCGTGGCGAATATCCTTCAATTGGCAGAAGATTTAGGCGGGCGGGCGTATACACTTTCATCGAGTAGCACGATGGATGCCGTTTCTCAAACCGTGATCGACTTCGCCCACAAGAACAATATTACCAAGATCGTGGCGGGCAAACCATTACGCCCACGTTGGCAGGAGATGATTCGGGGTTCACTGGTGGATAAGCTGATCCACAAAAGCGGGGATATTGACGTGTACGTTGTAACCAGTGCTGATAAACCTTCTGCACCCGCAGAAGAAAGCCCGCTGCGCCTGCATAGTTCGGTCAACCGTTATTTGTGGAGTCTATTTTTGGTGGCGCTGGCAACTGGGGTGGGAGTGTTGATCGGCGGACGTATTGAAGCAACCAATCTCGTCATGGTGTATTTGTTGGCGGTCGTTTTTGCGGCAGTTTATCTTGGGCGCGGTCCTGCCATTTTTGCTTCGTTCATCGGTGTGCTGTCATTCGATTTTTTATTTGTGCATCCCTTCTTTACATTTACCGTATCGGATACGGAATACATCATCACTTTTATTGGTTTGTTTTTGGTCGGAGTTGTCATCAGTCAATTGACAGCGCGAGCAAGCGAACAAGCCGAGGCGGCGCGTCAGCGTGAGGCGGAGACAGCAGAACTTTATGATCTTAGCCGCGACCTCGCATCCGCAACAGACCTTGAAGCGATATTAGCTGTCCTGCAAAAACATTTGGAACAAACCTTTAGCCGCACAATTGCCGTTCTGCTTCCCGAAGGGAATCTGCTTGTGACACGCGTGCTCAGCAAAGGCATGGTTTTAAATGAAGAAGAACTCGCCGTGGCTGATTGGGTCTATCGTCATGCCGAGCCTGCCGGACGCCATACCAACACCCTGCCGGCGGCGCAATTGCGTTACCTGCCGATCCGAACTTCGATGGGCGTAGTGGGTGTGTTGGGCGTTGGGAAATTGAGCACTTCCGATATTGACCTTTCCACTGCACAGCGTCGCTTGATGGAAGCATTTGCCAATCAGGGTGCACAAGCCATTGAGCGTGCGCAACTTGAAGAACAGAATCGTCAGATCGCTTTGTTGCAGTCGGCTGAGAAATTGCAGAATGCGTTGCTCAATTCGATCTCACATGACTTACGCACGCCGTTGGTCGCCATTACGGGTGCACTTTCGGCGCTGGATGAAAATTTTACAGAGTTGGATGAAGCTACCCGTGGTGCGTTGATCGAAAATGCACGCGGTGAATCTGACCGACTCAACCGTTTGGTGGGCAACCTGCTGAACATGACTCGCATTGAAAGCGGTGCGATCAAACTTAATCTGGAACCGGGCGATGTTCAAGACTTGATCGGTACTGCGCTTGAGCAACTCGGCAATCGTGCTAACAAAAATAAGATCAAGGTAGATGTGCAACCCAACCTTCCGCTTATCCCCATGGACTTCACATTGATGGTGCAGGTCATTGTGAATCTTTTGGAGAACGCCATTAAATATTCTCCCGAAGATTCGTTGATCGAAGTGATAGCTTCATGGGATGGAACGAACACCCGCCTCCAAATTCTGGACCGTGGGGCTGGGATCCCGTCCGATGACCTTGCCCGTGTCTTCGACAAATTCTACCGAGTGCAACGCCCCGAGAGTGTCAGCGGCACTGGGCTGGGACTCTCCATTAGTAAGGGTATCGTCGAAGCGCACGGCGGCGAAGTCCGCGCGACAAACCGTGAAGGCGGCGGCACGATTCTCGAAGTTGAATTACCATTGGCGAAATGAACTCTATCAATCAACGCGTACTGGTCGTGGATGATGAAGCGCCGATCCGGCGCTATTTGCGGGCTGCCTTGGGAGCACAAGGTTTCACAGTCTACGAAAGTGCCAACGGACTTGAGGCAGTCAACGCGGTTCTGAGTCACCGCCCTGATATCATCATCCTTGATCTTGGCTTGCCCGATATTGACGGCATTGAAGTGACGCGCCGCCTGCGCGAGTGGAGTCAGACACCCATCATCATTTTATCTGTCCGCGAAGCCGAGCAGGATAAGATCGCCGCGCTCGATGCCGGAGCGGATGACTACCTGACCAAGCCTTTCGGCACGGGCGAGCTTCTGGCGAGGATGAGAGTCGCGTTGCGCAAACAATCGTCGGCGGCGAATGAACCGGTTTTTCAATCTGGCGGCTTAAGCGTTGATTTTTCGCGCCGTTTGGTCACGATGAATGAAAAAGAAATCCAACTCACGCCGACAGAATATGATCTGCTTAAAATTCTAGTCACCCATGCGGGCAAGGTCATCACGCATCGTCAACTGCTGCGGCAGGTGTGGGGCGAGGGGTATGATGATATGCATATCCTGCGAGTCAATATCAGCAATTTGCGCGGGAAGATCGAGCCGGACCCGTCGCGCCCGACTTACATTCACACCGAGCCGGGTGTGGGGTACCGGTTGAAGGTTTGAATCATCTTGACCTTTTCTTGACCTCTCTTGATATTTCCTTGACGCCAATTTGACTGACAACTGAATAGACTTCTCCTGTTCGAAGCGCGATCTACTTTGCGTTTCAAATCCCAGGAGAATTTTTTCAGTATGATCAATAACGATAGTACAAAATCCCCCATCATTGAGCGGGAAGCAACTCACCTGCCTCAACGCACCATACGATCATTTTTTATCGGCAGACCCTTATCCACAGCGGATGCCCCTCATCAAACCATCGGCAAGGCAGTGGGGCTTGCCGTTTTTGCGTCTGATGCACTGTCTTCCACTGCCTATGCCACGCAGGAAATTTTAGGCGTCATCGCTGCGGCAGGGACAATTTCCTACGGGTATTTGTTTCCCATCTCACTTGCCATTGTCACCCTATTGGCAATTGTTACCGTTTCTTATGAACAAACTATTCATGCCTATCCCGGCGGGGGCGGGGCGTATATCGTTGCCCGTGATAATCTCGGTGAACTTCCGGCTCAAACCGCAGGCGCAGCCCTGCTAACTGATTACATTCTGACGGTGTCGGTGTCTATTTCATCTGGTGTTGCCCAGATCGTATCGGCATATCCTGATTTATTCAAATATCGGGTTGTGATCGCTGTGGTTGCCGTATTTTTTATCATGCTCATCAACCTGCGTGGTGTAAAAGAATCCGGCACGGCATTTGCCATCCCGACCTACTTCTTTGTAGTGATTATGGTAGGTACGGTTGGATATGGGCTCTTCCAATACTTTACTGGTTCACTGGGCATGGTCATAGATCCGCCGCACTTTGAGGCGCACCATGTCATTTCTGCGATCACGCCATTCATTTTGCTGCATGCCTTTGCAAACGGAACGACAGCACTCACTGGTGTCGAAGCGATCTCGAACGGGATTACCGCCTTCAAAGAGCCTCGTAGCAAGAACGCAGGCATCACATTGATCTGGATGTCTTTGATCCTTGGTTCTTTATTCCTTGGGCTTTCATTCCTCACTGGAAAAGTGCAAGCAGTATTCTCTGAGGAAGAGACGGTCATTTCACAGTTGGCGCGCACGATCTATGACGGCAGAGGCGTTCTATATTACATGTTGATCACAGGCACAACAGTCATCCTTATTATGGCGGCAAACACAGCCTTTGCAGATTTTCCGCGCCTAGGCGCACTGCATGCGAACGATGGCTTTCTTCCGCGTCAGCTTACGTACCGTGGAAGTCGTCTCGTTTTTTCACGCGGTATTATGACATTGGCGGTCATTTCATCCATTTTGATCATCATATTTCAGGCGAGCGTTACCAAGCTGATTCCACTCTATGCCATTGGCGTGTTCTTATCCTTCACGCTCTCACAGGCAGGCATGGCACGCCGCTGGTGGAAGATTGGTCATCTCCAACCGGGTGAAGAGATCGTTGAGCCGGGTTCCACTTTGAAGTATGAAAAAGGTTGGCAAAATAGGATGGTCATCAACGGCTTTGGCGCGGTTTGTACAGCTGTTGT
>JAFLCE010000058.1 GCA_017303655.1 Anaerolineae bacterium
CCATGTTCAAGCGTATTCAGGAACTGGAACGCCTCGAAAAACTGCGTGACAGCGGCGACATTAACCGCCTGACCAAGAAGGAAGGCTTGTTGATCGAACGCGAGATCACCCGCCTCCAGACCCGCCTGAGCGGTGTCCGCTCCATGAAGCGTGTGCCCGACCTGCTCTTCATCATCGACGTCGGACGCGAAGATGCTGCTGTCAGCGAAGCCAATCACCTTAACATTCCGATCGTTGCTCTGGTGGATACGAACTGCAATCCGCTGAACATCGACTATGTCATCCCTTCCAACGATGATGCCATCCGTGCCATCAAGTTGCTCGTCTCTAAAATGGCAGATGCCGTGCTTGAAGGCAAAGCCTCCCGCAAGGATGATGAACCCGAACAGGCTGTAGAAGCGAAAGCCGAAGCCAAGTCCTCCAAGGGACGCCCCGCCCGCAAGGTCGTCGAAACCGATGATCAAGCAGGTGACGATGCTCTCTTGGGCAAATCCACACTTGCGAAGTTGGCTCCCAAAGCAGACGAAGCTCCTGCTGCTCCTGCTTCTGACGCCCCTGCCGCTGAATAAGCCGCAATCGCACAACGTAGAAACGCAATAGATTAAGGATTGAAAAGATGGAAATTACGACTGAGATGATCAAACAATTGCGCGGCGCGACCAATGCTCCCATGTTGGATTGCCGCAAGGCGTTGCAGGAAGCGAACGGCGACTTTGATAAGGCTGTCGATTGGCTCCGTGAAAAAGGCATGGCAACGGCTGCCAAGCGCGCCGACCGTGACGCCTCCAATGGCGTCGTTGAACTCTATTCCCACGGCGGCGGACGCGTGGGTGTGATCGTTGAGATCAACTGCGAAACCGACTTCGTTGCCCGCAATGAGCAATTCCGCAAGCTTGCGCATGAGATCGCCCTGCAGATCGCAGCCAGCTCTCCCAAGTACATCACCGCCGAAGAGATCCCTGCTGCCGAACTTGAGCATGAAGCCGAGATCGCCCGTGCCCGTGCCAAAGAAGAAGGCAAGCCGGATAACGTTACGCCCAAGATCGTTGAAGGACGCATCGAGAAGTATAAGGATGAAGTCTGCCTTATGCGTCAGGCATACATCCGTGATGAATCAATCTCCATTGAAAAGCTCATTCTTCAGAATGTGGCTGCCATTGGCGAAAATATCATCGTCCGACGCTTCCAGCGTTGGGAACTTGGCGAAAGCATCAAGAATTAAATTTAAAAGAGCCAGCCTTCGGGTTGGCTCTTTTTCTATATCAGTGTGTTCTTACAAAAAAAAAAAGTTTATCTTGAAGATCGGAGGCATGAATGGCTGAATTGAAATATAAGAGGATCCTTCTGAAGTTAAGCGGCGAAGCGCTTGGCGGAAAATCTGGGTATGGTATCGACGTCGACGAAGCCGAGTCGATCGCGAGCCGCATCAAAGAAGTCTATGACATGGGCGTAGATGTGTCTGTTGTGATCGGCGCTGGGAACCTATGGCGCGGCAAACAAGGCTTGGAACGCGGCATGGATCGTTCTACCGCAGACTACATGGGCATGCTCGCCACGGTGATGAATGCAATGGCTTTGATGGATGCCCTCGAACGCCAGGGAGTGTATACCCGCGTCATGTCTGCCATTGAAATGAGAGCCATCGCCGAGCCGTACATTCGCCGACGCGCTATCCGCCACCTTGAAAAACGCCGCGTGGTCATCTTCGGCGCAGGGACGGGTAATCCCTTTTTCTCCACGGATACAGCCGCCGCCTTGCGTGCCACCGAGATCGACGCACAGGTCGTCATCAAAGCTACAAAAGTGGATGGCGTGTATGACTCAGACCCGAAGAAAAACCCTGATGCAAAGAAGTTCGACCAGTTAAGCTACATCGAAGTTCTCAACCGCCGCCTCGAAGTGATGGACAGCACCGCCATTACCTTGTGCATGGAAAACAACATGCCCATTCTTGTGCTCAATTTATGGGACTCAAAAGCGCTCATTAGCGCTCTGTATGGCGAAGCTGTTGGAACTCTCGTAACCGGCTAGTCTTATACACCCAGCGCCTCTTCTCTTCTTTAGAAGGGGAGAGGCGTTTCTATTTGGTGAGTCTCTCCATTTTTTTTATAAACTATCAGCCTTTTTTCAATCCCATAGCCTAAATCCTTGTTTTAAGGTATCCTTGTATTGCAAAATTTTTTTGGAGGAAGATCGTGAGTACAGACGAAATCAAGAGCCTATTAAGAGACGCCGAAACCCGCATGAACGGCGCGATCCAATCCCTTGTAGACGACCTGAATGGCATACGCACTGGACGAGCCAGCCCGACATTGGTGGAAAAACTTCCGGTTGAATACTATGGCACCCCCACTCCGCTGCAAAACCTGGCATCCATCAGCGTTCCTGAGCCGCGCACGTTAACGATCAAACCGTTCGATGTTGGTTCATTGAAGGACATCGAAAAAGCAATTCGCGTTTCCGAGCTTGGACTCAACCCTAACTCAGATGGCAAGGTCATCCACCTCAACCTGCCGCCGCTCAATGAAGAGCGCCGCCGCGACCTGGTCAAGCACATGAATCACCGCCTTGAAGAATCCCGCATTGCGGTGCGCAATGTGCGTCGTGACTTGCATAATGATATCCGCGATTTTGAAAAGGAAAAGCTCATCACCGAGGATGATCTCAAGCGCGGCGAGGAAGACCTTCAGAAACTGACAGATAAATTCATCGAAGAGATCGCCAGACTGGGTCAAAACAAAGAAAAAGAGATCATGGAAGTCTAGCATGCCGCTTCGATGCTCTGGCATTGAAAAGGTCAAACTTATGACAGACACCCCCTTGAATGTTCCATTGGAAAAGGTTCCTCAACATGTTGCCATGATCATGGATGGCAACGGGCGTTGGGCGATTCAACGCGGACTGCCCCGCTTGGCTGGGCACAAAGCTGGCACTGAAAACTTGCGCCGCGTGATTCGTGCCACCGTTGAATTTGGCATCAAGTATCTGACCATTTATGCCTTTTCCACCGAAAATTGGGGCCGTCCGGCTGAAGAAGTTAATGGGTTGATGCTCATCCTTCAAAATGTGATCGACCGCGAACTAAACGAACTTCATAAAGAAGGCGTTCAGCTTCGGCATATTGGGCGGCTCGAAAGGCTTGACCCCGCCGTTCAGACCAAGGTCTTGAGTGCGATCGAATTGACAAAGAATAACGACCGATTGATCCTCAACGTTGCCTTCAATTATGGTGGACGCGATGAGATCGTCTGTGCCATTCAAAAGATCATCAATGATGGCATCCCGGCTGCTGATATTACCGACGAATTGGTTAACCAATATCTGTTTACCGCAGGCGTCCCCGACCCTGACCTCATCATCCGCACCTCGGGCGAATTACGCGTTAGCAACTTCTTGATCTGGCAGGCGGCATATTCGGAATGGTATGTCACGCCAACCTTCTGGCCCGATTTTGATAAGGATGAGTATCGCCGCGCAGTGGAGTCGTTTGCCAACCGCGACAGGCGCTATGGAAAGGTATCTTCGGGGGAACTTCAAGGCTCGAATGCGTAGACGACTACTGACCGCAGTAGGATTGGCTGTAATAGGAGTGCCTGCCATTTTATTGGGCGGCATCTTTTATTATTTATTGATGGGCACGTTTCTTATCGGGGCTGCCTGGGAATATGTGCATTTATTCCGCGCTGTAAAATTTGAACCGAATATGATTGTCACCGTGGGTGGTGTGGTAGTAGTCACTTTTGCCCGCATGTTCTTTCCACAATCTGCCCAGCCTATTTTTGCCGCCGCCATCCTTTTGGCAATGGCAGTTCATCTGATTCAATATGAACGCGGACGTGATCAGTCCGCGCTTGATTTCACCATAACAGTTGGCGGCATCGTCTACATCGGTTGGATCGGCGCTTATCTACTTGACCTTCGTAATTTGCCCGAAGGCGGCTGGTGGTTGTTCCTCGTCATGTTCTGCGTGTGGGCTGGGGATTCAGGCGCATACTCGATTGGGCGTGCCTACGGGAAGCATAAAATGGCGCCGCGCCTCAGCCCCAAGAAAAGCTGGGAAGGATATGCAGCCAGTGTTTTTACCGGGGCGGTAACGGGCGGCTTTTATGTCTGGGTATTTCAAACCTTTGGGCAGCATATCTTTGGCATCACCATTTGGCAGGGGGCGATCTTGGGATTATTGCTCGGCTCGCTGCCGCCATTGGGTGACCTCGGCGAAAGCATGATCAAACGCCAGTCTGGCATCAAAGATTCAAGCGATATTATTCCCGGGCATGGTGGCTTCTTCGACCGCATCGACTCATGGTTGTGGGGCGCGACCATCGGGTATTATTTTCTAGTCTGGTTTATCATCTAGTTTCTGGAGGATATGATGAAAGTTCTCGGCGCAACACCTACTCGTAATCTCGCGCTCGAACTTGCGCGCGTAACCGAAGCTGCAGCAATGATGGCAGGTCGCTTTATGGGAAGAGGCGATAAAGAAGGGGCGGACCAAGCCGCGGTGAATGCGATGCGTCTCATCCTCAGCACAGTGGATATGAACGGATTGATCGTCATCGGAGAAGGGGAGAAGGATAGCGCTCCGATGTTGTACAACGGCGAAAAAGTAGGTAACGGCTCGAAACCTGACGTGGATGTTGCCGTGGATCCCATTGATGGGACCCGCCCTCTGGCTTTTGGTCGCTCGAACTCTCTTGCTACTGTAGCCTTGGCGCCGCGCGGTACGATGTTCGACCCAGGACCTTTTCTTTACATGAACAAGATCGCAGTAGGACCTGAAGCCAAAGGCAAGATCAACATTGAAAAATCCATTACCGAAAATTTGCATGCCATTGCAAAAGCAAAAGGCAAAGCAGTGGAAGACCTGACTACCATCATCCTTGACCGTCCGCGACACGATGACATGATCTCAGAGATCCGCAAGGCAGGCGCGCGCATTCGGGAGATCCCCGATGGCGATGTGGCAGCGGCATTGATGACCGCCATGCCCGACTCTGGTGTAGATGTTCTACTTGGCATTGGCGGCACACCTGAGGGTGTCATCGCTGCCTGTGCCTTGCGTGCCATGGGTGGTGAGATCCAAGGTAAGCTCTACGCACGCGACGAAGACGAACTACGTCGCGGACGTGAATCAGGCTATGACTTCGATAAAGTATTGATGATGGATGACCTTGTCGCTTCAGAGGATGTTTTCTTTGCAGCAACTGGCATCACTGATGGAGAGTTGCTCAAAGGCGTACGTTATTACGGCGACCGCATTACTACCGATACCTTGGTCGTGCGCGGGTTGACTGGCACTGTCCGCCAAATCAGCGCGACCCACACCACCGACAAACTGGATAACCTCAGCTCAATTCATTATTAATAGCGATTTCGGCTTGACATTCCTGGGGCATATACATATAATATCGCTCGCGTTCCTGGCTAGCTCAATCGGCGGAGCGAGCGGCTGTTAACCGCTAGGTTATAGGTTCAAATCCTATGCCAGGAGCCTTTTAGGAAAAAAACTCGTACCCAATTCGGCACGAGTTTTTTTATTGCTTGCCAGCCTGCACCGTTTCAACAGTCCAGAGCATAAAATTACTATGATTTGCGCCTATCTAAAAGAGTGACAGGTACTACCGCCTTCGATACCTAAAGGAGAGGATGGGATTTGCCAGCCTGCACCGCTTCAACAGTCAAAACCAGTCCGCTTAATTTCTATGCTCCGTTGCGCGGTCAGAAACATCCGTTTCAGAGCTACGTCAGACAAGAGCATGCTACGCACGAGCACGACAAGGTAATAATCGGATAATTCCGCTTGCCTAGCATACGTACTTTTTATTCCCCTTTCAAACGTTTTAGCATATCTTCCAAAGCACTGATGATGTCCTGATTATCTTCGGACTTATTACCTTTGTTCAATGATGTAATTCTGTTTTTGAGTTCATCCCCTTTGAAGGATGAATAGAAAACATCGGTTGTTTGTGTATCCCCGTGCATGACGTTGAGGCTAACCGCTTTGACATCCGCCGCAGTTTTTGCATGAGCTAACCCATAATGAATATGTCCATGCCTGAATTTATGCGGGGAGTGATAAGGTAATTTTTCATGCTCTAACCATGCCTTGAAATCACGCCGCGCCAAGTTGAAGCGATGCTTCCCAATCTCAAAGGCGTTTTGATCTATCGTGCCATCTTGGATTGACAGAGGAGCGAACCAAAAGCCATTTGGAGGAAGCACAGCGCGAACTTCATCATCCCAATCTTGAATGACTTTCAATAATTCGGGAATGTCCAGTAAATAAGTTATGCCGTACTTGCTGTTTTTTGTTTTCACGCCGAGGCTAGGGTCTTGATAAATGACCCGATTAGGAATGTCAACAGCTTGAATGGGGAGCGAAATAAAAGCGCCTATTCGCATCCCTGATAAAAACAGAAAGACCAGCCCCGCCCTTGCACGGCGCGCTCGCGCGCCTTTGCAAGGACGCGAGGCAATGGTCATAATTTCTTCGAGAGATACGTATTCGGTAGTTCGTTGAATATTCACAAGCCGCTTGACCTTGATTTTCTTTATCCAAGCCGGTTTGATTTTTTTATATCCCGTTTCATTTTCAGATAACCAAGTGAAGAACAGCCGAGCCGTTGCCAGTGTCTTTTTTATGTAGACAGGTGATAAAGGTTTACTTCGTTCACTCAATGGATGCGCCCGGAAATAATCAGGAAATGTTGGGCGTTTATCTTGCACATCTTGAAATGATGCTTCCTGCATCCAGCGCAGAACATAACGAAGATGAGTTTCTTCACGCTTTGCAGACCCTTCCGCGATTTGGTCTACACTTCGCCGATACTCCAAGTATTTTCTGACCAATTGCACATTCTTTTTAGAAATCATCTACCCGCCTTTTTTTGTCGATGATTTTCGTCAGGTTATGACGACCACAGACAGGGCAATCACTTAGCAGAAATACAATATCTTTGTTTCTATGTTCTTTGGGATTGATAATTTTCACACCCTTTTTACATGTCAGGCAGAAGGTCTCATCCTGTGCCATTTTTGTTTTTACGTAGACCTTGCTATACCACTCCGCGAAGGCTTCTCCATTTATCAGGATATGATTTTTTTTATCCCGTTCATGTGGGCAACCCATTGGCACATACACTGCGTACACTTGGTCAATATGAAACCCGACTTCCTCCGCCAGTTCACGCGGGGAATACATCATATCGAACAAGCCTTTCAGCTTGTTTCTTTGTTTGCCATCTAACCTGCCTTTCAAAATAGATTGTGTCATTTTTATTTTTACCTTTTGGGAATGATGGGTAATCGCACTACCCATCATTCATGTTTTGCGAACGCGCCGCACCCCGCCGGGGGCAACCCCCGCGCCGCTACTCACGCACTACCGATTTACAATGTCACGCGCCATTGTATTTTTGCGTTTTCTGCCTGTCCTGTTATGCCATTGCCAAGAGGCATTTTGACAGGCAGGGGAGCAAAAACGGGTTTTATCGTCAGAGGTCTTTTTGTCACCTTTGCACCACTCACAGACAATCTGACGTTTACGCCGTCGCCCCCTTAGTTGGTAGGGTTTGCATCCTCGTGATTGATCGGAGCAGGGGAGCGCGGAATAGTCAGAGGATTGTTACTGACAGCAGGAGCCGCCGCAGCTTTAGCAGGAGCCTTTTCAAAGAGCGCGAAAACTTCATCCCCGACCGTCATAAGGATGAGCGCCGCCGCATGAGCCAGCCCTAAAACTTGAATGACTAAAATCATCGAGGAGAAATCTTCTTGGGTCATTGCAAAGCCCGCTTTCTTCCATGCTTCGACTTGCATCCCGAAACCAGCCGCGAGCAATTCGCCAATGACGGACACGACCAGCATTACCAGCGCGACGACTTTTACAAGGTTCGTAGATGCCCCATACTTCAAAATCAGGATATACACGAAGATTGCACCGCCCGTCAGACCGAAACCGAGCCATGAATACATCTGTTGTTCAACGGGGAAGATGTACCCGAAAAAGTTGATGGTATGCAGGGATAGGAACGCCGCCACCACGAGCGAAATCACAACCTTACCGAACAGAGCCAAGTAATAACCAGCATTTTTTTCGAACATTTTTAGCCTCACTTTTTGATAGAATTGCAACGCCGTGATGTTGCTTGTTTTGATTAGCCTCACTTCAAGTAATGTCACGGCATTACTTGTCCCGTGCTAGGGGAGGGAATAGCACAGCATCACCACCTTTCAGAGTTAGGTATTTGCTAATTGCAGAACGCTTGCATAACGTGACCTGTCCCGCAGTTTTCTTGCTTTCGTTGTGAGACGAGACAACCAAAACCGCGCTTCCTCTTTGCCTTTAACATCTTCAAGAACAGAGAGGGAAACAATAACTTGACGCTCTAGCCAATTTTCCATGCGGGTTAGAGAAATGCGCCGAGCCGAGGAGATTTTTAAATCGGCACGATGAGCGATAGAAACAAAGACCGCCCACCAGTCAGTATTTTTGAAATCTATAAATTGGCGTAGGTGAGTTTTGACGATGAACTCCCATTCCTCCCAAGCGTGAGCGAAAACATCCAGACAAACCGCGTGAGCGCGTTCATCCCGTAATTGCAATTCGAGCCGAGTATCCCCGCGCTTGTTGTAGACCCTCACGCGCCTTTGAGACGCGGCAGAACCGGCATAAGCGGTCATTGTCCCAACTTCGCCATTTTCACGCAAAGCGCACGGGCTTTCTTGCTTGCTGATGCTGTCATTATCGAGCGATGGATCCCGTTTGATGAGGGAAACGAGATTATCCGATAGCAAGCCATCATAAAAATCTTGGGGAGAGAAGGGGACACCATCGAAGGCGAAATCAGCCCGCTTGATGGAAAAACGAACTTTGTTTTCAATTAGGAAATTGACCAACTCAGGAAAGACCGAGGGAAGAACCGCTTCACAAGCAGAGCCAGGTATCTCGATGTGACAATGTTCTTTTCCCTCTTTGGCTGTCACATGGTCAAAATATATTTTGGCACCGAGCAAAGCCTCAGAAATTTGTTTATAGCCTCTTGCGCCGTGGTCTTTGTCTACCAATACGCCGAGACCGAGCGCGAAGAATTGAGACCAAAGACCTTTGACCTTTTCAAAATCTTGATGGATGGTAATAGCGAACCAGTGAACAGAAAACATTATCTATAACCTCTTTTTCTTGCTTGTTCATTCGCCCAATCGCGAAGCCGCGCCGAGCCTTCGATGAGATGTAATTCCCAAATAGACAGAGCCGCCTTAGTAGTGGGGAAGTACCGCTTTGCTTCGGCATCCCATTTCAAGGGAGTTAGTATTTCGCCCGTGTTTGGGTCAATAGGTAAAGCAGTAACAAAAACTTTTTTTTCTTCTAGTGTTTCCATGTTTATCTAATCTCCGCCCCTATGTCATTAGATAGGGGCGTTTGCCGTTTGGCGTTCTAGTGTGTCTGTGGGCTGTCCGTGCTCCTAACGTCCGCGCGGGCAGTCCTCGCCGCACCTTGTAAAGAGCCTAGTCACCGTGTATCATTGAATGAAATCTGGACTTAAAAAGCCCTGTACGTTTATCCGTTCAATAATACCGGAAAAACGTACAGGATGTCAAGTCTCTAGGAGTGCGTACCGTGCTTGAAAAATTGCTTGAATTATTCCCTGAACAAGAAGAAACCAAGCCTAATAAATTTACAATTTATATGGGGAATGCAATCAAAGAAGCAAGAGAAGAGCAAGGTTTCAGTCAAGAAGAATTAGCACAAAAAATTTATAGACGACGCGCTACTCTTTCCGATATAGAAAATGGGAAATCTGATGTAGATGCAGGTACTCTTTGGCTTTTATCTGCTTACTTGAAAAAACCATTATCTTATTTTTATCCACCCTATGCACGCGAGAATATACGACCCGAAGAAATGGGTGAGTTGGAACATGAATTATTAATGCACTTTATAGGAATTCGTGCAGACGAATTAAAACGGCTTGCAATTCGAGTTGTAAGTAGATTTGAAGAATTTGACCCTGTCGATCTATACCAAGAGCTTCTGCCATATATAAAAGAAATGGAAGAGAAGAAGGCGATTCGGAAAGCTATAAAAGAACGTTCTAAAAAAGGTAAGTGATAGCACTTCTAATAATTGAAGGGATATAAATAATGAGTACAAGGAATCCAAAACAGTACTTAGAAGTTTTAGAGAAGAGCGCGAATGAAAGATTAATTAAAAAAGAAAAATTAGAAGAAGAATATTTCAAGAACGACGAAATGCTTTCGTCAGCAGAAAAAGAATTGGATAGTGCCGAAAATGAGTACCACCCTGTAAGAATTAACTTAGAACCCTTAGAGAAAAGAAGAGATTATCTCAATACTGAAATAAAAGAAAGAAAAACTAAAATTGATAGATTAAAAAAGGAGTTGGCAAAACTTGAAACTGAAAGTGAAAAACTTCTAGAAGAAGTTGAGCCAATGCGGAAAGACATCAAGAGCTTACAGGGGAAATATAAAAATATTCGTGATAGATATTATGAAACATACTGGAAACATTATCATTTAGAAAATAAACAAACCAAATTGAAACAAGATATTAAAGAGAATGATAGATTGTATTCAGAAGCATTTAAACAATACTGGTTAGCCTTGCAATTAGAAAAAAGAAAGCCAGTAACGATTATTCTTATTTTTTTATTTGTTGCTGTAACTATTTTCATTGCTGTTGCATGGGTTGGAAAACAAGTGCCGTTTTTAGTTTTTATAACAAGTATAGTGTTCGCATTTACAACATTTTTCTTAATCATCATGGCGTGGCTACGACAAGATGAAAAGTTGAAAGAAGAAAGTTTCTTTCAATTAGCCCGCGACTTAATTGGTCTAATAAGTTCTTTCTTTAAAAAGACTACTTAACTCGTTTTTTATCAAAGCCTAAAATTCCTTAATGGCAAGTCGGGTACATTCTTAACTTTAGCTCAAAATACCTCTAAATTGGATGGGCTAGGTTATAGGTTGAGATAATTAACATTATCGAAAACAAAAGAAAAACTAAAGGATAAAAATGGATAACGTTTTTCACTATCCCCCAGATTTGTTCGATTTATTGGTGCAAGTCATTCCTCTACTGAATCGATCCAAGAAATCAGTATTATTATTTTTTAAGGGTGCCGGAATAAGCGAAAGTTTATATAAAGATGTTTCCGAAAAAGTCCATAATGACCCAGACAATATTAATAAGTATGAAATCGCCCGAACAATTTTAGAGAGAATTAATGAAAGCACTGAAAAATATCTCAGAGAAAGAAGGGAGTTACTGAAACGTGTAACAGAATTTGAAGCCTTTTCAACTTGTTGGGAAAGTGACCAATTAAAAGCTAAAGGGTTAGTAGCTGAAATTCAAAGAGTTGTAAATGTTAAGGACTCTTTTACAAGAATGAATTTGGAAAGAGAAAAAGAAGTAAGACAACGAACGAAAGAGTATGAAGAAAAAATAGCAAAATTGCAACAACGCAAGATTAACATTGAAAACATAAAAAAAGATTTATTCTCACTGTTTTCTGAGACCAATCACCAAAAAAGAGGCAAACAGTTAGAAAGTGTTCTTAATAGATATTTTAAAGAATTTGAAATTTCAGTTAGAGAAGATTTTAGGCGAGTTGGCGAGAATGGAGATGGCATAATAGAACAAATCGACGGAATAGTCGAAATTGATAATCAAATTTACCTTGTTGAAATGAAGTGGAGAAAAGATAGTATAGGCAGTGATGATATTTTTGCTCATCTTGGAAGAATATATCACCGCGCAAATGCTCATGGAATTTTTATTTCGTCATCTGGTTACTCACCTTCGGGAATAGATGCATCAAAAGAAGCATTAACAAAAAATGCATTATTGATATTATTTGATTTAGAAGAGTTAGTAAGAGTTATTGAAAATGATATAGATTTTAAGAAATATGTTCGAGAAAAAATACAAATAGCCATAATTGACAAAGAACCTTATAAAAAGCCAATTCTCTAATTAGCATTATCGAAAACAAAAGGTTAGTTTATGGATGAAGCCGCTAAAGGATGTCTAGCAAGCTTTTTATCTTGGGCGATTGCTTCAATAGCCTACGCCGTCGCAGGTCTTGCCATTTCAGGGTTTATATTATTCTTGTTGTTCTTAGCATCACTTTTTCAGTAAAATTGTGCTGAAATGTACGTCACTTGGAATGCGAAAATTGCGCTAGGTTATAGGTTCAAATCCTATGCCAGGAGCCAAAATAAAAAAGTCCTTGAGAAATCAAGGACTTTTTTTATTCTTATGGGCTTGGCCATGGGATCTCTGCCGGACCGGCATAACCATGTTTTTCCTGAATGTATACCCGTCCGTGTGAAGGTTCGGCACAGCCGGATTCATCAGTGAATGTGACGAAAGGAACGCGAGAGCCAAGGGTGTCGAAGATGAGCTCGCCACCTTTGCAAACCCAAACTTCAACGATATAGGGGAACATATTATCGTCTTCATACTTCCCTGGGCTGACAATAATTTCCATCCAGGTGACGGTCACTTCGTTGCCTTTGCGTTCGGCGGTGAGAACCGTGGTGGGACCATAATAAGGCGAGACAGGGATCTTATAGCCATCTGGATACAAGGAGCGCAGGGCTTTGAAATCACCTTCTTCTTTCAAGGCGATAAATTCTGAATTTGCCCAGCAATCTTGTTGACCATTTTCGATCAACACCCAATTGTTTCCGGGTGCACGTCCGATCAAGCGTATCGGCGTGGATTTGTTGAACGCGATCAGATACAAGTAATTAGCACCGGGTCCATAACGGCAGATTAGTTTATCGGCGGTGACAGTAGCTTTCAAACTTTCAACGGTGGGGATGGGTGTCTGTGTAGGCGTGGCAGTCGGTGTTTCGGTAGGTAGGGGTGTGAACGTCTCAGTGGGTACGAGTAAAGTGGCAGTGGGGGCATCTGTGGTGATGGCGTCAGCAGGGAGAGTCACGGTTTGGGTAGCTGGGGCAGGCTCGAGCGCAGGAACTGAGGCGGAAGCACAGGAAATAAGAAAAAGTATCAGGGTGATAAAAGCGGGTAGGCGCGTCTTCATTTTGTCCTCTTTTTATACGTTTTTATGATTGTACCGAAGAATTGTTAATGCAAGTCTTAATTGGTCTTCACATTCATGGCTGTTTTTTCGTTATAATTTCTTCTTATGAGTGCATTAATTTCACAACGTGATTTCCCTAAACAGATCGTTGCTGTCTTAAGTGGCGGCTTTGCTATCTTTATCAGTGCCGTGCTCGTATGGATGCTGGGCTATCAATTAATGTATGCCGGGCGCATCTTTCCTGGGACGTCGGTTGCCGGGGTGGATCTTTCGGGGCTTTCTCCGAGTGAAGCGGCTGTGAAGTTAAGTCAGACTCTTTCGTATGCAAATACGGGCAAAGTCCTCTTCCGTGATGGCGAGAAGGTGTGGGTGGCGTCTCCGGCTGAGCTGGGAATGGTGTTCGACCCCACTGCCAGTGCGAACGCCGCATACAACCATGGACGAAAGGGTGGCTTGTTCGCAGCCCTTTCGGGGCAGATTGGTTCACGCGGACTGGGTGTGGATGTTGCGCCGGTAGTGCTTTTTGACCAACGCGTGGCGTATGCGTATTTACAAAATATTGCCACCCAAGTGGATCAGCCCATGGCAGAAGCGGTGCTGCGTGTGGACGGTACAAATGTGATCTCAGAGCCCGGGCGGTTGGGGCGGGCATTAAATCTTGATGCCACTCTCATTTACCTCGGCGCACAATTGCAGACCTTTCGCGATGGTGAAGTGCCCTTGGTGATTCAAGAGACCGCGCCTCGTTTGATGGATGTTTCATCACAAGCGGATCTGGCACGTGTCATCCTCAGCCAACCTTTGACGCTTACTGTGCCCAATGCCGGTGCTGGTGACCCGGGACCATGGACTTTTGATATTCCTGTGTTGGCGAATATGCTTTCCGTCAGCATGGTGGATGTAGGCGGCGTGCCTCAAATGCAGGTAGGCTTGGACCCCAAAGCCCTGCGTCAATCGTTGAATGACTTGAAAATAATAGTAGACCGGAATCCACAAAGTGCCCGTTTTGTATTCAACGATCAGATTGGGCAGATCGAACCGATTGCCGCTTCGACCATAGGTCGTGTTGTGGATGTGGAGGCCAGCATTGTCGCTATAAATGGCGCACTTCAGCGTGGTGAACACTCAGTGAATTTTGTAGTGGTCGAACAACAACCTGCGGTGACAGATCAAGCCACGGGTCCGCAGTTGGGAATCGTGCAATTGGTGGCTTCGCAAACCACATATTTTTATGGCTCAAGTGAAGCTCGCATTCAAAACATCGTCGCAGCAGCTGAGAAATATCACGGTTTGCTGGTTGCCCCCGGCGAGACCTTCTCAATGGGCAGCGTTTTGGGAGATGTCAGCCTGGAAAATGGCTTTGCCGAAGCGCTCATTATCTATGGTGGGCGGACGATCAAAGGCGTTGGCGGGGGAGTGTGTCAGGTGAGCACTACGCTCTTCCGTACGGTTTTCATGGCTGGGTTCCCGATCGTCGAGCGTTATTCGCATGCCTATCGCGTCCCATATTATGAGATGGACGCCAGTGGCTCCGTAGACCCAGACCTTGCCGGATTGGACGCCACGGTCTACTTCCCATTGGTTGATTTCAAGTTCCTGAATGACACGTCTTATTGGATGTTGATGGAAACCTATGTCAACGTACAAGCACGTACCATCACGTGGAAGATCTACTCCACTTCAGACGGGCGCTCGGTTACCTGGGAATCGACGGGTCCGCAAAACGTCGTCCCTGCGTTAGAGCCGGTATTTGAGGAAAATCCTGAATTGGGAGCCAACGAGATTAAGCAGGTAGATTATGCTGCTGAAGGTGCCGACATTACCGTCACTCGCACCGTGTGGATGAATGGACAAGTCTATTACACAGATCAGATTCAAACCTACTATCAGCCTTGGGCGGCGGTTTGTCAGTTTGGTCCCGGCTCCGACAGCCCCAAAAAGCTCGCGCGCAAAAATGAAATTTGCGGCGGAGGCTCCTGAAACCTGCATGGTACAATCTTTTATATTTATATAGGAGAAACTATGGTTAGTACTGAATTACTTGAGATCTTGCGCTGCCCTCATTGTGTGCGTGAAAAAGATGGTTTGCTCACACTGCATAAAGATGCCTGGCTCATCTGCCAGGATTGCGGCCGTAAATACCCGATCGTGGATGATATTCCCGTGATGTTGATCGATGAAGGCGATAAGTGGGTCAAGACCGCCCAAGGCGATCTGCCCGTCCCACCGCCTGCAAAATAAATGAAGACCCTGCTGGCCGAATTGACATGCGGGGATGATGAACGCGCCGAGAATGTAATTCCTGCCATTGTGGCAAAAGGAGCGGCGGCAGTCCCTGCATTATTGGATCTGTCCCGCTCTGAAGACATGGATTCACGTTGGTGGGCGGTACGTGCCCTCGCCGCTTCGCCTCATACCCAAACCTCAGACTTGACCCCCTTCCTGACCGATTCCAACCCGGAAGTTCGAGCTGCCGCCTCGTTGGGCTTATCCCATCGTCCTGGCATTGAAGCGCTTTCAGCGTTGACCCAAACTCTGGGTGACAGCGACCCGCTTACGGCGGGGTTGGCGGCGAATGCCCTTGTCAAACTGGGCAAACCGGCGGTTGAGAGTCTGATCGATTCAGCCAAGGCAGGTCCACAAAGTGTCCGCATTTTGGCTTTGCGTGCCTTGGCTGAGATCCGAGACACGCGCGCCATCCCCGTGATGATGAAATGTATTCAAGAAGATTCGGCTGTGCTTCAATATTGGGCGCAGCTCGGCTTGGAACGGCTTGGGCAGGATATGGTATATATTAAGCCGTGAGGTACTCTACTGCATGAAACCTTTTGATTTCCTAAAAAATATGAAGATCGCCCGACCCACAGTTCCCCAGATCATCTTTTGGGCGGTGACGACTATTCTTGCTATTGGCGCTTTCGTCGTGGTCAATAACTTTGTCCAATGCTGGACCTTTACTGAACTGCCGGGCATTCCTCCGGCGCAATGTGGTGTTGCAGCTTCCGGCGATGGTCCGACCATTAATGCGGATGGCACTGCCCAAGTAGCAGACTTGCCGCCCGTGCCCGATATCATTCCTGATTCGCAACTTCCCGCCGCATGGGATGGCGCGAGCCGAATCAATATTCTGTTCCTGGGTTTGGATGAGCGTGATCTTGCGCCTGCAACCGAAGGTCCTCCGCGAACAGATACGATGATCCTTTTCACTATTGACCCGGTCAGCAAAACAGCTGGCATGTTGTCCATTCCGCGCGATATGTGGGTGAACATTCCTGGCTTTGGCTACAGCCGTATTAACACGGCGTATCCGAGCGGTGAAGGCGCCCAATTGCCGGGTGGCGGCCCGGGGTTGGCAATGAAGACGGTCTCTCAATTTCTAGGCGTGCCTGTGCATTACTATGTGCAGGTTGACTTTAACGTCTTCGTTGCATTGGTGGATGAGTTGGTGAAGATCGGCGGTTGTATTTACGTTGAGCCGAACGAAAAAATGACTCTCGACCCGATTGGTCCTGGTCTTGATAAGGTTGTGATCACACCGGGTGGTGAGCGTGAATTATGCGACGGCTGGAAAGTGTTGGCATATGCCCGCAATCGTAAGACCTCTGGCGGTGACGCCGACCGGGCACTCCGTCAACAGGAAGTGATTAAGGCATTACAAACGATCATTGTTGACCCGAATAATTTCCCCAAGTTCATTGCGGCTGCGCCCAAGTTATATGCTGATCTTTCATACGGCATTAAAACGGATATGGCATTTGAAGATGGACTCAAACTTGCTGTGCTTGGCAAGGATATTTCACCGGAAACGATTAAGTCCGGTGTGATTGACCCTCAACAAGGCATGGCGATCTTTGATAAGACTACCTTGGCTGGGCAGGAAGCTAGTATTCTCAAGCCGGTGATGGATAAGATCCGTGTATTACGTGATGAGATTTTTACATCTACGGGTCCTACCAGTCCGTTAGCGCAGGGAGACGCTGCTGTGTTGATGCAACAGGAAGAAGCACGGGTTCGCATCATGGATGGGACGTTTACCCCCGGGCTCGATCAACGTGCAGCCGCTGTCTTCCAATCCTACGGCATGACTGTGACCGAGATCGGCGCTTCGCCTGAGGTCTATAGTCAAACTGTAGTCTTTGTGTACGGACCGAAGTTGTACACGCTGAAATGGTTGCAAGCCGCATTTGGGCTGACCGACCGGCAGATCCGCTTTAGCCCGGATCCCAACCAAACGGTGGATATTGAGATCCGTTTGGGTTCAGATATTGCGCCGAGCATTCCGTAAACCTTTTGATTAAGCAAACATCCCCTTCAGTTTATGAAGGGGATGTTTTTATTAGTTGGTCAATGTGCTGCGGAACCAGTCACCGATCAGCCAGTATTTGAAGTCGGCACCTTGATTGCATTGGATACCTCCGTACACGCCATAAATCAGTGCCACCAACGGCATGGCACTAATGATACAAGCGAATGGGATACATATCAAACCGATCAGAAACGCACTTAATGTGCCTGTAATCGTCCAAACAACGCCAGTCAAAACGCCGCCGCCAATCCACCAAATGATTTGGAAGATCAATCCTTGCAGAGATTGATAGGCAACATAACGCGAACGGTCCTTGTAGATCAAATAGATCGCTAATGGCACGACCGGACCTAAAAAGCCTGAAAATAGATTTACCAGTACACCCAGGTGGGCAAACATCGCCAATTGACGCTCTTCTGCCGGAGAGAGTGGCGCGGGTGCAGCGGGTTGTTGAGGCATTTGTTCGTTCATTCGATTCTCCTTTTGTATGTGTTGAGTCTATCAGTAAATACGCAGGCAGAGCGAGAGGGTAGCAGGGTGATAAGAATTTGTATACAAAAAGACCCGCGCCATCAAGGCGCGGGTCTTTTTTATGCGGGGGAAACTTATGCCCAACCCTGGTTGCGAATGAAATCGCTAATGACCGGAATGCGCACATCCTGACCCTGATACGCCTGGTAAGCCCACCAGAACATTGCGAGGAAAAGGATACCGCCACAGCCAAGGGTAACAGCGGTGAGAATGTAGATTGCAATTCCTGTTGCGATGGATTGAACCGCATTGAACTTGACATAAGGGCGGTTCTTCTTATCTTCCATGAACATTACGATGATGGCAGGGATCGGCCAAACGATGGGTAAATAGGCAAGCATCGCCCACAGTTTATCGTCACTGGTAACATCAGACATAGGTGCTTGAGACATGGTTTATTCCTCCGAATAAGTTGGTTTTGAATTTCAAATATTGTACAACCAATCCCATGAACACGCAACCAACAGCCTTCACCCAATGGTACTGTATGTTACGAAGTGCCGCAGTTCCGCTGAAAATTCCCCTTAATTATTGAGACCGGCGGTAAAATCCCGTCATGTCTAACCGTGTTGTATTTATGGGCTCGCCCGATTTTTCACTATCCACACTGCGTTTGCTTGCACAGCATTATCAGGTTGTCGGCGTTGTTACTCAGCCAGACCGTGCCTCAGGGCGCGGTCGTGAACTCAAAGCGCCGCCTGTCAAACTTCTCGCGCAGGAATTAAATATTCCCATCATTCAGCCCGAAAAATTGCGCAACCCAGAAGCCATGCAACAACTTCAAGCATGGGCTCCCGACCTCATTGTTGTGGCGGCGTTTGGTCAGATCCTGAAAAAAGATGTTTTGGAATTGCCGAAATACGGCTGTATCAACGTGCATGCTTCACTGCTTCCGCGTTGGCGCGGCGCGGCGCCCATCAATGCCGCTGTCCTTGCTGGGGATGAAGAGACCGGGGTGACCATCATGAAAATGGATGTGGGACTCGATACTGGTCCCATGCTGGCGATGAAAAGCATTCGCATCAAACCAGACGATACAGCGGGTTCACTTTTCGATGTTTTAGCCACACTGGGAGCGGATCTTCTTATTGAAACCTTACCCGCTTACATGGACGGTAAGCTATCTCCACAGCCGCAACCCGAAGAAGGTGCAACCTATGCACCCATGCTCAAAAAAGAAGATGGCTTGCTTGATTACAACCAACCCGCTGTGGACTTGGCACGAAGAGTCCGTGCCATGAACCCGTGGCCCGGCGCATGGTTTGAGTGGAACGGTGCTCCGCTTAAGGTTCACAAGGCGCATGTGGGGCAGGGCAAGGCTGAGGCGGGGAAAAGGCTGGTAGAGCAGAATCAACCCGCGGTCGGGACCGGAAGCGGGATTTTAATCCTCGATGAAGTGCAGCCGCCGGGCAAGAAGCCTATGAATGGAAAATCCTTTTTAGCGGGCGCACGCAATTGGCTTGAGTGAATCAGGCGGGGTATTCTTCGCGCACGATCTCGATGAATTTTTTGGCAAGGAAAGATTGTGTCCGCTCGGCGTGGGTGGCGGCGGCAATTTTACGCTGCGGTGCGGCTCCGTTGAGAGGACGGTAATTGACCTGTTGGCTTGTATCGCTGAGCGCCAACGCACGGGGGACGAGGGAAAGACCCAACCCAATTTCAACACAATTCTTTACTGTGGTGAGCTGTGAGGTATCGCAGACGATCTTCAATTCCAGGTTTTGCCGATGGCAGAACGATTGTACCTGTTCGCCGAGGCAGTGCATTTCGCTGAGCGCAATGAAGGGAAAATCATCCAGCTCTTTGACGTGAATGGTTGTACGGGTGATGCAGTCATTTTGCTTGGAGGAAGCAACCAGCAAGGGTTCGGTCAACAATTCTTCGGTACGGATGAGGCGGTGATGGATCGGTATACTGGTGATGCCGACATCCAGTTTTCCATCCAATAGATTGCGCACAATGGCTTCGGTGAGGTCTTCCTGCACGGTGAGGCGGGCATTGGGGAACTCTTCACTGAAACGTTTGATTGCACGCGGTAGGACGAAGGGCGCAATGGTTGGGATGAAACCAACGTTGAGTAAGCCCTGACCAGCATCTGTATTTTGGTTGAGTGTGTGTTTGATGTCGTGCAGGTCACTGAGGATGTTAATGGCACGTGGCAGCAAGGTACGCCCGGCATCGGTGAGAACCACTTTACGGGGCAGACGGTCGAAAAGCGGTTCGCCCAACTCCTGCTCCAATTTTTGGATCTGCTGGCTGAGTGAAGGCTGGGCAATGTTACAGCGTTCGGCGGCGCGGCTGAAACTTCCCGTTTCGGCGACGGCAACAAAGTAGGTGAGTTGGTGGATTTCCATAATTTTTGTTATAGGCTCTTTCTATTGCCTTTATAGGGTTTCTATATTTTACATCTATAGGTTAGAGTTGTACAATGAAAGTGAAATATTTGAAATCCCTTACTATGTTCAATCAACATAAGGAGAAAAACAATGAGCGACGAAAGTAAATGCCCTGTCACCGGACACGCTGGTATGACTTCTGCCAGCCGGGGAACATCCAACCGTGATTGGTGGCCCAATCAACTCAACCTGAACATTTTGCACCAACACGCCCCGGCTTCGAACCCGATGGGTGCAGATTTCAATTACGCCGAAGAATTCAAAAAACTGGATCTTGCCGCTGTTAAGAAAGATCTGTCTGACCTGATGACCAACTCGCAAGAATGGTGGCCCGCCGACTGGGGACACTACGGCGGCTTAATGATCCGTATGGCGTGGCACAGCGCCGGAACCTATCGCACCGCGGATGGACGTGGTGGTGGTGGCACCGGCAATCAGCGGTTTGCGCCGCTCAACAGTTGGCCCGACAACGTCAGCCTCGACAAGGCGCGCCGCCTGCTTTGGCCCATCAAACAGAAATATGGCAACAAACTCTCCTGGGCCGACCTGATGATTTTGGCGGGCAACGTGGCGCTGGAGTCGATGGGCTTCAAGACCTTCGGCTTCGGCGGCGGACGCGCCGACATCTGGCAGCCCGAAGAAGATATCTATTGGGGCAGCGAAGACAAATGGCTGGGCGGTGACATTCGCTACGCACATGGTTCCGAGGGTGTCGAAAAGGAGGGCGCGGTGCTTGTGTCCGACGACACGGCGGATGGGAAGGTGCATGGGCGCAACTTGGAGAATCCGCTGGCTGCCGTGCAGATGGGCTTGATCTATGTCAACCCCGAAGGTCCCGACGGCAACCCCGATCCTGTCGCTTCGGGCCGTGATGTGCGTGAGACGTTTGCTCGTATGGCGATGAACGACGAAGAAACTGTCGCGCTCGTCGCTGGCGGACACACTTTCGGTAAGGCACATGGTGCGGGTGACCCGAAACTGGTCGGACCCGACCCCGAAGCTGCCCCTCTTGAAGAAATGGGACTGGGCTGGAAGAATGGACTTGGCACTGGCGTAGGCGTCCACACTACCACCAGCGGCATTGAAGGCGCTTGGAAACCGAATCCCACAAAATGGGATATGGGCTACTTCGACATGCTCTTTGGTTACGAGTGGGAACTGGTCAAAAGCCCGGCTGGCGCTCAACAGTGGCAGGCGAAAAACTGCAAACCCGAAGACATGATCCCCGACGCGCATGACCCAGCGAAGAAGCACGCACCAATGATGACCACTGCCGACCTGTCGCTGCGCATGGACCCGATCTACGAACCCATCGCACGCCGCTTTCATCAGAACCCCACAGCCTTTGCGGACGCCTTCGCCCGCGCCTGGTTCAAACTGACCCATCGCGATATGGGTCCCAAAGTACTCTACCTCGGACCGGAAGTCCCCTCTGAAGATTTGATCTGGCAGGATCCGATTCCCGCTGTGGATCATCCGCTGGTGACAAAAAAGGATATTGCGACTCTCAAAGCCAAAATTCTGGATGCGGGTCTTTCTGTGTCGGAGCTTGTTTCTACAGCTTGGGCTTCTGCCTCCACCTTTAGAGGATCAGACAAGCGTGGCGGCGCGAACGGTGCTCGCATCCGTCTCGCTCCGCAAAAAGATTGGGACGTGAATCAGCCTGCACAATTGGCGAAGGTTCTTTCCACGCTTGAGAACATTCAGCAGGAGTTCAATAAATCCCAGAAAAAGGGCAAGGAAGTTTCACTGGCAGATTTGATCGTGTTGGGTGGTTGTGTGGCGGTGGAAGCGGCAGCAAAAGAGGCTGGGTATGATGTGGAAGTTCCCTTCACCCCAGGCCGCGCCGATGCCTCGCAAGACCAGACCGATGTGGAATCGTTCGCCGTGCTCGAACCCGAAGCCGATGGCTTCCGCAATTACCAGAAGGTGACCTTCACCGTCTCTGCCGAAGAGATGCTGGTGGACAAGGCGCAGTTGCTGACCCTGAGCGCGCCTGAAATGACTGTACTCGTCGGTGGCTTGCGTGTGCTCGGCGCCAACGTCGGCGGCTCACAGCATGGCGTGTTCACCAAACAGCCCGGCAAACTCACCAATGACTTCTTCGTCAACCTGACAGATATGGGTGTGCAATGGCATCCGGCTTCAGAAGATGCGCAGACTTTCAAAGCCCACGACCGCAAGACCGGCGAAGTGACATGGACTGGCTCTCGTGTGGATCTGGTCTTCGGCTCCAACTCGCAGTTGCGTGCTTTGGCTGAGGTCTATGCCCAGGACGACAACAAGGAAAAGTTTGTGCGTGACTTTGTTGCAGCTTGGAACAAGGTCATGAACCTCGACCGTTTCGATCTTGCGTAACTGCATAAAGTCACAGTAATGGTAGTAACAGAAATCGGAATTGGATGATGGAATCCAATTCCGATTTCTGTTTTACAATTAATGATCGGAGGCAGCACATGACCAAATATATCGGCGCGATCGATCAAGGCACGACCAGCACTCGTTTTATTGTTTTCGACCATAGTGGAAATATCGTTGCAGTGGACCAGAAGGAACATCAGCAGATCTACCCCAAACCAGGTTGGGTGGAACATGATGCACTTGAGATCTGGCAGCGTACACAGGAAGTCATTACAGGTGCTTTAGCAAAAGGCGGACTCTCCTCTGAAGATATTGCAGCGATTGGTGTCACCAATCAACGCGAGACTACCCTCGTATGGGACAAAAATACCGGTCAGCCAATTTACAATGCCATCGTCTGGCAGGACACACGAACAGATACGATCATTTCCAAGTTTGCCAAACTGGGTGGGCAGGATCGCTTTCGTAAAAAGACAGGCTTGCCGCTGGCTACGTATTTTTCCGGTCCCAAGATCAAATGGATTTTGGATAACGTTAAAGGCGCGAAGGAAAAAGCAAAAAAAGGCGACTTGCTTTTCGGCAATATGGATACCTGGATCATTTGGAAACTGACAGGCAAACATATCACCGATGTAACCAACGCTTCACGCACACTGCTGATGAATTTGAAGACACTTGATTGGGATGCCGAAATCTTGAAAGTGATGGGCATTCCACGTGTGATGTTGCCGGAGATTAAGTCATCTTCTGAAGTGTATGGATATGTAGGCTCCGGCGCACCGTTGCGTGGAGTCCCTGTGGCAGGCGACTTGGGCGATCAACACGCTGCTTTGTTTGGTCAGACCTGTTTCAAAGCGGGTGAAGCGAAGAATACCTATGGCACTGGCTGCTTTATGTTGATGAACACTGGCGAAAAGCCTGTTCAAAGCAAAGCTGGGTTGTTGACCACACTTGGGTATAAGATCGGCGATAAGAAACCCGTCTATGCGTTGGAGGGGTCCATTGCTATTTCTGGCGCACTTGTGCAGTGGCTGCGGGATAACCTGGGCATGATCGAAAAGTCTGCGGATGTGGAAGAACTGGCAAAGACGGTGGAAGATAATGGCGGCATTTATTTTGTCCCTGCCTTTAGCGGACTGTACGCGCCGTATTGGAAATCGGATGCGCGCGGTGTGATCGTCGGCATGACACGCTATGTAAACAAGGGACACGTTGCCCGCTCTGCACTGGAGGCTACCGCCTACCAGACCCGCGAAGTGCTCGATGCGATGGAAAAAGATTCGGGCGTGAAACTCCGCACCTTGAAAGTGGACGGCGGCATGGTCTTCAACGAATTGCTAATGCAGTTCCAGTCTGATATTTTGAATGTGCCCGTTGTGCGCCCGAAGGTGGCAGAGACTACCGCCCTTGGCGCGGCGTATGCGGCTGGACTCGCCGTTGGCTTTTGGAAAGATACTGACGAGTTGAAAAAGAATTGGGGAAAAGATAAAGAGTGGAAACCAAACATGAATACGAAAGCCCGCACAAGCTTATATGCGAGCTGGAAAAAAGCGGTCACCCGGACCTTTGATTGGGTTGAATAAAAAGACAGGACGGCGAAAGCCGTCCTGTTCGGTTAAGCGCGATAGGGTTCCTCTTGTACAATATGCCCGTACACGATCTTCAAAAACAGCGCAGGGATGAACCATTCAAATCCAACTACAGGCGAGATCACATAATAGTTAGCTAAAATAGCCAGCATGATGATACCTATCGCAGTGGGACGCTGAAGATAAAGCGGCAGGCGTTGAACTCCTGTGGAAAAAATGACCATCGCTGCATACCAGATGATGCCATATGCCAAATTCATGTTCCCGAACACAAGCCCGATGAGAATGGGGTGGATGTGAAAAAGGGTAAATGCAAAATGATTCTTTGCCAGTGCTGTAAACCCCGTCTCTTCGGGTTGAATGGGGGAGTGATAAAAGCGTTTACAGCTATTGAGTGAATTGGCGACCACGCCGCCCAGCACATCCAACGCGAGCAAGAGGGCGATGGCGTATTGCCACCAAGACCAATCCATTGCATGGTGCCACCAATACCAGCCAAGCAGGGCAGTGGAAAGGACGCCAAACAGCCAGACGAGATTTTGCTCTGCCTGTGTTGCGCCGGTGCCAAAGAAGCCATCCGGTTTACCTGAGTATTTCCACTCGATGTTTGTTTTCATTTAGACATCAACCTCCGTTGCTTCTCCCAAATTAAGCCAGCGGACTTTACTTCCCAGCCCTGCCGCTTCAAATTCCTTTGAGATGATTTCTCTGCCCTGAATAAAATGTTTCCAGCCTTCGTAGTGGATCGGAATAATCGTGCGCGGATTTAACTTCTGCGCGGCGTTCACGCCATCTTTCGCATCCATCGTAAAACGGATCGGTCCCGTAATGGGGAAACTGGCCCGTCCCAAGTGAAGCATTGCCACGCTGACAGTGAATCGCTCCGCCACTTTATCAATGCCATGATAGTAGATCGTGTCACCTGTGATGTAAAGTGCGCCGTTCTGTTGACCTTCCCATTCGAGCATGAAACCGATGGTCTGCCCGGCGAACGGGCGAGCGATCAAATTTCCGTGTTGGGCGGGCGTGGCGGTGATTTTTATTTTTGTATTTCCAGATTCCAAGATAGTGCTTTGCCAATCTGCCATCCCTTCGGCATTGCCGCGCAGACGTTTTTCGCCGGATGTGGTGGTCAGCACACGCTTTGCTTTGGGCAAAAAGGCACGCCCGGCTTTATCGAGATTATCGTCATGATGGTCATGGCTTAATAGCACGGCGTCGATATTGCCAAGAGATTCGATGGAAACAGAGGGCGCGGTCAATTTGGTCGAACCCGTGCCCCAGCCAAAATAATACTTCCCGCCAGCAGGGTCAAAGACCGGGTCGGTTAAGAGGCGCAGGTTTCCAATTTCCAAAAGTATCGTTGCCGTACTGATGTGAGTGATCTGAAATTTCATTTTGTCCTTCCTACTGAAGCGAGTCTAGGTATTTTATCTCTTAATCTAAAATATAACTTCTGACACACTTTATTAAGTAGAAAGATTATGGAAGTTGTGGAAAAAAATTAGCACGCTATTGCAATCATCATGCATCCTTTTATGGATATATGATGAAAGTGTAAAAACGAGCGGGGAAGGTTTTGTGCAAGAAAGGAGTGTGCTATGAATCCCAGGTTTTCTAAATCTATTTGGCAGATGGTAATTGGATTCGTCCTTGTGGTTTCACTTACCTCAACAGAGAGTGCTGTTCAGATTCGCGCGGCGGGGGTGGTTACCCGCGTCTCGGTGGATTCGAATGAGATGCAGGCGAACGCGATGTCGTACATTGGCGACATTTCTGCTGACGGGCGCTTTGTGGCGTTTGACTCGGAAGCAACCAACCTCGTGCTGGATGATACTAACGGGGTTGGTGATGTCTTTCTGCGTGATCTGCAATTGGGCACCACCGTCCGTGTTTCGGTGACGGCGACAGGTGAACAGGCAAACAGCGGGGGAGGCGGACCATCCGTTTCGGCAGATGGGCGTTTCGTGGCGTTTGAATCTGGCTCGACCAATTTTGTTGAGGGCGATACGAACGGCTATGGCGATATTTATGTCAAAGACATGGTCACTGGAACCGTAGCGCGCGCCTCCTTGACTTCGACAGGCGGCGAGCCGAACAATGAATCGATGACTGCATCTATTTCAGGGGATGGACGTTTTGTGGTTTTTGACTCGGATGCGGATAATCTCGTTCCGAACGATACGAATGGCGTGGGAGATATCTTTGTGCGTGATATGCAATTGGGGACGACCACCGGAGTCACTGTCTCTGGTAACGCTGGCGGCTTAGATGGCAGTATTTCGCTGGATGGGCGGTTTGTCGTTTTCAATTCGCGTTCCACGAACTTTGTCCCTGATGATACGAACGAGGTCATGGATGTTTTTGTTTACTCGATACAGACCGGGCAGATCGTGCGCGCTTCAGTCAATTCGAGCGGAGTGCAAGGCG